>NZ_JAYSEG010000031.1:0-38270 GCF_041913985.1 Arenimonas sp.
CTACAGGTGCGCGCACAAGGTAAATTACGCCCATGTTCCTGCGACTCACCCGCCCGGCCCCGCCCGCGCCTGAAACCCGCGCGCTGGCCCTGGCCGACGGCGGCGCCGTGCCGGTGCGCTGGGTGCGCGACCGCCGCGCGCGCCGGCTGCGCCTGATCGTTTCCGACAAGGGCGCGCGCCTCACGCTGCCCATGACGGCCTCGGTGCGCCTGGCCGAAAGCTTCCTGCTCGAGCACCGCGACTGGCTCGTGGCCCAGCTGGCGAAGCAGCCCGCCGCCGACGCGCCCGCCTTCGGCCGCGGCCAGTGCGAACCGCTGCCGCTGCGCGGCGAACAGGTGCCGCTGAGCTGGCACGAGGGCCGCTTCGCCCGCGCCCGCCTCGGCGAGCACGGCATCGAGCTGCACCTGCCCGAGCGCGCCGACGACCGCCGCGCCCGCGCCGCCCTGCGCGAGTTCTACCTCGAACAGGCCCGCGCCGACCTGGGCGCCTGGGTGCCGAAATACCTGCCCACGCTGCCGCGCGCGCCCATGGCCTTCCGCCTGCGCCCGCTGTCGTCGCTCTGGGGTTCGCTCAGCCCCTCCGACGCGCTCTCGCTCGACCTGGCCCTGGTGCTCGGCCGGCCGTCGGCCTTCGAATACGTGCTGGTGCACGAGCTCTGCCACCTGATCCACGCCAACCATTCGCGCCGCTTCTGGCGCGAAGTGGAAGCGCGCTGCCCGGCCTGGCGCGACGAGCGCGACTACCTGCGCGGCGAGGGGCTGGCCTTGAAGGGAACGCTGGCGCGTTTGATCCGGTAACCGCCCCGCCGGATACCACCGTGAACCCGATGCACCGCTTGCCCGCCGCCGCGCTGGCGGCCGTCCTGCTCGCCGCCTGCGGCAAGGCCCAGGACAAGGCCAACGAAACCCTGGTCGAGAAGGCCATCGAAGCCAGCAGCGGCCAGCACGCCGAGGTGGAGATCGAAGACGGCCAGCAGACCGTCACCATCGAAACCGAGGAAGGCACCTACGTCGCCACCAGCGGCGACGACGTGCGCCTGCCGGAAACCTTCCCCGCCGACGTGCGCCTGCCGGAAGACGGCCGGCTCATCACCGCCATGAGCCTGGGCGACGCGGTGTCGGTGAGCCTGCGCAGCCCGCGCGCGGCTGCGCTGGTGTTCGCCGAGTTCCGCCAGGCCCAGGCCGCCCAGGGCTGGACCGAGGCCAGCGTGCTCGAGCAGGCGCCCATCTACGTGGCCGGCTTCACCAAGGACCAGCGCCGCATGGAAGCCAACTTCGTGGCCGAGGCCGACGGCGGCACCACCCTGGCCGTCACCGTGCAGCCCAGCGCCGACTAGGCGCGCAGGAATTCCAGCACCGGCGTCGCCACGGCCTGCGGCTGCTCCATGTGCAGGTGGTGGCTGCCCGGCAGCACGAGCACGCGGCCGTCGCGCAGGCAGGCCAGGCGCGCCTCGCGCACCGCGGCGGTGAAATACGGCGGCGCCGGGTCGGCCGCCACCACCAGCACCGGCGCCTCGATGGCGCGCAGCAGCGACTGCACCGCCACCTCGTCCATGCGCACGTGGCCCGGCAGGGTCAGGCGCGGGTCGCTGCGCCAGGCGAAGCCGCCGCGCACCGGCTGCAGGTTGCGCTCCACGATCAGGCGCGCGGACTCGCGGTCCATCTGGGTGGCGGTGAGGCGCATGGCCACCGCCGTTTCCAGGTCAGGAATCACGCGTGTCGGCCGCATGCCGCGCGCGCGGCGGGCCTGCACGGCCTCGCGCAGGCGGCTGCCGGCCAGGGTGGGGTCGCCCGCCACCGGGCCCAGCGCTTCCACCAGCGCCAGCCGGCGCACGCGCGCGGGCGCGGCGGCGGCCAGCGCGCAGGCGATGGCGCCGCCCATGGAATGGCCCAGCAGGTCGGCCTGCTCCCAGCCCAGCGCGTCGAGCACGTCCAGCACGTCGTGCAGCCAGTCGGCGAAGGCGTAGTCGTAACCCGGCGCGCGGTGCGAACTGGCGCCGTGGCCCGGCAAATCCAGCGCCACCCAGTCGAACTCCGCCAGCCAGGGCGACAGCGGCAGGAAGCTGGCCGCGTTGTCGAGCCAGCCATGCAGGCACAGCAGCCGCGGCCCGCCCGCGCGGCCGCCGCGCAGGGCCGCCAGCGGGCCGCGCGCGGTTTCGATGCGCTGCTCGTGCATCAGTGCGGCCAGCCCTGCAGCTGGCGTCGCGCCAGGGCGGCGAGCGCGGCCACGTGGCCGGGTTCGTCGTTGAGCGCGCTGATGTAGCGCAGCGCCTGGCCGCCGGCGTGGCGGAAGGCCTCGTCGTTCTCGACGGCGATCTCCTCCAGCGTTTCCAGGCAGTCCACGGCGAAACCCGGGCACACGACGTCCACGGTCTTCACGCCGTCGCGGGCCATCGCCTCGAGGGTCTTGTCGGTGTAGGGCTGCAGCCACTCCTCGCGGCCGAATCGCGACTGGTAGGTGAGCTTCCACTCGCCTTCGGCCAGGCCCAGGCGCGCGGCCAGGGCGCGGGCGCCGGCCTCGCACTGGCGCGGGTAGGGGTCGCCGGCGGTTTCGTAGCGCTTGGGCAGGCCGTGGAAGCTCATCAGCAGCTTATCGGCGCGGCCGTGCAGGTCCCAGTGGGCGCGCACGCGAGCTTCCATGGCGTCGAGCCAGCCGCCGTCGAGGTGGTAGTCGGCGATGAAGCGCAGGTCGGGCGTGCGGCGCCAGCCGGCCAGCTCCTTGGCCACGGCGTCGAGCACCGAACCCGAGGTGCTGGCCGAATACTGCGGGTACAGCGGCAGCACCAGCAGGCGCGACATGCCTTCTTCCTGCAGCTTGCGCAGCACGTCGGGCACCGAGGGGTTGCCGTAGCGCATGGCCACGCGCACGGAGACGTCGGGCAGCGCGTGCTGCAGGCCCTGGGCCAGGCGCTGGGTGTACACGAGCAGCGGCGAGCCGCCCTCGGCCCAGATCGAGGCGTACTTCTTCGCCACCTTGCCCGAGCGCAGCGGCAGGATGATGAAGTGCAGGATCGGGCACCACAGCCAGCGGGTGAGCTCCACCACCCGGTAGTCGTGCAGGAACTGCGCCAGGTAACGGTGCACGGCGCGGCGGGTGGGCGCGTCGGGCGTCCCCAGGTTCACCACCAGCAGGGCGGTGCGGCCGGTGCCGGCGCTGGCGGGGGCGTCGAGATAGGGTTTCATGCGGACCTGTCCTTGTCGGCTGCGCGCAACTTATCATCGCGCAAGTGAAGGCGCGGCTCACCCACGGTTCATTCCGCGCCACCATACTCGAAGCGTCGCGTCCTCCCGGAGTAAAGCCCATGTCCCGAATCCTGGCCCCGTTCGCCGCCCTGCTCGCCCTGGCGCTGGCCCTGCCGGCCCAGGCCGGCGTCAAGGAAGAGGCCAAGGCCTCCGACGCCGCCCGCGTGCTGGCCGAAATCATGCGCATCCCGGAAACGGCGGTGCCCGAGAAGATGTTCGGCGAGGCCTACGCCATCGCCGTCATCCCCGACGTGGTCAAGGCCGGCCTGGTCATCGGCGGCCGCGGCGGCAAGGGCCTGGTCTCGGTGCGCAGCCCGGACGGCACCTGGTCCAACCCCAGCTTCATCAAGCTCGGCGGCGGCAGCTTCGGCTTCCAGGCCGGCGTGCAGTCGGCCGACGTGATCCTGGTGTTCCGCAGCCAGCGCGGCGTGGACAACATCGTCAACGGCAAGTTCACCCTTGGCGCCGACGCCTCGGTGGCCGCCGGCCCGGTCGGCCGCAGCGCCCAGGCCAGCACCGACGAGCAGCTCAAGGCCGAGATCTACAGCTATTCCCGCGCCCGCGGCCTGTTCGCCGGCGTCGCCCTGGACGGCACCGTGCTGCGCATCGACCACAAGGCCAACCAGGCCGTGTACGGTCGCAACACCACCCCCCGGGCCATCTTCGAGGGCCGCACCGGCCCCGCCCCGGGCGCCGTGGTCGATTTCCGCGACCGGCTCGAGGAAAACACCGTCAAACAGTGACGGACGGACGGCGCGGCCGGCCCCCGGCTGCGCTATCCTTCGCCCATCGCAACCGCGCAGGAATCACTGGCATGGGCAGCTTTAGCATTTGGCACTGGATCATCGTCCTGGTCGTGGTGGTGCTGATCTTCGGCACCAAGAAGCTCGGCACCATCGGCAAGGACCTCGGCGAAGGCATCAAGGGCTTCAAGAAGGGCCTCAAGGACGGCGACGACGCGCCGCCGGCCCAGCTCGGCAACGAGCGTCGCGACGCCGGCGAAACCAAGTCCGACGCCGCCCCGCAGGACTCGCGCAAGGACGGCTGAGCCGGCCTCCGGCTGGCGGCAATTCCATGTTCGACATCGGTTTCAGCGAACTGCTGGTGATCGCGGTGGTCGCCCTGGTGGTGCTCGGTCCCGAGCGCCTGCCCAAGGCCGCCCGCTTCGCCGGCCTGTGGGTGCGCAAGGCGCGCGCGCAGTGGTATTCGGTGAAGTCCGAATTCGAACGCGAGATGGCCGCCGACGAAATGCGCCGCAGCGTCGGCGACCCGGCCCGCGAACTGCGCGAAGCCGTGCAGGACACCACCCGCGAACTGCGCAACGCCGGCGAGACCCTTGGCGGTGCCGTGCGCGAAGCCGAGGCCCAGGCGCAGGACGCGCCGCCCGCCGCGCCGGGCGAACCCGCCGCGCCTGAAGCTCCCCCCGCCGCCCCGCGCCAGGAGCCGCCCGCGCCATGACCGGCCGCGCCGGCCAGCCCGAAGAAACCCTGATGGGCCACCTGCTCGAGCTGCGCTCGCGCCTGCTCAAGGGCGTGGTGGCGGTGCTGGCGGTGTTCGCGGCCCTGATGCCCTTCGCCAACCGGCTCTACGCCGAGCTCGCCGCGCCGCTGCTGTCGAAGCTGCCGGCCGGCGGCCAGCTGGTGGCCATCGAAGTGGCCTCGCCCTTCTTCACGCCGGTGAAGCTGGCCTTCTTCGCCGCCCTGGTGCTGGCCGCGCCGGTGCTGATCTACCAGGCCTGGGCCTTCGTGGCGCCGGGCCTGTACCAGAACGAAAAGCGCCTGGCCAAGCCGCTGCTGGTGGCGGCGGTGCTGCTGTTCTACGCCGGCTGCGCCTTCGCCTATTTCCTGGTGCTGCCGATGGTGTTCGGCTTCCTCACCGCCATCACGCCCGAGGGCGTGGCGATGATGACCGACATCAGCCGCTACCTCGACTTCGTGCTGGTCATCTTCCTCGCCTTCGGCCTGAGCTTCGAACTGCCGGTGGCCGTGGTGGTGCTGGTGGTGCTGGGCGTGGTGACGCCGGCCCAGCTGCGCGAGGCGCGCGGCTACGTGGTGGTCGGCGTGTTCATCCTGGCGGCCATCATCACCCCGCCCGACGTCGTGTCGCAGCTGATGCTGGCGATCCCGATGTGCCTGCTCTACGAGCTGGGCATCGTGGCGGGCGCGGTGCTCAAGCGCCGGGCCGCCGCGGCCTGAGCCATGGCCAGCCCGGCCGGGTTCTGGCGCCGCTACGCCGCCTGGAGCCTCGACGCGCTGGCGCCGCTCGCCCTCTCGGTGCCGCTGCTGTGGGGCACCGGCCAGCGCATGCTGGCCCAGACCGACCTGCACCTGTCCCGTTTCCAGCTGCGCCTGTTCGAACTGGCCGACGTGGCCCTCGGCCAGGGCCGCGACCCGCTGCAGGCCCTGCCCGGCTGGGCGAACGACCCGGCGCTGCGCGCGGCCCTGGTTGACCTGGCGGGCACCTGGCTCGACGCCGCACTGGTGGCCGTGGCGGTGCTGTTCGCGCTGTCGGCGGCCTGGTGGGTGGCCTTCGAGGCCTCGCCCTGGCAGGCCACGCCGGGCAAGCGCCTGTTCGGGCTGCGGGTGGAACGCGGCGACGGCGGCCGGCCGGGGCCGGGCCGGGTGGCGCTGCGCTTCGTGGCGGGGGTTCCCTCGTGGTGCCTGCTGCACCTGGGCCACGCCATGGCTGGCTGGCGCGCCGACCACCGGGCCCTGCACGACCTGCTCAGCGACACCCGCGTGGTGCTGGCGCCCTGCGCGCCGGCGGCGATGCCGCGCGGGGCCAGGCTTTGGCTGTGGGCGCAGGCGGTCGCGCTGCTGGCGGCCTTCGCCACGGTGGCCACGTTCTACGCGGTGCTCGCCCTCGAAGCCCTGGCCACCGGCCTGCCCTGAAGCGGGTTCAGGCCTCGAACTGGGCCGGCATGGGCGGCGGGCCCGCGGCCGGGTCTTCCGGCGCGAACTGGCTGCGCCAGGCGAAGTACGCCACGCCGGTGTAAACCACCACCCCCGCCGCGGCGAAGGCCAGCATCACCAGCAGCGCCAGCGGCACCCCCAGCAGCGGCAGCAGACCGGCGATGACGCCGAGCACCAGCGCCACCACCACCATCACCAGCGCCACCGCCAGCATGGCGGCGAAGCCCAGCACCAGCAGCAGCAGGCTCGGGCCCGGGTTGTGGCGCACCATCGCGAGGCCGTCGGCGATGGCGCCCAGCGTGCTGCGCCGGCCCAGCTGCACCGCCGGCACCGTGACCAGCTGCAGCAGGTTCTGCAGGGCCGTGAGCCCCAGGCCCACCAGGAACATCAGCGCCGGCGAGCGCGCCTCGGGCGGCACCGGCGGCACGCCCTGCATGGCCGCCTCCATCATCGCCGTGTACTCGGCGAAATAGGTGGGGCCGCCGAAGAGGCGGTAGTTCAGCAGCGTCAGCGCCAGGCCCGCGAGCGGCAGGATGGCCAGGCCCGCCAGCGAGGCTAGGCGGCCGCCGCGGAAGCCGGCGAACACGCCCAGGGCCGACACCGGCCGGCCGGATTCGGATTCGTGCACCACGTGCATCATGCCGCCGCCCAGCACCGGCATCAGCACCATGTAGAACAGCATGATGGGCGCGACCAGCGCCAGCATCATCGCCGGGCCGGCCGTCTTCGGGTCGAAGCCCGCGCCCACCGCCACCGCGATGGCACCCAGCATCAGCACCGTGCCCAGGCCGAACACCAGCACCAGCGCCAGCAGCGCCGCGCCGAACACGGCCTTGGGGTTGCGGCCGCCCAGGTCGACGGCGCGGGTGAAGCAGGCGATGACGGCGTTGGTGTCGATCTTGCGGATGTTCATCGGTTCCCTTCGTGCCTGCCGCGCCCGTGCGCCTGGTGGATGAAGCGCCGCAGCACGCGACGCGCCAGCGGCGCCGGCCGCACCGCCTTCGACAGGCTGGCGTGGCAGGTGCCTTCCTTCGCCAGCGCCTCGGAACGGGCGTGGATGTAGCCCCGCATCATGCCGGTGCTGAACTCGGGATGGAACTGCACGCCCCAGGCCGCCTCGCCCCAGCGGAAGGCCTGGCAGTCGTCGCGGTCGGAGGCCGCCAGCACCCTGGCGCCCGGCGGCGGCGTGGTGACGGTCTGCAGGTGCGTGGTGTGGGCGTCGAAGCGCGCGGGCAGGCCGGCGAACAGCGGGTCGCCGGCCGCCTCGGCGTGCAGCGACACCGGCACCGTGCCCATTTCGCGGCCGCGCGGGTTGTAGTCGACCTGGCCACCCAGCGCGTGCGCGATCAGCTGGTGGCCGTAGCAGATGCCGAACAGCGGCTGGCCGGCCTCGGCGGCGTCGCGCAGCCAGTCGGCGCAGCGTTCGCTCCAGTCGGCGCGCTCGGTGACCATGGCGCCCGAGCCGGTGATGAGCACGCCGGCGTAGTCGGCCGCCTCCGGCAGCGGCTCGCCGTCGAGCACGCGCACCTGGCGCACCTGGCGGCCATGCAGGCCGGCGGCGACCCGGATCCAGTGGCCGAAGCTGCCATGGCGGCGCAGGCTGGGGATGGGGACGCCGGTCTCGAGGATCAGGAAGGGCTTCATCGGGCGCAAAACAAGCAGGGACGCGGGCCGCGGCTATACTAGCGCGCTTTGGACAGGGCGAAACCGCGATGACCGCACCGACCTTCCAGGAGCTGATCCAGCGCCTCAACCAGTACTGGGGCGAACAGGGCTGCGTCCTGATCCAGCCGCTCGACCTCGAGGTCGGCGCCGGCACCTTCCATCCGGCCACCTTCCTGCGCGCGCTCGGCCCCGAGCCCTGGGCCGCCGCCTACGTCCAGCCCTGCCGCCGCCCCACCGACGGCCGCTACGGCGAGAACCCGAACCGCCTGCAGCGCTACTACCAGTACCAGGTGGTGCTCAAGCCCAACCCCGACGACATCCTCGACCTCTACATCGGCTCGCTCAAGGCGCTCGGCGTCGACCCGCTGGTGCACGACCTGCGCTTCGTCGAGGACAACTGGGAATCGCCCACGCTCGGCGCCTGGGGCCTGGGCTGGGAAGTCTGGCTCAACGGCATGGAAGTGACCCAGTTCACCTACTTCCAGCAGGCCGGTGGCCTGGAGTGCAAGCCGGTGACCGGCGAGATCACCTACGGCCTCGAGCGGCTGTGCATGTACCTGCAGAACGTCGACAACGTGTTCGACCTGGTCTGGACCGTCGGCCCCGACGGCACGCCGGTGCACTACCGCGACGTCTACCACCAGAACGAAGTCGAGCAGAGCACCTACAACTTCGAACACGCCGACGTGGAGGAACTCTTCCACCGCTTCGACGCCTGCGAGCGCGAGGCCATGAAGCTGGTCGAGCTGGGCCTGCCGCTGCCGGCCTACGAGCAGGTCTGCAAGGCCTCGCACTCGTTCAACCTGCTCGACGCCCGCCGCGCCATCTCGGTCACCGAGCGCCAGCGCTACATCCTGCGCGTGCGCGCGCTCTCGCGCAGCGTGGCCGAAGCCTATTACGCCCAGCGCGAGAAGCTCGGCTTCCCGGGCCTGAAGAAGACCAAGGAGACCATCAATGGCTGATTTCCTGCCGCTGCTGATCGAACTGGGCACCGAGGAGCTGCCGCCGAAGGCGCTGCCCGAACTGGCCCAGGCCTTCCACGACGGCGTGCTCAAGGGCCTGGCCGCGCGCCGCATCGAGGTGCGTGACGAACCCGGCACGCCCGCCACCGGCCCGCTGTATTCGCCGCGCCGCCTGGCCGTGTTCCTGCCGGCCGTGGCCACCCAGCAGCCGGTTCAGCACAGCGAAGTGCTGGGGCCTTACACCAACATCGGCCTCGACGCCGAGGGTAAGCCCACGCCGGCGCTGCTGGGCTTCGCGCAAAAGAACGGGCTCGAGTGGGATAAGCTCGACCGCGTCACCGATGCCAAGGGCATGCGCTTCGTGGCGCGCTCCTCGCGCCCCGGCGCCGCCACCGCCACCCTGCTGGCCGAAATCACCGCCGAGGCGCTCAAGGCCCTGCCGGTGCCCAAGCCCATGCGCTGGGGCAGCCGCGACTACGCCTTCGTGCGCCCCGCGCACTGGCTGGTGATGCTGCTGGGCCGCGACGTGGCCCCCGGCGAGGTGCTGGGCCTGAAGTCCGACCGCATGAGCCGCGGCCACCGCTTCCACCACGCCAAGGGCGTCTGGCTCAACGAGGCCGGTGAGTACCTGCAGGCGCTGCGCGAGGCCAAGGTGCTGGCCGACCCGCGCGAACGCCGCGAGCGCATCCGCGCCGAGATCGCCGCCGCGGCGAAGGAAGCCGGTGGCCAGGCCCGCGTGCCGGCCGAGCTGCTCGAGGAAGTGAACTGCCTGGTGGAATGGCCCAAGGCCATCCTGTGCGGCTTCGAGCGCGAGTTCCTGCGCGTGCCGCAGGAAGCGCTGATCCTCACCATGGAGACGAACCAGAAGTTCTTCCCCGTGCTCGACGCCGAGGGCAAGCTCAGCGAGAAGTTCATCGGCATCGCCAACCTGGAATCGAAGGACCCGGCCGAGATCCGAAAGGGTTACGAGCGCGTCATCCGCCCGCGCTTCGCCGACGCCAAGTTCTTCTTCGACGAAGACCTCAAGCAGCCGCTCGACGCCTGGATGACCGGCCTGGCCACCGTCACCTTCCAGCAGAAGCTGGGCAGCTACGCCGACCGCGCCGCGCGCGTGGCGCGCCTGGCCGTCATCATCGCCGAGACCCTGGGCGCCGACAGCCTCAAGGCCAACCGCGCCGCCTCGCTGGCCAAGTGCGACCTGCTCAGCCGCATGGTCGGCGAATTCCCCGAGCTGCAGGGCAAGATGGGCCGGCACTACGCGCTGGCCTCGGGCGAACCGGCCGACGTGGCCGAGGCCATCGACGAGGCCTACGCGCCGCGTTTCTCCGGCGACGCCATCGCGGCTTCGCCGCTGGGCCGCCTGCTGGCCGTGGCCGACCGCCTCGACACCATCGCCGGCGGTTTCGCCGCGGGGCTCAAGCCCAGCGGCAACAAGGACCCGTTCGCCCTTCGCCGCAACGCCCAGGGCCTGGCGCGCACGCTGATCGAAGGCCAGATGGACCTCGACCTCGGCGCCCTGCTCGACGACGCCAACGCCGGCCTGCCGCGCGAGCTCACCTGGGCGCCCAGCACCGAGCTCTACGACTTCATCCTCGAGCGCCTGCGCGCCTACTACGCCGAACAGGGCGTGCCGGGCACGCAGTTCGACGCGGTGGCGGAAGTGCGCCCCGGTTCCCTGCTCGACTTCGACAAGCGCCTGAAGGCCATCGCCGAGTTCGCCCGCCTGCGCGAGGCCAGCTCGCTGGCCGCGGCCAACAAGCGCATCCGCAACATCCTGCGCAAGGTCGAAGGTTCGATCCCGCCGGTGGTCGATGCGTCGCTGCTGGCCGAACCGGCCGAGCAGGTGCTGCACGACGCGCTCGCCGCCGCGCTCGCCGACACCGACCCGCTGCTGGCGCAGCGCGACTACGTCGGCACGCTCAAGCGCCTGGCCGCGCTGCAGGCGCCGGTGGACAACTTCTTCGACCGCACCCTGGTGATGGCCGAAGACCCGGCGGTGCGCGACAACCGCCTGGCCCTGCTCAAGCTCATCGCCGACCGCTTCGCGGCGGTCGCGGCGGTGGAGCAGCTCTCAGCCGGCTGAGCGTTTCGCCAAGGCCAGCTCACGCACGCGCCGGCGCTCCACGCCGGCGCGTTTTTTTGCCCGCCGGTCGAGGTAAAGCTGGAAGCCGGTGACCGTGAACAGCGGCATCGCCAGGCTGGCCAGGCAGAACAGCAGCAGGCCCGACCCGCCGAAGAAGCTGCCGCTGTGCAGCGGGAAGATCGCGGCCACGAAGCGCTGGCCGGCGGGTTTGTCGTCGAAGCGTTCGTGCGCGGCCACGGCCAGCGTGCCGGCGTCGAGCGCCAGCCGGTTGTTGGCGCGCTCGTGCGCCGGGTCCGCGTCCTGGTAGCTGAACTCCACCGGCGCGCCGGCCGCCGCCGGCAGGCGCAGCGTGCGCGTCGACCAGGCCGGCACCGCGGCGTCGAAGGCAGCGAAGGCCGCAGCCACGTCCACCGCCGGCGCCGGGCCGGCATCGCGGACCCCGGGCGCGCCAGCCGGCCCGCCGCGCATCGCCTGCGCCGGCATGCCCGCCAGCGAATTCACGCCCTCGCGGTACCAGCCGTAGCTCCACCACAGGCCGGTGAGCGCCATCACGAGGTAAGGCACCAGCAGCCACGTGGCCGCCACCGAATGCAGGTGCCACAGGAAACGCCGGCCCGTGAGCCGCGTGTCCAGGTGCAGCCAGGCGCGCAGGCTGGCCCAGCGGCGCGGCCAGCGCAGGTACAGGCCCGAGACGCAGAAGAACACCAGCGCCACCGTCGAGGCGCCGACGATTTGTTTGCCCCACTCGCCCGCCGCCAGCCAGCGGTGCAGCTGCATGGTGAAACGGAAGAAGCCTTCGCCGCGCGGCTGGCCCAGCAGCTCGCCGGTGTACGGGTCGAGCCAGCGCATTTCACCGCGCGGCCGGCCGCCCGGGCCCGGCGGCGCGCCGGGCGCCGGTGCGAAGCCGACACGGGCCGCGTTGTGCGCGTCGGACGAGAGCGTCAGCGACTGCAGCGCCTTGCCCGGCTCGGCGGCGGCGACGCGCGCCAGCAGTTCCTCCGGCGGCAGCGGCATCCGCCCAGCCGATTCCACCGTCATCACGCCGGGGTTGAGCAGCTTCAGCAGCGCGTCCTCGTAGGACAGCAGCGCGCCGGTCACGCCCACCACTGCGAGCACCACGCCGGCGGTGATGCCGAGGAACCAGTGGGTCTGGAACAGGATCCTGCGCAGCATGCGGCGGCCTCAGGCCTCGGCCCAGCGGCGCAGCAGGTTGTGGTACACGCCGGTGAGCTGCACCAGGCCGGGGTGGCCGGGCGCGGCGGCGGTGAGCGCCTGGATGCCGCGGTCGAGCTCGAACAGCTCGCGGCGCTGGCCGGCGTCGCGCACCAGGCTCTGGGTCCAGAAGAAGCTGGCCAGGCGCTCGCCGCGCGTCACCGGCGTCACTTCGTGCAGGCTCGAGCCCGGGTAGAGCACCAGGTCGCCGGCGGGCAGCTTCACGCGGTGCGTACCGTAGGTGTCCTGGATCACCAGCTCGCCGCCGTCGTACTCGTCCGGGGCGCTCAGGAACAGCGTGGACGAGAGGTCGGTGCGCACCGGTTCCGGCCGAGCGGCGCCGCGGTCGTAGCGCACGGCGTTGTCCACGTGGAAGCCGAAGGACTGCCCGCCGCGGTAGCAGTTGAACAGCGGCGGGTAGATCTTCCGGGGCAGCGCCGCGCTGAAGAACAGCGGGTGCCGGCCCAGCGCGTCGAGCACGCGGCCGCCCAGCTCGCGCGCCAACGGGTCGTTCTCCGGCAGCTGCAGGTTCTGCTTGGCCTGCGCCGACTGGTAGCCGGCGGTGACGCGGCCATCGGCCCAGGCGGCGCCGGCGAGCCGCGCGCGGAACGCGGCCACTTCTTCGGCGGTGAGTACGTTGGGAACTTGCAGCAGCATGGCGGCCTCGCGGTGGTCAGAACAGCCAGGTGGCCGAGAGCACGGCCGAGCGCGCTTCGCCGGGCGTGGCCCAGCCGTTGTTGCGCACGCGGGTCACGTACTTCTCGTTGGTGAGGTTGTTGAGGTTGAGCTGCAGGCTGAGCTGGCTGTTGACCGCCCACGAGGCCATGGCCCGGTGCGTCGTCCACGCCGGCACGTCCGGCAGGCCGGCCACGCGGCCTGCGTCGAAGGCGCCCTGGTAGGTCACGCCGTAGCCCAAGGTCCAGCCGGGCGCGATGGCATACGTGGTCCACAGGCTGGCCGAGCGCTCGGGCGTGTTGATGATGCGGTCGCCGCGCGCCGGGTCCGGGCCGGCCGGGGTGTTGGTGCAGCCGTTCTGGCCAGGGTTGCGCAGGCAGTAGTCGGACACCGACTGCAGCACCTCGCTGTCGAGCAAGGTGGCGTTGGCGAACACCGACCAGGCCTCGGTGAGGTGGCCGGCGATGCCCAGCGCCAGGCCGTCGACGCGCGCGCGGCCGTCGAGCTGCTGTTCGCCGGTGGGATTGGCCGGGTCGAAGTCGGCCACGCGGTAGTTCTCGCGCTCGTTGCGGAACAGCGCCGCGCTCAGCGCCAGGTGGCCGTCGAGCACTTCCCACTTGGTGCCGAGCTCGAGGTTCGCGGCCGTTTCCGGGTCCACGCCGCAGGTGGCCGCGGTGCAGGCGCCGTTGACCGAGGCCTTGGACGGCGTCTTGCTGTTGGCATAACTCAGGTACACCGTGCCGTTGTCGGCCGGCTTGTAGACCAGGCCGGCGCGCCACGAGAACAGGTTCTCCTCGTTCTCGAACACGGCGTTCTTGCCGAGCAAGGTGCCCAGGCCGGTGTTGTCGGGACTAGGGTTGGCGACGGTGGGCGCGGTGTAGGTCCTGACCGCGTAAGTGGTGGTGTCGCCGGCGTTGTGTTCGTAACGCGCGCCGAGGTTGAGCTTCCAGCGCTCGCCGAAGCCCAGCGTGTCGAACACATACAGCGCCTGGTTCGACAGCGTGCCCTCGCTGCGGCCAGTGCGGAAATAGTTCACCGGGCCGGTCCAGAGCGAATCCGGGTTCGACAGGTCCATGCGCGGCAGCGCCACCGGGCTGCCGTCGGCGTTGCGCAGCACGTTGCCGGTGTCGAGCTCGAAGGTTTCGTGGGTGAAGGCCACGCCGGCCACGAGCGCGTGGCTCACGGCGCCGGTGGCGAAGCGCGCGGTCAGGTCGGTCTGGCTGGTGGCCAGCGCGTTTTCGGTCTGGCGCCGGTAGCCGCGCGGGCCGCTGGGCAGGTAGCTGCCGGCCGGCGTGCAGGCGGCGCCGGTGGCCGGATTGATGCCCTCGTCCAGGCACCAGGTGCCCTGCACGGCATCCACGATCGAATCCTGCGAGACCTGCTGCCAGCGCGCGAGGCTGCGCAGCTGCACGCGTTCGCTGAAGTCATGCTCGAACACGCCGGTCACGCTATCGGCCGCGATCTCCTGGCGGTCCACGTTGTGGTAGCCGTAGTAGCCTTCCTCGTCCACGCCGGGCAGCACGCCGCCGTAGGCCGGGAAATAGGGCAGGCCGTACTGCGGCAGGTTGTCGTCGCGCTGCACGAAAGCCGACAGGGTCAGGCGGGTATCGGAATCCAGCGCCAGGCCCAGCGAAGGCGCGAAACCCCAGCGCTCGAAGCGCTCGTGGTCGCGGCCGGGCACGTCGTTTTCGTGCACCATCGCGTTCAGGCGCAGGGCGTGGCCCTCGCCCAGCACCTGGTTCACGTCGCCGGCGAGGCGGCGGAAACCGTCGCTGCCGATGGCGGCCGTGGCCTGGGCGAAGTCCTCCAGCCGCGCCGCCTTGCTCACCAGGTTGATGCTGCCGCCCACCGAACCCGCGCCCGAATAGGCCGAGTTGGCGCCGTTCACCAGCTCCACCGACTCGAGGTTGAAGTTGTCGCTGCGGGTGTACTGGGCGCTGTCGCGCACGCCGTCCACGGTGATGTCGGCGCTGGCGCTGAAGCCGCGCAGGGTGATGGAGTCGCCGTAGCCACCGCCGCCCTCGCCGGCGCCGAAGGTGATGCCGGGCAAGGTCTGCAGCACGTCGCGCAGGCCCAGCAGGCCCTGCTGGTCCATGGTGGCGCGGTCGACCACGGTGACGGTCTGCGGGGTGTCGAGCAGGGCCTCGGTGTACTTGGGCGAGGCGGGTTTGTCCACGCGCTCGCCGGTGACCTCGACCGTCTCGAGCTGCGTGGGCGCCGGCGCCGCGGTGGCGGCGGCCGGAAGGGCCAGCGCGAGGGCCAGGCAAAGCGGATTCGGGGCGGCCGGGCGGGCCACCGGGGGGCGGGAGCGGGACATGCTTCGGTCCTTGGGCAGGAGGTGGTTGGCTGGGCCGAAGCGGCTAGCTAATGCGAATCATTATCATTAGCAACGCGCCGGATGGCAAGCCCTTCGTCACGAAGCCTTGCCCGGCCGGGCTTGCGGCACCCGTTATGCTGTCCGCGCATGCCCTTCGCGCCCCCCGCCCGCCTGCTCGCCACCTTCCTGCTCTGCCTGTGCGTGGCCGCGCCGGCGGCGGCGCTGGAGCTGGTGGCGGTACGGGTCACCGGCGTGGACGACGAGGCGCAGCACGACGACGTGCTCGACGCGCTCTCCCTGCACCGCCTCAACCCCAACCGCCGCAGGGCGCTCACCGAGAGCCGCCTGTCCTACCTGCTGCGGCGCGTGCCGCGCGAGGCGCGCCAGGCCCTGGAGCCCTACGGCTACTACGACACCCAGGTCGAGACCGAGGTCGTGCGCGACGGCGATCGCATCACCGTGCGCGTGGCCATCACCCCCGGCGAACCGGTGAAGGTGCGCCGGCGCGAACTGGCGCTCACCGGCGCCGCCGAAACCGACACCGCCCTCACCCGCCGCCTGCAGCGCCTGCGCCCGCGCGAGGGCCAGGTGTTCGACCACGCCACCTACGAAACCGGCAAGGCCAACATGGACCGGGCGCTGGCGGCGCGCGGCTACTTCGACGCGCGGCTCGACACCCACCGCGTCACCGTCAGCCGCGCCGAACACGCCGCCGACATCGCCCTGGCCTGGGACAGCGGCGAGCGCTACACGCTGGGCGAAGCCACGCTCGAAGGCCACCCCTTCCGCCCCGGCCTGCTGGAGCACCTGGTGCCGTGGAAACCCGGCCAGCCTTACGACCAGGCCGAACTGCTGGCGCTGCAGGCCTCGCTGGCGGAGCTCGATTATTTCGCCGCCATCGACATCCGCCCGCGGCCCGACGACGCGCAGGACAAGCAGGTGCCCGTGACCGTGGCGCTCAGCCCGGCCAAGCGCAGCGTGTACTCGGCCGGCGTGCGCTTCGGCACCGATTCCGGCCTGGGCCTCACCGGCGGCCTGGAGCGGCGCTGGGTGAACAGCCGCGGCCACAAGTTCGAAAGCCTGCTCAGCCTGGCCCAGCGCCGCAACGACCTGGCCACGCAGTACCGCATCCCCGCCTTCAAGTGGCTCGACGGCTGGTACACCGCCGGCGCCAAGCTGCGGCAGGAGGAAGTGGACGGCATCAACAACGAGCTGTTCGAACTGGTGGGCAGCCGCAGCGGCCGGCTCGGCAACTGGAACCTGCTGGCGGCGCTGAACTACCGGCGCGAACGCTTCGAAGACGCCGCCACCGGCTTCGACTATTCCTACTCGACCCTGGTCTATCCCTCGCTGTGGGCGCAGTGGGGCGAAAGCGACGACCCGCTCTACCCGCGCGCCGCGCGCGGGCTGACGCTGGAACTGCGCGCGGGCTCGTCGGCCTTCGGCTCCGACCTCGACTTCCTGCAGGTGCGCGCCGAAGGCCGCTGGATCCGCAGCTTCGGCCGCCGCCACCGGCTGCTGCTGCGCGCCGAGGCCGGCACCACGATGAGCGGTGATTTCCCAAGCTTCCCGCCCTCGCTGCGCTTCTACGCCGGTGGCGACCGCAGCGTGCGCGGCTACGGCTACAAGGAAATCGGCCAGTACTTCCTGGGCACCGACGGCCGCCGCTACGTGTTCGGCGGCAAGCACCTGCTGGTGGCCAGCGCCGAGTTCGAGCGCATGTTCACCCGCGAATGGGGTGCGGCGGTGTTCGTGGACGCCGGCGACGCCTTCGACGGCGACGGCAGCTTCGACCCGCAGGTGGGCGCCGGCCTGGGCCTGCGCTGGCGCTCGCCGGTGGGCCCGGTGCGCATCGACGTGGCACACGGCTTCGGCGGCGATGCGCAGCAGTCCATTCGCCTGCACCTCAACATCGGGCCCGACCTGTGAACGCGCCCGCCGCCCGCCCGCCCCGCTCGCGCCTGCGGCGCTGGTCGCGGCGCGCATTCTGGTTGGCGTTCGCGGGCGGCGCGCTGCTCGGTGCCGTGCTCGCCTGGCTGCTGCTCACCGGCAGCGGCCGCGACACCCTGCTGGGCCGCGTCACCGGCCTGCTGCCGCCCGGCGCACTCACCTGGCAGCGCGCCGAAGGCACCGTGCGCGGCCCGCTGGTGCTGCACGACGCGGTGTACGTGCAAGGCGGCGTGGAACTGCGAGTGAAGCGCCTGATGCTCGACCCCGACCTGCTGCCGGTGCTGGGCCGCCGCCTGCAGCTCGACGCGCTCGAACTCGAGGGCGCGGTGCTGAGGCTGCCCGCCGCCGAAGACGAGCCCTTCGAACTGCCCGAATGGCCCGAGGTGCTGCCGCGCCTGCCGCTGCCGCTCGACATCCGCAGCGCGCGCGTGGACGTGCGCGGGCTGCAGGTGTTCCAGGGCGAAGTCCAACGCGTGGACATCCGCACGCTCGACGCCCGCGGCCTGCACCTGGTGGACGAAGGCTTCACGCTTTCGGAGCTGCGCATGGACAGCGACCTCGGCCGCGCCACCCTCAAGGGCGAATACCGCCCGGCGCGCGATTTCCGCAGCGCGCTCACCGGCACCTTCGCCCGCGACGCCACCGACACCGCACCGGCGGCCGCGCTGCAGTTCAGCCTGCAGGGCAAGCTCGACGCGCTGGCGCTGGACGTGCGCGGCGACGCGCCGGCGCCCCTGCTGCTGCAGGCCACGCTGGCCGACGGCCAGGGCAATGCGCCGGACTGGAAGATCAGCGCGCAATCGCAGGGCCTCGCGCCGGAGCTGCTCGGCGCCGGACCCGGCGAGCCGTTGCGTTTCGCGCTGCAGCTCGAAGGCACCGGCGCCAAGGCCACGCTCTCGGGCGAAGGTGGCCAGGGCGACACCGCCGTCACCATCGAACCGTCCGAGCTGTCGCTGTCCGGCGACGTGCTGCGCGTCGACCCGCTCGACCTGGTGCTGGAGAACGGCCGCGTGCGCGTGGTGGGCGACGCCAAGCTCGACGCCACCGGCTCCTTCGACCTGCGCATCAGCAGCGACGGCCTGCGCTTCGAACCGGCGGCCGGCGAACCCGGCGCGCTGCCGGTGCAGGCGCGCGGCGAACTGGTGGCGCGCGGCGTGGCCGACGACTGGACGCTGGAAGGCGAGGCCGTGCTCGCCCGCAACGGCGACGAAGCCCGCCTGCGCGTGGCCGGCGCGGGTGACCGCGGGCAGCTGCGCCTCGACGCCCTGCGCGCCACCACGCCCGGCGGCGCGATGGAAGGCCAGGGCCGCGTGCGCTGGGCGCCGCGCTTCGAACTGGGCCTGCAGGTGGCGCTGCAGGACCTCGACCCCGGCTACTTCCTGCCCGACTACCCCGGCCGCCTCAGTGGCGCGCTCGACCTGCAGGCGGCGAACGACGACGCCGGCTGGCAGGGCGCGTTCACGCTCGAAGACCTGCGCGGCGAACTGCGCCAGCGCCCCGTCGGCGGCCGCGCAAACGCCACCTGGCAGGCCGGCCGCGGCACGGGCGAAGCCACGCTGCGCCTGGGCGCCAGCGCGGTGCAGGCCCGCGGCACCTTCGGCGACCGCTACGACCTGCAGGTGCAGCTCGAACCCCTGCAGCTGGCCGACGTGCTCGCCGGCGGCGAAGGCCGCGTGGAAGGGCGGCTCGCGCTGCAAGGGCCAGCCGCCGCGCCGGACGTCACCGCCGACCTGCGCGGCGACACGCTGGCCTGGGGCGGCTACCGCATCGACGCACTCACGCTCGCCGGCCAGCTGCCGGCGCGCGGCGGCGAGGGCGACTTCACCGTGGAAGCCAGCGGCGTGGATACCGGCGGGGTCCGCGCCGACACGCTGGCGCTGCGCGCGCGCGGCAGCCAGGCGCAGTTCGCGCTCGACGCGCAGGCCGCGGGCGAACATGGCGAGGTGCAGCTCGCCGGCGACCTGGGCCGCGAGGGCTCCGCCTGGAGCGGTGCACTTTCCGCGCTGAAATTCACGCCCAGCGTCGGCCCCGCGCTCACGCTCGAAGACCGCGCGGCCTTCCGTGTCGGCCCCGGCGTGCTTCGGCTCGAGCGCAGCTGCCTGCGCGCCGGCGACACCGACGGCCGCCTGTGCCTGGCCGCCAGCGGCGACGAGGCCAGCATTGACGGCGACGCGCTGCCGCTGGCCCTGGCCCAGCCCTGGCTGCCCACCGACGAAGGCGTGCCGCTGTCGCTCGAGGGCGTGGTGGCGCTGCGCGCGCAGCTGCGACGCGGCCGCGACGGCGCCTGGCGCGGCGACGGCGAAGCCACGTCGAACTTCGGCGTGCTCCGGCTCGACCCGGACTCCGACCGCGATGTGTTCCGCTACGACGACCTGCGCCTGGCGTTCACGCTCGACGGCGAGGCCGTGCAGGCCGAACTGGGCGCCACGCTCGCCGAGGGCGGCCGCGTGTCCGCGCGCCTCGAGACTGGCCTCGCCGACACCGCCGCGCTCGACGGCGAGCTGCAGCTCGACGTGCGCGAACTCACCTTCCTGGAATTGCTCTCGCAGGACCTGGCCGCGCCCACTGGCCGCCTGCAGGGCCGCCTGGTGCTTGCCGGCACGCGCGCGGCGCCCGCGCTCAGCGGCGAGGCGCGCCTGGCCGCGTTCGCCGCCGAGCTGCCCGGCCTGGGCCTGAAGCTCGCCGAGGGCGAGTTCGAACTCAGCGGCCAGCCCGATGGCGTGGCGCGCCTGGCGGGCAGCGTGCGTTCCGGCGAAGGCCGGCTGCGGCTCGACGGCAGCGTGGATCTCGCCAACCCCGAAGCCCCGCTGCAGCTGGTGCTGGGCGGCGAACAGGTGACCTTCGCCAGCACGCCCGAGCTCTACCTCATCGCCAGCCCGACCCTGGCGCTGCGCCTTGAGCAGGGCCGGCTGCAGGTTCGCGGCCGCGTGGTGGTGCCCGAGGCGCGCGTGGACCTGGAGTTGCTGGATTCCAGCGCGTCGGTGTCGCCCGACGTGGTGGTGCTCGACCCGGTGGACCCGGAACAGGGCCGCACGCTGCCGCTCGACCTCGACTTCGCCGTCGCGCTGGGCGACGACGTGCGCCTGAAGGGCTTCGGCCTCGACGGCCGCATGAGCGGCACGCTGGCCATGCGCCAACGGCCGGGCCGGGCCGCCACCGCCTCGGGCACGCTCGACGTCACCGGCGACTACCGCGCCTACGGCCAGGCACTGACGATCCGCCGCGCGCGCCTGGGCTATGCCGACTCCGCGGTGGACGACCCCTCGCTCGACATCCGCGCCGAACGCGCCTTCGACGAGGTCACCGTGGGCGTGCAGGTGCGCGGCACCGCGCGCCGGCCGGAAACCACGGCCACCTCGCAGCCGGCCATGGACACCAGCGAGGCGCTGTCGTGGCTGGTGTTCGGCCGGCCGCTGAGCACCGCCACCGGCGCCGAATCGCAGCAGCTCGACGCCGCCGCCATGGCGCTGGGCGCCGGCGGCAACCTGGTGGCGCAGCAGGTGGGCGCGCGCCTGGGCCTGGACGAAGCCGGCATCAGCGATTCGCGCAACCTCGGCGGCGCCGCGCTCACGGTCGGCAAGTACCTCTCGCCACGCCTCTTCATCAGCTACGGCGTTTCCCTGGTGGGCAGCGGCCAGGTGGTGACGCTCAAGTACCTGCTGGCCCGCGGCTTCGACGTCAGCGTCGAATCCGGCAACGAAAACGCCGCCTCCCTCAACTGGCGCACCGAACGCTGAAAAAGAAAGGCCGCCCTTGCGGGGCGGCCTTCCGGGGTAACGCGGTCGCTGGCGGTCAGAACGTGACGCGCAGGCCCAGGCTGGCGCTGTTGCGCTCCTGCTGGTCGTCGCTCAGGCGGCCGCTGTAGGCGGCGAACGCGGTGACGTTCTCGCCCACCTGCCAGTTTACGCCCAGGTCGGCGCTGATCCAGTCCTTCGACGGGGTGAAGCCCGGCATGGTGAAGCGGCCCGGCATCGAGTTCGAACCGGCGTTCACGAACACCTGGTTGTCCTCGCTCTCCTCGTTGTAGGCCACGCGCAGGAACGGGCGCACGGTCTCGTAGTTGCCCATCATCTGGTAGCCCGCGCGGGTCACCAGCGAGTCGCGGTCGAAGCCGGCGAAGTTCATCGAGGTGGCGCTGCCGCTGTCCTCGGCGTACTCGTCCACTTCCTGCTGCACCCACGAGGCCGCCACGAACGGACCGTGCTGGATGCCCGAGGCCGAGCCGAACAGCCAGCCCAGGCCGAGCTCGGCGCCGAACAGGCTGGCGTTGGTGGAGCCGGTTTCCTCGCGCAGGTTCGGGCCCAGCTGGATGTAGCGGTTGATGTCGAGGCTGGTGCTGCCGCCGCTGATGGCGCCGTGCACGTAGCCGCCGCCGCCGAAGCGCAGGGTGCCGTGCAGCGAGCCGATCACCGAACGGCCGTCGATGCCGCCGATGCCGGTGTCGTTGTCGTGGTTGCCCAGGGTGATGGCGACGCCCCAGTAGGCGTTTTCGCTGTAGCGGTGGTTGGCACCCAGCGACAGGCTCATCACGTCGGCGCTGGCGCCCGGCACGGCGGCGCTGGCGTCGTAGTCCTGCTCGCCGTACTGCACGGTGGCGTAACCGCGCACGCTGCCCACTTCGCGGTCGAGCTGGAAGTCGGAGAACATCTCGTCGTTGATGGCGCGGACGTGGTTCTCGTTCACCTGCACGCCGGCTTCGCCGGCCATCGAGAACTGCACCGGCGCGGCGATGGTGGACAGCACCACGTTGGCCAGCATCGCGTGCGCGGCGCCGGTCGGGTGCACGCCGTCGGCGAACAGGTAGGTTTCGTTGGTGCCCGGCGCGTAGGACGCCGGGAGGCCGGCACCGGCCGGGCCGCAGGCGATCGAGCTGGCCGGCTGGCAGGCGGTGCCGGTGATGTTGGTGAAGCCGAAGCGGCCCGGGTCGGCGGAGATTTCGGTAATCAGGCCGAAGGTGTTGATCGGGATGATGCCGTCGCCCAGCTGGCCCAGGCCGGTGGCCAGCGCCGAGTTGTACACCACGGTGATCTGCGACACGGCGCTGGCGTTCGGGGTGGAACCGAACTGCGGGGTCGCGCCGAGGTTGGGCAGGTTGTAGACGATGATGTAGTTGGCGCCGGCGGCCTGCAGGCGGCCGATCTGCTGCACGTAGGCGGTGGCCGCGGCGACGGTGAGCGCCTGGGCGTTGGCCGGGTTCAGGGTGAGCGCCGCGAAGATGTCGTTGGCGCCGCCCCAGATGCTGTAGAGCGCGTTCGGGTCGGCCACGCCGCCGGTGAGCGACAGGTACTGCGTCACCTGCGTGCCGATGTTCGGCACCGGGTTGAGGCAGGGCGCGGCCGCGTTCACGCAGGCGCCGCCCCAGGCGAAGTTGGTGCCGCCGGCGAGCGAGTTGCGCGCCTGCAGGCCGAAGGCCGCGGCGATGATCTCGGCGGCCACCGGGTCCGGGTTGGTGGTGAAGCTGAAGCCGGCAGGCAGGCCCTGCGCCTGGGCGATGTTGCCCGAGTCGCTGAGGCTGTCACCGAACACGACGACGTTGCTGAATTCCTGGGCCTGGGCCGCGCCGGCGCAGCCAAGCGCCAGGGCAAGCGCGCCAGCCAAACGGTTGAAACGGGGCATGTGCAACTCCTTCGGACTTATGTAAGGCCGGGTGCGCCCCGGCGAGGCCGCCCCACCTTAATCCAAAGGGGAAATCCGTACCACTGGGTAGGGTTATTCAGCCACGCGGGCGCCGCGCAGGCGGGGCACGCCACCCACCACCTCGGTCCAGGCCAGCCAGGCCTGGCCGTCGCGCAGGCGCAGGCGGGGGAAACCGGTGGCGCGGCCGCGGCCGGCGATGTCGGCCACCTTGGTCCGGAAATGCTCGGTGGCCAGGCCCGGATCGAACCGGGCCAGCCACAGCGACTGCGCCCCGCCCTGCTCCTCCACCCAGGCCACCCACACGCCGGCGGCGTCGGCGGCCAGGTCGAGCCGGCCCTGCTGGGCTTCGCCGCGGGCCAGCTCCTTCATGCCGGTGAAGCGGCGGCCGCCGTCGTCCGAACGCGCCAGGCGGATCGCCGGCATGCCGCCGGGCGCGGTGTACCAGGCCACCCAGGCCTGGCGGCCGCGCGCGGCGATGGCCGGGCCGTTCACCGGGCAGGCCGGCATCACCCAGCGGTCGGCGTGCACCATGACGGGCGCGTGCCACTGGCGGCCGTCGAAGCGCGCCACGGCGATGTCGCGCACTTCGCCGGCGGTGCGGTCGCGGTAGGCCAGCAGCACGCCTTCTTCCGTAGCCACGCTGTCGGTCTGGCAGCAGTCGCAGGTGCTGGCGTCGATCTCGCGCTCGGCGTGTTTGCCGCCGGCGCCGAAGCTGGCCGCGCGCAGGGTCATCATGCCGCCGCCTTCGCCGTGTCCGGCATGGCCGCCGTGCCCGCCGCCGCCGGTGTGGCGGCCGTCGAGCCAGGCGATGCCGAGCCGACCGTCCGGCTGCGCCCACAGCGTGGCGAAGCCGTGCTCGGTGGGCGTGCCGTCCTCGTGCACCGGCGCGGTGGGCGCCCAGGTCTGCCCGCCGTCGCGCGAGCTCTGCAGGCGCACGTCGTAGGCGTAGGTGGCGTCGGCGTTCTTCACCAGCGTGTGCGCCCACAGGCTGCCGTCGGGCAGGGCCTGCAGCGCGGGGAAGTCGGCCCAGTTCACGAACCAGTCGCCGCCCTCGGCGATGGGGCGCGCGGGCGACCAGCCGGTGCGCGCGTCGTGGCGGGCGAAGGCCAGGCGGTGGCCACCGCCGGCGCGGCGCTCGATCCAGCTCAGCAGCAGGCCGCCGTCGGGCGCGACGGAAAGATTCGGCTGCGCCGAGCCGGGCGGCGCCGGCAGGGTCCAGGCGGTGACGGTGGCGGCCTGCGCGCTCGGCGCAAGGGCAAGCAGGGCGATCAGCAGCGGCTTCATGCCGCCAATCTAGTCGCCCGGCGCGTCCGCGTCACCGTGCCGGTAGCCAAAGCGCGCGTGCAGCGCCGCCAGCTGGGCGCGGAAGCGGCGCGCTTCCCAGGCCAGCAGGCGCCAGCCCAGGTCCAGCACCAGCGCGAAGCCCAGGCCCGCCACCACGCCGCCCACCACCAGCGCGTTCACGTGCGTGCCCAGTTCACCCGCGCCTTCGCCGTAGCCGGTGAGCCCGATGAGCCACGCGCCCAGCGCATGCGTGGCGTAATAGATGGGCCCGAGCGTGAGCGGGTTGGTGACCATCTGCAGCGCCGCCATCACCGTGAGGTTGCCGCGCAGCCACACCGCCAGCGCCAGGCCAATCGCCAGCTGCAGGCCGTACACCGGCATCAGCGCCAGCACCGCGCCGGCGTACAGCGACACCAGCACGTGCTTGCGCTTGAACGACCACAGGTAGGGCCGCTTGCGCGCGGCCTCGGCGAACCACTTCACCACCGGGTAACGCGCCACGTTGGCGCGGCGCGGCAGCGGCCGCAGCCAGCGGCGCAGGCGACGGCGGCGCGCCAGCCATCGCCGGTGCAGCGGGTGGGTGCGGACGGGCATGCGCGGAACGCGCCGCCTCAGGCGACGCGGCGGCCCTTGCGTTTCGCCAGCTGCACCAGCAGCAGCGAAATGGCCGCCGGCGTCATGCCGGGGATGCGCTGCGCCTGGCCCAGGCTTTCCGGGCGCACGGCGGCCAGCTTGCCCTGCAGCTCGGCCGACAGGCCCGGCAGGCCGGCGTAGTCGAAGTCGTCGGGGATGCGGGTGTCTTCGTGGCGGCGCTGGCGTTCGATCTCCTCGCGCTGGCGCTCGAGGTAGCCGGAATACTTCACGCCGATCTCCACCTGCTCGGCCACCGCGGCATCGTCCACGCCCGGCGCCAGCGACGGCAGCGCCACCAGCGCGGCGTAGTCGAGCTCGGGGCGCTTCATCAGGTCGAGCGCGGTGCACTCGCGGCTCAGCGCCACGCCGGTGGCGGCTTCCAGCTCGCGTGCCAGCACGCCGCCGGGCGCGGCCCACACCGCCTGCAGGCGGGCGCGTTCGCGCTCCACCGCCTCGGCCTTGCGTGAGAAGGCGGACCAGCGGGTTTCGTCCACCAGGCCCAGCTCGCGGCCCACCGGCGTCAGGCGCGCGTCGGCGTTGTCCTCGCGCAGCTGCAGGCGGTATTCGGCGCGGCTGGTGAACATGCGGTAGGGCTCGGTGGTGCCGTGCGTCACCAGGTCGTCCACCAGCACGCCGAGGTAGGCCTCGTCGCGGCGCGGCGACCAGCCTTCACGGCCGCCGGCGAAGCGCGCCGCGTTCACGCCGGCCAGCAGGCCCTGCGCCGCGGCTTCCTCGTAGCCGGTGGTACCGTTGATCTGGCCGGCGAAGAACAGGCCGGCCACGGCCTTGGTTTCCAGCGTGGCCTTCAGGCCGCGCGGGTCGAAGTAGTCGTATTCGATGGCGTAACCCGGGCGCGTGATCACCGCCGCCTCGAAGCCCTTGATCGAGCGCACCAGCGCCAGCTGCACGTCGAAGGGCAGCGAGGTGGAGATGCCGTTGGGGTAGATCTCGTGCGTGTCCAGGCCCTCGGGCTCGATGAACACCTGGTGCGAGGCCTTGTCGGCGAAGCGCACCACCTTGTCCTCGATGCTCGGGCAGTAGCGCGGGCCCACGCCTTCGATCACGCCCGAATACATGGGCGAGCGGTCCAGGCCGCCGCGGATGATGTCGTGGGTGCGCTCGGAGGTGTGGGTGATCCAGCAGCTCACCTGGCGCGGGTGGTCGGCGGCGCTGCCCAGGAAGGAGAACACCGGCACCGGCGTGTCGCCCGGCTGCTCGGCCAGGCCGCTGAAATCGATGCTGCGGCCGTCGATGCGCGGCGGCGTGCCGGTCTTGAGCCGGTCCACCGCGAACGGGCGTTCGCGCAGGCGCTGGGCCAGGGTGGTGGCCGGCGCGTCGCCGGCGCGGCCGCCGGGGTAATTTTCCAGGCCCACGTGGATGCGGCCGGCCAGGAAGGTGCCGGCGGTGAGCACCACCGCTTCGGCCTCGAAGCGCAGGCCCGACTGGGTGATGGCGCCGCGCACGCGGTCGCCTTCGATCACCAGGTCGTCCACTGCCGCCTGGAACACGGTGAGGTTCGGCTGGTTCTCGACCATTCGCCGGATGGCGGCGCGGTAGAGCGCGCGGTCGGCCTGGGCGCGGGTGGCGCGCACGGCCGGGCCCTTGCTGGCGTTGAGGGTGCGCCACTGGATGCCGGCCTGGTCGGCGGCGCGCGCCATGGCGCCGCCGAGCGCGTCGATCTCGCGCACCAGGTGGCCCTTGCCGATGCCGCCGATGGCCGGGTTGCAGCTCATCGCGCCGATGGTCTCGATGCTGTGGGTCAGCAGCAGCGTGCGCGCGCCCGCCCGCGCCGCGGCGAGCGCGGCCTCGGTGCCGGCGTGGCCGCCGCCGATGACAATCACATCATGGCTGAGCATGGGCTGGGGTCCTGGGCATGGGGCGCGATTATCCCGCGCCGGGGGGCGGGCTGCATCCGGCCCCGGGGCTTGGCACGGTTCCTGCTTTATCCCCATGGCACCTACCGCGGCCAACGCCGGGGGGCGTCGACCAGACTGAACAGGGGCTGGTCAGGCGCGCGGTGGGGATGCCAGGGCCTGGAGCTCCCGGGGGGGAGCTCCAGGCCCTTTTTTTGTCCGCGATTCGCGCAGCCCGTGGATTCAGGGCGCGCCGGGAAGAAAAGTCGGCGCCCGGCGGGTCATGGAACAGGGGGAATCCAGGGGACCTGGTGCCGGGCGCCGAACAGACGATGCTGGGTTGAGCCCGCGTCACAAAGCGACGCAATGGGTCAGTTCGTGGGCGTAGGATGCGCCGCCGACCCGGGCGGCGCAATGCCGGAAAAGGCCTTGGAACTAGCGCTCCACGTCGGATGTTTCGTTTTGTGACGTGGTTCTCACTCGCGGGGCCGGTGCGGGCTTCGGAGCCGGCTGCGGCCGCGCTTCGGGCGCCGGGCGGGCCGACGGATAACGCATCTGCGGGCCACCCGCCGCCGCCGGGGCCGGGCGCACCGGCGCGGGCGCGCGGTACTGCTGGCGCGGGGCCGGCTCGGCGTAGCGCCGCGGTTCCGGGCGGGGCGCCGGCTCGGCGTAGCGCTGCGGCATGGCGCGCGGCGCCGGGCGGGCGTCGTCGCGCGGTTCGGCGTAGCGGTAGCGCACGCCCGGGCGCGGCAGCGGCTCGCTGCCCCGCACCGGCTCGACCGCCGGCTTGGTGCGCACGCCCGGGTAGGCGGGCTGCACGCCTTCGCCGCCGGTCGAGGGCATCGGCCGCACCCCGGCTTCCGGCGTGCGGCGCACCGGCGGACGCACCGGCTCGCCGCCCATCGACGGGCGCGGGCGGACGTCCTGCGATTCCGGGATGCGCTGCGGGTAGCGCGGGTAGCGCAGGCCCGGGTCCGGCTTCGGGCGCGAACGCACGCCCTCGCGGTCGGGGTAGCCCTGGCGCACGCGCTCGCGCTCGTACTCCCGCTCGCGTTCCCGGTCGCGGTAGTAATCCCGGTAGTAGTCGCGCGAACGGTAGCCGCCGTACCAGCCCCAGTTGTTCCAGGACCAGTAGTTGCCGAACGAGAAGCTCCAGCCGGGCGAATAGCTGTACGGGTAGTAGCCGCCCCACACCGGCGTGCAGCCGTAGTAGCTGCGGCAGCGGTAGCGGTCGAGGCCATGGAAGGGCGCGTAACCATAACCGTAGCCCACGCCGTAACCGTAGTCGTACCGGTCGTAGTCGTCGTAGTCGTCGCCGTAGTAGTAGTCGCCCTCGCCGTCGTAGGCGGGGTAGTAGTAACCGCCGTCGCGGTAAACCTCGCGGCCCTGGTAATAGCCGTCGCCGTAGGTGGCGCAGCCGGAAAGCAGCAGCAGCGCGGCCAGGGCGGGTAGCAGTCGTTTCATGGCGGTGTCCCCCGGGTTCAAAGGCAGCATCGGCGCGAAGCGGTGAATCCGTGCTTAATTCAGCCGGCGCCCGCATGGTACTGTGCGCGGCCTTCACGCACCGCGAACGGAGTGATCCATGTCCCTGCACCAGGCCTCCGGTCGCTGGAAGTTCGGCCTGCTGCTGGCCCTGGTCACGGCCGGCTGCTGGGCCACCCTGCCGGTGGCGCTCAAGCTCACGCTCGAGCAGCTCGACCCCATCACCCTCACCTGGTTCCGCTTCCTGCTGGCGGCCGGCGTGATGCTGGCCTGGCTGGCGGCGCGCGGCGGCCTGGGCGGCTTCGCCCGGCTCGACCGCAAGCGCTGGGTGCTGCTGGGCGTGGCCGGGCTGTGCCTGATCGGCAACTACGTGTTCTACCTGCTGGGCGTGCAGCACACCTCGCCGGCGAACGCCCAGCTGCTGATCCAGCTGGCGCCGCTGCTGATGGCGCTGGGCGGCATCGTGGTGTTCCGCGAGCGCTTCAACGCCTGGCAGTGGGGCGGCCTGGCCGTCATCCTGCTGGGCTTGGGCCTGTTCTTCCGCGAACAGCTGGCGGCCTCGCCGGCCGGCGCCGGTGGCGACGCTTATGTCTATGGTTCGATGCTGGTGATCGTGGCGGCGGTGGTGTGGGCCGCGTACGCGCTGGTGCAGAAGCAACTGCTGATGCGGCTGTCGTCGCCGGCCATCCTGCTCTTCATCTACCTGCTGGCCAGCGCGGTGCTGCTGCCGTTCGCGCGGCCGTCGGCGCTGCTGGCGCTCGACGGCCTGCACTGGGGCCTGCTGCTGTTCTGCGCGCTCAACACCCTGGTGGCCTACGGCGCCTTCGCCGAGGCGCTGGCGCACTGGGAGGCCTCGCGCGTGTCGGCCATCCTGGCCACCACGCCGCTGCTGTGCCTGGGCGCGGTGGCCGCGGTGCACGCAGTGTGGCCCAGCGCCATCGCCCCGGAAGCCGTGGGCGTGGTGGGCTACGTCGGCGCCGGCCTGGTGGTGCTGGGCTCGGCGCTCACCAGCCTGATGGGCCAGCGCCGCAACGCCGGCTGAGTTTCAGTCCAGCAGGCGCTGCAGCAGGTCGCGGCCGTCGGGCGAGGCCAGCTTTCCTTGCAGCGACGCCAGCGCCTCGCGCGCCAGCTCGCGCCGCGGCGCGGCCCAGCGCCGCCAGCTTTCGAAGCCGCCCAGCAGCCGCGCCGCCACCTGCGGGTTGATCGCGTCCAGGGCCGCCACCTGCCCGGCGACGAAGCGGTAGCCGGCGCCGTCGCGGCGGTGGAAGCCCAGCGGGTTGCTGCGCGCGAAGCTGCCCAGCAGGGCGCGCACGCGGTTGGGATTGGCGGGCTTCCACCAGGGCGTGGCCATCAGCGCCTGCACGTCGGCCAGCGTTTCCGGGTCGGGGCGGGTGGCCAGCAGCGCGATCCATTTGTCGGTGACCAGTGGATCCTGTGCGTGCGCGTCGCGGAAGGCCTGCAGCGCGGCGGGCGCGCCCGGCGCCTGGAAGTGCAGCAGGCAGCGCAGCGCGGCCAGGCGTTCGGTCATGGTGCCGGCGGCGTCGAACTGCGCCTGGGACAGCCTGGCTTCCGGGTCGAGCCGGGTAAGCCAGGCCAGGCAGGCGTTGCGCAGGGCGCGCGCCGACATGGCCGCGCCGTCCAGGCCGCCGCGGGCCACGGCGGCGAGCGCTTCGTAACGCGCCTGCAGCGGTTCGACCAGTTCCTCGGCCAGGCGGTCGAGCAGATCTTCGCGCCGCGCCACCAGTGCATCCACGTCCACCTCGGGCAGGGCTTCGGCCAGGGTGTCGAAGTCAGGCAGGGCCAGGCATTCGGCCACGAAGGCCGGGTCGGTCGAGGCGTCGGACAGCAGGTCGGCCAGCGCGTCGCCCAGCGCCGCGGTGGCGGCCTCGGCGTGCGGCGTGCCCAGCAGGGCCTCGGTGGCCAGCTGCTGCAGCAGGTCCCAGCGGTTGAACGCGTCGCGCTCGAGCCGCGCCAGGCGCGCGCGCTGCGGCACGGTGTATTCGAAATGCAGCTTCACCGGCGCCGCGTAGCCCTGGTTGAAGGCCGGCAGCGGCCGCGCGCCCAGGCCGCGCCAGCGCAGCACGTGGGTTTCGCGCGTGAGCTCGGCCAGGCCGTCGCGCACGGTGGTGTCGGACTCGGGCGGCGTGGTGATGGCCTGGCCGGCCTCGTCGTACAGCGCGAAGCGCAGCGGGATCAGCAGCGGCTGCTTTTCCGGCTGGCCCGGCGTGGGCGGCGTGTTCTGCGTGACGGTGAGCGTGTAGTCGCCGCTGGTTTCGTCGAAGGCTTCGCTGATGCGCAGCTCGGGCGTACCCGCCTGCGAGTACCAGCGCGCGAACTGAGACAGGTCGCGGCCGCTGGCGGCGGCATGCGCGGACAGGAAGTCTTCCAGCGTGGCGGCGCGGCCGTCGTTGTCGGCGAAGTAGCGGTCCATGCCGGCGCGGAAGGCCGCCTCGCCCACCAGCGTGTGCAGCACGCGGATGACCTCGGCGCCCTTCTCGTAGATGGTCATGGTGTAGAAGTTGCTGATCTCGCGGTAGCGGTCCGGGCGCACCGGGTGCGCCAGCGCGCCGGCGTCCTCGGGGAACTGCCGGCTGCGCAGCAGGCGCACCACTTCGATGCGCTTTAGCGCGCGCGAGTGCAGGTCGGAACTGAACTCGGTGTCGCGGAAAACGGTGAGCCCTTCCTTGAGCGAAAGCTGGAACCAGTCGCGCAGGGTCACGCGGTTGCCCGACCAGTTGTGCAGGTATTCGTGCGCCACCACCGATTCAATCGCCAGGAAATCCGCGTCGGTGGCCGTGGCCTCGTCGGCCAGGATGTAGCGGGCGTTGAAGATGTTCAGGCCCTTGTTTTCCATCGCGCCCATGGTGAAGTCCTGGGCGGCGACCACGTTGAACACGTCCAGGTCGTAGCAGCGGCCGAAACGCCGCTCGTCCCAGCGCAGCGAACGCTCCACCGCGCCCAGGGCGTAGGCGCAGCGCGCCACGTCGCCCGGCTCGGCCCAGATGTTGAGCTCGACGCGGCGGCCTTCCATGGTTTCAAGGCTGGACGTGACGCGCTCCATGGCGCCGGCGGCAATGGCGAACAGGTAGGCCGGCGTCGGGTGCGGGTTTTCCCAGGTGGCCTCGTGGCGGCCTTCGCCCAGGTCACGCGTGCCCACGGGGTTGCCGTTCGCCAGCAGCACCGGGTAAGCCGCGCGGTCGGCGCGCAGCACGATGCGCCAGCGCGGCATCACGTCGGGCCGGTCGGCGAAGAAGGTGATGCGGCGGAAGCCCTGCGCCTCGCACTGGGTCAGCAGCAGGCGGCCGCTGCAGTACAGGCCTTCGAGCCGGGTGTTGGTGGCCGGGTGGATGCGCACCCGCGTATCGAGCACGCAGTTGGCGGCCACGCCGTGCACGCGCAGGCGCTGGCCGTCGTAGTCGTAGCGCTCCGGCGGCAGCGGCTGGCCGTCGAGCGCGATGGCCAGCAGCTCCAGTTCCTCGCCGTCGAGCTCCAGGGGTTCACCGGGCCGGGCCGGGTCGGGCGACAGGACCAGGCGGGCCAGCACCTCGGTGGCCTCGGGGTCGAGTTCGAACTGCAGTTCGGCGGACGGGATGCGCCACGCGGGCGGGCGGTAATCGGCGAGGTGGACGAATCCATCGCCCCGGGGAAGGCTCATCGGGCGGGGGTTTCCGAAAGGTTTAACAGGTCTCTTGTTAGGCTATCACGCGCTTCCGGACCGCTCCGACATGACCCCAGCCCTGCCCTCGCTCAGCGACGTGCTCGCCGCCGCCGCCCGCATCGCCCCTTACGCCCACCGCACGCCCGTGCTGCGCTCGCGCTCGCTGGACGAACTCGCCGGCGCGACGCTGCATTTCAAATGCGAAAACCTGCAGCGGGTCGGCGCCTTCAAGTTCCGCGGTGCCTGCAACGCCGTCTTCGCGCTCGACGCGGCCACCGCCGCCCGCGGCGTGGTCACGCATTCGTCCGGCAACCACGGCGCCGCGCTGGCGCTGGCGGCGAAGGTGCGCGGCATCCCGGCGCACGTGGTGGTGCCCGAGGGCGCGGTGGCCAGCAAGCTCGCCGCCATCGAAGCCTACGGCGCCGTCATTCACCGCTGCGCACCCACTATTGCCGCGCGCGAAGCCACGGCGGCCCGCGTGCAGGCCGACACCGGCGCCACGCTGGTGCACCCCTACACTGACCCGTTCGTCATTGCCGGCCAGGGCACGGCCACGCTCGAGCTGCTGGCCGAGGCCGGCCCGCTCGAAGCATTGGTCACCCCGGTGGGCGGCGGCGGGCTCATCAGCGGCAGCGCCATCGCCGCCCACGGCCTGCGCCCCGGCCTGGCCGTGTTCGGCGCCGAGCCCGAGGGCGCGGCCGACGCCTTCGAATCCCTGCGCCGGGGCCAGCGCGTCACCGACATCGTTCCCGACACCATCTGCGACGGCCTGCGCGGCACCGTCGGCGAGGAGAACCTGGCCATCCTGCGCGCCGAAGCCGTGCGCGTGCTGCTGGTGTCCGACGCCGAGACCTTGGCCGCCATGCGCCTGGTCTGGAGCCGCCTGAAGCAGGTCATCGAACCCTCCTGCGCCACCGCCCTGGCCGCGGTGCTGCGCTACCCTGAACACTTCGCCGGCAAGCGCGTCGGCCTTATCCTTTCGGGGGGCAACGTGGACCTCGATGCCCTGCCCTGGTGACCCTGAGGAACCCCATGATCGTCGACGGAAACCGCCAAGCCGACCGCGCCATCGAACTGGTGCTGGCCTACTACGCCGCCTTCAACCGCGGCGACCGCCCCGCCATGCTCGACCTGCTGGCCGACGACGTCGCCCATGACGTCAACCAGGGCGGCCGCGAAACCGGCAAGGCCGCCTTCACCGCCTTCCTGGGCCGAATGGACCGCAGCTACCGCGAGCAGCTGCGCGACATCGTGGTGATGGCCAACCAGGCCGGCGACCGCGTGGCCGCCGAATACGTGGTGCACGGTCAATACCTGGCCGACGACACCGGCCTGCCGCCCGCCCGCGGCCAGAAGTACGTGCTGCCCGGCGGCGCCTTCTTCGACATCCGCGACGGCCGCATCGCCCGCGTGACGAACTACTACAACCTCGAAGACTGGATCGCGCAGGTTTCGAAGTAAGCCATGGCGAACTGGCGCACGCTGCTGGCGTCGCAAGGTGCCCGCGTGGCGCTGGTGGCCCTGCTGCTGGCCTTCGGCCTGATGGGCACGCGCGCCATCTGGGACCCGGACGAGGGGCGCTACACCAACGTGGCGCTCACCATGCTCGACACCGGCAACTTCGTCGACCTGTCGCGCCACCACGAAACCGGCCACTGGACCAAGCCGCCGGCCACCTACTGGGCCATCGCCGCCAGCGTGGCGGCATTCGGGCAGAACCCGTGGGCGGCGCGCCTGCCGCCGGCGCTGGCCTTCCTGGCCTGCACCTGGCTGGTGTGGCGCCTGGCCCGCCGCCTGCAGCCCGGCACGGAAGCCATGGCGGCGCTGGCCTTCGCCACCATGCTGGTGCCGTTCGCCGCGGCCAACCTGATCACCACCGACTTCGTGCTGGCCGCCTTCCAGGCGCTGGCGATGTGGGCCTGGGTGGAGTCGCGCTTCGGCCCGCCCGAGCGCGGCGGTCGCTGGCTGCTGCTGATGTGGGTGGCCTTCGCCGCGGCCTTCATGACCAAGGGCCCGCCGGCCCTGCTGCCGCTGCTGGCCGTGGCGGCCATGCAGTGGCTGGCGCCTGGGCCGGCGGCGGGACGCGCCCGCGCCTGGTGGACCGGCGGGCTGGTGTTCGTGCTGCTGGCCCTGCCCTGGTACCTGGTGGTGGTGCTGCGCCACGAGGGCCTGCTGGGCTATTTCCTGGGCACCGAAGTGGTGGCGCGCATCGCCAGCGACAGCCTGCACCGCAACCCGCAGTGGTACGGCTGGCTGCTGGTGTACGGCCCCACGCTGCTGCTGGGCACCCTGCCGTGGACGGCGTCGCTGCTGCGCGCCGCGCGCGCCGGCCTGGGTCGCGTGCGCGCCTGGCGCGACGCCGCCCTGCGCCAGGCCGAGGCGCCGCACCTGTTCCTGTGGGCCTGGGTGGGGCTGCCGCTGCTGGTGTTCTGCATCGCGCGTTCGCGCCTGCCGCTGTACGTGCTGCCGCTGTTCGTGCCGATCGCGCTGCTGGTGGCGCGGCAGCGCTTCGCCCAGGGGCTGGGCCTGCCGCGCATGCGCTGGCTGGCCCTGTGGGTGGCGGTGCTGCTGGCGCTGCGCCTGCTCAGCGCGCTGTGGCCCTCGCACAAGGACGCCGGCCGCTGGGCCGAGGAGCTGATGGCTCGCGCCGATGGTCCGGTGGACGAAGTGGTGTTCGTGGAGGACATGGCCCGTTACGGCCTGCACCTGCACATGGACACCAGCGTTGAGAAGGTCTCGCTGGACCCGAGGCCCAAGCCCGGCTTCGGCGCCGAGTTCGATTCGAACTTCGCCGGCGAGCTGATGGAGCGCGAGCGCGCACTGTGGGTATGCAAGCTGCCGCTTTTCCCGGAGCTGCAAAAACGCGCCGCAGCCCTGGGCTTCGAACTCGATCCGCTGGGCGAACCCTACGAGGGGCGCGTGGTGTTCCGGGCGCGGCCGCGCGGCTGAGCGGCGGCCGCTACAGCAGCCGCGTGCCCAGCGGCACGTCCTGGTCAGGCACGCACAGGGCCACCTCGCCGCGCTCGTTGTGGAAGCCGGTGACCAGGCACTGCGACATCAGCGGCCCCACCTGCTTGGGCGGGAAGTTCAGCACCGCCACCACCAGCCGGCCCACCAGCTCTTCCGGCCGGTAGAGCGCGGTGATCTGCGCGCTCGACTTGCGGATGCCGAGGGCCTCGCCGAAGTCCACGTGCAGCACGTAGGCCGGCTTTCGCGCTTCCTTGAACACCTCGGCGGAGACTATGCGGCCGACGCGCAGCTCCACCTTCAGGAAATCCTCGAAGCTGATGGTTTGCATGGGCGTGGCTCAGGCTTTGGCTTCGGCGTGCGCCTTGAAGCGGTCCAGGATGGCCTGCCAGCCCTCGCGCTGCTGCTCGATGGAATGGGTCTGCTCGGCGTCGAAGCTGACGCGCACGTGCACGCCTTCGGCGCCGTCCGTGAACTCGACGCGGGCCTGGCGGTCGCCGAAGTCGTATTCGATCAGCTGCTCCGGCACCACCCGTGTGTAGGTGCCCTCGAAGTCGAAGCCGAAGCTGCCGTCCCTGGCCTCCATGCGCGAGCAGAAGGCGCCTCCGGGGCGCAGGTCGACGCTGGCGCGGGTGGTGTGCCAGTCGTCGGAGGCGGCATTCCAGGCCAGGATGTCGGCCGGCGTGGTGTAGGCCTGCCACACCGTGGCGAGCGGGGCGTGGACGGTGGTTTCGACGGTGATCCGGCTCATGGCGGTCTCCGATGAAGGTCAGGTGGCGCTGGAGAGCTTACGCCCTATGATGCCGGCCCTTCCGAAGATTGCGCCAGGCCGAGACCACCAGCGATGCGCCGCACAGAAGCGTCAGCCCCAGGAGAAACCATGCCACGGGGCCCGTGTGGCTCGCCGATCTGTACGAGACGACCAGATGGCCAACGCGAACCGACGTCGCCAGCCAGGTCGCCGCCATCAGCAGGAGCGCGACGCCCGCGCCAAGGGTCCACTTCTGTGCAGAACGATTGATGGCGGTCATCCAGCACTGGCCTCGGCTGCGCCGCGCCGATGCGGGCGGCTCGGGCGAATGGTTGGCGCGCTGCCCTGGCGCCGCAAGACCCGGACGTCCAGCTTGCTCCTGGCGGCACAGTGGTTTGGCAAGCCATGCACTCACCGGGGTGAAACACGGCCACCCACAGGACGATGAGGCCGTCAGTCCGGACGCCGGCCGGCCCTCAGACCCAACGCCTCACTTCCGCCAGGTAGTTGGCATACGTTTCGCCAAACTTGGCCAGCAGGGCGCGTTCCTCGGGAACGATCTGGAACCGTGTGATGTAACCGACGAACACGACGACCACCACGACGGCGAGCGGGTTGCCCAGGAAAAGGCACCACGCCAGCAACAGCAGCGCCATGCCCACGTACATGGGGTTGCGCGAAAACCGGAAAGGCCCCGAGCGCACGACGGCGCTGGACCGGTCCGGGGCGAGCGGATTCACGGTGGTGCGGGCCGAACGAAAAGCAGCAAGGGCCCACAGGTCCACGCCCACGCCAAGCGCGGCAGGAAGGGCCGCGCTGATACCTTGGAGCGGCCAGCTGAAGTTGAGCGAAGGCGTCAGCCAGGAAACCAGCCAGGCGAGGGCCACGCAGGCCAGCCCGACAACCGGGGGTGGAACCTTATGGTCGAGTGCGGACATGGTTCAGTGCCCTTTCGGTTGCAGGAGATCCCACAGGTTGCCGTAGAGATCGCGAAACACCGCCACCGTGCCATACGGCTCTTCCCTGGGGTCCCTGACGAATTCCACGCCCGCGCTCCGATAGCGCTCGTAGTCGCGCCAGAAGTCGTCGGTCTGCAGGAAGAGGAACACCCGCCCGCCCGTCTGGTCGCCCACGCGCGCCGCCTGCGGCTTCGACGAGGCCCTGGCAAGCAGCAGCCGCGACTCGCAGGCCCCGGGCGGCGACACCACCACCCAGCGCTTGCCCTGCTCGGGCACCGGGGTGTCTTCGACCAGCAGGAAACCCAGCTTCTCCACGAAGAAGTGCAAGGCTTCGTCGTAGTCATCCACCAGCAGCGAGACGAGGCCGAGGGATTGCTTCATGCGCGGAGCTCGAAGTGCAGCAGATCGTACCAGCGCCCCTCCAGCTCGGCGCCATGGAAGTGCGCCCTGCGGACCCTGTTGAGGTTCACCCGGCCAACGAGCGTTCCAAGGGTATCGCGGACCAGGTACTGGAAGGCCGAGCCGCTCTCGGCGTCGCGCATCGCGTCTGCAATGGCCTGCCCTACTCCTGCCTCGGAGTAGAAGCTTGCCGCCCGGGCGTTGATGTTGCGCTCGAAGAACCCGCGATTTCGCGTCTCGAAGGCGAGGAGTTCGTCGGCGTCGTCGGGAGCGGGAGACTGGAGGGAGAGCATCTGCGGTTCCAGGGGCCTGACACCGGGTCCAGCGGCCTGTGCGCCGCGCCGCCGATGTTACAAGATCAGTCCACTGCCCGGGACTCGCCCCGCCGGGCTCGCTTGCGTTCGCTGGTGTAGGCCCACCACGGCCGCGGATCTTCGCCGGCCATGAACCGGGTGACCGAGATGAATACGTCGATCACGCAGGGGTCGTGCCGCACGCCGGTGATGGCGCAAAGCGAGTCATAAAGCGCATAGGGGGACTTGCCGACCAGGTCACCCGGTTTGTTGATGCCAAGAAGCCGAAGGTCCGAAGCCATGGCCGCACCGACGTTTGGCAGGTCGGTGAGCTTCGCCAGGCGGGAGCGGACAACCTTGGCGGGATTCATGGAAAGAGCGTGTCCGGTTTGCCGGGATGCCTGGCCACGCCACGGAATAGCGGCTGTGCTCTATCCATAGGGTCCTAACGCCTGAGTTAAGCCGCGTCGCGGAGCGACGTCGGCTTGAATGATTAGTTAGGCGGGAGCCTACTCAAGGGTAGACCCGACATCAACCGTGACATTAATTACTTCGACCTTATTCATGTAGGTCGTACCGTATATCCGGAATGTCTTCGGGAATGGGCCAACCTCAGCCTCTCCGATTGTTACCTCATAACAAGAAGGCAACTGCAGGTTCGACCTAGGACAGTCGATTGTCCGCGCGGAATCGATGTTGTCCAACTTTAGCCACGCAAGATCGCCGCGATCTTCTTTGCACAGGCCGGTACAGACGTAGCCGTGCGTCTGTTCGCCAAAAGGCCCTGCGCCTGAGATTGCGTCGACGTACCAGGCGATCCGCAGCGCGGCCTGTGCATCCGGTGCAGGAAAATAGTGCTTGGTCGAAGTGACCGAGGAGCAGATCTCGCTCGACTCTTCGTAGGTCCATTTCCCTGTCGTTCGATAGACATCACCTGCGACGCCGAATCGCCTTTCGGCGGACAGCGTCTCAACACTGCCGTCTTCGTCAAAACCGACGGTAATCCAATCTGCGCCGCACATGCCGAATTGGGAGCCGGTCACTGTCGCGTGGCTATAGAAGCGAATAGGTTCAAGGGTTCCCTCGAAGCGGGGGCGATCCAGATCGATCATCATTGCACCGGACTCGCCGAGTAGCTTCCTGGCGAGGTCCCCAAGTGGCATTGTTCGTGCCTCGTTTGCGGACGTTCCGGCAGTTGCGGGAGACGGCAGCAAGGCAACGACAGCTAACAGTAGGACTCTGAAACAATGCATAACCTTCCTCTGCCGCCTAACGCCTGAGTTACTAAAAACCACACAAACATAGCCTCATAGATTACAATGAGGTCATGAAGTGC
>NZ_JAYSEG010000032.1:0-37234 GCF_041913985.1 Arenimonas sp.
AGGGGACGTCGCAAGCAAGTGCCCAGGCCGGGGTTTCGAAAACAAGGACGTTTTCGAAAAGCCCCCATGGATGGGTTCACGGCGTCCCCGGCCTGGGCACTTGCTTGCGACGTCCCCTCGCCAAGCCCGATCCCGGCGCCGAACCCCAGCCGGGCAGGGACCCCATTGGGCTATAATGGAAAGCTATCCAGCCACAACCCCGGGATCCCGCCATGAGCATCGACCAACTCGCCGAAACCGCCCAGGCCATGGTGGCCGCCGGCAAGGGCATCATCGCCATCGATGAGTCCAACGCGACCATCAAGAAGCGCTTCGACGGCGTCGGCATCGAGTGCACGGAAGAGAACCGCCGCGCCTACCGCGAGATGCTGCTCACCACCCCGAAGCTCGGCGACTACATCTCCGGCGCCATCCTGTACGACGAAACCCTGCGCCAGAGCACCAAGGCCGGCGTGCCCTTCACCAAGGTCATGATGGACAACGGCATCCTGCCGGGCATCAAGGTCGACAAGGGCGCCATGCCGCTGGCCGGCTTCCCCGGCGAGCTGGTCACCGAGGGCCTCGACGGCCTGCGCGACCGCCTGAAGGAATACGCCAAGCTCGGCGCGAAGTTCGCCAAGTGGCGCGCCGTCATCACCATCGGCGAAGACATGCCCTCGGGCACCTGCATCGAGGCCAACTGCCACGCCCTGGCCCGCTACGCCGCGCTGTGCCAGGAAGCCGGCATCGTGCCGATGGTGGAGCCGGAAGTGCTGATGGACGGCAGCCACGACATCGACACCTGCTACGAGATCACCGAAGTCACCCTGCGCTCGCTGTTCGGCTCGCTGTACGAGCACAACATCATGCTCGAGGGCACCATCCTCAAGGCCAGCATGGTCGTGTCGGGCAAGGACTGCGCCGAGCAGGCCGGCATCGAGGAAGTGGCCGAGATGACCCTGCGCTGCCTGAAGTCGTCCGTGCCGGCCACCCTGCCGGGCATCGTGTTCCTGTCCGGCGGCCAGAGCGACGAGGACGCCACCGCGCACCTCAACGCCATGAACCAGATGGGCCCGAACCCGTGGCCGCTGAGCTTCAGCTACGGCCGCGCCATGCAGTCGGCCGCGCTGAAGATCTGGTCCAAGGACCTGGTGGGCAACGTCGCCGCCGCGCAGCAGACCGTTTACGCCCGCGCCCGCGACAACGGCCTGGCCGCGCTGGGCAAGTGGAAGAAGGCGTAAGTCTTCCGCGCCAGCGCACCACCGCGTCATCGGGAACGCCGGCCTCGTGCCGGCGTTCCCATTTCCGGGCCTAGCTTTTCGCCGGTGCCCGCAGCCAGCGGTGCTCGACTGCGTGCAGGGCCGCGTCCGCCGCGGTCTTGAGGGCGGTGAAGAACACCAGCGCCCAGGCCGAATCGCCGCTGGCCGCGCCCAGCAGGATGGCCAGGTGCATCGGCACCACCCGCACGTAGGGCAGGAACATCAGCGAGCCCAGGTTTCGCCGGCTGCGGGTGTCGGCCTCGAGGTTGAGCTCGTGCGAGCGCCGGTGGCCCAGCCAGAAGGCCACCGTGGTGCCGGCCACCAGGGCCATGTCCAGCGGCGCCAGGCGGTCGCCTTCGGCCACCAGGAACACCAGGTAGCCCAGGTGGAAGAAGCCGTAGTGCACCAGGAAGAAGTTGGCGGTGCTGCGCAGCGTTTCCGGCGTGGCTTCGACGGCGCGGCCGTTGACCTTGAGCCCCTCCACGCTGAAGTCCTTCAGCGCCAGCATGCGCTGGCGGGCATACCAGCCGATCAGCAGGCTCTGCAGCCAGAAAGGCCAGGCCAGCAGGGCCACGCTCCAGCCCTGCCACAGGGCCAGGGCCAGGGTCAGGGCGTTCGCTCCGAGGATGCCGGCCAGGCCGGTGCCGTCGTCCCTGCTGATCGCCTTCATGCCTTCGTGCCCCCGTCGCGACGCCCCCTGCACACTTGCATGACGCCCGGCGCATACAATCATTAACCGGTCCGCTCGGGCCCCGCCACCACCTGAAGGAATGCCACCGAGATGACGCCCGGCCGTCGAATCCTGCTCCCGCTCTCGCTCGCCCTGCTGCTGTCCGCCTGCGGCGACGAACCGGCCGAAGGGCGCGCCCCGCCGCCGGCCACCGTCACCACCGCGGTGGTCGCCACCCGGCCCTGGAGCGACACGCTCGAAGCCTTGGGCACGGCCCGCGCCAACGAGTCGGTGCTCATCACCGCCAAGGTCACCGAGACCGTGGTGCGGGTGAATTTCGAGGACGGCGACCTGGTCGAGGCCGGCGCCGTGCTGGTCGACCTGTCGGGCCGGGCCGAACTGGCCGGGCTGGAGGAGGCCGCCGCCGCCTACCGCGAGGCCCAGGCCCAGTACCAGCGCCAGCAGCAGCTGGCCACCCGGAAGCTGATCCCGGCCGGCCAGCTCGACGCCCAGCGCGCCACCATGGAATCCACCCGCGCCCGGCTCGACGCCACCCGCGCCCGCCTGTCGGACCGCGTGATCACCGCGCCCTTCGCCGGCGTGCTCGGCTTCCGCCTGGTCAGCCCCGGCACGCTGGTGACCCCGGGCACCACCATCGCCAGCCTCGACGACGTGTCGGTGATCAAGCTCGACTTCAGCGTGCCCGAGGCCTTCCTGTCGGTGCTGGCCCCGGGCCAGGCCATCACCGCGCTCAGCGCCGCCTACCCGGGCGAGGAATTCACCGGCGAGGTGGCCACGCTCGATTCGCGCGTCGACCCGGTCACCCGCGCGGTGACGGTGCGCGCCGTGCTGCCGAACCCGGACCGTAGGCTGCGCCCCGGCATGCTGCTCACCGTGCGCGTGTTCCAGCCCGAGCGCCAGGCGCTGGTGGTGCCGGAGATCTCGGTCATCCAGGTCGCGCGCCAGGCGCACGTGTTCCGGGTGAAGGACGACGGCACGGTGGAGCAGGTGGACGTGCGCCTGGGCCAGCGCCGCCGCGGCGAGGTGGAAGTGCTCGAGGGCCTCTCGGCCGGCGACCGCATCGTGGTGGACGGCACCGTCAAGCTGCGCCCCGGCCAGAAGGTGGCGGACACGCCGCCCGCGGAAGACGCCGCGCCCGCCGCCGGCAACGCCGGCTGATCCCGGAGGACGCCCATGGTCCTGTCCGACATCTCGATCAAGCGCCCGGTCCTGGCGACCGTGATGAGCCTGCTGCTGGTGGTGCTGGGCCTGATCGCCTTCACCCGGCTCACGCTGCGCGAACTGCCCAACATCGACCCGCCCATCGTCTCGGTGCAGGTGGCCTATCCCGGCGCCTCGGCGGCGGTGGTGGAAACCCGCATCACCCAGATCCTCGAGGACGCCGTGGCCGGCATCGAGGGCATCGAGACGGTGGAGTCGCGCAGCCGCAACGGCGAGGCCAGCGTCACCATCGAGTTCTCGCTCTCGCGCGACATCGAGGCCGCGGCCAACGACGTGCGCGACGCCATCAGCCGCGTCGGCGACCGCATGCCCGACGAGGCCGACCCGCCGGAGATCGAGAAGGTCGAGGCCGACGCCGAGGTCATCCTCTGGCTCAACATGAACTCCGAGCGACTGGACACGCTCGAGCTCAGCGACTACGCCGAACGCTACGTGGTGGACCGCCTGTCGAGCGTGGACGGCGTGGCCCAGGTGCGCGTCGGCGGCCAGCAGCGCTACTCGATGCGCCTGTGGCTCGACCGCGAGGCGCTGGCGGCGCGCGGGCTGACGGTGAACGACGTGGAGAACGCGCTGCGCCACGAGAACGTCGAACTGCCGGCCGGCAGCATCGAATCGAAGGACCGCGACTTCACGCTGCGGGTGATGCGCGGCTACCAGGAGCCCGAAGACTTCGCCCAGCTCACCCTGGCCAAGGGCGAGGACGGCTACCTGGTGCGCCTGGGCGACGTGGCCCGGGTGGAGCGTGGCTCGTCCGAGCGCCGCGCCTACTTCCGCGGCAACGGCCAGCCCAACATCGGCCTGGGCATCATCAAGACCTCCACCGCCAACAGCCTGGACGTGGCGCGTTCGGTGAAGGAAGCGCTGCCCGCCATCCAGGCCACGCTGCCGGAAGGCACCAACATCTTCGTGGCCTTCGACAGCACCATCTTCATCGACGCCGCCGTGGACCGCGTGTACTGGACCCTGGCCGAGGCCGTGCTGCTGGTGCTGGTGGTGATCTACCTGTTCCTCGGCAGCGTGCGCGCCGCGCTCATCCCGGCGGTGACGGTGCCGGTGTGCCTGGTCACGGCCTTCATCGCCCTGTGGGCCTTCGGCTTCACCATCAACCTGCTCACCCTGCTGGCGCTGGTGCTGTGCATCGGCCTGGTGGTGGACGACGCCATCGTGGTGCTGGAAAACGTGCAGCGCCGCGCCGACCTGGGCGAGCCGCCGCTGGTGGCGGCGCGCCGTGGCACCCAGCAGGTGGCGTTCGCGGTCATCGCCACCACGGCGGTGCTGGCGGCGGTGTTCCTGCCGATCGGCTTCATGGAAGGCAACACCGGCCGGTTGTTCCGCGAACTCTCGGTGGCGCTGGCCGGCGCGGTGATCATCTCGGCCTTCGTGGCGCTCACGCTCACGCCGATGATGTGTTCGCTGCTGGTGCGCCCGCACGACGCGCCCAAGGGCTTCAACGCCTGGGTGCAGGGCCACCTGGATTCGCTGGGCCGGGCCTACCGCGGCGCGCTGGCGCGCACCGTCGGGCGGCCGATGCTGTTCGGCCTGCTGCTGCTGGGCACGCTGGGCGCGTCCTTCTTCCTGCTCCAGCGCATCCCCGCCGAGCTGGCCCCGCCCGAGGACCGCGGCGCGTTCTTCGTGAGCGTGTCCGGCCCCGAGGGCGCCGGCTTCGACTACACCGTGCAGCAGATGCACCAGGTGGAGCAGAAGCTGTTCAAGTACATCGGCGAAGGCCAGGCCATCGACCGCGCCAACACCCGCGTGCCCGGCGGCTTCGGCCCGGGCGGCGACATGCACACCGGCCAGGCCATCGTGCTGCTCAAGCCCTGGAACGAGCGCCAGGAAAGCACCGCCGAGCTGGTGGAGAAGGTGCGCGCCGACCTGGCCACGCTGCCCGGCGTGGTGGCCCGCCCGCAGGTGCGCACCGGCCTGGTGCGCAGCGGCGGCCAGCCCCTGCAGGTGGTGCTGGGCGGCCCGGACTACGAGGAGCTGGCCGAGTGGCGCGACCGCATGCTGGCGCGCATGGAGGAGAACCCGGGCCTGTTCGCGGCCGACTCCGACTACAAGGAAACCCGCCCGCAGCTGCGCGTCGAGATCGACCGCAACCGCGCCGCCGACCTCGGCGTGCCGGTGCAGGAAATCGGCCGCACGCTCGAGACCATGATGGGTTCGCGCCGCGTCACCACCTACGTCGAGGACGGCGAGGAATACGACGTGATCCTGCAGGCGCAGCTCGACGACCGCGGCTCGCCGGCCGACCTCAACAACCTGTACGTGCGTTCCACCACCACCCGCGAACTGGTGCCGCTGTCGAACCTGGTGAAGCTCAGCGAGCTCGCCGAGCCCGGCCAGTACAACCGCTTCAACCGCCTGCGCGCCATCACGCTGTCCGCGGCGCTGGCGCCCGGCTACACGCTGGGCGAGGCGCTGGAGTGGGTGCGCAAGACCGCCGACGAGGAACTGCCCGATCGCGCCCAGCTCGACTACAAGGGCGAATCGCGCGAATACCAGAGCGCCGGCGGCGCGGTGATCTTCACCTTCGCCATGGCGCTGCTGGTGGTGTACCTGGTGCTCGCGGCGCAGTTCGAGAGCTTCCTGCACCCGCTGGTGATCATGCTCACGGTGCCGCTGGCGGTGCTGGGCGCGCTGATCGGCCTGTGGCTGTTCGGCAGTTCGCTCAACCTGTTCAGCCAGATCGGCATCGTGATGCTGGTGGGCCTGGCGGCGAAAAACGGCATCCTGATCGTCGAGTTCGCCAACCAGCTGCGCGACGAGGGCCTGGCCATCCGCGAAGCCATCCTGGAATCGGCGGCGGTGCGCATGCGGCCGATCCTGATGACGTCCATCGCCACCATCATGGGCGCGGTGCCGCTGGTGCTGGCCGGCGGCCCGGGTTCGGCCAGCCGCGCCACGATCGGCATCGTCATCATCGCCGGCGTGTCGTTCTCGACCCTGCTGTCGCTGTTCGTGGTGCCGGCCTTCTACGCCCTGCTGGCGCCGTACACGCGCTCGCCGGACGCGGTGGCGCGCAAGCTCGAGCAGCTCGAGCGCGACACCCCGGCCGTCGGCGGCCACGCCTGAGCCGGCGCGGGCGGCCCGGAACCCCGGGCCGTCCGCTAGACTGGCGGCATGAACGAACACCGCCCTCCGCGCGGCGCCGGCCCTTACCGCGGCCCGCCGTCCCAGCACCGCGACAAGCGTGAACGCGAGCGCGACCGCCAGGCCGCCGGCGCACGGCCGTCGCCGCCGCGCGCGCCGCAGCGCCCCGCGCCCGAGGGCGAGCCTGCGGCCCCCAAGGGCCCGCGCGAGCAGCGCCTGTACGGCCTCAATGCCTGCCTGGCCATGTTCGCCCGCCGTCCCGGCGACCTGCGCAAGGTCTGGCTGCTCGAGTCGCGCATCCCGAAGCTCAAGGACGTGCTGGCGCACTGCGTGAAGCACCGCTTGGGCTATTCCGTGGTGGGCGAGGACGACCTGCAGAAGCTGGCCGCCAGCAGCCACCACGAGGGCGTGGTGTTCGGCGCCATGCCGGCCCCCGAGCTGTCGCTGTCGGGCTGGCTGCGCGAGCTGCCGCCGGGCCCGCAGCTGGCGCTGTGGCTCGACGGCGTGGGCAACCCGCACAACCTGGGCGCCATCCTGCGCTCGGCCGCGCACTTCGGCGTGGCCGGCCTGCTGCTGCCCAAGGACTCGCCGTTGGCCATTTCCGGCGCCGCCGCGCGTGTGGCCGAGGGCGGCGCCGAGCAGGTGCCACTGGTGCGCCTGGGCCGGGCCGACAACAGCCTGGCCCAGCTGCAGTCGGCCGGCTTCACCGCCGCCGCCACCGTGGTGCGTGGCGGCCAGCCGCTGTACGGCACGGCGCTGCCGGAACGGTTGCTGCTGCTGATGGGCGCCGAGCAGTCGGGCGTCGACCCGCTGCTGGCCGATGCCACGGCGCTGCGCCTGCAGGTGCCCGGCACCGGCGCGGTGGAGAGCCTGAACGTGGCCGCGGCCACCGCCCTGTTCGTCGGCGAATGGTGGCGCCAGCGCCACGCCTGAATCTTGAATTCAGCCCGGACGCGGCATAATCCGGCGCATGGACATCCGACCGACCCGCCTTGCCTGGCGCGCGCTGCTGGCCGCGCTGCTGTTCCTGCCCACGCTCGCCCTGGCCGCGCGCACCGAGTACGACGTGGACTACATCGTCCGCTTCCTGCCCGCCGACGGCCAGGCCGACGTCAGCCTGCGGCTCACGCCTGGCACCGGCGCCGTGCGCGAGATGCGCCTGCGCATGCCGGCCGACCGCTACACCCAGGTGCGCGGCGACGGCACCGTGACGCGCAAGGGCGACACCATCACCTGGGTGCCGCCCAAGGGCAAACCCGCACGCCTGCGCTACCGCTACGCCGTGAACCACCAGCGCCGCGACGGCGGCTACGACGCCCGCATCACCGACGACTGGGTGATCGTGCGCGGCGACGACCTGGTGCCCTCCGCCACCGTGCGCGCCACCAAGGGCGCCGATTCGCGCGCGCGCCTGCGCTTCCTGCTGCCCAAGGGCTGGACCAACGTGGACACGCCCTTCGTGCACAGCAAGGACGGCAAGTCCTTCGTGGTGGTGAACCCCGACCGCAGCTTCGACCGCCCGGTGGGCTGGATGGTCGCCGGCGCGGTGGGCACCCGCCGCGAATACTTCGACCAGATGGAAGTGAGCGTCGGCGGGCCCAAGGGCGACGTGATCCGCCGCAACGACATGCTGGCCTTCTTCAACGCCCTGGTGCCGGAGTTCGAGCGCGCCTACGGCGAGCTGCCTTCGAAGCTGCTGATCGTCAGCGCCGGCGACCCGATGTGGCGCGGCGGCCTGTCGGGCCCGCGTTCGCTGTTCCTGCACGCCGACCGGCCGCTGATCAGCGAGAACGGCACCTCCACCCTGGTGCACGAACTCACCCACGTCATCACCCGCATCCGCGGCGCCGACGGCGACGATTGGATCGCGGAATCGCTGGCCGAGTTCTATTCCATCGAACTGCTGCGCCGCGCCAGCCTGCTCAGCGACGCCCGCGCCGACAAGGCGCAGGCCTGGATGGCCAACCACGGCCGCAAGGTGGCCACGCTCACCTCCGACCGCTCGCAGGGCCCGCGCACCGCGCGTGGCGTGCAGCTGCTGCGCGAGCTCGACGCCGAGATCCGCAAGGCCACGAAGAACAAGCGCAGCCTCGACGACGTGGTGCGCGCGCTGATCCCGCTGCGCGAGGTCTCGCGCGAGGACCTGCGCGAGCAGGCGCAGGAGGCCATGGGCCGTCCCTCGCGCGTGCTCGACACGCCGTTGCTCGACTGATGCGCGGCTGGCTGCGGCGCAGGCTCCGGCTGCCGGCGCCACCCACGGCGGGCACCGCCGGCGCGGCGCCCGACATGGCCGCCTTCGCCAGCCTGGCTGACTGGCAGGCCGCGGCCGCGCTGCCGCGGGTGCAGGCCCAGCACCACATCACGCTGCAGGTTGGCGCCGCCGCAGGCGCGGGCGGCTGGCCGGGCTGGTGCGGCCTGTGCCGCGAACCGGTGGTGTTCGCGCTGCCGTCCGCGGCGGCCGGCCAGGCCGCCAACCTGCGCGAGGAAATGAGCTGCCCGCGCTGCCGCCTGATCGCCCGCAACCGCGCGGCGTTCGCGCTGATGCTCGACGGCCTGGACCTGGACAACGCCGACGTCTACCTCACCGAACAGGCCTCGCTGGCCTACGTCTGGCTGCAGGCGCAGTGCCCCGGCCTGCAGGGCAGCGAATACGGCCTGGACGACGCCACCCGCGCGCGGCTGCAGGGCTGGTACGCCAGCCTGGGCGGGCAGGGTGCCCTCAACGAGCGCGACGTCACCCGGCTCGGTTTCGCCGACGCCAGCCTCGACGCCATCGGCAGCTTCGACGTGCTCGAGCACGTGCCCGACTACCCGGCGGCGCTGCGCGAATTCGCCCGCTGCCTGCGGCCCGGCGGCCGCCTGGTGCTGACCGCGCCCTTCATCGAGTCGGCTTACGACAGCGTGCTGCGCGCGCGACTGCGCGCCGACGGCGGCGTCGAACACCTGCTCGAGCCCGAGATCCACGGCGACCCGGTGTCGGGCGGCGTGCTGTGCTTCCACCACTTCGGCTGGGACCTGCTGGACGCCTGCCGGGCCGCGGGTTTCGCGCGCGCCGAGTGGGCGCGCACCTGGTCGCCGCGCGAGGGCCTGTTCGGCCTGTGGACCCTGGTCGCCCGCCGCTGAGCAGCGGGCGACGCGACGCTTACTTCGCCGGTGCGGCCGGCGCGCGGCCGAAATCGACCTCGGTTTCTGCAGCCAGGTACGCCAGAACCGCGTAGGCCGCCACCTGCTGGTCCAGCGCCTTCGGGTCGATCTTGTCGAGCGTGTCGTTCGGCGTGTGGTGGTAGTCGAAGTAGTCGGTGCCGTCCTGCGCCAGCTGCGCCCAGGGCGCGCCCTTGGCGACGATGGGGCCCACGTCGGGGCCGGGGCTGCCGCCTTCGCGTTCGGTCACCACGCCCAGCGGCGCCAGCACTTCGCCGATCTTCACGATCACCGGCCACGCGGCCGGGTCGACGCCGGCGCGCAGCGCGTACACGCGGCCGGCGCCGAAGTCGCTTTCGGCGCCCAGCTGCTGGGCGTCGATCTCGCCGGCGGCGGCGCGTGCCTCGGCGTAGGCCTTGCCGCCGAACAGGCCCTGTTCCTCGTTGGCGTAGGCGATCACGCGCACGGTGCGGCGCGGCGCCTGTCCGAGCTTGCCCACCAGCGCGCCCGCGGCCATGGTGATGCCCACGCCGGCGCCGTCGTCGATGGCGCCGGTGCCCTGGTCCCAGCTGTCGAGGTGGCCGCCGAGGGTGACCACTTCGCCCGGCAGTTCGCGCCCGGTGATTTCGCCGATCACGTTGTGCGAGGTGTATTCGCCGACGGTTTCCGCCGAGATGTCCAGCGACACCGTCACTTCCTGGCCGCGGCCCAGCAGGCGCACCAGCTGGTCGGCGTCGGGGTTGGACAGCGCCGCCGCCGGGATGCGCGGCACGTCGTCGGCGTAGCGCATCACACCGGTGTGTGCGAAGCGGTCGTGGCTGGTGCCGATCGAACGGATCAGCACCGCCACCGCGCCCTTGCGTGCGGCTTCAACCGCGCCATTGCTGCGCGCGCCCACCGCGGGGCCATAACCGCGGCCGTCGCGGAAGCGCTCCATGCGGTTGCTGATGAAGGCGATCTTGCCGGCCAGGCTGCCCTCGGGCGCGGCCTTGAGCGCGTCGAGCGTGGCGAACTCGACGATCGGCGCCTGCAGCGGCTGCCCGCCGGTGCCCACGCTGCCGCCCAGGGCGGTGACCACCAGCGGCTGCGGCGCGGGTGCCAGCACGGCGGCCTGCTCGCGGTGGCGCAGCCACACCGGGAAGGTCACCGGCTCGAGGTAAACCTTGTCGAAGCCCAGCGATTCGAACTTCGCCCTGGCCCAGGCCACCGCGCGCGCGTCGGCCGGGGTGCCGGCCAGGCGCGGGCCCACTTCGGTGGTCAGCGATTCGACGATGTCCCAGGCCGCGCTGCCCGCCATGGCCTGTTCGCGCAGCGTTTCCGCGGTGGCGATGTCGCCGGCGTCGAGGCCGGTGGCGTCGTTGGCCAGCGCGGGCGCGGCCAGCAGGGACAGGGCGAGCAGGGAAACGGCGTGGCGCATTCGATGGCTCCGGAAAGGCGACGCCGGCCACGGGGCCGGCGCCGGGGGTGGCAACGGGAAACTCAGCGCGATTTGAGCGCGTCGCGGATCTCGGTGAGCAGCTTCACTTCCTCGCTCGGCGCCGGCGGCGCGGCGGGCGCCGCCTCTTCCTTGCGCTTGAGCTTGTTGATCACCTTCACCGCCACGAAGATCGCGAAGGCGATGATCAGGAAGTCGACGATGGTCTGGATGAAGGCGCCGTACTTGATGAGCACCGCCGGCACTTCCGCGCCGGCCGCGTCCACGGTGGCGGCCTTGAGCTCGAAGGCCAGGTCGGAGAAGTTCACGCCACCGACGATGAAGCCCACCGCCGGCATGATCACGTCGTTCACCAGCGAGGCCACGATCTTGCCGAAGGCCGCGCCGATCACCACGCCGACCGCCAGGTCGACGACGTTGCCGCGCATCGCGAATTCCTTGAACTCGGACACCATGCCCATGCTCGTGTGCTCCTTGGTTGGGAAGGACGGGTGGGGAAACCCGAATCTACACCGGGGCGTCGTTCAGGCGATACGGCCGCCGAATTCCACCAGGCCCTCGACGCCGGCCTGGAAGGCGTCGCCCGGCTGCAGCGCGGCCACGCCGGCGGGGGTGCCCATGAAGATGAGGTCGCCGGCCTTGAGCGCGTAGAGCTTGGAAAGTTCGTTGATCACCTCGGCCACGCTGAACACCATGTCGCCGAGCAGCGCGCGCTGGCGCGGCTGGCCGTTGACGGTGAGCCAGAGCGCGCGCGTGGCCAGGCTGCCGGCTTCGGCGGCGGGCACCAGTTCGCTGGCCGGCGCGGAGTGGTCGAAGCCCTTGGCGGTGTCCCAGGGCAGGCCCTTGGCCTTGGCGTTCGCCTGCAGGTCGCGGCGGGTCAGGTCGAGGCCCACGCCGTAGCCGAACACCAGCGACAGCGCACCGTCCACCGGCACCACGCCATTGGCGTCGCGGCCCAGCGCCACCACCAGCTCCACCTCGTGGTGCAGCTCGCGGGTGGCGGGCGGGTAGGGCACGTCGCCGCCGCCCGGCACCAACGCGTCGGCGGGTTTCATGAAGAACACCGGGTTGCCGCGGTCGACGCTGGCGCCCATTTCCTTGGCGTGGTCGGCGAAGTTGCGGCCCACGCAGTAGATGCGGCGCACGGGGAACACGGCGTCGCTGCCGCGCACGGGCAGGCTGGCCGGGGCGGGGGCGGGGATGACGGTCTGGGGCATGGGCGCGGTTCCGGTGGGAAGCGCGCAGTTTAGCCGCGGCGGGCGGCCGCGGAACGTGAAGCCGGTCAGCGCAGGCCGAGCGGGCCGGCGGGGTCGCGCACGCGGGTGAATTCGCCTTCGATGACGCCCTCGCGCGGCGTGGCCGGGGTGCGGGCCGAATTGACCAGGCGGCGCACGGCCGCGAACAGCAGCATGCCCAGGCCGATCACCAGGCCGAACGCGACCAGCACCACCAGCAGCGCCAGGCCCAGCAGCCCGACCAGCACGCGCACGAGCGGGTGCCTCGGCTTCGAGGGGCAGTAGCTGAACATGCGGCGGAAAAAGAAGGTCATGCGCGGGCGTGGCAAACTACGGGAACCGGAGTATGGCGAGGCGCCGCGTGGAAAGTGTAAGCGGTTCGTTAATCCGGCTGGCCGCCTGGCCGCCGGAAGGGTTGTCGGAAACCGAAGTCGAACTCGACGGCGAGCGCCAGTCGCTCGTGCTGCTGCGCGCCGGCGATTCGCTCAAGGCCTGGCTCAACATCTGCCCGCACGCGGGCCGGCGGCTTGACTGGGCGCCGGGCAAGTTCCTGGTGGACCAGGGCCGGCTGGTCTGCGCCGCGCATGGCGCCAGCTTCGAACTGGGGGCCGGCGAATGCGTCGCCGGGCCTTGCCGCGGCGCGTCGCTCACGGCGGTGGCGGTCGTGGTCGCCGCCGCCTAGAACATCAGGTTCACCACCACCAGCACCACCGCCAGGTAGGCCAGCGTCAGCGGCCCGCCGGTGCGCCACAGGTCGCGCGAACGGTAGCCCGCCGGGCCGGTCACCATGGCCAGCACCGGGTTGGACACGCTCAGGAAATTGTTCGAGGCCGACAGCGCCACGATGAGCGCGAAGGCCAGCGGGTTGCCACCCGCGGCCAGCGCCACGTTGATGGCCATGGGCACCACGACGACGGTGGCGCCGACGTTGCCGATGACCAGGGCGAAGGATGTGGCCAGCAGGCCGATGGCCGCTTCCAGCACCCAGATCGGCACGTCGCTGCCGATGCGCTCGAGCACCTGCTGGGCCAGCCACGCCGCCGCGCCGGTGGAGTCCATGGCCCAGCCCAGCGGGATCAGGCAGGCCATCAGGAACACGGTCTTCCAGCTCACCGCGGCGTAGGCCTCGTCCATGTTCAGCACGCCGGCCAGCATCATGCAGGCGGCGCCGGCCATCAGCGCGATCGGCACCGGCACCAGGGTGCTCAGCGCCAGCGCCATGGCCGCGGTGAACACGCCCACGGCCCACCACAGCTTCTGCGGACGGTGTTCGCCCTTGGGGTAGTCGGTGACCACGACGAAGTCGCGGCTTTCGCTGGCCTGGGCCAGGTCGGTCCAGATGCTGTGGAAGACCAGCATGTCGCCGGCCTTGAGCGGCATGCGGCGGATGTCCTCGCGCCAGACCTGGTTGTCGCGGTTGATCGCCAGCAGGCTGATGCCGAAGCGCTTGCGCAGCTGCAGCTGGAACTGCGCCTTGCCGATGAAGGCCGAGGTGGGCGGGATCACCGCCTCGGAAATGCCCGAGCGGCTGGGGTTGAACAGGTCGGCGAAGTGGCGCAGGCGCGCCGACAGGCGCAGCAGGTTCTTCTGCGCGTAGTCCTGGATGGCCTCGCGCGGGCCCATCACGCCCAGCACGCTGCCCACCCAGATCATCTGGTCGGCCGGCGGCGCCAGCCGCGCCTCGTTGCCGCTGAGCAGGGCCAGCAGCAGCGGCGCGTCGCGCTGCGCCTCGGCCTCGCCCACGCTCATGCCCACCAGCGGGCTTTCGGCGGTGACGGTGAGCTCGTACACGTCGCCGTCGATGCCGTAGGCACGCGCGAAATAGCTCTGCGTGCGGCTGGGCGCCACGCCCTTGTCCTCGGCGTTGCCCAGCCAGCGCTGGCCCAGCCAGCGCCAGTAGCCCAGGCCCAGCAGCAGCAGCGCCAGGCCCACCGGCAGCGGCGCGAACATCTCCAGTGGCTCCAGCGTGGCCGCACCCGAGGGCAGGTTGCGGTTGGCGGCCACCAGCAGGTCGTTGAGCACGATCAGCGGCGAGTTGCCGATCATGGTCAGGCCGCCGCCCATCACGATGGCGGCCGCCACCGGCAGCAGCAGGCGCGCGATGGACAGGCCGGTGCGGCCCGACAGGCGCGAAGCCACCGGCAGGAACAGCGCCATCACCGACGGGTTCTGCATGAAGCCCGACATCAGGCCGGCCAGCGCCGAAGTGAGCAGGATCAGCCGTTCCTCCATGCCGCGCGACACCCGCAGCAGCCACACGGCCACGCGGTTGAGCGCGCCGGTGCGGTCGAGCCCGGCGCCCAGGATCATGGTGGCGATGACGGCGATGACGGCGTTGCCCGAGAAGCCGTCGAAGAGCTGGTCGGCCGGCACCAGGCCGGTGAGCCCCAGCACCACCAGCACCACCAGCGCGGTGGCGTCGGCGCGGATGCGCTCGAACATGAACATCGCGATGGTGAAGCCGACCAGCCCCAGCACGAGCATCATGTCGCGGGTCAGGGCCAGGCTGGTGTCCATGCGCGGGCGGGGGTCCTCAGGTGCGGTCGTAGAGCAGGTCCCAGACGCCGTGGCCCAGCTTCAGGCCGCGGGTTTCGAAGTGCGTCTGCCGCCGCCACTCCGGCCGGGGCAGCGTGCCGCGCGGGCCGGCCCGGTTGCGCAGGCGCGGTTCGGCGTCGAGCACGTCCCACAGGTGTTCGGCATAACCCTCCCAGTCCGTGGCCACGTGCAGCAGGCCGCCGGGCCTGAGCCGCTGGCACAGCAGGTCCACGAACGCGGGCTGCACCAGCCGGCGCTTGTGGTGGCGCTTCTTGTGCCAGGGGTCGGGGAAGTAGATGCGCACCTCGTCGAGCGCGCCGGGCGCCACGTCGTCGCGCAGCACTTCCACGGCGTCATGCTGGTACACACGCAGGTTGCGCAGGTTCGCGGCCGTGGCGGCGTTGAGCAGGCGGCCCACGCCGGGGCCGTGCACCTCGACGCCGATGAAGTCGCGCGCGGGCTCGCGCTCGCAGGCGAACAGCAGTTGTTCGCCGTTGCCGAAGCCAATTTCCATGACCAGCGGGGCCGACCGACCGAAGATCGTTCCGAAGGCCTGCGGTTCACCGCGGTACTCCAGCCCGTACGCCGGCCAGTGCAGTTCGAAGGCCCGCTTCTGCGCCTCGGTCTGCCGGCCCTGGCGCAGCACGAAGCTGCGGATGGGGCGGTGCCGCGGGGCGCTGTCCGGAGGGGTGTCGTCGTGCGTTCCGGTCATGCCCGCCGCGCCCTCAGAGGAAGTGCCCGTCGAGGGGCGAGGAGGCGTTGGCGTGGCGCTTCTTGGGAATGCGGCCGGCCAGGAAGGCCTCGCGGCCGGCCTCCACCGCCTTGCGCATGGCGCTGGCCATGAGCACCGGATCCTTCGCGCCGGCGATGGCGGTGTTCATCAGCACGCCGTCGCAGCCGAGCTCCATGGCGATGGCGGCGTCGGAGGCGGTGCCCACGCCGGCGTCCACCAGCACGGGCACCTTGGCGTTCTCGACGATCTCGAGGATGGACCAGCGGTTCTGCACGCCCAGGCCCGAGCCGATCGGCGCGGCCAGCGGCATCACCGCCACGCAGCCGATCTCCTCGAGGCGCCTGGCCAGGATGGGGTCGTCGGAGGTGTAGACCATCACGTCGAAGCCGTCGGCCACCAGGATCTCGGCGGCCCGGAGCGTCTGCACCACGTCGGGGTAGAGCGTGCGCTGGTCGCCCAGCACCTCGAGCTTCACCAGCTTGTGGCCGTCGAGCAGTTCGCGCGCCAGCCGGCAGGTGCGCACGGCGTCGTCGGCGGTGTAGCAGCCGGCGGTGTTGGGCAGGATGGTGTAGCGGTCCGGCGGCAGCACGTCGAGCAGGTTCGGCTCGCCGGGGTTCTGGCCGATGTTGCTGCGGCGGATGGCGACGGTGACGATCTCGGCGCCGGCGGCCTCGGTGGCCAGGCGCGTCTGCTCGAGGCCGGTGAACTTGCCGGTGCCGGTGAGCAGGCGGGAACGATAGGTCTTGCCGGCGATCACCAGCGGATCGGCGGGCCGGGGGTCGGTGGCGGCGGTCATGCCCGGATTATGGCCCGATTCGCCGGGCGGGTTAACCCTTTTTTAAGACCGGGTTCAGCGAAATCTCACCCGCCGCCGATGGCGTGGATGATCTCGACGCGGTCGCCCTCGGCGAGCGCCCGGCTGCCGTGCTGGCTGCGGGGCACGACTTCGAGGTTGACCTCGACCGCCACCTTGCGGCCGCCGTGGCCGCTGAGTTCGAGCAGGTCGGCCACCGTCGCGTGGGCCGGGACCTGGTGTTCTTCGCCGTTGAGCAGGATGCGCATGGCCGCATTTTATCGCGTTGCGGCCCGGCCCGGCCGGCCGGCATAATCCGGGCCGACGCGGGTGTAGTTCAATGGTAGAACTGCAGCTTCCCAAGCTGCTAACGTGGGTTCGATTCCCATCACCCGCTCCACATTTTCCCGACGGCGGCCGCGTGCCGCCGTCTTCCTTGGGGCCACGCCCCGCCATGGAGGACGCCATGCCGCATCCCGTCCGCCTCGGCTGGCGCGAATGGCTGTCCTTGCCCGACCTCGGCATCGGCGCGGTGCGCGCGAAGGTGGACACCGGCGCGCGCACTTCGGCGCTGCACGTCGAGGACCAGCAGGTCTTCGTGCGCGACGGCGTCGAACACGTGCGCTTCGTGCTCGACACCGGCCGCTACGACGCGCCACCCGTGGCCGCCGAGGCACCGGTGCTCGACCGCCGCCCGGTGACCGATTCGGGCGGCCACCGCACCGAGCGCATCTTCATCCTCACCCGGCTGCGCCTGGCCGGCCTGGAGTGGGACGCCGAAGTGAACCTGACACAGCGGCGCAACATGCTCTTCCCCATGCTGCTCGGCCGCACCGCGCTGGCCGGGCGTTTCCTGGTGGACCCCGCCAGCTCCTTCCTTCAGGGCGAAACGCCCCCGGACGCCTCGCCGTGAAACTCGCCATCCTGTCCCGCAACGCCAAGCTCTATTCGACCCAGCGCCTGGTCGAGGCCGCGCGCGAGCGCCGCCACACCGTGCGCGTGCTCGACCCGCTGCGCTGCTACCTGTCCATCGCGCCGGGCAAGTTCCACATGCGCTACAAGGGCAAGGAGCTTTCGGGCATCCACGCGGTGATCCCGCGCGTGGGCGCCTCGGTCAGCTTCTACGGCACCGCGGTGCTGCGCCAGTTCGAGCTGATGGGCAGCTACAGCCCCAACCCCTCCGACGCCATCCTGCGTTCGCGCGACAAGCTGCGCTGCCACCAGATGCTGGCCGGCGAAGGCCTGGGCCTGCCGCTCACCGTGTTCGGCGACAACCCCGACGACACCACCGACCTGCTGGGCATGCTCGGCAAGCCGCCGCACGTGATCAAGCTCAACGAGGGCACCCAGGGCGCCGGCGTCATCCTGGCCGAAACCGCCAGCGCCTCGCGCTCGGTCACCGAGGCCTTCCGTGGCCTGTACGCCAACTTCCTGGTGCAGGAGTTCATCGCCGAGGCCAAGGGCGCCGACCTGCGCTGCTTCGTGGTGGGCGACCGGGTGGTGGCCGCCATGCGCCGCCAGGCGGGGGAGGGCGAGTTCCGTTCGAACCTGCACCGCGGCGGTACGGCCGTGGCCGTGGAGCTCGACGAGGCCGAAACCGCCACCGCCCTGCGCGCCGCCCGGGTGATGGGGCTTGGCGTTGCAGGCGTGGACCTGCTCAGGTCAAAAAAGGGTCCATTGGTGCTCGAGGTGAACTCTTCCCCGGGCCTGGAGGGCATCGAAGGGGCCACCGGGGTCGACGTGGCGGGCGCCATCATCGACTACACCGTGGCCGGGGTCCGCCGGCCCGCCAGGGCCCCGTCCCGCCGCCGGTCGGCTTTAACCAAAGCCTGAAGCGGATTTAACGGGGTCTTAATACCGCCCCGCCTAGGCTTGCCGGGCCAGTAAGCCTGCTCGGTCCTCCTCGTCAGGGCGGCATCATGCGGATTACGGCAATCGGGGCAGTAAGCAACCTTTCGGCCCGGGCCAGGCGCCAGCGAGTGCCTCCCCGGGCCTTTCTTTGTCCGCTTTACATGGCTTTCACGTGTGGTAAGAATCGGAACTTCACCCCCACGAAGCCGCACCTTGGAGAACAAGCAATGAAGAAGACCCTGATTGCGTTCCTGCTGGCCGCCACCCCGATGTTCGCGTTCGCCGCCCAGGAGGCCCAGCTGGCCCTCGCCGAGGGTGACTTCGCTGCCCAGCGCGCCGAGATCGAGCAGGACCTGGCCGACGGCAAGACCTACGCCGAGATCAGCGCCTCCGACCGCGCCAAGGTGCGCGAGACGCTCGAGCGCATCTCGGCCCGCCTCGAGGGCGTGGATTCGATCGACACCCTGGGCGAACCGGCCAAGGTGGAGATCTTCAACGACCAGGAACTGATCAACACCATCCTGACCCAGGCCAAGGCCGACAGCCGCCTGGTCTGCGACAACAGCCGCGCCACCGGCAGCCACCGCCGCACCACCAAGTGCCAGACGGTCGCCGAGCGCCGCCGCCGCATGGAAGCCGACCAGGACCACCTGCAGCGCAACGTGATGAACGGCATCGGTCCGGTCAAGAACTGACCCATGCGCATCCTGGTCGTCGAGGACAACCGTGACATCGCCGCCAACCTCGGGGATTACCTCGAGGACCGCGGCCACACGGTGGATTACGCCGCGGATGGCGTGACCGGCCTGCACCTTGCCGTCGTCAACGACTTCGATGCCATCGTCCTGGACCTGAACCTGCCGGGCATGGATGGCCTGGAGGTCTGCCGCAAGCTGCGCCAGGAAGGCCGCAAGCAGACCCCGGTGCTCATGCTCACCGCGCGCGACTCGCTGGACAACAAGCTGGAAGGCTTCGAGTCCGGCGCCGACGACTACCTCGTCAAGCCGTTCGCGCTGCAGGAAGTGGAAGCCCGCCTGGCCGTCCTGGCCAGGCGCGGCAAGGCCGCGCAGCCGCGCGTGCTCAACGTGGCCGACCTCGAATACAACCTCGACACGCTCGAGGTGCGCCGCGGCGGCAAGCTGCTGCAGCTCAACCCCACCGCGCTCAAGATCCTGCAGTCGCTGATGGAGTCCTCGCCCTCGGTGGTCACCCGCCAGGAGCTCGAAACCCGCGTCTGGGGCGAAGAGCTGCCCGACAGCGACTCCCTGCGCGTGCACATCCACGGCCTGCGCGCCGCGGTGGACAAGCCTTTTCCCAAGGCCCTGATCCAGACCCGCCACGGCATCGGCTACCGGATCGCCGACCCCGACGCGGGCTGAGCCATGCGCTACCGGCGTAGGCTTCGCAGCCGGATCATCCTTTCCTTCTTCCTGCTCGGCTTCGGGCTCACGGGCCTGTTCGCCGTGGCCACGGTGCTGCTGCGCGAACAGCTGGAGGACCAGCTGATCGGCGAGGCGCTGTTCCAGAACGTGGCCGACTACGCCGAGCAGTTCTACCGCGACCCGGAAGGGTCCGGCGGCCTGGCCTTCGAGAAGATCAAGGGCATCGTCTACAGCGAGCGTCGCTTCGGCAACGTGCCCTTCAACTGGCGCGACCTGCCCGACGGCGTCCACGAGATCACCGAAACCGACGCCAACGGCAAGTCGCGAACCTACAAGCTGGCGGTGAAGAAGGACGCCGGGCACTGGTTCTTCCTGAGTTACGACATCGCCCAGGAACGTGCCAGCCAGCAGCAGCTGACCTACGCGCTGGTGGGCGTGGTGGCGCTGTTCTCCATCCTCTCGCTGGTGATCGGCGTGTGGTCGAGCAAGCGCGTGATCAGCCCCGTCACCGAACTGGCGCGGCGGCTGGAAGGCCTGGCCGGCCGCGAGCGCCCCGAGAAGCTGGCGCCGCATTTCGCCCAGGACGAAGTGGGCCAGCTGGCCGCCGCGCTGGACGATTACGCCGAGCGCATGACCACCCTGGTCAAGCGCGACCGCGAATTCAATTCCGACGTGAGCCACGAGCTGCGCACGCCGCTGGCGGTGATCCGAGGCGCCACCGAGCTGCTGCTGGCCAACCCCGACCTGCCGGAAAAAACGCGCCAGCGCCTGCTGCGCATCGACCGCGCGGCCCAGCAGTGCACCGACCTCACCACCGCGCTGCTGATGCTTTCGCGCAATGAACGCGGCACCGGCCACACGCCGCTGCTGCGGCTGTCGCAGCAGCTGGCCGAGGCGGCGCGCACCCAGCTGGGCGGCAAGCCGGTGGAAGTGCTGGTGGAAGGCGACGCCGAGGCGCGCGTGGAGGCGCCGGAAGCCGTGCTGGCCGTGGCCCTGGGCAACCTGCTGGGCAACGCCTGCAAGTACACCGCCGAAGGCGAGGTGCGTTTGGTGGTGGAAGCCGGCCAGGTGCGCATCGAGGACACCGGCCCGGGCCTGAGCGCGGAGGACGCCGCGCGCCTGTTCGAACGCGGCTACCGTGGCTCCGGCGCCGGCGGCACCGTGGGTGGCGGCATCGGCCTGTCCATCGTGCGCCGCCTGTGCGAACTCTACGGCTGGGAAGTGAGCATCGCGCCCCGGCCCGAGCGCGGCGCCGTGGCCATCCTGCGGTTTGTCGCGAGTGCGTAGCAGGGGCTTTTTGCCACGGATAAGAGCGGATGAACGCGGATTTACACGGATAAAGCGAAATCGGATGGGTTCGCGGCGAGTTCGCAGCCTGCGGCCAAACCCATCAGGTCGCTTTTGCCCTATCCGTGAAAATCCGTGTTCATCCGCTCTGATCCGTGATCAGAAATGAATCTCACACGTACTCGAGCCAGCCGTGTTTGTCGGGCGTGCGGCCGTCGAAGAGGCCGAAGAAGAGGTCCTGGATGCGGCGGGTGAGCGGGCCGGGCTTGCCTTCGCCGACCTGGCGGCCGTCGACGCTGCGGATGGGCGTGATCTCGGCGGCGGTGCCGCACATGAAGAGCTCGTCGCACAGGTACAGGTATTCGCGCGGCAGGTCGCGCTCCACCACTTCGATGCCGTTGGCCTTGGCCAGCGTGATGAGGGTGTTGCGGGTGATGCCGTTGAGCAGCGCCGCGCTGACCGGCGTGGTGTGCAGGGCGCCGTCGATCACCAGGAATAGGTTCTCGCCCGCGCCTTCGCTGAGCAGGCCGGTGGAGGCCAGCGCGATGCCCTCGCCGAAGCCCAGGCGGCGCGCTTCCCGCGCCACCAGCTGGCCGCTGAGGTAGTTGCCGCCGGCCTTGGCGCCGGCCGGGATGGTGTTGGGCGCGAAGCGCTGCCAGCTCGACACGCAGGCGTCGATGCCGGTTTCCAGCACGCCCGGGCCGAGGTAGGGGCCCATGTGCCAGGCCGCGATGGCCACGTCGGTGGGCGTGTCGGCCGAGAGGCCGAAGCCGCCGAGGCCGCGGTAGGCGATGGGGCGCAGGTAGGCGCGCTCGAGCCCGTTGGCCCTGATCACGTCGCGGCAGCCCTGGGCCAGCGTGGCCAGGTCGTAGGGCATGGCCATCTCGTAGATGCGCGCCGAGGCGAACAGGCGCTTGAGGTGGTCGGTGAGCCGGAAGATGGCCTGGCCGTTCGGCGTGGGGTAGCTGCGGATGCCTTCGAACACCGAGGAGCCATAGTGCAGGCCGTGCGCCATCACGTGCACGGTGGCCTCGGCCCAGGGCTTGATCTGGCCGTTGTGCCAGATGTGGTCGGGGTAGCGCTGGGTCATGGCGGGGCTCCTGGGGGAAGCCGCCATTTTACCGGTTCGCCCGCGCCCCGCGTCAGAGTTCGATCCACCAGCAGCCGGCGTGGCGGCGCAGCATGAATTCGGTGCGGACGGCGCCGGCGGCCCCGCTGGCGCCGAATTGTTCGATGCGCAGGCGGGAAGGCGGGGCAGGCGGTGCGCCGGCGGCGGCTTCGTCGGGCGGCGTGTCCCAGGCCAGCTCGGCCGTGGCCAGCGGGCGCGCGGCGATGGCCTCGAGTTCGTCCATGAGGTAGCGCCCGGCGCGGGCGCCGGTGCCGGCCCAGTGGTAGTGGGTGGCCAGGCGGTTCACGTCGCGGGCCTCGAGTGCACCGCGCACGCCTTCGAGCAGCGCCTCGGGCGTGCGCGCGCAGCCCGGCGCGGTGGTGCCGGTGCCCGACGCAAAGCCTTGGGCGCTGGCGGCGGGTGGCTTGGGCGCTTCGCGCGGGCGCGCCTGCTGGCTGGCGCAGGGCTGGTCGCTGAAGACGCTGCGGCCCTGCGGGTCCACGCAGCGATGCACGGCCTGCGCCTGCGCGGCGGGAGCCAGCAGCAGGAGCAGCAGAAAGAGTGGGGCCAGGCGGGGCATGGCCCGCAGCCTAGCGCCAAACTCAGCGCAGGCGCGAGAGCACGGCCTCGGTGGGCTTGGCCAGGTTCAGCGTGTAGAAGTGCAACTCGGGCGCGCCGCCTTCGAGCAGGCGCCGGCACATGGCCGCCACCGCGTCGGCGGCGAATTCGCGGATCGCCTCGGCGTCGTCGCCGTAGGCCTGCATGCGCCGGGCCATCCAGCGCGGGATCTCGGCGCCGCAGGCCTCGGAGAAGCGCCGCAGCTGGCTGAAGTTCGAGATCGGCATGATGCCGGGGATGACCGGGATGGCCACGCCCGCCGCGCGCACTTCGTCGACGAAGCGGAAGTAGGCGTCGGCGTTGAAGAAGTACTGGGTGATGGCGCTGTCGGCGCCGGCGTCCACCTTGGCCTTGAAGTGGCGCAGGTCGGCCAGGGCGTCCTCGGCCTGCGGGTGGAATTCCGGGTAGCAGCCCACTTCGATGCGGAAGTGGTCGCCGTGTTCCTCGCGGATGAAGGCGACCAGGTCGGCGGCGTAGCGGAAGTCGCCGGCGCGCGCCATGCCCGAGGGCAGGTCGCCGCGCAGGGCCACGATGCGGTTGCAGCCCAGCGCGCGGTAGAGGTTGAGCAGCTCGCGCAGCTCGGCGCGAGTGCCGCCCATGCAGCTCAAGTGCGGCACGCCGTTGAGGCCGTGGTCCTGGCGCAGGCTGCGCACGGTTTCCGGCGTGTAGCTGAGCGTGGAGCCGCCGGCGCCGAAGGTGACCGAGACGAATTCGGGCTGGTGCGCCTTGAGCTTGCGCACGGTGCGGTCGAGCTGGGCCCGCTGCTCGTCGTTCTTGGGCGGGTAGAACTCGAAGGAGAGCTGGGTCATGGCGGGGTCCGGCCGGCGGTTCCCCGCATCATATCGCTTCATCCGGATGAAAGAGAAGTGGTTTCCGGACAGCCGCCTGGCCGACAATCGGGGGATGAGCATCGAACTGACCGATTTCGCCCGCCGGCGCCTGTTCCCAGGCGACGGCCGCCGCACCGCCATCCAGGACATCAGCCCCGCGCAGTTCGTGGAGCGGCTCAACGCCGAGCCGCCCGAGCGCGTGCTGCCCGGCTACGCCGACTTCTGCCGATTGCACGCGCACCGGAACTGGACCTCGACCAAGTGCTCGGCGGTCGCCATCACCGACGAGAACCGGCACCTGCTGCGCAGCGCCTACGAGGCCCGCACGCCGGACGAGCTGCCCGTGCTGGTGCGCTGGTTCGAAGGCCTGGAACCGCCGGTGGCCAACTACCTTGTGCCCATCCTCTACAGCCGCGAACAGATGGCGAAGGAGGGCACGCCCATCACCGCCGACTGGGGCATCGTGGGCTGCCTGTACACGATGGCGCCGGAAGAAATCCCCATGGTGCCCATCACCATGATGCGCAACGCCCTGGGCGTGGAAGAGGGCGGCAGCGGCGTGCCGCTGGACCGCGAAGCCTACCGCCGTGCCGCGGCGTTCTGGTCGGCCCACGCGAACTGGCGGTAGGGTTTTTGCCACGGCCAAAAAGAAACGGGCGCCCGAAGGCGCCCGTCCATTGGTGCGATGACGCGATGGATCAGTAGCGGTAGTGGTCCGGCTTGTACGGGCCTTCCACCGGCACGCCCAGGTAGGCCGCCTGCGCGTCGGTCAGGGTGGTGAGCTTCACGCCGATCTTCTCGAGGTGCAGGCGCGCCACTTCCTCGTCCAGCTTCTTGGGCAGGATGTAGACCTTGGCCTCGTAGGTGTCCTTGTTGGCCCACAGGTCGATCTGCGCCAGGGTCTGGTTGGCGAAGGAGTTCGACATCACGAAGCTCGGGTGGCCGGTGGCGCAGCCCAGGTTCACCAGGCGGCCCTCGGCCAGCAGGAAGATCGAGTTGCCGTTGGCGAAGGTGTACTTGTCCACCTGCGGCTTGATGTTCAGGCGGGTGGCGCCGGAATTGTTCAGGCGGTCGACCTGGATCTCGTTGTCGAAGTGGCCGATGTTGCACACGATGGCCTGGTCCTTCATGGCCTGCATGTGCTCGAGCGTCAGCACGTCCTTGTTGCCGGTGGTGGTGACGTAGATGTCGCCGCGGCCCAGGGTGTTTTCAACCGTGTTGACCTCGAAGCCTTCCATCGCGGCCTGCAGGGCGTTGATCGGGTCGATCTCGGTCACCACCACGCGGCAGCCGTAGGCGCGCAGCGAGTGGGCCGAGCCCTTGCCGACGTCGCCGTAGCCGCAGACCACGGCCACCTTGCCGGCCAGCATCACGTCCATGGCGCGCTTGAGGCCGTCGGCCAGCGACTCGCGGCAGCCGTAGAGGTTGTCGAACTTCGACTTGGTGACCGAGTCATTGACGTTGATGGCCGGGACCAGCAGCTTGCCGGCCTCGAGCATCTGGTACAGGCGGTGCACGCCGGTGGTGGTCTCTTCCGAGACGCCCTTCCAGTCCTTCACCACGGTGGTCCAGAAGCCCGGGCGCTCCTTGGCGACGCGCTTGAGCAGGTCCTTGATGACCTGTTCCTCATGCGAACCCGAGGGCGAGTTCACCCAGGTGGTGTCGCCCTGCTCGAGCTCGTAGCCCTTGTGGATCAGCAGGGTCACGTCGCCGCCGTCGTCGACGACCAGCTGCGGGCCCTTGCCGCCCGGGAAGCTCACGGCGTCCAGGGTGCAGTCCCAGTACTCTTCCAGCGTCTCGCCCTTCCAGGCGAACACCGGGGTGCCCGACTTGGCGATGGCCGCCGCGGCGTGGTCCTGGGTGGAGAAGATGTTGCACGAGGCCCAGCGCACGTCGGCGCCGAGGTCCTTCAGGGTCTCGATCAGCACGGCCGTCTGGATGGTCATGTGCAGCGAGCCGGTGACGCGCACCCCCTTGAGCGGCTGGGCGGCGGCGTACTTCTTGCGGATGGACATCAGGCCCGGCATTTCCTGCTCGGCGATGTCGATTTCCTTGCGGCCCCAGTCGGCCAGGGACAGGTCGGCGACCTTGTAGTCGTGCTTGAGGTTAACGACAGCGTTCATTGGGTATAGCTCCGTTGGTTGGCGACGCCGGCCGGGCAGGGGCCACGGGGGTCGCACGTTAACGGGCGCGGTTGCAATTGGAACCTTCGCCGAGCCTGATCCCTTGCCCGCGTTGCGCGGGCCGGGCTTGCAGCGCCCCTCGGCGGGGTGGGCCCTCGCGGGCCGGCGCACATTGTATCGCCTGTTCGCGATGGGGGGATGAATTCGGCCGGTCGGTGGCCTTGAAAGGAAACGGGCCGCTTCCGCGGCCCGTTTGCCCTCTCCCCGGCCCTCTCCCTGAGGGAGAGGGAGGTGGAGCATTACTTCTTGAGGCCAGCCGCCTTGCGCAGGGCTTCGGCCTTGTCCGTCTTCTCCCAGGAGAAGGCGGTGGCCTTGTGCTTCTTGCCCTTGCCGTCGGTGTAGGTCACTTCGAAGGGCTTGCGGCCGAAGTGGCCGTAGCTGGCGGTGAGGCGGTAGATCGGGTGCAGCAGGTCCAGCATCTTGGTGATGCCGTACGGGCGCAGGTCGAAGTGGGCGCGGATCAGCTTCTCGATCTTCTCGTCGCTGATCTTGCCGGTGCCGAAGGTGGTGACCGAGATCGAGGTCGGCTCGGCCACGCCGATGGCGTAGGAAACCTGCACTTCGCACTTGTCGGCCAGGCCGGCGGCCACGATGTTCTTGGCCACGTAGCGCGCGGCGTAGGCGGCCGAACGGTCCACCTTCGACGGGTCCTTGCCGCTGAACGCGCCGCCGCCGTGGCGGGCCATGCCGCCGTAGGTGTCGACGATGATCTTGCGGCCGGTCAGGCCGGCGTCGCCCACCGGGCCGCCGATCACGAAGTTGCCGGTCGGGTTGATGTGGATCTTCGACTTCGGCAGCGCCTTCAGCCACGCCTTCGGCAGCACCGGCTCGAGGATGTGCTTCATCACGCCCGCGACGATGTCCTTGTGCTTCATGCCCGGGTCGTGCTGCGTGGACAGCACCACGGCGTCGAGGCCGACGATCTTGTCGTTCTCGTAGCGCAGGGTCACCTGGCTCTTGGCGTCCGGGCGCAGCCACTTGAGCTTGCCGTTCTTGCGCACCTTGGCCTGCTGCTCGACCAGGCGGTGCGAGTAGTAGATGGCGGCCGGCATGAATTCCGGCGCCTCGTTGCAGGCGTAGCCGAACATCAGGCCCTGGTCGCCGGCGCCCTGTTCCTCGGGCTTCTTGCGGTCGACGCCCTGGTTGATGTCGGGCGACTGCTTGCCAATCATGTTGATGATGGCGCAGGTGTGGCCGTCGAAGCCGACGTTCGAGTTGTCGTAGCCGATGTCGTTGATGACGCCGCGCGCCAGCGCCTCGATGTCGACCCAGGCGGTGGTGGTGATCTCGCCGGCGACGATGGCCGCGCCCGTCTTGACCAGGGTTTCGCAGGCCACGCGGGCCTTCGGGTCCTGGGTCAGGATCGCGTCCAGCACCGCATCGGAGATCTGGTCGGCCATCTTGTCCGGGTGGCCTTCGGAGACCGACTCGGAGGTGAAGAGGTAGCTGGACATCGTCGCTTATATCCCTTGATTGAGATGAAAGGATGGGTGGGGGCGCGAATAATACACCCCCCGGACCCGGGGTGCATCCTGCGCTCCCCGGTGTTGCCCATTTGTTAAGCCCCGCGCTTGGCCCGGCGGACGGATGGGGTTAGGGTCGGCCTGCCACCCCCGGCCACATGAGGAGAAAACCCGCATGCGAACCCTGTCGCTTCCCGTCCGTCCCCTCGTCGTCGCCCTGGCCCTGTCGGGCCTCGTCGGCTGCGCCAGCTACGTCAAGCGCGAGGACTTCGACGCCACCGTCGCCGAACTGCGCGCCGCCGACCAGGCCCAGTCCGAGCGCATCGACCAGCTCCAGGCCAGCCTGGAGGAACGCTTCAGCCAGTACGACGCCCGCATCGCCCGGTTCGAGGGCCGCCTGCACGTCGAAACCACCGCCCACTTCGAGTACGGCAAGGCCGAGGTGCGCGAGGCCGACAAGCCCATGCTGGCCGACTTCGCCAAGACCCTGGCCGAACACCACGACGGCGTGGTGGTGACCATCGAGGGCTTCACCGACCCGGCCGGCTCCGCCAGCTTCAACCAGCGCCTGGGCCAGCGCCGCGCCGACGCCGTGCGCGATTTCCTGGTGAGCCAGGGCCTGTCGGCCGAGCAAGTTCGCGCCGTGAGCTACGGCGAGGTGGACAACCGCCAGATCCGCCCCGGCGCCTGGGGCGACGAGGGCCTCGCCAACCGCCGCGTGGCGCTGGTGATCGACTTCGTCGAGGCCGTCGCCGCGCGTTGAACCCCGGGCCGGGGCGCCCGGGCCTGTCACGCGTTTGACGCCTGCGATTCACCGGCCTGAAAGGCGGTGCCGCCAAGCTGCGCGGCATCGCCACCGCCGGATGCCCGCATGCGTGACTTCCAGGCCCAGCTCGCCGAACGTTTTCCCCGCTGGTTCAACGGCCGCCGCGCCCGCCTGGTCGGGCCGCTGGTGCGCGGCTTCGGGCGGTGGTCGCGCCTGCCCGAGGCGGCCGACTTCCTCGAAACCCACGGGCACCTGCGCGGACTGGCCTTCGTCGAAGTGGCGCTGCGCTACCTGGACGTGCGCTACACCGTCGACCAGGTCGAGCGCGAGCGCATCCCCGAAACCGGGCGCCTGCTGATCGTCGCCAACCACCCCTGCGGCGCGCTCGACGCGCTGGCCCTGTTGCACCTGGTGGGCAGCGTGCGCCCGGACGTGCGCGTGCTGGCCAACGACCTGCTGGCGGCGGTGACGCCGCTGCGCGAGCTGATGCTGCCGCTGCGCATCCTGGGCGGCCGGCCCACGCCGGAGTCGCTGCGCGCCGTCGAGGAGGCGCTGGCGAAGGAGCAGTGCGTGATCGTCTTCCCGGCCGGGGAAGTCTCGCGCCTGGGCTGGCGCGGCGTGCGCGACGGCCGCTGGCGCCGCGGCTTCCTGCGCTTCGCCAAGGGCAGCGGCGCGCCGGTGCTGCCGGTGCGGGTGCAGGCGCGCAACTCGGCGCTGTTCTACGGCGTGTCCGCCCTGCACAAGGCCGCGGCCACGGCGCTGCTGCCGCGCGAGCTTTTCTCGCGCCGCGGCAGCCGCGTCCACCTGCGCGTCGGCCAGGCGCAGCGCATCGAGGCCGGCGAGCCGGATGCCACGGCGCTGCGGCGGGTGCGCCAGGCCCTGGCGGGCATCGGCTCGCGGCAAGAGCCCGCCAACGATGCCCCGGAGCCCCTCGTCCACGCCGTCGACCGCCGCCTGCTGGTGCGCGAGCTGGCCAGGCTGCCGCTGCTGGGCCGCACGCCCGACGGCAAGCGCATCCACGCCGGGCCGCTGGCCGCCGATTCGCCGCTGCTGCGGGAAATCGGCCGACTGCGCGAACTCACCTTCCGCGCGGTGGGCGAGGGCACCGGCAAGCGCCTGGACCTGGACGCCTACGACACCTGGTACGACCACATCGTGCTCTGGGACGGCGAGGCGCTGGAGATCGCCGGCGCCTACCGCGTGGCGCCGGGCGAGCGCGTGTACGCCGAGCGCGGGATGGAGGGCTTCTACACCGCTTCGCTGTTCACCTACCCCTGCCACCTGCTGCCGCGGCTGCTGCAGGGCATGGAGCTGGGCCGCAGCTTCGTGGCGCCGGCCTACCAGGGCAGCCGCAGCCTGGACTACCTGTGGCTGGGCATCGGCGCCTACCTGCGCACGCAGCCAGGGGTGCGCTACCTGTTCGGGCCGGTGTCGATCAGCGCCGACCTGCCGGTGGCCGCGCGCGAACAGCTGGTGGCGTATTACTCGCGCTACTTCGGCGCCGCCGGGGACGCCGAGGCCAATCGTCCCTTTCGCTTCCTGGCCACGCCGCCGTGTTTCGGCGAGCTGGGCGCCGACGACGCCTTCCGCGTGCTCAAGGCCAACCTCGGCGCGCTGGGCACCCGCGTGCCCACGCTCTACAAGCAGTACACCGAGCTGTGCGAACCGGGCGGCGCGCGTTTCCTGGCCTTCGGCGTGGACCCGGACTTCAATCATTCCGTGGACGGCCTGATCGAACTCGACCTGGCCCGCGTGCAGCCACGCAAGCGCCAGCGCTACCTGGGCGGCGGCGAGCCGGCCCTGGCCACGCCGGAGGTGGCGTGAGCGCGGCGGCGGTGGCGCGGCACCGCGCAGTGTTCGTTTCCGACGTGCACCTGGGCTCGAAGAACTGCCACGCCGCCGAACTGGCCGCCTTCCTCGACGGCCTGCAGGCGCGCCGCCTTTACCTGGTGGGCGACATCGTCGACCTGTGGTGGCTGGCCCAGCGCCGCGCCGCCTGGGGCGCCGACCAGCACCGGGTGGTGGAATGCCTGCACGAACTGGCGCGCGCCGGCACCGAGCTGGTGTACGTGCCCGGCAACCACGACCGCCCCATCCGCCGGTTCTGCGGGCTGATGCTGCCGAACATGCAGGTGCGCCGCCGCGCCATCCACGTCCTGCGCGACGGCCGCCGCCTGCTGGTGACGCACGGCGACGACTACGACGCCGTCACCCACTTCGGCAACTTCCAGGAGCGCTTCGGCGACTGGCTCTACGACCGCATCCTGGCCGGCAACCGGCTCACCAACCTCGCGCGCCGCAAGCTGGGCCTGCGCTACTGGTCGCTGGCGGATTTCCTGAAGTCGCAAAGCGGGGCAGCCGAGCGCTACATCGAACGCTTCGTGCACGCGGGCCTCGGCGACGCGCGCCGGCGCGGCCTGGACGGCATCGTCTGCGGGCACATCCACCGCGCGGCGCTGCGCGAGGTGGACGGTCTGGTGTACGCCAACGACGGCGACTGGGTGGAAAGCCTGAGCGCCCTGGCCGAAGACGCCGCCGGCGACCTGGTGCTGCTGCGCCACGACGGCGCCGAGCTGGGCCGCCTGCCGGGCCGCGCGCCGGTGGCGGCGACCCCGCGGCTGGCTCAGGCGGCCTGAGCGGTGTCGGCGCGGCCGACCCAGGCGGCGTAGCAGCCCGCGCCGGCGTAGTGCGCGTGCAGGTAGGCGGCGCGCGGGTCGGCCAGCAGCTCGCGCGCGGCGTCCAGCATTTCCGTGCCCGGCACCAGCCGGAAGCCCCGCAGCCAGCCCTCGGCGTCGAAGGCGCGCAGCGACAGCGTGCGGCGGGCCAGCGCCGGCGGCACCTGGTTCACCTCGTCGTAGGGCGCGTGCGCGGCGAGGCGGAAGTACACGGCGTGGGCGGAATGGAAGGGCGTTTCGGCGTCCTGGTGGGTGTAATTCACCAGCAGCACGGTTTCGCCGGGCAGGGCGTCGTCGAGCGTGGCGCGGCAGGGGAAGCCGGGGGCCTTGTCGGCGACGCGCACGACGGCGCGGCGCGCGGCCAGTTCGTCGGGGCCGGCTTCGAACAGGGCGTGGAAGGGGGCGGGGTCGAGGCCGCGGATGCGGATGTCCATGGGGTGCTCCGTTTGGGGGTGGTGCCATGCTCCGCGCCGCCGGGGCACGCCGCTATCCGATTCTTGCGCCTCACGTGGCGACAACCCGTTGCCCGGTTAGCATCGGGGCCATGGATTCCCTCAGCCAGATCGTCCTGGGCGGCGCCGTCGCGGCCGCCATCGCCCCCGCCGCCCACCGCCGTGCCGCGCTCGCCGCCGGCGCCGCACTGGGCACGCTGCCCGACCTCGACTCGGTGCCCATGTGGTTCCTGGGCCTGGACCCGGTCACCAACATGACCTGGCACCGCGGGCCCTCGCATTCGCTGCTGGTGCTGCTGCCATTCGCGGCGCTGCTGTGGTGGCTGTTCAAGCGCGCCGGCGGCCGCGTGGCCGAGGCGCCCCAGCGCTGGTACTGGGCCATCACGCTGGCGCTGGTGACGCACCCGCTGCTCGACGCCTTCACCGTGTACGGCACCCAGCTGTGGTGGCCGCTGCCGCCCTCGCCGGCGATGTGGTCGAGCGTGTTCATCATCGACCCGCTGTACACGCTGCCGCTGTTGCTGGCCTGCGTATTCGCGCTGTGGCGGCCGTCGATGGCGTCGGCACGGCGCGCGCTGGTGCTTGGGCTGGCGCTGAGCACGGCGTACCTGGGCTGGTCGCTCGCGGCCAAGGCCATGGTGGAGCGCACCGCCGAGAAGGCGCTCGCCGCGCGCGGGCTGCAGGACGCGCCGCGCTTCTCGGTGCCCATGCCGTTCAACACGCTGCTGTGGCGCGTGGTGGTGATGACGCCGGACGGGTTCCTCGAGGGCGAACGTTCGCTGGTGGCGGACGAGGGGCCAATGGTGTTCCGCGAGTATTCGTCCGACGGGCGCGTGCTCGAGGGTGTCGCCGAACTCCCTGCGGTGCGGCGACTCCTTTGGTTCAACCACGGCTTCATGAAGGCCGAGGAACGCGACGGCCAGGCCGTGCTGTCCGACCTGCGCATGGGCGCCGAGCCCGACTACAGCTTCCGCTTCATCGTGGCCGAGCGCGCCGGCGAGGGCTGGCGCGAGGTGCGCCCGCAGCAGGCCGCCTGGCCCTGGGAAGCGCGGCGCCGGTTGGCGCAGATGTGGGAGCGGATCTGGGTGCAGCCCGAAGCCGGGCTTCAGGCGGCCGAGGCGAAGTCCGAAGCCGCGCCGGCTTCCAGCGCGTCGAAATAATCGCGGGTCAGGCGCAGCTGCGCCTCGGCGCTTTCGGCGCGGTTCACCACCGCGCGGAAGGCGGCGTTCTCGGGGCGGTCCTTCGCGTACCAGCCCAGGTGCTTGCGGGCGATGCGCACGCCGATTCCTCGCCGTAGAAGGCGTGCAGGTGCGCCAGGTGGCCCAGCAGCACGTCACGCACCTCGGCCAGCGTGGGTGGCGGCAGGTGTTCGCCGGTGGCCAGGTAGTGCGCCAACTCGCGGAAGATCCAGGGCCGGCCCTGGGCGGCGCGGCCGATCATCACCGCGTCGGCGCCGGTGTGGCGCAGCACGAAAGCGGCCTTCTCCGGTGAATCGATGTCGCCGTTGGCCAGCACCGGGATGCGCAGCGCGGCCTTCACCTCGGCGATGGTGTCGTACTCGGCCAGGCCGGTGTAGTGCTGGTCGCGGGTGCGGCCGTGGATGGCCAGCGCGGCGATGCCGCTGTCTTCGGCGAGGCGGGCGATGCGCAGCGCGTTCTTCTGGTCCGCCGCCCAGCCGGTGCGGATCTTCAGCGTCACCGGCACGTCCACCGCCGCCACCACGGCGGCCAGGATGCGCGCCACCAGGTCCTCGTCGCGCATCAGCGCCGAGCCGGCCCAGGCGTTGCATACCTTCTTGGCCGAGTACGGGATAGGTGGCGGACCATGGACGTTGGTCTTGGGCCCATGAGAGCAGGCTTTGAGGGGGTTTCCGCAATGTCCATGGTTGTACCCGACATTTGGCGCCAAATCGGCCGGTGATGTCCATGGTTACCGACGCGGGACGCCGTTTCCTGTCGGCACAGGACGCATCTTCCGCTGTTAGTCCATTGGCAATTCAATCGGGGGAGGCTTCAGTCCTCTGAGACCAGCAAACGAGGAGCTGGCGCAACAGGCAAAGACTCGCCTCCGCTGCTCAGCCACAAGTTTGGGGGCTGTAGTGGGCGAGGGCGCCCGAGTGTGCAGGGGCGGGGGTTAGCCTCCATCTCGTCCCAGTTTCTGAGACCACCTTTGGTCACGGTAAACACCCGGGCATAATCCGGGGACTGGTTTGGGGAGTAAGAGATGCCTTGGTTGGAGTGGCTTGATCGACATCAGGATGTGGCCCAAGCGGCCCAGGTCCCCTACCGCCTCCTCGAACCGATCCAGAAGCACAGTTACGGGGAGCCGGACAGCCCCAACATGCTGATCAAGGGCGACAACCTCGACGCCCTGAAATCGCTCCTGCCCTACTACGGCGGCCAGGTGAAGTGCATCTTCATAGATCCGCCCTACAACACCCGCAGCGCGATCTCCGACCACTACGACGACAACATCGAGCACAGTCAGTGGCTCTCGATGATGTATCCGCGCCTGCAACTGTTAAAGCGCCTCCTCGCCGAGGATGGATCGATCTGGATCACGCTGGACGACAACGAGGCGCATTACTTCAAGGTGATGGCCGATGAGGTCTTCGGACGAAAGAATTTCATCGCAACAATATGCTGGGAAAGCAGATACTCCCGATCGAACGACACCAGCTTGTCGTTGTCCCACAACTTCATTTTTGTCTACGCCAAGAGCGCTGAGAAATGGAAATCCGTGAGGAACAAACTTCCTCGGTCACCAGCTCAGGCGGCACAGTATAAGAACCCGGACAACGATCCCAGAGGTGCTTGGCGCGCGATTCCATTCGACGCACCCGGGGTTCGAGCGAACCTCGAATATCCGATCACCACACCGACTGGAAAAATCCGCAAGCCACCTCCCGGGCGACACTGGGCGCGCACCGAGGACCAATGGCTACAACTCGTAGAGGCTGGGCTAGCCTACTTCGGCAAGTCTGGCGACGGCGCACCGTCCTTTAAGCAGTTTCTCAACGAAGCCCCAGGCATAGTTCCTAACACTTGGTGGGAGCACGAAGACGCCGGGCATACCGATGAAGCACAGAAAGAGGGACAACTGCTGTTCGGCAGCAACACGTTCGAGACTCCTAAGCCAGAGAGACTTATCGAGCGGATTCTTTTGATCGCCACCAACCCGGGCGATCTCGTCCTCGACAGCTTCCTCGGCTCAGGCACCACAGCCGCTGTGGCCCACAAGATGGGGCGGCGCTGGATCGGCATCGAGATGGGCGACCATGCCGACACTCACTGCGTGCCGCGCATGAAGAAGGTCGTGGACGGCGAGCAAGGCGGCATCTCGAAGGATGTTGGCTGGGAGGGTGGCGGTGGCTTCCGCTACTACAAGCTCGGCGCGCCGGTGTTCGACGATCAGGGCCAGATCAACCCTGAGATCAGCTTCGAGCACCTGGCTGCTCACGTCTGGTTCGCCGAAACGGGCACGGCCCGGGCCAGTCGCGCCATGAAGTCCCCGCTGCTCGGCGTGCATGAGGGCGTGGCCTATTACTTGCTCTACAACGGGATCTTGGGCGACAAGCGCCCCGATGGCGGCAACGTCCTGACCTGGAAGCTGCTGTCCGAGCTCCCCGATCATGACGGCCCTTGTGTGGTCTACGGCGAGGCGAGCCGGATCAACGAGGAGCGGATGCGCCAGCACAAGATCGTGTTCCGCCAGACCCCCTACGACATCAAGGCACGCTAATGGAGCTGAAAACCTACCAGCGACGCGCCGTCGACGCTCTGCGTCAGTTCCTGGACCGGGCCAAGGTCTCCGAGCCTGGGGCCGCCTTTGCTGCCACCGTGGACACCCCTGGCGAGGACTACCGCCTCATCACCAACGATGCCGGCGAAGTCCTCACGAGCCTGAGCCCCGTGCCCTACGTCTGCCTGCGCATCCCCACGGGCGGCGGCAAGACGGTGCTGGGTGCCCACATCATCCGGGCAGCCGAAACTTACCTAGGCCGCGAGTTTCCCGTGGTTCTGTGGCTGGTGCCGTCACGTCAGATCAAGGAGCAGACCCTCGAAGCCTTCCGGGATCCGCGCCACCCCTATCGCCGCGAGCTCGATGAGGCCTTCTCGGGCCGGGTCAACGTCTTCGACATCGCCGACAACGGCATGATCCGTCCCTCGGACATTGCCGATGGCCTGTGCCTGGTCATCGGCACCATGGCGACGGCCCGTGTGGCCGACACCGAGATCCGGGACTTTTACGCCCACAAGGAAGACCTCGAACCCCACTTCATCGGCATGGTGGGCCATGAGGGCCTGGATCTGATCGAGGCCGGCAAACCCAAGTTCTCGTTTGCCAACCTGCTGCGGATCCATCGCCCACTGATCATCACGGACGAGGCCCACAACGCCAACACTGGCCTGGCCTACACCGTTTACGAGCGCCTGTCGCCGTCGGCCATCATCGAGCTCACGGCCACCCCGGACGTGAAGACCTCGAACATCCTGGTGCGCGTCTCGGCCTCCGAGCTCAAAGCCGAGGCCATGATCAAGCTGCCCGTGATCTTGAAGGAGCATCACGACGGTTGGGAGGAATGCTTGCAGGCGGCCCTGCAACGCCGGGCCTATCTCGAAGAGATTGCCGCGGGCGAGAACCCCGACTACGTGCGCCCAATCCTCTTGATCCGTGCCGAGAACAAGGGTGGCGTGGCCACGGTGGACGTGGTGCGCCAGCACCTCATTGAGAACGAGCTGATCCCGGAAGACCACATCGAGGTCGCCACGGGCGAAAGCCCGCTGTCGGCGAGCCTTGATCTGTTCTCCCCCACCTGCCCGGTGCGGGTCATCATCACCAAGGACGCCCTGAAAGAAGGCTGGGATTGCTCCTTCGCCTACGTCCTGTGCTCCTTGGCCCAGCAGAAGAGCGCCACGGCGATTGAACAGCTGCTGGGGCGCGTGCTGCGCATGCCCTATGCGCGGCTGCGCAAGCATCCCGAGCTCAACCGCGCCTACTCGCACGTGGTCAGCTCCTCCTACGGCCAGGCCGCTCGGGAGTTCACCGACGAGCTCGAAGCCATGGGGTTCAATCCAGTGGAGGCGGCTGAGGCCGTCCAGCCCGACTTGGATCTCAAACACGGGGGCGGTGGCGGCTTGCTCGAAGAGGTGTCGGTTCTGGTGCTCGACCAGGCACCGGATCTCTCCTCAATTCCCGACGCCGACCGCGAGCGGGTGATCATCGAGCCGCGACGGGATGCCAAGCCTGGCGTGGAGGTCACGATCAAGGGTGCGATTGATACGACCACCCAAGATGCCATCGTGGCCACGCTGGACCGTAGCCTGCGGGCCGAAGCCAAGCGGCGCCTCAACCTGCACAACATCCGGGCCAACTACAAATCGACCCCAGCCTCGCGCCAGGTGGAGTTCAAGGTGCCGCGCTTGCTGTTGCGCCAGGGCTCCTTGCTGCTCGACATCGACCCCGACATTCTTCTCGACGCGCAGGGCTGGGACATCAACGACTATCCGGCTGACCTGTCGACCTTCGCCTACAACCCGGCGACTAAGACTTTCTCTCTGGACATCCACGGTGACACGGTGGAATGGGAGGAGACGCCAGAGCCCCAGGTGGCCTACATGAAGGGCCTGGCCGGGGCCTGGACCATCGACGAACTCGCCTTGTTCATCGATCGCCGGATCCGCGCCCTGGATATCCCGCAGCCGCGCCTGCTGGCCTGGATCCGAATGGGGCTGCAATCCCTGCTCGATCGGGGCTTCTCCTTGGAGCAACTCGTCCGGGGCAAGTTCATCCTGGCCCGTATGCTGCACGCCCGGGTTGGCCTGGCCCGCCAGGAGGCCAGCAAGTCGACCTACCAGGACGTAATGTTCGGTGATGCGCCGCCGGTCGAGGCGCCCATGTCGCATGCCTTCGCGTTCGATCCCAACAGCTATCCGCAGCGGTGGCTATGCCCGTCGACCCATCGATGGAAGAAGCACTACTACGCCGTCCCCGGCGAGCTCCCGCACAAGCGCAGTGGCAACAAGACCGCTGAGGAGTATGACTGCGCCCTGGTGATCGACAGTCTGCCAGAGGTGGAGACCTGGGTACGTAACCTGGACAAGCGCCAGTTTTGGATCCCCGGCCACCCCCACAACGCCTACCCGGATTTCGTGGCCAAGCTCACCGACGGCCGCGTCCTCGTTGTCGAATATAAGGGCGGCGATCGCGTAAGCAACGACGACAGCAAGAAGAAGAACCTCATGGGCCTGCTCTGGCAGAAGACGTCCCGGGGGAAGGGCATCTACCTGATGGCCATGCCGGCGAGCGTCCATCCGAAGGGGTGGAGCATTGAGGAGCAGATTAAGAAGGCAATATGGGCCGGAGTAGAGTGATGATGGGCAGGGTGCGAAAGTTGTTTGGGCTGCTATAGGCGCTCATCAAATCCTATCTATTCACCGCCATGTCTGGTGTTGATGCGCGCCCAAAATTGACCATCCCTGCGCGTTGAAAATTGACCAGGGC
>NZ_JAYSEG010000033.1:0-36931 GCF_041913985.1 Arenimonas sp.
CTTCGCGAAAGGCTTCGCGGCTGAAGCCGCTCCTACAGCTTCGCGGGTTGCAGCAGGCGGGCCATCACCGACTTCAGCGCCAGCGGCTTGAGCGGCTTGTGCAGCAGGGTGCAGCCGGCGGCGGCGACGGCGTCGCGCACTTCGGTGCTGTGGTCGGCGGTGATCACCACGCAGGGCCGGGCCGGCAGCACCGCGCACAGGCGTTCGCGCAGCATCAGGCCGGTCTGGCCGCCGTCGAGGTGGAAGTCCAGCAGCACCAGGTCGGGCGTGGCGCCGGCCACCAGGCGCAGGGCCTCGTCGCCGTCGCGCGCGGCCAGCACTTCGCACTGCCAGCCGCCCAGCAGGGCCTGCATGCCGCGCAGCACGTCGGCGTCGTTGTCCACCACCAGCACGCGGCTGCGCGGCGGCTCGGGCACGGGCGCGGCCGGCGCGGCCGGGCGCGCCGGCGAAGGCGCCGCGCGCGGCACCTCGATGCTGAACACGGTGCCGCGCCCCGGCCAGGAGCGCAGCTTCAGCGGGTGGCCCAGCAGGCGCGCGATGCGCTCGGCGATGGCCAGGCCCAGGCCCAGCCCCTGCCCGCCTTTGTCGAGCCGGCGGAACTCTTCGAAGATGGCCTTCTGGTCGGCCTCGGCGATGCCCGGGCCGGTGTCCCAGACTTCGATCGCCAGCGCCCCGCCGCGCCGGCGGCAGCCCACCAGGATGCGGCCGCGCGCGGTGTAGCGCACCGCGTTGCCCAGGAAGTTCTGCAGCACGCGGCGCAGCAGCTGCGGGTCGCTGCGCACCCACGCGCCCGAGGGCACGTGCTCGAGCGCCAGGCCCTTCTGCGCGGCGAGCACGCCGAATTCGGCCACCAGGTGCTGCAGCAGTTCGTCCAGCCGGAAGGCCTGCGGGTTGGGCGCCATGCCGCCGGCGTCGAGCCGGGAAATGTCGAGCAGGCCCGAGAGCAGGTCTTCGGCCGAGCCCAGCGCGCCGTCCACGTTCGCCAGCGCCTCGCGGTGCGGCGTGCCTTCCAGCTGCGGCGCCAGCGCGTGCACGAACAGGTGGGCGGCGTTGAGCGGCTGCGCCAGGTCGTGGCTCACCGCCGCCAGGAAGCGGGTCTTGGCGCGGTTGGCGCGTTCGGCTTCGGCCTTGGCGCCGGCCAGCTCGGCGGTGCGCTCGGCCACGCGCAGTTCCAGCGTCTCGGCCACCGACTTGAGCTCGGCCTCGCTGCGCCGGAACGCGGTGACGTCGGTGAAGGTGGCCACGAAGCCGCCGCCCGGCATCGGGTTGCCGCGGATCTCGACCACGGTGTCGCCGAAGTGGCGCTCGGCGACGTAGGGGGTGCCGGCGCGCATGTGCTGCAGGCGCTTGCGCACCTCGGTTTCCTCGCGCCCGCCGCCGGCCAGGCCGCGGCGCACGTTGTACGCCACCAGCTCGGCCACGGGCACGCCCACCTGCAGCAGTTCGCGCGGGTAGTCGAACAGTTCCGCGTAGCGGCGGTTCCAGGCCACCAGGCGCAGCTCGGCGTCCACCACCGAGATGCCCTGGCTCATGTTCTCCAGCGCCGCCTCGAGCACGCGCTGGTTGAAGCGCAGCGCCTGCGAGGCCTCGCCGACGATGGTGGCCACGGTGTCGAGGTCGGGGCCCTGGGCGCGGCGCGCGGCGTCGAGCAGCAGGCGCGCCGAGGCCGCGCCGAGCACCGCCGCCAGCTCGCGCTCGATGCGCTGGCGCGTGGCCGCCGGCACCGCCTGCCCGGCCGGCGCCGAGGCCAACGCCGCATCCACCTTCGCGGCGGGCAGGAAGCGCACTGCCACTTCGCGCAGCACCTCGCGCGACAGCGCGCCGGCCGCGCCGGTGTCGGGCCGCGCGTCCAGTCGCGAAGCCAGCATCCACGGCAGCAGCGCGCCCGCCACCAGGCTCAGCACCGTGGCGCGGGCGATGCGGCTCCAGTCGCCCAGGCCGAACAGCGTGTCGGGCGCCAGCCAGGCCCAGCCCAGCGGCCCCTCGCGCAGCCACGCCGGCGACGCGCCCATGGCCTCGGCCAGCGCCGGCACCAGCAGCGCCCAGCACCACATCGCCACCGCCACCGCCAGGCCCGCCAGCACGGCGCGCGCCGGCATCTGCGGCCGCCACACGGCGAAGGCCACCGCCGGTGCCAGCGTGGCCAGCGCCGAGAACGAGATGGCGCCCATGTCGGCCAGCGCGTCGTTGCCGGCCATCACACGGCTGTAGCCCCAGGCCAGCAGCACCACGGCCAGGATGCCCACGCGGCGCTGCGCCAGCACCGCGCCGCGCAGGTCGCCGCCCTCGCCCGCGCCGCCCCAGCGGCCGCGCACCAGCAGCGGCGCCAGCCAATGGTTGCCGATCATCACGCTCAGCGCCAGCGTGGCCAGGATGACCATGCCGGTGGCCGCGCTCAGGCCCCCCAGGAAAGCCAGCAGCGCCAGGCCTTCGTGGCCCTGCGCCAGCGGCAACGCCAGCACGTACAGGTCGGACGGCACGCCCATCGGCGCCAGCAGCGCGTCGCCGGCGCGCGCCAGCGGCAGGATGGGCAGCGCGATCAGCAGCATGTACAGCGGGAACAGCCAGCGCGCGGTGCGCAGTTCCCCTTCCTCGCGGCACTCGACCACGCCCACGTGGAACTGGTGCGGCAGCGTGAACATGGCCAGCGCGCCCAGCAGCACCAGCGCCGGGAAGCCGCTGGCGCCGTCGGTCGGCGGCGGCGCCGCGGGCACGTCGGGCAGGTCGAGCCCGAACCAGACGAAGGCGCCCAGCGCGAGCATGGCGCCGAGCTTGAGCAGCGACTCCACCGCCATCGCCAGCACCAGGCCGCGGTTGTGCTCGGCCGCCGACACCCGCCGCGTGCCGAACAGCATGGCGAACAGGCCCATGGCCAGCGCCACGTAAAGCGCGCTGTCCTGCCACGGCGGCGGCGACAGTTCCGAGGCGCGCGTGAGCAGGCCGTAGCTCATCGCCACGGCCTTGAGCTGCAGCGCCAGGTAGGGAACGATGCCCAGCACCGCCACGAAGGTGACCGCCGCCGCCAGCCAGGAGCTGCGGCCCAGGCGCGTGGCGATCAGGTCGGCCAGCGAGGTGGAATTGTTCTCGCGCGCCAGCCGCAGCAGCTTGAGCAGGAAGCCGAAGCCCAGCACGTACAGCAGGATGGTGCCCAGGAAGGTGGGCGGCACCGGCCAGCCCGAGCGCTGCGCCTGGGTGACCGTGCCGTAGAAGGTCCACGAAGTGCAGTACACCGCCAGCGACAGGCTGTAGACCACGGGCCACTGCCGCGCCAGCAGGCCCGGGCGGCGCTCGGCCCAGAGCGCGGTGCCGAACAGCAGGCCCAGCCACAGCAGGCCCGCGCCGACGACCAGGGCGTCGGTCAGCACGGGCGCGCCCGCACCATCACGGCATCGGTGCGCCGAGCGCGGTCATGGCCGCGGCCAGCCAGCGCGGCTGCGCGCCGCGCCGGGTGTCGTAGCCCGCGCCCGTGTAACCCCACCAGTCCCAGCATGCCTTCGGATTCAACGGCAGGTAGCTTGATCGCACCTGAGGATACAGCACGGCCACGCGGTGCACGTCGGCCCAGCGGTTGAAGCCGGCGTCGCGCACGAAGGCCTCGCCCACCTTGTCGGCGTTCTGCTCGCAGCCGTGGAAAGCCACCAGCAGGCCGCAGCGTTCGCCGGCGGCGCAGGCCGGCGGCAGGTAGAGGTAGCCGGCTTCGGCGAGCAGCGGGTCGGTGCCGGGCGCGGCATAGCGCGCCTGGTCGAAACGACGCAACTCGCCCGCCGCCGCATCGGCCGCGGCCGCGGGCGCCGGGCCGAACAGCCAGGCCATGGCCTCGCCGGCGGCGTCGAAACCGCAGCGGCCGAGGTAAGGCGGGCCGCCGGTGGCGCAGGCCACGCCGGCATCGACCGTGGGCATCAGGTGGGGGAAATCGCGGTCGCCGTCGTAGCGCAGTGCCATGCCACCCACTTCGCCCGCGAGCGCGGCGTAGAGCTCGTGCGCCGAACGCGTCACCGCTTCGGCCACCACCGTGTCGGCGCGGCCGCGCAGCACGACCACCGCGTCGCCGGCGAGCCCGCCGGGCGGCGCGATGTCGCCGGCCGCGGCGCGTTCCTGCACCACCCCGGCCAGGCGCGCCGGATCCGGCGCGTAGGGCTCGGCCACCATGCACGGGCCCAGCGCCGTTTCCAGCGAGCCACCCGCGCAGCCATACGGGCCGCCGGCGATCAGCGCGGCGCCGCGCAGGCGGTCGGAAAACGCCAGGTGCACCTGCGTGGCCATGTAGGCGCCGGACGAGAGCCCGGCCACGGCGACGCGGCCGGGGTCGATGTCGAGCGCCGGCAGCGGCGGCGGCGGTTCCGCGGCGCAGCCGGCCAGGGTGGCCAGCAGCGCGGCGGGGATAAAAACACGGGCCGCTTGCGCGGCCCGTTGGGAAAATTCCCGGGGAAACATCACCATCACTCAGAAGTTGTAGCGGACCGACGCGTAGTAATTGCGCGGCGCGCCGAAGTACGCGGTCTGGATGCCACCGATGGACGAGAACTCCTGGCCGTCGGTCTTGTACAGCTCGTCGGTCAGGTTGCGCACGCCGGCGCGCAGCTGCCAGCGGCCGTCGCTCGAATCCCACACGCCGTACAGGCCGACCAGGGTGTAGGCGTCCTGCACCAGGCCCGGGGCGTTGTCCACCGACAGCCAGGTCTCGCCGCGGTAGGACACGTCGCCGCCGATGCTCAGCAGGCTGCCGCCCGGCAGCTCGAAGCCGTGCTGCAGCGCCACGCGGGCGGTCAGCTCGGGCGAGAACGGCACGTGGTCGTGCAGGCTGGCCAGCGCCGGGTTCACCACCACGCGCGGGTCGTTGAACTCTTCGTAGCGCGCGTCCATCCAGCCGACCTGGGTGGAGAGCAGCGTGCCCTCGCCCAGGCGGGCCATGCCCTCGAACTCGATGCCGTCGATGGCCAGCTCCGCGGCGTTGAGCACCGGGAAGGCGAAGGTCGGCACCGGGGCGCCCGGGTTCTGCACCTCGGAAACGCGGGCCTGGAAGTCCTTGTACGTGCTGTGGAAGGCCGCCACGCGGCCGCTCAGGCGGCCGTCCTCGGACTGCATCTTCAGGCCCAGCTCGTAGGTCCAGACGTACTCGGGCTCGAAGGTGCTGACTTCCGCGGCGGTGTTGGCGCGGCCATTGAAGCCGCCGGCCTTGTAGCCGCGGTTGGCCGAGAAGTAGCCCATCATCGTCTCGCTGAAGGCCTTCTGCAGGCTCACGCTCGGGGTGAGCGCGGTCCAGGTGTCGCTGATGTTGAAGGCCAGCGCCGGGTCGGCGTTGCCCAGGATGTTGGAGAAGGTGGAGGTGCTGCGGAAGTACTTCTTCTTGTCCTGGGTGTAGCGCAGGCCGGCGGACAGGGTCCAGGACGGCGAGAACTCCCAGTTGGCGTGCGCGTAGCCGGCCACCGACTTGTTCGACAGGTCATCGTCGATGGTGCGCAGGAAGGTGATGGGCAGCGCGCCGAAGCGCAGGAAGTCGTCGGCGTAGGCTTCCTGGTGCGAGGGCACCTGCTCGTCGATGTAGTACAGGCCGAACATGGCGTCGAGGTCGCCGCCGTTGTCGTAGGCGAACTGCAGCTCCTGGCTGGCCTGGCGCTGGTCCACGCCCACGAACACGTCGCCGAGCTCGAACTCGGAGGCGTCGATGTCGATGAAGGAGGCCGTGTCGAGCTTGCGGTAGGCGGTGATGGACTTGGCGCTCCAGCGGTCGGACAGCGTCCAGTTCAAGGTCAGCGCCGCGCCCTTGTGCTTCATCTCCTGGCCCTGGCCCGGGCCGAAGGAGGTGCGGGTTTCGTAGTTGTAGTCGCCGGCGGTGGGCAGGCGCAGGATGTTGATGCCGCCCGCCAGGTTCACCGCGTACAGCGGCGCCACCGGCTGGCCCAGGGTCAGGGCGTTGTCCTGCTCGGTGTAGTCCAGCGACAGCGTGCCGTTGAAGGTCTCGCTCGGGCGGAAGGCGAACTTGGCGCGGACGGCCTGGGTGTCTTCGTCGTTGAACTCGCGGCCGGTGGTCGGGTCGGTCACGTAGCCGTCGCGGGTGATCTTGGCGGCGGCGATGCTGGCGGCCAGGGTGTCGCTGAGCTGCACGCTGCCGTAGACGCGGCCCTCGCGGCGGCCGTAGTCACCGGCGGTGATCTCGACCGCGCCGCCCTCGTCGTCGAACGGGTTGCGGGTGGTGATCTTCACCGCGCCGCCGGTGCTGTTCTTGCCGTACAGCGTGCCCTGGGGGCCGCGCAGCACTTCCACCTGGCTCACGTCGAACAGCGAGAACAGCGCGCCGTTGATGCGCGAGTAGTACACGTCGTCCACGTACATGCCCACGCCCGGGTCGAAGGTCTGAAGCGCGTCGGGCTGGCCGATGCCGCGGATGAAGACGTTCACCGAGTTCGAGGAACCGCGGCCCTGCACGATGTTCATGTTCGGCACGGCGCCCTGCAGGCCGTCGATGTTGGTGGCCTGCAGGTCCTTGAGCGCGTCCTCCGAGAAGGCGCTGACCGCCACCGGCACGTCCTGGATGGACTCGGTGCGGCGGCGCGCGGTGACCTCGATGGTGTCGAGCGTGGCCGCGGTGGCCTGGCTGCCCTCGTCCTCGGCGGCGGTGTCCTGGGCCTGCGCCTGCAGGGCGACCAGGGACAGGGTGAGGCCGATGGCCAGGCTCAGATGGTTGCGCTTCATGGGTTCCCCTTGCACGACGTTCAGGCGGCCGGACGGCCGGTTGCACGGCAGACTACGGCGCGCCCCCGGCACCGGCACCTGTACCTTGGTACAAGTGGCCGGCCGGGCCCGGGCTGCGGACACTCGGCCCCTGGCTCTCCCCCGGGGATTCGAAGGCATGTCCTTCCTGATCGTGCTTGCGGCGCTGTGTTTCCTGATGCTGGTGGCCTACCGCGGCTACAGCGTGATCCTGTTCGCGCCGGTGGCGGCGCTGGGCGCGGTGCTGCTCACCGACCCCACGCTGGTGGCGCCGATGTTCACCGGCCTGTTCATGGACAAGATGGTGGGCTTCCTGAAGCTCTACTTCCCGGTGTTCCTGCTGGGCGCCATCTTTGGCAAGCTGATCGAGGTCTCGGGTTTCTCCAAGTCCATCGTCGCGGCCACCATCCGGCTGTTCGGGCCCGACCGCGCCATGCTGTCGATCGTGGCGGTGTGCGCGCTGCTCACCTACGGCGGCGTGTCGCTGTTCGTGGTGGTGTTCGCGGTGTACCCGTTCGCGGCCGAGCTGTTCCGCCAGGCCGACATCCCCAAGCGCCTCATTCCCGGCACCATCGCGCTGGGTGCCTTCACCTTCACCATGGACGCGCTGCCGGGCACGCCGCAGATCCAGAACATCATCCCGGCCGGCTTCTTCGGCACCGACACCTGGGCCGCGCCGGTGCTGGGCACGCTGGGCGGCGTGTTCATCCTGGCGCTGGGCATGGCCTACCTGGAGTGGCGCCGACGCGTGGCCCGCCGCGCCGGCGAAGGCTACGGCTCCGACCTGAAGAACGAGCCCGCGCCCTTCGCCGGCGACAAGCTGGCCAACCCGCTCGTGGCGCTGCTGCCGCTGCTGCTGGTGGGCGTGACCAACAAGGTCTACACGCTGCTGATCCCGCGCCTGTACGGCGACAGCCATTCCTTCGTGCCCTCGGTGATCGGCGACCCGGCCCCGGTGGTGCAGGAAGTCTCGAAGGTGGCCGCCATCTGGGCGGTGGAAGCCGCGCTGCTCACCGGCATCGTCGCCGTGGTGCTGCTGGGCTGGAAGTCGGTGAGCGCGCACTTCTCGCAGAGCACGCAGCCGGCCATCGGCGGCGCGCTGCTGGCCTCGATGAACACGGCTTCGGAATACGGCTTCGGCGCCGTCATCGCCGCCCTGCCCGGCTTCCTGGTGGTGGCCAACGCGCTGGGCTCGATCCCGAACCCGCTGGTGAACGAGGCCATCACCGTCACCGCGCTGGCCGGCATCACCGGCTCGGCCTCGGGCGGCATGTCGATCGCGCTGGCGGCCATGGCCGACACCTTCATCGCCAACGCCAATGCCTCGGGCATCCCGATGGAAGTGCTGCACCGCGTGGCCGCCATGGCCAGCGGCGGCATGGACACCCTGCCCCACAACGGCGCGGTGATCACCCTGCTGGCCGTGACCGGCCTGACCCACCGCCAGGCCTACAAGGACATCTTCGCCATCACGCTGGTGAAGACGATGGCGGTGTTCTTCATCATCGGCGTGTTCTACGCCACCGGCTGGGTCTAGGCCGGCGGCTGCGCCACCGGCAGCTTCCAGCCGCGGCGGATGGCGAACAGGCGCAGGCCGGTGCAGGCCACGAAACCGGCGCCCACCACCCAGGGCAGCGGCAGCGACAGCGCCGTGCCCAGCACCACCACGCCGGCGCCCGCGAGGGCGGCAATGGCGTAGAGCTCGGCCTTGAGCACGGTGGGCACCTGGGCCACCAGCACGTCGCGGATCATGCCGCCGCCGACGCCGGTGAGCATGCCCAGCAGCATCGCGCCCACCGGGCCCAGCCCGAAGGCCTGCGCCTTGAGCGCGCCGGCCACGGCGAACACGCCCAGGCCGACCGCGTCGATGGACTGCACCGGGTTGCGCCAGCGCTCGATGGCGTCGGCGCGCCAGAAGGTGAGCAGGCCGGCGGCGACGGAAATGGCGACGTAGCGCCAGTCCTGCAGCGCGGCCGGCGGCGTGGCGCCGATGAGGGCATCGCGCATCACGCCGCCGCCGTTGCCGGCCACGAAGGACAGCACCAGCACGCCGAACAGGTCGAGCCGGTGCCGCACGCCCACCAGCGCGCCGCTGAGCGCGAACACGAAGGTGCCGACCAGGTCGAGCGTGACGAGGATCAGGTCCATGCGCGGGGGCTTTCAGTCGGGGACATGGATGCGTTCCTTCACGTGCTTGAGGTTGGCCACGATGGTGAAGGTCATCACCACCAGCAGCGCCCAGGAGCTCCATTTTCCCACGTGCACGGCCGCCCAGGCGCCCATCTGGTTCGGGTAGCGCCAGACGTGGAAGAAGGTGCTGATGTTCTCGGCCACCCAGATGAAGAAGCCGATGAGCACGAAGGCCAGCAGCAGCGGCATGCGGCGGTCGCGGTCGAGCGGCCGGAACACCACGGTGGAGCGCGCGTACAGGCCAAGCGCGCAGGCCGCCAGGTACCAGCGGTAGTCGCCGATGTAGTGATGGGTGAAGAAGTTGGCGTAGATGAGCGTGGCCACCAGCGCGGCCATCCAGTGCGGCGGGTGGTGCAGCACGCGCAGGTCGAACAGGCGCCAGGCCTGGATGATGTAGCTGCCCACCGCCGCGTACATGAAGCCGGCGAACAGCGGCACGCCCAGCACCTTGGTGTAGCCCGCGTCCGGGTAGCTCCAGGAGCCGATGGCCGGCGAGGTCTTGAACACCTCCAGCGCGAAGCCCACGACGTGGAACAGGCCGATGGCCTTGAACTCGTCCCAGGTCTCGAGCTTCGCGGCCAGCATGCCGAACTGGATGGCCAGCGCCACCACCAGCAGCACGTCGTAGCGCGGCAGTCCCAGCAGGCCCTCGCGCGGCACGGTGAACACCGCCGCGAAGAACAGCACCACGAACAGGCAGGCCCGCGCCTCCTTCACCCCGAAGTACAGGAACTCGCGCAGGAAGCGCGGCAGCCCCGCCGCCGCCGGCAGCGGCCGCTGGCCCAGCAGGTGGGCGTCCACCGCCACCAGCGAGGCCAGCAGCGGGCGGATCACGGTTTCGGGATCCGGATGGTCTTGCTGATCATCAGCGAGCCCGAGAGCGCGAACAGCAGCACCAGCGGATGCAGCTGCCAGCCGAGATCAAGCCGGCCCAGCCACAGGGTCTCGCCGATGCGGCCCTGCCAGGCCGACAGCGCCAGCAGGCCCACCAGCACCACGGAGGTGGGAATGGGCGTGCCTTCGAAGTACTTCACCTTGTCGCCGCCGGCGGCCAGGGCCTCGGCGGTGACGTTGAAGCGCGCCAGGCGGCTGACGCCGCAGCCGACGAAGTACGACAGCACCAGCCAGTCCCAGCCACCCTGCATGCCGCAGGCATAGGCCAGCGCCGCGGGCGCGACGCCGAAGGAGATCACGTCGGACAGCGAATCGAGCTCGCGGCCCAGCAGCGAGGCGCCGTGGCGCTGCCGCGCCACCCAGCCGTCGAGCGCGTCGAACACGAAGGCCAGCGGCACCAGGGCCATGCCCCACATCAGGTCGCCCACGTGGCCATCCTGCAGGAAGCGCATGGCCGCGAAGATGGCGCCGGTGCCGCAGAACGCATTGGCCAGCGTGAACCAGTCGGCCAGGTGGAAGTCGCGGATCATCGAGAAATGGCGTTTCATGGCGCCATACTGCGAGTCCGGCTCAGGGCGCGCAACCTTGCGTGGTGCCGGGGCCGCCAAGGGGAACGACGGCGTCCACCGAACTCCATGCCCCGGGGATCGGGCGGTTCAAAGGCGCGATGGTGAAGACGGCGTCCAACTCCATCGACTGCAGCGTGCCACCTCCGAGCACGCGCCGCAGCGTGCCCACCGTGGCACGCTGCGGCCGCCCGTAGTACGTGCACGTCGGGCAGGCGCCGCCCAGCTGCTCGACGTCGAGCACGTCGTCGGCATCGCCGAAGCCGGTGCGCTCGGCCACCAGGAAACGCGGCTCGCCGAGGCCGTCGTAGACGAAGGCGGCCATGAATTCATAGTTGGCCAGCATCTGCACGCTGTAGCCGGTGCCGGCGTGGGCCGGGTCGAACCAGTGCGAGCTGAGGTCCTGCGGGCTGCCGTCGAGCGAGGGGCAACCGCGGCCCAGGCTGGCCATCGCCTCGGAGCCGGCGAGGCCGTCGATGCTGTAGCTGAAGCGGAAGGCGTCGGGGCCGCCCGGCGTGACCGTGGCCGAGCCCACTTCGACCAGGTGGTTCGAATCACCGTCCCAGGCCGCGCGGTAGATCGGCGACGTCCACACGCCCTTGGCGCCCGGCGCGGGCGCCTGCAGGTAATACCAGGTGGGCGAGCCGTCCTCGCGGTAGGTGTACCACAGGCCCGCCCAGACGCCGCCCGCGGGGTAAAGGAACAGGCCATGACCGGAACGCGCCTCGTTGAAATAGCTGCCTGGCCGCACCACGGGCGCCGCCGACTCGAGCGTGGCGGTCAGGGCCACGCTGGCCGGACTGCCGTCGCGGTTGTAGGCCACGACGTACCAGCGCGCCGGCTGCACCAGCCCGGCCTGCACCACGATGTCCTCGCTGCCCGTGGCACCCTCGCCCACCGCCACCGGCTGGTAGGGTTCCGGAACCGGTGCGATACCCGTCGTGCTGCCGCTGGCGTACAAGGCCGGCACCAGGTGCAGGTCGACGTTCGCATCGCTCTGGCTGGTGACGCGCAGTCGGGTGGTCCCGGCCGGCACGTCGAAGTAGATGGACTTGTGGGTGCCGCCGGCATCCAGGCCCACCTGCGTGGTCACGCCATCCACCAGCCGGATGGGACGCTCGACCGACAGGTCGCGCCGGAGGATGACGGGGAATTCGCCCGTCGGGGTGGCACCGTCCGCGAAGACGCGCACGTAGGCCGCCCGCTCCTGGCCCGCCAGGAAAGTGGGATCGTCCCAGGCCAGGGTGAGGTCGAAGTCCTGCCCCGCGGGCAAATGGCCCGGGGCCGTGGCGAAGAAGCGGCCATCACCCTCGACCTGGGCAACCTCGAACACGTCGACCCGAGCCATCTGCGGCTCGGCGTTCCGGCTGTGCAGCATCACCCAGTACGACACGGACTGGCCCGCCGCCTGCGCGAGCGTGAGCTCGCAGCGACGCAGGGATTCGTCCTGTATGCAGCCCTGCTCGCCTGCGCTTGGGCGGCCGTCGCCGTCCAGGTCACGGCCAAGGTAGAGCGTCGAATTGAACGGCGTCTCGCCGCCGTCCATGGCGAGCACCTTCAGCGTGCGCGCCTGGGCACCGGCGGGGATCGTGCGAACCTGCCACGCGACGCCGTCGGTACTGTCCCAGGGCGACTGCGGCGCGGTGTCGACGCCCAGGTCGAAATCAAGCTCGACCGGGGCCACCAGGGGCGTGGCAAGGAACTTCGCCCCCGGCAGCGCGCGAAGATCGCCCACGCCGATGCGCTCGCGCCCGGCATGCGTCAACACCGACAGGTAAACGTCCCCGAGCGGGCGGACGACCAGCGTCGCCTTCGCCTGCAGGCATCGGTCCGCGGTTTCGCACAGGCGATAGGTGAACTCGTCTTCGCCCGTCCAGTCGCGGTTCGGCGTGTACCAGAGGATGCCGAAGTCGAGCTCGACGACGCCCCGCGCCGGCTGGGTCACGATCGACAGCCCACCGTCGGGGCCGATGTCGGCGCTGTCGTTGGACGTGACCGTCAGCTGTCGCCGGGTGGCGTTTTCCGCGACGATCTCCCGGTCTTCGCGAAGGAAGAAGACCGACGGGCCCGCCGTGTCGTCGTCGGAAATGGCGCCGACGGCGGTGCCAACGTACCCGCCCGAGGACATGAGCGCACCGGACAGGAAGGTCACTTCGACGCGGAAGTCCTCGTGGCCCTCGACGTAACGGTCCCCGTTCACCTGGACGACGAAACTGGCTTCGCTCGCCCCGGCCGCGATTTCGTGGACCTCGGCGGTGAGCGGAACGTAGTCGTGGTCGCCGGTGGCCGTCATATCGAAGGTGGAGGCTGTGAACCGCACCGGCGCCGGCGCCGGCCGGTCCAGCCGGACGCGGAAGGTCGCGGGCGTGGTGCCTTCGTCGCCTTCCTCCACGAAGTCGCCCTCGAAGTCGGCCCGGGGCAGCTGCGCATCGGGCGACGCCACGCGGCGCACGCGCCAGTTGTCATGGTCGGCGATGTAGAGCTCGCCCGACTCCGAGACCGCCAGCGACACCAGGGTGCCGAACTTCGCCTCGAGCGCAGGCCCACCGTCACCGGAGAAGCCGGCGACACCGGTGCCCGCGACGGGTTCTGTAGCCTGCAGGTGCGGCAGGTAACGGTCGATTCTGGCCGAACCGGATTTGCCGAAATACAGGTTGCCATGCACGTCGGTGGCGAGCCCGGTGGGCGAAAGCGCGGCGACCGTGGAGATGATGCCGTTGGCGTCGATCTTGCGCAGGCGGCCGTTGCCGCGGTCCGAGATGTAGAGGTTGCCATCGAGCGCGGCGACCAACCCGTCCGGCGCGTTGAGCTTGGCGCCGACCGCGGGAATGTCGTCGCCGTTGTAGCCGACCGTGCCGTCGCCGGCGATACGCTGCATGACGCCGTCCGGGCCCACCTTGCGAATGCTGCTGTGGTCGGCGATGTACAGCGTGCCGCCGGCGTCGAAGGTGAGCACCAGCGGCCACCGGAGCGGCCGCTCCGCGGCCGGGCCGGGATCGGCGGTGAACAGGTGCTGGCCCGTGCCGGCGAAGGTCGTGATGACGCCCTGCGAATCGATCCGGCGCACGCGCGCATTGTCGCGGTCGACCATGAACAGGTCGCCGCTCGCCGGGTGGATGGCCAGCGACGTGACCCCTGACAGCAGCGCCGCGGTGGCCGGGCCGCCGTCGCCGGAGTAGCCGGCCGTGCCGCCGGACAAATCACCCTGTCCGGCAACGGTGCTGATGATGCCCTGTTCGTCCACGCGCCGGATGGTGGTGCCGCCGGCGAAGTAGAAGGCCTGGGTGCCAGGCAGCCCCACCACGGCCGTGGGTGCGTCGACGTTGGCTTGGGTCGCGGGACCGCCATCGCCCGAGTAGGCGGGGTTGCCGTTGCCGGCCACCGTTTCGATGGTCCCGGCTTCGGCCGTGGCGGCCAGCAGGAAGAACGCGGCGAGGGCGGCGCGGGAAATGACGGGGATCGGATTCATGGCGGGGGGTGTCGGGACGGCAGGAGGCTCAGCCTCCCACCCTAGCGACTGCCGGCGAACGCGGCCTGAGAATCTTTCATCCCTGCCCTCGGCCCCGCCGGCTCTTTACGGCGCGCACCCCTGGGTGGTCCCCGCCCCGCCCAGCAGCTGCACCTCCTCGTCGGCGCTCCAGCTGCCGCCGACGCCGGCGGTGAAGGCGGCATCAAGCGAGATGCGGCGCAGCTGGCCCTGGCTGAAGGTGCGGCCGATCACGCCCACGTCGAAGCGCTCGGGTTCGCTGACGCGGGTGCAGGTGGGGCAGAAGCCGGAAAGCTGCTCCAGCGCCAGGTTGGCCGTGCCGCCGCCGAAACCCTGGCGTTCGCCGGCAAGGAAGCGCGGTTCGCCGCGGGCATCGTAGACGAAGGCCGCGATGAATTCGTAGTCCGGGAACAGCTGCACGCTGTAGCCCGCGCCGGCGCGCGCCGGGTTGAACCAGTGCGAGCTGGCGTCCACCGGAATGCCGCCCAGCGTCGGGCAGCCGCGGCCCAGCGGCGCCATCGGCTCGCCGCCGGTCACGCCGTCCACCGTGTAGCTGAAGTTGAAGGTGTCGCCGCCGGTGGGCGTGACCACGGCGCGGCCCACTTCGGTGAGCACGTTGCGGCCGCCGTCCCAGGCGGCGCGGAACACCGGACTGCTCCAGAGGCCGTCGATCCCCGGCGCCGGCGCCTGCAGGTAGTACCAGGTGGAGGTGCCGTCCTCGAGGTAGGTGTACCAGAGACCGGCCCACTGGTTGCCCGCCGGATACAGGAACAGGCCGTGGCCGGACCGGTCGGCGTTGAAGTAGCTGCCGGGCCGCACGGCCGGCGTGTTGGCCTCGATGTCAGCGCGGATCTCGAGCGTGGCCGGCGTGGCGCCGCCGTTGCGCGGCACCAGGTACCAGCGGCCCGGCTTCAGCGCAGCGCCTTCCACCCGCAGGGTTTCGTTGCCGGTGGGGCCGTAGGCGGCGTACAGCGGCGCCGAGGGCACCGGGCCCACCTTGGAAACAACGGCCTCGGGCGGCGCGTCCCAGGGCGTCAGCCACAGGTCGACGTTCTGCGCGCTCTGCGTGCTGACGGTCAGGCGCGTGGCGCCCAGCGGCACGTCGACGACGATGGCCGGGTGGCTGCGCCCGGATGCGAGCGCCAGGCGTTTGCCGACGCCGGGCTGCAGCACGATGGCGGCGTCGGCGCCCTCTTCCCGCTGCAGGCGCACGGGGAAGCTGCCGAGGTCGCGGCCCCCGCCACCCGACACGGAAACGTAGCCCACGCGCGTTTCACCGGGCAGCAGCGTCGGATCATTCCAGCCAAGGCGCAGCTTCAGCGGTTCGACCGCGGCGACGCGGCCCGGGCCGGTGGCGAACAGGCTGCCGTCGCCGGCGCGCACCGGCACCTCGTAGGCGTCGAGGCGGAACGGCGCCGCCGGGATGCCGCGGTTGTGCGCGATGGCCCACCAGCGCAGCACTTCGCCGGGCGGCTGCTCGACGCTGAGTTCGCAGCGCTCGATCGCCGCCACCGTGGCGGCGGTGCAGCGCAGTTCGTCGGGGCTGGGGCGGCCGTCGTCGTTGGTGTCCAGGCCAACGTAGAGGTCGACGACCGGGCCGGTGCGGTCGCCCGCTTCCACCAGCAGCTTCCACTTGCGCGGCGCGGCATCGGCGTGGGCCGGGATGGCACGCGCCATCACATGGCGGCCCTCGTCGTTGTCCCAGGGCAGGAAGCGGGTGGGATCCGGCGCCAGCGTGCCCGTTTCCGTCACCGGCGCCACAAGCGGCGTGGCGGCGTACGTGGCAGAAGGCAGCGCGCGCAGGCCCTGCAGGGTGGTGAACAGCGAACCCGAGGTCTCGGTGACAGTCTTGTCCACGCGCGGCGTCGGGCGCAGCAGCACGGTCACCACGCCTTCGTCGCAGGTGCCGTCGCCGGTGCACAGGCGGTAGGAGAACAGGTCTTCGCCCGCGGTGTCGGCGCGCGGCGTGTAGACGATGTGGTCGTCGCCGGCGCTGGCGGGCGTGGCGCGGTTGTCCACGGCCGCGGTGCCGAGCGTGGGCGCCTGCAGGATCGTGAGGCTGCCGCCGGCCAGGCGCGCGCGCTCCACCTCGTCGTTGTCGACCACGGGGACGACGGTGGCGGGGCTGTTTTCGGCGAGCACCACCTGCTCGTCGCGCACCAGGATGTTCACCGTCTGCATGTCGTCGTCGCGGATCACCACGTTCCAGGGCCGGATGCCGCCGATGGCGCGGAAGGCGCCACTGATGCCGAAATCCCAGGCCAGGGTGATGGTTTCGTCGAGCTCCTGGATGCCGTCGCCCAGGATCGTCACCGGCAGCGTCACCTGGCTCTGCCCCACCTCGATGCGCAGCGGCGTGCGCGGCACCGGCACGTAGTCGACGCCCGGGGTGGCGGTGCCGCCGGCGCTTTCGATCTGGAACTCGACCGGCATGGTCGCGGGCCGGTCCAGGCGGAACACGACGGTGGCGGTGCGCTCGCCGTCATCTCCCTCCTCGGCGATGGCCTCGGCCATGTCCAGCCTCGCCAGGCTGCCCGAGGGCACCACCGGGTTGGACGGCGGCGAGGCCGGCCCCAGGCCCGCGGCATTGCGCGCGCGCACGGTGAAGGTGTAACTGCGCCCGTTCTGCAGGCCGCTCACGGTCCAGCCTTCGTACGGAATATCGACCGGCGGCACGTCAGCCGGGGTGGCTTCATAAACGTAGCCAAGGATCGGACTGCCCCCATCGTCCGGCGGCGTCACCTCGACGAAGGCGGCATTGTTGGCCGAACTGGCGCGGGGCATGCCCGGCGCCGCGGGCACGGTGGCGCCGTCGGCGGGACTGACCTCGACCCGGCGGACGCGCAGGTTGTCCCGGTCGGAAATCCAGAGCCGGTCGTCGTCGTCGATGGTGATGTCGGCCGGCCAGTTCAGGCGGGCCTGGTTCGCGGGGCCGCCGTCACCGGAGAAACCCGCCACGCCGGTGCCCGCGAACAGGTGCAGGCTGCCATTGCTGGCCAGGCGCAGCACGCGATGGCGCGGGCCCTGGGCGATATACAGCCGGCCCGTGGAATCCACCGCCAGGCCAGTGACGTCGGAGACCGGTGCCGCCGTGGCCGGACCGCCCAGGCCGCCGTCGCCCACCGTGCCATTGCCGGCCACGGTAGTGACGATGCCGTCGGTGCCTACGCGACGGATGCGGTGGTTGCCGGTGTCGACGATGTAGAGCTCGCCATTTGGCCCGGTGGCCATCGCGCCGATGCCGTTGAACCGCGCCAGCCGCGCCGGGCCGCCGTCGCCGGAAAAGCCCGGCTCGCCGGTGCCGGCATAGGTGGTGATGGTGCCAGTGGGCAGGCTGTAGATCTCGGGACCGGTCCGGATGCGGCGCACCTTGTGGCGGGTGGCGACGTAAAGGTCGGCGCCATGGCGCACCAGCGCCTGCGGCGCGTCGAGCTGGGCGTCGATGGCCGCGCCGCCGTCGCCGGTGTTGGCGCCGGTGCCATCGCCTGCGAACGTGTGCACATCACCCCCTTGGATCATCACGCGGATGCGGTGCGCCACCGGATCGGTGAAATAGACGATGCCGAAAGTGTCGCCGCCCGGGCGGGAGACGATACCGCCGGGCTCGTGGATGCGCGCCACTCCCCCCTTGCCTCCGTCGCCATCGAAGCCCTCGACGCCGGTGCCGATGACCACGTTGACGTGCGGCGGATAGACCGAGCGGATGCGGAAGCGGTCGGCCACCCAGACGGTGCGGAAGGTCCTGGCGATGACCGTCGGCCGCTCGAAGTTGGCCTCCTCGGCCGGCTCGGTCGTTTCCACGGGTCCGGGCTGGCCACTGCCTGCAATGGTGGTGATGTCCTGCGCGCCCACCGCGGTGGCGAACAGCGCCAGCGCGAGCAATGCAAGTCGGATCGGGGTCTTGGCGGGGGTCATGGGCCTGTCGCTTCTGTATTCGGGGGGATCAGCGCTGGCAGCCCTGGGTGGTGCCGGCGCCGCCGAGCAGCTCGACGCCGTCGATGGCGGTCCAGGTGCCCGGCACGCCGTCGGTGTATTCAACATCAAGCTCGATGTGCGAAAGCGCGCCATTGGCTATGCGTCGCAGCAGCGTACCCACGCTGGCCCGCACGGGCGGCACCCAGGCGCAGGTCGGGCAGGCGCCGCGCAGCTGTTCCAGCGCCAGCACCGTTTCGGCGCCACCGAAGCCGTTGCGCTCGGCCGCCAGGAAACGCGGCTCGCCGCGGCCGTCGTAGACGAAGGCGGCCAGGTATTCGTACTGCTCCCACAGCTGCACGCTGTAACCGGTGCCGGCGCGCTGGGGGTTGAACCAGTGCGAGCTGAGGTCCTGCGGCAGCCCGGCCAGCGTCGGACAGCCGCGGCCCAGCGCCGCCATCGGCTCGCTGCCCGACAGGCCGTCGAGCGTGTAGCTGAAGGTGAAGGCATCCGGGCCGGTTGGCGTGACCGTGGCCAGGCCGACCTTCGCCAGCACGTTGGAGGTGCCGTGCCAGGCGGCGCGGTAGAGGTCGCCGGCCCAGGCACCATTCGCACCCGGCGCAGCGCCCTGCAGGTAATACCAGGTCGGACGGCCGTCGTCGGCATAGGCGTACCACAGCCCGGCCCACTGGTTGCCGGCCGGGTACAGGAACAGGCCGTGGCCCGGGCGCGCCGCGTTGAAATAGCTGCCGGGCCGCACCACCGGCGCCGCACCCTCGACGGTGGCGGTGATCGTCATCGCGCCGGGCATGGCGCCCTCGTTGCGCGCCACCACGTACCAGCGGCCGGGCGCCGGCACGGCCTGCAGCACGTCGCCGCGCTTCACGCGCGCGGTGGCCACGCCGGCCGCGGGAGCCTCGGGCACCGTGGTGTCGGCCGGGTCGGCATCGGTGCCGCCGTGCACCAACTGTATGCGGAAGGAGGCATCCGGCGCGCTGGTGGTGACGCGCAGGTTGGTGCTGCCCTCGGGCACGTCGATGAAGATGCGGCGGTGGCTGGCGCCGGGAGCCAGGCGCAGCGTCACCGGTTTGCCGGAGGCGAGCAACAGGGGCTCTTCGATGGCGGCGGTGCGGTGCAGCCGTACGGGGAAACCACCGGCCGTGATGCGCGCGCTGTCACGCGTGGTGACGAACCCCGCGAGCCAGTCGCCGGGCAGCAGGCCCTGCGCATTCCAGCCGAGCTTGAGGTCGAAGTCCTCGCCCTGCCCCAGCCGGCCCGGACCGGTGGCCACGAGGCTGCCGTCGGTGGCGAGCATCGGCACGTCGAAGACCCGCAGGTTGGCACTGGCGTCAACGCCATTGCGGTTGTGCAGCATCACCCAGTAATGGCTGGTGCCCAGGTCGGGGCGCTGCAGGCGGGCCTCGCAGCGGGGCGTGGCGGACTGGGAATCCAGGCACAGCACTTCCCCGGCCTGTGGCTGGCCGTCGCCGTTGTAGTCCATGCCCAGGTACAGGTCGAGGCGTTCGCCGCCGGTGCTGGCGATCACGTCAACGAGCAATTGGTGGTCAACGGCGGAAGCGCCGGCGTCGGTCACCATCGGCAGGCGCACGAAGGCGCGGCCCAGCGGGGAATCCCAGGGGCTGGCCGGCGTGTCGTCGGCGACCGGCGCCAGCGTCATCGGCGCGGGCGCCACCAGCGGCGTGGACTCGAAGCGCAGCGAGTCCATGGGCGGCAGGTCGCTCACCGGCTGCCGATGGCGGCCGGAGCGCGAAGCAACCTCGAGGTCCACGCGCGGCACCGGGCGCACCACCACCGACACGTCCGCCTCGCTGCAGCGGCCAAGGTTGTCGCAGACGCGGTAGCGGAAGAGGTCTTCGCCGGAGAATCCGTCGCGCGGGACGAAACGCACGAGGTTGCCCACGACCGTGGCCTGGCCCTGCGGCAAGGCGCCCACGATCGCCAGCGAGCCGCCGGCCATCAGGCCCGCGTCGAGGTCGTCGTTGGCCAGCACGTCGATGTCGAGCGAAGCGACAGCGTGGTCGATCACGCGCCGCTCGCCGCGCGCCACCGGCGCCGGCGGCGTGCCGGCCGCCTGGTCGTCGTCGAGCAGGGTCACCACGCCATCGGCCGGCTGCGCCGCCAGGCCCGCGGCGGCGGAGACGCGAACCAGGACCGTTTCATCGGCCTCCCGCACGGTGTCCCCGATGACCTCGAAGCTGAACTCGACCTCGGTTTCATTCGTGGGGATCACCGTCGCGACCTTGTCGCGCGCAACGAAGTCCGCGCCGGCGGTGGCCGTGCCGCCCACGGTGGAGACTTCGAAAGCAAGGTCATAGGCCAGCGGGAAGGACAGCGTGACCGGCACGGTCACCGTCCGCGTGCCCGCGTTGCCCTCTTCCACCGCGGGGCTGCCCACGGTCAGCGTCGGCCGTTCAACCGTCGGCGCGATGACCGGGGTGGAGTTGGGCGATGCGCTGCTGGTACCGATGGCGTTGGTGGCCCGGACCACGAAACGGTAGGTGGTGCCACCCTGCAGGCCGCCGATGCTGCGCGACAGGGTGAGCGAGCCCGGCGCCGGGTCGATGCCGCCCGCGGGAATGGAACTGACCGTATAGCCGGTGATCGGGCTGCCGCCGTCGTCTAGCGGAGGATTGATACTCACCCGCACCTCGTCGCCGATGCGCGCGGCACCGGGCCTCAGCGGCGGGGGCGGCGCCGACGGCGTCGCCTCGCCGACGAAAATCCGCCGAACCCGCCGGTTGTTCGTGTCGGCCACCAGCAGCGAGCCGTCATCGTTCGCCAGCAGGGTCGAAGGACCATCGAAACGCGCATCGACGGCAAGACCGCCGTCCCCGGACATGCCGCTCTCCGCCAGTCCGGCGTACACGCTGGTGTTGCCCTCGGCGTCCACGGCCAACACCTGGCTGCCTCGGCTGTAATAGAGCGTGCCGTCAGGGCCGGCATCCATGCCGTTCACGCCCGTGGCCAGGAGCACGGTCACCACCGTGCCATCGGCTTCGACCCGGCGGATGCCGTTGGCGGTCGCCACGAGCAGGCGGTTCTGGCGGTCGAAGGCCAGGGCCCGGATCTCGGCGAAGCCAGCCTCGGTAGCGGGGCCGCCGTCACCGGTATCGGTGGAGTCGCCGTTGCCGGCGACCAGCGTGACATTGCCGGCCGCCAGGTCGGCGCGGAACACCTGCTGGGGCGAGGCCACGTGCATGCGCCCGCTGCGGTCCGCGGCCAGGGCCGCCGGCAGGCCGGGCCAGCCCATGTCGGTGACGTTGCTGACCATTCCACCGGTGTTGATGCGGCGCGAGTAAGGCCCGTTGTCGGCGTAGAAAACGTCGCCGGCGGGAATGCCGGCCACCGACTTGAGCTGGCCGAGCGCGATGCCTGTCGCCAGGCCCTCGGTGGGCCGCCAGGTGACCGTACCGGGCACGCCGGCGATGCGGGTCGCGGTGCCGTCAGCGTTGATGCGGTGGATCAGGCCATGCGAACCGACCAGCAGTCGTCCCTCGGAATCACGGGCAAGACCCGTCACGAGGTTGAGTTCGAGGTCGGTCGCCAGAACCCCGTTGCCATCGCCACCGCCGACGACGGTGGTGACCACCTGCGCCTGCACGACGGACACAATCGACAGCACCAGTGCGAGGCACGCCAGGGAGAAGAACCCTGCCCTGGAAACCTGTGCCCGCAGACCGGGCGTCATGTCGTGGGACATTCCTGACCTCTTTGGGTCCAAACGTGGCAGGGGTTGAACATACCGAAATCGTGCCACGCGCAAAACCCGAGAATTTCGTCGGGCCCAAAGAAAAAGCGGGCCGAAGCCCGCTTTTCCGTGTCACGCGAAGGAAGCGAAGGCTCAGCCCTCGCCCTCCTCGATGGCCTTGATGGACAGGCGGATGCGGCCCTGCTTGTCCACTTCCAGCACCTTGACCTTCACCAGGTCGCCTTCCTTGAGCTTGTCGGACACCTTCTCGACGCGCTCGTTGGAGATCTGCGACACGTGCACCAGGCCGTCCTTGCCCGGGGCGATGGTGACGAACGCACCGAAGTCCATGATCTTGGCGACCTTGCCTTCGTAGATGCGGCCCGGCTCGACGTCCGAGGTGATCTGCTCGATGCGCGCCTTCGCGGCCTGGGCGGCGGCGGCGTTGACCGAGGCGATCACGATGGTGCCGTCGTCCTGGATGTCGATCTGGGTGCCGGTTTCCTTGGTGATGCCCTGGATGGTGGCGCCACCCTTGCCGATCACTTCGCGGATCTTGTCCGGGTGGATCTTGATGGTCAGCAGGCGCGGCGCGTACTCGGACAGCTCCGAGCGCGGCGCGGTGATGGCCTTGGCCATCTCGCCGAGGATGTGCAGGCGGCCCTGCTTGGCCTGGGCCAGCGCGACCTTCATGATCTCCTCGGTGATGCCGTCGATCTTGATGTCCATCTGCAGCGCGGAGATGCCGTTCTCGGTACCCGCCACCTTGAAGTCCATGTCGCCCAGGTGGTCTTCGTCACCCAGGATGTCCGACAGCACGACGTAGTCGCTGCCTTCCTTGACCAGGCCCATGGCGATGCCCGCCACCGGGGCCTTCACCGGCACGCCGGCGTCCATCAGGGCCAGCGAGGAACCGCAGACCGAGGCCATCGAGGACGAACCGTTCGACTCGGTGATCTCGGAGACCACGCGGATGGTGTACGGGAACGACTCCATCGTCGGCATGATCGCCTGCACGCCGCGGCGCGCCAGGCGGCCGTGGCCGATTTCGCGGCGCTTCGGGCCCATCATGCGGCCGGCTTCGCCGACCGAGTACGGCGGGAAGTTGTAGTGGAACAGGAAGTGGTCCTTGGACTCGCCTTCCACGGCGTCGATGATCTGGCCGTCGCGGGCGGTGCCCAGGGTGGCGACCACGATGGCCTGGGTCTCGCCGCGGGTGAACAGCGCCGAGCCGTGCACGCGCGGGAGCACGCCGGTCTTGACGGTGATCGGGCGGACGGTGTCGAGCGCGCGGCCGTCGATGCGGACCTTGGTCTTGAGGACCGAGTCACGCATGGTGCTGTACTCGAGCTCGCCGAACTCCTTGCCCAGGTCGGCCAGGTTCCAGCCATTGGCCTCGGCCTGCGGCTTGAGCGATTCCAGCACTTCCTTCTTGAGCGCCGAAATGGCGTCGCGGCGGGCCAGCTTGTCCTTGATCTGGAACGCGGCGGCCAGCTTGTCGCCGAGCGCGGCCTTGAGCGCGTCGATCGGGGCCTGCGCCTTTTCCGGCGCCTTCCAGTCCCAGGCCTTGACGCCGACTTCGGCGACCAACTCGTTGATGGCGTTGATGACGGCCTGCATCTGCTTGTGGCCGAACATCACGGCGCCGAGCATGACGTCTTCGCTCAGCTCCTTGGCTTCGGACTCGACCATCAGCACGGCGTTGGCGGTACCGGCGACGACCAGCTCCAGGTCCGAGGTCTTGAGCTCGGTGGTGGACGGGTTGAGCAGGTACTGGCCGTTGGCGTAACCGACCTTGGCGGCGCCGATCGGGCCCGAGAACGGGATGCCCGACAGGGCCAGCGCGGCGGAGGCGCCGATCAGGGCCGGGATGTCACCCGGCACTTCCGGGTTGAGCGACATGACGGTGGCGATCACCTGCACTTCGTTGCGGAAGTGCTCGGGGAACAGCGGGCGGATCGGACGGTCGATCAGGCGGGAGACCAGGGTCTCGCGCTCGGTCTGGCGGCCTTCGCGCTTGAAGAAGCCACCCGGGATGCGGCCGCCGGCGTAGAACTTCTCGATGTAGTCGACGGTGAGCGGGAAGAAGTCCATGCCCTCCTTCGCGTTCTTGTTGCCGACCGCCGTCACCAGCACGACGGTATCGTTCATCTTCACGATGACCGAGCCACTGGCCTGGCGGGCCACTTCGCCCGTTTCCAGGGTGACCTGGTGCTGACCGTACTGGAACGTCTTGGTTACTTTCGCCACGTTTATCGCTTCCTTTGTCTCTGGATTCATCCCCGGGGGGCACCCTGCCCCGCGGTTGGCGCATTCTGGGAATCCCAAAATGCACACGGCGCATTTCTGCGCCGTGTGGGTCTAGCATTCCTCAGCGGCGCAGGCCCAAGCGCTCGATGAGCGTCTGGTAGCGCGCGGCGTCTTTCTTCTTCAGGTAGCCCAGCAGGCTGCGGCGCTGGTTGACCATCTTGAGCAGGCCGCGGCGGGAGTGGTGGTCCTGCTTGTGCGCCTTGAAATGCTCGGTCAGCTGGTCGATGCGGGCGGAGAGCAGCGCGACCTGGACTTCCGGGGAGCCGGTGTCGTTCGGCGTGCGCTTGAACTCTTCAATGATCTTGGCGGAATCGTAGGACATGTCTTCTTCTCTATGGTGATGCGCAGCCCGCAGGAACGCCGCCAGTGGCGACGACGCACCGCATTGGCCCGCCGGTTGGGGAATACAACGGAAAATTGCCGCGAAAGTTTAACGGAGCGGGCCTTGCGGAACAAGGCTTTATGCGTGGGCGACCCAGCGGAACAGGCGTTTTGGCCAGACCTGGCCGTCTTCGCCGCGCCGGCCCAGGCCCAGGCTCCGCCCGTTCAGGTCCGTGAGGTTGAGCTCGGTCTCGGGCGGGCCTGCGACGGGCACGGGCTGGCCCTGGGCGATCCGGCGGGCCTGCGCCGGGTCCAGGGCCACCGCCGGGAAATGCGCCAGGCCGGCCTCGACGGGCAGCAGCAGCGCGTCCAGCGCGGCTTCGCCGCCCTCCCCGGCCAGGGCCTGGAGCTCTTCCAAGGTGTGCATGCGCGGCGCCGTGAAGGGCTCGACCCAGGTGCGCCGGAGCACGGCGATGTGGCCGCCGCAGCCCAGGGCCTCGCCGAGGTCGCGGGCCAGGCTGCGGATGTAGGTGCCCGACCCGCAGGTCACGGCCAGCCGCAGGCGGTCGCCGGCCAGGTCGCGCAGCTCGATGGCCTCGATGTCCACCTCGCGCTCGGGCACCTCGATGGATTCGCCGCGCCGGGCCTTGGCGTACAGCGGCTCGCCGCCCTGCTTGAGCGCGGAATAGATCGGCGGGCGCTGGCGGATGCGGCCCAGGAACGGCGCCAGCGCCGCCTCCACCCGGGCGCGGTCCAGGGCAGGCACGGGGCGTTCGCGCAGCACCTGGCCGTCGGCGTCGTCGGTGTCGGTGACCGCGCCCAGCACCACTTCGGCCTCGTAGGCCTTGCGGCCGCCCAGCAGCAGGCCGGCGATCTTGGTCGCCTCGCCGAAGCACAGGGGCAGCAGGCCGGTGGCCAGGGGGTCGAGGGCGCCGGTGTGTCCGCCCTTCTCGGCGCGGTAGAGGTGGCGCGCCCGCTGCAGGGCCTGGTTCGAACTCAGGCCGGCGGGCTTGTCGAGCAGCAGGATGCCGTCGAGCGGGCGGAACACGGTGCGGCCCACGGGCGGGGCCTCAGTCTTCGGCGGGACCGGGCGGGTTCTCGCGCAGCAGCTTTTCGATGCGCTCGCCCTTGTCCACCGAATCGTCGTAGTGGAAATGCAGCTCGGGCACGTGGCGCATGCGCACGGCCTGGCCGAGGCGGTAGCGAAGCTCGGGCGCCAGTTCCTTCAGCGCCTTCACCGCCACCGGGCCCTGTTCGGCCAGCAGCGCGGTGACGAAGACCTTGGCGTGGGCCAGGTCGCGCGTCACCTCGACGTCGGAAACGGAGACCGACGGCAGGCCGTGCTCGCGCACGGCCTCGTGGACGATCTGGCCCAGGTCCCGGCGCAGCTGCGCCGAGACCCGGTCGGTGCGGTGGAAGCTCTTGGTCGCCATGGCGTCGCGCGCGCCTTACAGCGTGCGCTGGACCTCGATGCGCTCGAAGCACTCGATCTGGTCGCCGGGCTTGACGTCGTTGTACGCCTTCACCGCGATGCCGCACTCGGTACCCGAGCGGACTTCCTCGACGTTGTCCTTGAAGCGGCGCAGCGACTCGAGCTCGCCCTCGAAGATGACCACGCTGTCGCGCAGCACGCGGATCGGCTTGCTCTTCTTGACCGTGCCCTCGATGACGAGGGAACCGGCCACGGCGCCGAACTTGGAGCTGCGGAACACGTCGCGGACCTCGGCGATGCCGATGATCTCCTCGCGGATTTCCTTGCCGAGCAGGCCGGACGCCACCTGCTTAACCTGGTCGATGACGTCGTAGATGATCGAGAAGTAGCGCAGGTCGAGGCCGTTGCTCTCGATCACCTTGCGGGCGCTGGCGTCGGCGCGGACGTTGAAGCCGATGATGACGGCCTTCGAGGTCGCGGCGAGCGTGGCGTCGGACTCGGTGATGCCGCCCACGCCCGAGGAGATCACGTTGACCTTGATCATGTCGTTCGACAGCGCCACCAGCGACTGGCGCAGCGCCTCGACCGAACCCTGCACGTCGGCCTTCACCAGCAGGTTCAGGGTGACCTGGCCGCTGTCCTGGCCCATCTGGGCCATGATGTCTTCCATGCGGGTGCCGGCGGCAGCGACCAGGCGCGACTCGCGCTTCTTGGCGTCGCGCTGCTGGGCCACGTCCTTGGCCAGGCGCTCGTCGGCCACGACCACGAAGTCGTCGCCGGCGTCGGGCACGCCCGACAGGCCGAGCACCTGCACCGGGATCGACGGCTCGGCCGCATCCACCTGCTTGCCGTTTTCGTCGAACAGGGCGCGCACGCGGCCGTAGTAGGTGCCGCACACCAGGTAGTCGCCCTTCTTCAGGGTGCCCTGCTGCACCAGCACCGTGGCGACCGGGCCGCGGCCCTTGTCGAGCGAGGCCTCGATGACCACGCCGGTGGCGCGGGCGTCGTACACGGCCTGCAGTTCCATCACCTCGGCCTGGACCGAGATGGCGTCGAGCAGCGCGTCGATGCCCATGCCGGTCTTGGCCGACACCGGCACGAACTGCACGTCGCCGCCCCACTCTTCCGGCACGACCTCGAGCTTCACCAGGCCCTGCTTGACGTTGTCCGGGTTGGCTTCCGGCTTGTCCATCTTGTTCACGGCCACCAGCAGCGGCACCTTGGCGGCACGCGCGTGCTGCACGGCCTCGACCGTCTGCGGCATCACGCCGTCGTCGGCCGCGACCACCAGCACCACGATGTCGGTGAGCTTGGCGCCGCGGGCGCGCATGGCGGTGAACGCCGAGTGGCCCGGGGTGTCGAGGAAGCTGATGACGCCCTTGTCGGTTTCGACGTGGTAGGCGCCGATGTGCTGGGTGATGCCGCCGGACTCGCCCGACGCCACCTTGGTGCGGCGGATGTAGTCGAGCAGCGAGGTCTTGCCGTGGTCGACGTGGCCCATGATGGTGACCACGGGCGGACGCGGACGCTTCTCGCCCTGCGTCTCCTCGACGTGCGCGACCAGCGCGGTCTCGGCGTCGTCCTCGGCGGTCTTGCTGGCCTTGTGGCCCAGTTCCTCGACCACCAGCACCGCGGTGTCGTGGTCGATCACCTGGTTGATGGTGGCCATCACGCCCATCTTGAACAGCGCGCGCACCACTTCGCCGCCCTTCATGGCCAGCTTCTGGGCCAGGTCGGCCACGGAAATGCTGTCGCCGATGAAGACCTCGCGGACGATCGGCGCGGTCGGGCGGGAGAAGCCGTGCTGGCCGCTGGCCGTGCGCGAAGGCTCGGCCATGCGCATCTTGGGCTTCTTGCGGTTGCCGGCGGCGCCGCGGCGGGCGCGCTCGGAATCGGTGAGGTGCAGCTGGCCGGCGGCGAAACGGCTGGCCTGGCCCTCGTCACCCTCGTTGTCCACCATGGCGTGCGAACCGCGCACGGCCTTGTGCTTGCCGGCGGGCTTGTTCGCGCCCGGGGCCGGGGCCTTGCTCGGGCCGGCCGGGGTCGGCCGGGCCGGGGCCGCCGGCTTGGCGTGCACCTTGGCTTCGGCACGCGCCTTGCGCGGCTCGTGGATGACGATGGCGCCCGGCGGCAGGGACGGCACGGGCGGGGCCTTGGCCGCCGGCTTCGCGACCGGCTCTTCCTCGGCTTCGGCTTCCGCCGCGGCGGCGGCGGCTTCGGCGGCCGCGCGGGCGGCCTCCTCGTTGCGGATGCGGGCTTCCTCGGCCTCGCGCTCCATGGCGCGCTTGCGGTCGGATTCGCTCAGCGCGGCCAGCTCGGCCTCGTTGCGGGCCTTGGATTCCTCGAGCTTGCGCAGGGCTTCGGCGCGCTCGTCGGAGACCGGCGCCTCGACTTCGTCGCGCTTGACGTAGGTGCGCTTCTGGCGCACCTCGACGGTGACCGTGGCCTTGGTCTTGCCGGCGCTGACCGTCAGCTCTTCCTGCTTGCGACGCTGCAGCGTGATTTTCTTCGGCGCGGCGGCTTCGGCCGGCTTGTCGTCCTTGCCGTGCGTTCGGCGAAGGAAACCGAGCAGCTTCATCTTCTCGGTGCTGCTGACCACCTGATCCGGCCCGCTGAAGGTCATGCCCGCGCCGGAAAGCTGCTCGAGCAGCTTCTCGACGGGCATACCCAGCACTTTGGCCAGCGAACCTACGGTGACTTCAGACATGTGGTGGTGATTCCTTGGTGTCCTGCGCGCCTGGCGCGCAATGGTGTAACTCGGGGCTTGCGGGTGTCGGCCGGATTATTCGAACCAGTGCGCGCGGGCCGCCATGATCAGCTTCGCGGCGCGCTCCTCGTCCACACCTTCGATGTCGGTGATCTCGTCGGTGGCCAGCTCGGCCAGGTCGTCGCGGGTGGCGACGCCGCGGGCGGCCAGGGCGTAGGCGGTGGCCTCGTCCATGCCGTCGAGCGACAGCAGGTCGTCGGCCGGCTTGTGCTCCTCGATCTCCTCCTCGACCTGCAGGGCCTCGGTGAGCAGGGCGTCGCGGGCGCGGGCGCGCAGCTCCTCGACGATGTCCTCGTCGAAGCCTTCGACCGCCAGCAGCTCGGCGGCCGGCACGTAGGCGATTTCCTCGACCGTGCTGAAGCCCTCGGCGACCAGGATGCCGGCGATCTCCTCGTCCACTTCCAGCTTGTCCATGAACAGCTGGCGGGCGGCGGCCTGCTCGGCCTCGGACTTGGCCTGCACCTGGTCGGGGGTCATCACGTTGAGCTGCCAGCCGGTCAGGCGGCTGGCGAGGCGCACGTTCTGGCCGCCCTTGCCGATGGCCTGGGCCAGCTTGTCCTCGGCGACCGCGAGGTCCATCGAGCGCTTTTCTTCGTCGACGATGATCGACTGCACCTCGGCCGGGGCCATGGCGTTGATGACGAACTGGGCCGGGTTGTCCGACCACAGCACGATGTCGATGCGCTCGCCGTTGAGCTCGTTGCTCACGGCCTGCACGCGCGAACCGCGCATGCCGATGCAGGCGCCGATGGGGTCGGTGCGGTGGTCATGGGCCAGCACGGCGATCTTGGCGCGGTCGCCCGGGTCGCGGGCCGCGGCCTTGATCTCGACCAGGCCCTGGCCGACTTCCGGCACCTCGAGCTTGAACAGCTCGATCATGAATTCCGGCGCGGTGCGGCTGATGAACAGCTGCGGGCCGCGGGTTTCGGCGCGCACGTCGAGCAGGTAGCCGCGCACGCGGTCGCCCGGGCGCAGCACGTCGCGCGGGATGGCCTTGTCCTTCGGGATCAGCGCCTCGGCGTTGCCGCCCAGGTCGACGTAGACATTGCCGCGCTCGACGCGCTTGACGATGCCGTTCACCAGCTCGCCGATGCGGTCGCGCCAGGCGTCGATCACCTGCGCACGCTCGGCTTCGCGCACGCGCTGCACGATGACCTGCTTGGCGGCTTGGGCGGCGATGCGGCCGAACTCGGCGTTCTCGACCTGCTCCTCGACGAAGTCGCCGATCTGCGCATCCGGCTTGTCGTCCACCACGTCCATCATGCGGATCTGGCGGTCGGGCGACTCCATCACCACGTCGTCAGCCACCACTTCCCAGCGGCGGAAGGTTTCGTAGCTGCCGTCCTTGGGGTTGATCGAGACGCGCATGGCGACGTCCTGCTCGTGGTAGCGCTTCTTGGCGGCGGACGCCAGCGCGGCCTCCATCGCCTCGATGATCACGCCGCGCGGCACGCCCTTTTCATTGGCGACCGCTTCCATCACCAGCAACAGTTCCTTGCTCATCTCTTCCAGCTCCGTGAAAGGCGTCGGGCGCCTCAGGTGTAATCAGGATTCTTTGTCGGCCTTGCGCTTGCCGCGCGGACCGGTGGGTTTGGGTTGGGCCGCGAGGCCCAGGGCGACCAGGTCGGGGACCAGGCGCGCCTTCTCGATGTTGTCGTGCTTCACGCGCATGTCGCCGGCCTCGTGCGCCAGCAGCACCACGTCGCCCTCGACGCCGGTGATGCGGGCAATGAAGCGGCGGCGGCCGTCCTGCGCCAGGCGCAGCGTGAGCTTGGCCTGCTCGCCCACGAAACGCGCGAACTGCTCCGGCGTGAACAGCGGGCGGTCGATGCCCGGCGACGACACTTCCAGCGTGTAGGCCGAGGTGATCGGGTCCTCCACGTCGAGCACGGCCGAGACTTCGCGGCTCACGGCCTCGCAGTCCTCGATGGCCACGTGGCGACCGGGTGCGTCGATGTAAATGCGCAGCAGCGCGCTGTTGCCGGTGGGCGCGAACTCCACGCCCAGCAGTTCAAGGCCGAGCGCGGCCACGGTGGGCGCGAGCAGTTCGCTGATTTCAGTCGCCTTGCCGGTCATCGGGTCGGTCCTGTCGCCTCTGCGTTTCTCGGATTTCGAAAACAAAAAAGGGCCGTAAGGCCCTTTTCCGGTACATCCAGGTTCCGGCTTCCCGGGACCGCCCAAACGGCCGGTCCGAGGGAAAAAGCCTGAGCGGTGATTCCTTTCGGAAGACATCGCCAGAAACTGGTAGCGGGGGCAGGATTTGAACCTGCGACCTTCGGGTTATGAGCCCGACGAGCTGCCAGACTGCTCCACCCCGCAGCAGTAGACGCGCATTATAGGGGCGTTGCGCTTTCCGGCGCAAGCCCGGCGTTCAACGGCCGGTTCAGACTGGGAACGCCAGCCCGCACCAATGCAGGATGGTGTCGGCGAACAGGCCCAGCACCAGCAGCGCGACCGCGTTCACGGCGAACAGCAGGCGCAGGTGGCGGTCCGGGTGGAGCCGCGGGCCCTCGCCTTCCGGCTCCTCGAAGAACATCGCCTTCATCACCTTCAGGTAGTAGAAGGCGCCGATGACGGCGCAGACCACGCCGACCACGGCCAGCCACAGCAGGCCCGCGTCCAGCGCGGCCAGCAGCACCTCGAGCTTCGCCCAGAAGCCCAGGAACGGCGGCACGCCGGCCAGCGAGGCCATGATGAACATGACCAGCATGGCCTGCAGCGGGTTGCGCGACCACAGGCCGCGGAAGTCGGAGATCTCCTCCGCTTCGTGGCCCTTGCGCGAGAGCAGGATGATGGCGCCGAAGGCGGCGGCCGACATCACCGCATAGGAAATGGCGTAGAACATCGCCGCGCCGTAGCCGAGCTGGCCGCCGTGGGCCAGGCCCATGAACAGGAAGCCCACGTGCGAGATGGTCGAGTAGGCCAGCATGCGCTTGAGGTTGGTCTGCACCAGCGCCACGAGGTTGCCGATGACCAGGGACAGCGCCGACAGCCAGGCCACCATGTCCTGCCACTGGGCGTCGAGCGGGCCGACGCCGGACTCGAGCAGGCGGTAGGCCATGCCGAACGCGGCCAGCTTCGGCGCCGAGCCGATGAACAGGGTGATCGCGGTCGGGGCGCCGTGGTAGACGTCCGGCAGCCACATGTGGAAGGGCGCGGCGCCGAACTTGAAGGCGATGCCGACCAGCATGAACACCACGCCGAACAGCAGCAGCGTGCGGTCGCCGGTGGCCGCGGCGGCGGCGTGGATCTCGCCGAGCTGCAGGCTGCCGGTGGCGCCGTACACCATGGACATGCCGTAGAGCAGCAGGCCCGAGGCCATCGAGCCGAGCACGAAGTACTTCATGGCCGCCTCGGAGGAACGCGAGCTGTCGCGGTCCATGGCGACCAGGCCGTACGAGCTCAGCGCCAGCAACTCCAGGCCCAGGTACAGGGTCAGCAGGCTGCCGGCCGAGATCATCAGCATCATGCCCAGCACCGAGAACAGGCCGAGCACGTAGAACTCGCCCTTGAACAGGCCGCGGTCCTGCAGGTAGGGCTTGGCGTAGATGAACGAGGCGCCGGCCACGAGGTAAACGGCCACCTTGAGCACGTCGCTGGCGGTGTCGCGCACGAACATGTTGGCGAAGCCGAACGCCGGCTCCATCGCCATGTCGCGCATGGTCAGCACCGCCGCCGCGGCCAGGATGAACAGGGCCAGGAAGTGGGTCAGGCCACGGCGGGCGTCCGACAGGAACAGGTCGATCATCAGCAGCGCGAAGGCCGCGCCGCAGACGAAGATCTCGGGCCCGAGCGGCAGCAGGTCGGCGGTGGTGGGCATCGGCAGGGCCATCGGGGCTTCCTTACAGCTTGGTGGCGGCGAGCTGGGTCAGCAGCTGCGCGATCGGTGCTTCCATGAGGTCGGTCAGCGGCTTCGGGTACACGCCCAGGGCCAGCGTACCGATCGCGAACACGCCGAGCACCAGCGCCTCGCGGCCATTGATGTCGGTGAGCTCGGCGACGTGGTGGTTGGCGACGTCGCCGAACACGACGCGCTTGACCATCCACAGGGTGTAGGCCGCGCCCAGGATGAGCGTGAAGCCGGCGCCGAAGGCGACCCAGGCGTTGTACTGGAACGAGGCCAGGATGACCATGAACTCGCCCACGAAACCCGACGTGCCCGGCAGGCCGGCGTTGGCCATGGCGAAGAACACGAAGAAGGCGGCGAACCACGGCATGGTGTTCACCACGCCGCCGTAGTCGCGGATCATGCGGCTGTGCATGCGGTCGTAGACCACGCCCACGCACGAGAACATGGCGCCCGAGACGAAGCCGTGCGAGATCATCTGCACCATCGCGCCCTGCAGGCCCAGCTGCGCGGCGTCGGTGTTGCCCAGCTCGCGCACCAGCGCGAACACGATGAAGCTGCCCAGGGTGACGAAGCCCATGTGCGCGATCGACGAGTACGCGATCAGCTTCTTCATGTCTTCCTGCACCAGCGCCACCAGGCCGATGTAGACCACGGCCATGAGCGACAGCGCGATGACCAGCCAGGCCCACTCCTGCCCCGCGTCCGGCACGATCGGCAGGGTGAAGCGCAGGAAGCCGTAGCCGCCGATCTTGAGCATGATGGCCGCCAGCACCACCGAACCGCCGGTGGGCGCCTCAACGTGGGCGTCCGGCAACCAGGTGTGGACCGGGAACATCGGCACCTTCACCGCGAAGGCGGCCAGGAAGGCGAAGAACAGCCACATCTGCTCGGTGGCGCTGAGCTTGAGCTGGTAGAGGTCGGCCAGCTGGAAGCTGGCGCCGCCCTCGAGGCGCTCGCCCGAGACGATGTACAGGTACACCAGGCCCACCAGCATCAGCACCGAGCCTAGGAAGGTGTAGAGGAAGAACTTCAGCGAGGCGTAGATGCGCTTCGGGCCGCCCCAGACGCCGATGATGATGAACATCGGGATCAGCATGGCCTCGAAGAACACGTAGAACAGGATGGCGTCGAGCGCGCAGAAGACGCCCACCATCATGCCCTCGAGCACCAGGAAGGCGGCGAAGTACTGGTGCGCGCGGCGCTCGACCGAGGTCCAGGAGCCGATCAGCACCAGCACGGTGGTCAGGGTGGTCAGCGCGATCAGGGCGATCGACAGGCCGTCAACGCCCAGGTGGTAGCGGATGTCGAAGCTCGGAATCCAGGCGCGGTCCTCGACGAAGCGCATCGCCGGGGAGGCGTAGTCGTGGCCGGCGAACAGCAGCAGGCTGAAGGCCAGGGTGGCGACCGCCACCAGCAGGGCGAACACCTTCGCCTGGTTCGCACGCGCGTCGCCGAAGGCCAGCGTGGCCAGGCCGCCGAGGATCGGCAGCCAGACCAGGACGCTCAACAGGGGCCAGGAGGATTGCATCAGGGCTTCCTTGTCAGTCTCAGGCGCCGACGACCTTGACCAGCACCGCCAGGAGGACGATGAGGCCGAGGATCATGGCGAAGGCGTAGTTGTAGAGGCGACCGGTCTGGAGCTGGCGCACGATGCCGGCGACGCGGTCCACCAGGGTGGCGGAGCCGTTCACCAGCAGGCCGTCGATCAGGCCGGCGTCGGCCTTCTTCCAGGAGAACTTGCCGAGCTTGATGCCGCCGCCAGCGAAGCCCTTGATCCACAGGTCGTCGAAGCCGTACTTGTTCTCCAGCACGCGGATCGGCAGCGCGAACACCTTCGCGGCGCGGTCGGCGACCGAGGGCTTGAACAGGTAGATGAAGGTGGCCAGCGCGAAGCCGCCGAAGGCCAGCCAGAACGCCGGCATGGTCATGCCGTGCAGGGCGAACGCCACCGGGCCCTTGAACTCCTCGGCCCAGGCCAGCATGGCGTCGTGCTTCGGCAGCACCTCGATGGCGCCGCGGAAGAAGTCGCCGCCGAGCATCGGGCCCACGGTGAAGTAGCCGATGAAGATGGACGGGATGGCGAGCAGGATCAGCGGCACGGTCACCACCCAGGGCGACTCGTGCGGCTCCACCGGGCCGTGGTGGCCATGGCGGTGGTCGTCGCCGTGGGCGTCATGGTGCGCATCGCCGTGGTGGTCGTCGTGGGCCACCTCGCGGAAGCGCTCCTTGCCGTGGAAGGTCAGGTACAGAAGGCGGAAGCTGTAGAAGCTGGTGACGAACACGCCGGCCAGCACCGCCCAGTAGCCGTACTGCGCCACGAAGCCGGCGTTGGCGTGGGCATTGTGCGCGGCCGCCTCGATGATGGTGTCCTTGGAGTAGAAGCCCGACAGGAACGGCGTGCCCACCAGCGCCAGCGTGCCGATCAGGCTGGTCCAGTAGGTGATGGGCATGTACTTGCGCAGGCCGCCCATCTTGCGCATGTCCTGCTCGTGGTGCATGCCGATGATCACCGAGCCGGCCGCCAGGAACAGCAACGCCTTGAAGAAGGCGTGGGTCATCAGGTGGAACACGGCCGCCGAGTAGGCCGACACGCCCAGCGCGACCGTCATGTAGCCCAGCTGCGAGAGGGTGGAATACGCCACGACGCGCTTGATGTCGTTCTGGATGATGCCGATCAGGCCGGTGAAGAAGGCCGTGGTGGCGCCGATGAACAGCACGAACGCCAGGGCCGCCTCGCTCTGCTCGAACAGCGGCGACATGCGGGCGACCATGAAAATGCCCGCGGTCACCATGGTGGCGGCGTGGATCAGGGCCGAGATCGGGGTCGGGCCTTCCATGGAGTCCGGCAGCCACACGTGCAGCGGCACCTGCGCCGACTTGCCCATGGCGCCGATGAACAGGCAGATGCAGATGAAGCTGATCACCTCGACCTGCACCGGGCCCGAGAGCACGTCGTAGCTCCAGCCGCCGAATCCGACCTTGCCCGACCACAGGGTGAAGGTGGAATGGATGTCGGCGTTGGCCGCGTGCGTGAAGGCGGTGGCGTAGTCGAGCGTGCCGATCCAGGCCAGCACGCCGGCGATGCCGAGCAGGAAGCCGAAGTCGCCGACGCGGTTGACCAGGAAGGCCTTGAGGTTGGCGAAGATGGCGGTCGGGCGCTTGTACCAGAAGCCGATCAGCAGGTAGGACACCAGGCCCACCGCCTCCCAGCCAAAGAACAGCTGCAGGAAGTTGTTGCTCATCACCAGCATCAGCATGCTGAAGGTGAACAGCGAGATGTAGCTGAAGAAGCGCTGGTAGCCCGGGTCTTCCTCCATGTAGCCGATGGTGTAGACGTGCACCAGCAGCGAAACGAAGGTGACCACGACCATCATCATGGCCGTGAGCTTGTCGACCATGAAGCCCACGTGCGCCGAGTAACCGCCCACCTGGAAGAAGGTGTAGACGTTCTCGTTGAAGGGCGCGGCGCCCTGGGCCAGGAACTGCCACAGCACGTGCAGCGAGAGCGCGCAGCTCACCGCCACGCCCAGGATGGTCACCCAGTGCGCGCCGGCGCGGCCCACCTGCTTGCCGAACAGGCCGGCGACGATGGAGCCCAGCAGCGGCGCCAGGGCGATGACCAACAGGATGTTCATCTGGATCATCGCGCGCTCAGCCCTTCAGCGAATCGAGTTCGGCGACGTTGATGGTCCGCCGGTTGCGGAACAGCGTCACCAGGATGGCCAGGCCGATGGCGGCCTCGGCGGCGGCCACGGTCAGGATGAAGAAGACGAAGATCTGGCCGTCCACGTCGCCCAGGAAGCGCGAGAAGGCCACGAAGTTGATGTTCACCGAGAGCAGCATCAGCTCGATGCACATCAACAGCACGATGACGTTCTTGCGGTTGATGAAGATGCCGGCGACCGACAGGCAGAACAGCACCGCGGCGAGCGCGAGGTAATGGCCGAGCGTGATCACGGGTTGCCCTCCTGGCGGGGTTCCGCCTGGACCTTCACGAGGCGCACGCGGTCCTCGCGGCGCACGGCGACCTGGCGGGACGGGTCCTGGTGCTTGGTGCCCTCGCGGCGGCGCAGGGTCAGCATCACCGCCACCACCAGGGCCACGGTCAGGATGACCGCGGCAGTCTCGAACGGCAGGATGTACTTGCTGAACAGGGTCTCGCCGATCCACTGCAGGTTGGTCTTGCCCAGCACGGCGGCCGGGTCGGTGGCCGACAGGCCGACCTCGAAGCGCTTGCTGCCGATCAGCATCACCATCTCGGCGGCCATCACCACCACCACGGCGCCGGTGAGCGGCAGGTAGCGCACGAAGCCCTCTCGCAGCGGCGCGGTGTTGATGTCGAGCATCATCACCACGAACAGGAACAGCACCATCACCGCGCCGATGTACACCAGCACCAGCACCACGCCGAGGAACTCGGCCTGGAGCAGCAGCCAGAGGCAGGCGGCGGAGAAGAAGGTCAGCACCAGGCTGAGCACGGCGTGCACCGGGTTGCGGGCCAGGATGACGCCCAGCGCGGCCAGCACGGTCACCGAGGCGAAGGCCCAGAAGGCGGCGAGTTCGTAAGTCATGTCAGTCCTTGTCCCCTGCCCTCACCGGAACGCCGCGTCGGCGGACCGGCGCTGGGCGATCTCGTCCTCGAGGCGGTCGCCGATGGCCAGCAACTGCGGCTTGGTGACGATGTTCTCGCCGCGCTTCTCGAAGTGGTACTCGTGGATGTGGGTCTCGACGATGGAGTCGACCGGGCAGCTCTCTTCGCAGAAGCCGCAGAAGATGCACTTG
>NZ_JAYSEG010000034.1:0-36408 GCF_041913985.1 Arenimonas sp.
GACCGGCTCGGTCACATTCGACGACGACTTCTGAGCGCCACCCCCGCCCCGGCCGTCACGGCCGGGGCGGGGCCGGGCTCTCGCCGGGCCGCGCCGTCGCCCGGGCCCCCCCGCTCAACGCCACCACGGCGCCCGCCCACACCGCCCCCACCACCAACCCCAACCCCCGCCCCCCCGCGGGGGCCGGGCCCGGGCCCGGCCCCCCCCCCCGCCGCCCCCACGACGCGCCCGGGAAATAACCGAGGGCGGTCGCCAGGAACCAGGCCGGCGCCTGCAGCAGCAACAGCGGCCCCATGCCCGGCACGTGCGACCACTCATCGAGCGCGAACAGCAGCGCCGCCACCGCCATCGCCTGCCCGGCAACGAACAGGCACAGCACCCACATCTCGGCGAACGAGGGCCCGTGGCCGCGGTAAACCCGATGCAGGGCCATCGCGCCCGCCGGCAGCACCACCAGCACCAGCAGCAGCTGCACCTGGCTAAGCAGCCACCAGATGGCCGCGGCCACGCCCGGCGCCTGGCCATCGAACCCGGCGTAAAAGCCCGCGCGGGCCGACTCCACGCCGCCGGCCAGCGAGAACACCAGGGCCAGCAACGCGAAACCTACCAGGAAGAACCGAAGCGGGCGCACGATGCGCCGGTCGCGGACCACGACGTAGTCGCGCACCAGCGCGCCCGGGCCGCGGAACATGCGCAGGAAGGTCCAGGGCAGGCCGCGGTCGAGGCTGAAGACTTCGTCGCCGAAGTCGCGCCAGAACGCGGCCATGGTCAGCCGCTCGGGCGGCGCGGGATCGGGAGCTTGCGTCATGCGGCCTTGTTCCTCCGGCGCCACGAATCGTTACCGCAGTTTCCCGGGGAAGACTTTGGCCAGCTTCTCGACCTTGGGCGCCGACACTGCCCGGATGTAGGGCTGGCCGGGGTTTTTCGCCGCGTAATCGTGGTGGTAGGCCTCGGCCACGAAGAACACCTCCAACGGCTCGAGCGTGGTGGCCAGCGGCGAGGCGTACACGCCCGCCGCCTCCAGCTGCGCCAGGTAGGCGGTGGCGACGCGGCGCTGGGCCTCGTCGAGCGGGAAGATGGCCGAGCGGTACTGCGTGCCCACGTCGTGGCCCTGGCGGTCCTTCTGGGTGGGGTCGTGCGCCACCGCCATGAACACGCGCAGCAGCTCGCCGAAGCCGACCACGGCGGGCTCGTAGGTGATGCGGATGGCTTCGGCGTGGCCGGTGGTGCCGCTGCAAACAGCCTTGTAGTTGGCGGTGTCGGCGCTGCCGCCGGCGTAACCGGGCAGTACTTCGCGCACGCCGGCCAGCTGCCGGAACACCGCTTCGGTGCACCAGAAGCAGCCGCCGGCCAGCACGGCCTCGCCGCGGTCTTCACCCGGCGCCAGCGCCGAGGCCGGCGACGGGACTTCGGTGGCCGGGACGCGCAGGCCCAGGCCCGGAAGGTCACAAGACGACATCGCGGTTTACCTCTCAGGCGGGGGCGGATTCTTCCATCAACGCCTCGGCGTCTTCCGGCCCGAACTCGCCTTCCCAGCGCGCCATCAGCGCCAGGTACAGCAGCTTCTCGAACTCGGGCTGGAAGCGGCGGATCACCGAATCCGGGTCGGGCATGAGCTTGGCGTCGGCGATCAGGCCGAAATGCACGGCGCCGTTGTAGCTCAGGATCGAGATGCCCAGGCCGATCGAACCGGTCTGCGGCACCCAGAACATCAGGTCCCTGATCTTGCTGCCGCCGAAATACAGCGGCACCTGCGGCCCGGGCACGTTGGTGGCCACGGCCGAGGCCTTGCGGCTGAACATCTCCAGCGCCAGCGCCTGCACCGGCGGCGGCGCCATGCCCACGGCGGCCAGCGCGCCGAAGGTGGCCACGGCCTGGCGCGACTTGCGCAGCACCTTCATGCAGGCCGACACGCGCTCGAGCCGGCGCATCGGGTTGGGCTCGCCCACCGGCAGGTCCAGGAACACCAGGCCGAAGTGGTTGCCCAGCTGCTTGGCGTGCTCCAGCGGCCGCAGGTTCACCGGCACGGTGGCGCGGATGGTGATGCCCTCGAGCTGTTCGCCGCGCTCGAGCAGGTAGCTGCGCAGCGCGCCGCTGGCCGAGGCCAGCAGGATGTCGTTGACCGTGCAGTGCAGCGCCTGGCTCACCGACTTCACCTCGGCCAGCGACAGCGGCTCGGCCCAGGCCACGCGCTTGCTCACGCCCAGCCGGCCCTTGAGCACGGTGTCCGGGTCGTCGGGCAGCGCCAGCGCATGGCCGATCTCGCGCGCGATCTCGACGCCTTCGTTGGCCAGCACCGCGGCCAGGGTCGGGTCGCGGTAGAAGTCCATGCCCTTCTCGAGCATCTTGTTGCCGAGCTTCATGTAGCGGTCGATGGCGCCGACGCGCTGCGCCACCGGCGCGTGCTCTTCCTTCTTCAGCCAGCGCTTGGCCAGCGCGGCCTTGCGCTTCTCGTCGAGCTGCATCTCGGTGAGCGAAAGCAGCACCTGCACCAGCGCGATGCCGTCGGCGTAGCAGTGGTGGATGCGGGCGATCAGCGCCGAGCCGCCGTTGAAGCGCTCCACCAGGTGGAACTGCCAGAGCGGCTTGGACTTGTCGAGCGGCGTGGAGGCCAGCTGGCTGGTGAGGCGCTCGAGCTCGCGCTTGCCTCCGCGGCCCGGCAGCGCGGTGAGGTGCAGGTGCCAGTCCAGGTCGAAGTCGGCGTCCTCCTGCCAGAAGGCGCCGGTGGGGCCGTCCACCGCCTTCTGCCGGAAGCGCGGATAGGACAGGAACTTCTGCTCGATCACCTTGCGCAGGGTCTTGATGTCGAGCGGGCTCTCGAGCATCAGCACGCCGGTGATCATCATCAGGTTGGTGGCGCGCTCCATGCGCAGCCACGCGGTGTCCACCCGGGACATCGGCGTCTTGCGGTGCTTCTTGCGGGCCTCGGCCATGCGTGCTCCCCCGGTACCCGGGCAGGATGCCGGCCGCGCCGTGCGGGCGTCAACGCTCGGCGGGCGGCTTGGTCTTGGGGCCGGAATAGGCCTCGAGCGCGGCCTCGCGGCTGGCCTTGAGGTCGACGATGGGCTTCGCCGGGTAGTCCGGCGCCCGCCGGCGCAGCAGGTCGGCGTGCTCCCAGGGCGCCGACAGGGCCGCGTCGGGCAGCTTCGCCAGCTCGGGCACCCAGCGCCGCACGTACTTGCCGGCGGCGTCGAACTTCTCGGCCTGGGCCACCGGGTTGAAGATGCGGAAGTACGGCGCGGCGTCGGCGCCGGTGCCCGCGGTCCACTGCCAGCCCTGGGTGTTGTTGGCCAGGTCGGCGTCCACCAGGGTGTCCCAGAACCACTGCGCGCCGTGTTTCCAGTGGTAGCGCAGGTTCTTTGTGAGGAAGCTGGCCACCACCATGCGGGTGCGGTTGTGCATCCAGCCGGTGTGCCAGAGCTCGCGCATGCCGGCATCCACGATGGGCACACCGGTGCGGCCGCGCTGCCAGGCGGCGAGCAGGCGCGCGTCGGGCCGCGCCCAGCGGAACTCCTGGAAGCGCGGGTTCATGTTTTCCTGCGCCGTGTGCGGGAAGTGGAACAGCAGGTGGTGGCTGAATTCGCGCCAGCCCAGCTCGCTCAGGAAATGGTCGATGTTGGGCTGCACCGCGGCCGGCCAGCTTTCCGCCAGCACGCGCGCGACGATCAGACGCGGCGAGATCTCGCCGAAGTGCAGGTGCGGCGACAGCTTCGAGGTGGCGATGCGGTCGGGGAAGTTGCGCTGCTCCTTGTAGCCGCGCGCGGCGCCGTCGAGGAAGGCCTCGAGCAGCTCGAGCGCGCCGGCTTCGCCCGGCACCCAGTGTTCCCAGAAGCCGGCGTCCCAGCGCGGTTCGGGCTTTTGCGGCTCCAGCCGCAGGTCTTCCACGCCCAGGCCGGCCAGCATCGGCGGCAGCTCGGGCAGGCGCGTGGGGGCCGCGGCCGGCATCCTGGCGTCCAGGCGCTGGCGGGCGTTCTTCCAGAACGGGGTGAACACGCGGTAGGGCTCGCCCTGCCCCGTCTGCACGGTCCACGGTTCCACCAGCAGCGCAGCGTCGTGGCTTTCCACGTGCAGGCCGCGCGACTTCAGGCCCTGCTTGATGCGGGTGTCGCGGGCGATGGAAGCCGGCTCGTACAGGCGATTCCAGTGCAGCGCCTCGGCCTTGGTTTCGGCGATGAGCTTTTCGATCTCAGCCAGGCTGTCGCCCTGGCGGATGATGAGGCGCGAGCCGCGCGCGCGCAGGTCGGCGTCGAGCGCCTGCAGCGAGCGGTGCAGCCAGGCGTGGCTGGCGGCGCCCGGCGCCCAGGGCGCCTCTTCGTCGGGCGCGTGGATGTAGACCGGCACCGGCACCAGGCCGGCGTCGAGCGCGGCCTTGAGCGCCGGGTTGTCCGCCAGGCGCAGGTCGCGGCGGAACCAGACGAGGGCGTGGCCCATCTCAGCCCGCCCGCACCAGCGGCCGCACGGCCTGGAAACCGCCGTCGAGCGCGATCACCTGGCCGGTGACCCAGCCGGCTTCCTCCGACAGCAGGAAGGCGCCCAGCGAGGCGGCGTCGTCGGCTTCGCCGTGGCGGCCCAGCGGGTACTGCGCGGTGATGGCGCGCGCCGAGGCTTCGGTGGAGAGCATGCGGGCGGTGGCCGGGGTGTGCATCAGGCCGGGGGCGATGGCGTTGACGCGCAGGCCGGCGCCGGAAAAATCGGCCGCCAGCGCGCGCACCAGGCCTTCCACGCCGCCCTTGGCCATGGCGATGGCCGCATGGTTGGCCACGCCGATGCCCGCCGCCACCGAGCTGAAGAACAGCAGGCTGCCCGGGTGCTCCGACTTCTGCACGCGCGGCGCATAGGCGCGGGCGACGAAGAAGGCGCTGTCGAGGTTGGCGGCCATGCACTGGCGGTACTGCGCCTCGGTGGTGCGGGCGATGGGCGCCACCAGCACCGCGCCGGCGCAGTGCGCCACCGCGGCGGGCGGCGCGCCGAAGGCTTCGGTGGCCTCGGCCACGGCCGTTTCCGCGCCCGCTTCGGTGCCGACGTCGGCTTCGATCACCAGGTCGCCCTCCCCGGCAGCCACGCGCGAGGCGTCGCGCGACACCAGCGCCAGCCGCCAGCCGCGGGCGCGCAGCAGTTCGGCCAGGGCGGTGGCGACGCCGCCGGAGGCGCCGGTGATCAGGCAGGTGCGCATGGGGTTTCCTGGAAGGCCGTGGATGGCCGCCAGCCTACCGCTTCGGGCCGTGTTGCGGTCGTGAACCGGCGGCCAGCGCCGCCCTCAGCGCCGCGGCCTGCCGGCGGATGGCGGCCAGTTCGTCCGGCGGCTTGCGGCCCAGGTGGGTCCACTGCAGCGCCGTGCGCGGGTGGCGCGCGAAGCGCTGCTCGTGCCGGGCCAGGAAGTCCCAGTACAGCGTGGTGTAGGGGCAGGCGCGCGGGCCGGTGGCCTCGTCGGGCCGGAAGCGGCAGCCGGCGCAGTGGTTGGACATGCGCTGGATGTACTTGCCGGACGCGGCGTAGGGCTTGCTGACCATGCGGCCGCCGTCGGCGTACTGCGACATGCCCAGCACGTTGGGCAATTCCACCCACTCCACCGCGTCCACGTACACAGCCAGGAACCATTCGTGGATGGCGCGCGGACGCACGCCCAGCAGCAGCGCGAACAGGCCCAGCACCATCAGCCGCTGGATGTGGTGGGCGTAGCCCAGGTCCAGCGTCTGCCGCAGCGCGTCGCGCAGGCAGGCCAGGTCGGTGTCGCCGGTCCAGAAGAATTCCGGCAGCGGCTCGCCGGCGCCCAGCGCGTTGTCGTCCAGGAATTCCGGCATGCGCTTCCAGTACAGGCCGCGCACGAACTCGCGCCAGCCCAGCACCTGGCGCACGAAGCCCTCCACCGCCTCGATCGGCGCCCCGCCCTGCTCCCAGGCCCGCACGGCGGCCTGCACCACCTCGCGCGGGGAAAGGAGCTTGAGGTTCATCGCCGCCGACAGGCGCGAGTGGTAGAGCCAGGGCTCGCCTTCCCACATGGCGTCCTGGTAGCGGCCGAACAGCGGCAGGCGGTGGCGGATGAAATCCTCCAGCGCGGCGCGGGCCTGGGCCGGGTCCAGCGGCCAGTCGAAGCCGTCGAGCCGCCCGGGGTGGCTGGCGAAGCGCGTGGCCACGAGGTCGAGCACTTCGCGCGTGCGCTCGTCCGGCGGGAAGGCGCGCGGCGCCGGCAGCAGGCCCGGGCCGCGGCGGTCGAAGCTGCCGCGGTTGGCGGCGTCGAAGTTCCACTGGCCGCCCACGGGCTCCTTGCCGTCCATGAGCACGCCTTCGCGCTTGCGCAGCCAGCGGTAGAACAGCTCCAGGCGGAACTCGCGGCGCTTGCCGGCCCAGGCTTCGAAGTCGTCGGCGTCGCAGTAGAAGTGCCGGTCGGGGCGTTCCACCCAGGCCACGCCGGCGGCGCGGCAGGTCGCGGGCAGGGACTGCGCGAGACGCCATTCGCCGGGTTTGACCGCCACCAGCTTGGCCGGGCGCAGCGCCGCCAGGTCGGCGGCAAGCGCGTCGTCCAGCGTGGGGAGCTCGTGTTCGCCGAGGGCGCGGTAGTGCACGGTCCAACCGCGGGCGCGCAGTTCGTCGCGGAAGGCGCGCATGGCGGCCAGGAACACCGCGATGCGCGGCTTCGTGGACCAGACCTGGGTGGCTTCGTGCGCCACCTCGGCCATCCAGACGGCGTCGGTGGCCGGGTCGAAGTCGTCGAACACCGACGAGTCGCGGTCGAGCTGGTCGCCGAGGACGAGGACGAGGTGGCGCAGGGGCGCGGTCATCGCGGCAGTGTCGCGCCGCGGGCGTGCAGGAAACGGAAAGGCGGCGGGCTCAGCCCACGCCGCCCCGGTACTCGCGCGGGATGCGGCCGTTCAGGCCCACCAGGATTTCGTAGGGAATGGTGCCGGCGGCCTGCGCCACGTCCTCGCAGCGGATGGCCTGGCCGCCCTGGTGGCCGATGAGCACCACCTCGTCCTCGTTGTAGGCGGTACCGGCCGGGCCGATGTCCACCATGAACTGGTCCATGCAGATGCGCCCGACGATGGGGTGGCGCTGGCCGCGGACAAGCACCTCGCCGCGCGAGGACAGCGCGCGCGGGAAACCGTCGCCGTAGCCGATAGGCACCGTGACCACGCGGGTGTCAGTGGCCGGGGCCCAGGTGGCGCCGTAGCTGACCGTCTGCCCGGCCGGCACCACCTTGAAGTACACCACCTGCGAGACCAGCGACAGCACCGGCCGCAGCGGCACCGTGGCGCGCGAGGCCGGATCGGGCAGCACGCCGTAGAGCGCGATGCCGGGCCGCACCATGTCCAGGTGGGTGCCCGGGAAATGCAGCACGCCGCCGGAATTGGCCAGGTGCCGCAGCGGCATGGGCGCGCCGATGCGCTCGAAATGGGCGCAGGCCTCGAGGAAACGCTCGAGCTGGCGCGCGGTCATGGGCGAATCGGGCTCGTCGGCGCAGGCCAGGTGCGAATACACGCCCTTGACCCGGCACCAGCGCGAAGCCACCGCAGCCTCGATGAAGGGCCCGGCGTGGTAGCTGTGCACGCCGATGCGCTCCATGCCGGTGTCGATCTTCAGGTGCACGGTGGCCGGGCGGCCCAGGGCCTCGGCCGCGGCCTCGACCTGGCGCAGCTTGTCGAGCGAGGACACGGTGATCTCGAGGTCGTGGGCGATCAGCGACGCCGCCTGCGGCCCGAAGATGCCGCCCATCACCAGGATGGGCAGGCGAACGCCGGCCTGGCGCAGGGCCACGCCCTCCTCCAGGAAGGCCACGCCCAACTGCTCGACGCCCTGGGCCTGCAGGTGCCGCGCCACCGGCACCAGGCCGTGGCCGTAGGCATTGGCCTTGACGATGCCCATCACCGGCACCCCGGCGTGGGCGCGCAGGGCCCGCAGGTTGTGGCTCAGCGCGTCCAGGTCGACGCGGATGCGGGTGGGGCGCGCGGTGTCGGTCATGGCGGGATTCTAGCCCGCGCCGCGGCGGCTTACTCGAAGCTGCCGACGCTGTCGCGGGCCAGGTTGTCGAAGCGGGTGTATTCGCCGAAGAACTTGAGCTTGATGGTGCCGGTGGGGCCGGAACGCTGCTTGCCGATGATGACCTCGGCCAGGCCCTTGTCGGGCGAATCCTTGTGGTAGTACTCGTCGCGGTAGATGAACATGATGATGTCGGCGTCCTGCTCGATGGCGCCCGATTCGCGCAGGTCGGCCATGACCGGGCGCTTGTCGGTGCGCGACTCGAGGCCGCGGTTGAGCTGGGACAGCGCGATCACCGGCACGTTCAGCTCCTTGGCCAGGGCCTTGAGCGAGCGCGAGATCTCGGAGATTTCGGTGGCGCGGTTCTCGCCGGTGCCCGGCACCTGCATCAGCTGCAGGTAGTCGATGACGATCAGGCCCAGGTCGTGTTCGCGCTTGATGCGACGGGCCTTGGAGCGCAGCACATCGGGCGACAGCGCCGGCGTGTCGTCGATGAAGACCTTCACGTCCGAAAGCATCTTGATGGCCATGTTCACGCGCGACCAGTCCTCGTCCTCGAGCTGGCCGGTGCGCAGGCGGGTGGCGTTGACGCGGCCGATGGACGAGATCAGGCGGAAGGCCAGCTGCGAGGACGACATTTCCATCGAGTAGACGGCCACGGCCTTCTTGGTCTTGATGGCGCCGTACTCGGCGATGTTGAGCGCGAGCGTAGTGTTGTGCACGCAGACGTCGTTGGCCACGAAATTGTGGGTGCCGGGCACCGTCAGGTCGTAGACCTGCTGCACGCCGGTCGCGCGGATGGATTCGATTCGGTCCCAGACGACGTCGCTCGACGCCAGGGCCGCCAGCCGGGCGTCGCCCAGGACCATCGCAATGCGCGCCAGTCGCTGGCGTGACAGCGCGCGCTTGCCGACGTGCAGGTTGGAGTCACTGAAACCGCACCGGCGAGCCAACTCCGCCCAGCTCATTCCACCCTTGGCCTGCTCGATGAGCGGCCACACGGCCGCCGGCACCAAGTCCACGTTCGTGTGCGCCCGGCGCCCTGCCAGGGTAGACCGGACGGATTCCACCGCCGCCTGCTTGCCGTGGATGCCGATGTCGGCGCAGAAGCGCCGGAGCGAGTCGGCGTCGGTGATGTCGAGCTGCCAGGCCGGACGGCGGGTGTCGCGATACTTGACCCAGCGCTGGCGCAGCTTGGCGACGATACCGAAGCGCAGCAGCAGGTGCTGGACCTGCCGCGCCAGCCGTTCGGACACCGAGGCATACCCCACCTGCGCCTGCCCCGAGGCCAGCACGGTGGCCCAGCCGTCGGTGGCGAACAGGCGATTGAGGAAATGCGCCAACTGCGCCCGGGGCAGCGTGAACACCGGCGCCGGAACCTGCTTCTCGCCAGCGCCCTTGCCCATGAGGCCGAGCTCGCGCAACCACAGGGTCACCGGATTGGGCGTGTTGCGCCGGGCAGAGGCTTCGCCGTCCGTGACCAGCGCGGCGGGCTCGACGGCCAGGACTTCGCACAGACGGCGGACTGTGCCGGCATCGGGAACCGTGCGGCCCTGGCGCCAGTGGGTCAGCGACGCGGGACTCACGCCGATTGCCGCCGCCACCGCACGTGCCGGCGCGGCATGGGTGGAGAGAAGCTTTTCCAGGGCGCCGCCGAACGCTTCGCGGCGGACGGCGACGGCTTGCGCGTCAGTCGAAATCGCCCAGCTCTGCGTCCTTCCGGACGGTGCGACCGCCTTGGCCTCGACGCCGCCGAAAGCGGCCACCGCCGCCACGAAGTCGGCGGCGATGTCCGGGTTGCCGTTGGTGAAGCGCGGCTGGCTGCCGGTCAGGCCGCCGTCGCCGACCAGGTAGGCGAGCAGCGTGAGCTCGCATTCACGCATCGGCTGCTTGCCGAAAACCTCCAGGGCGCGTGGCACGGCGACGTAATCGCCTTCCTGCAATTCAAGCAGCGGCTTCCAGCCTCCGAGCGTGAGGAAGGGGTGTGGGGCCGTGGCCTCGACCCGGCGCCCCAGCCGGGTGGTGACCTCGAACGTCGGCTTGTGGCCATCGTCGACGAAGTCGGAAGGCTGGGTCCAGGCCAGCTTGAAGTCATCGCCCAGCGTGGCCAGCGTGGCCTCGCGTCGCGCGCAGATCGATTCAATGGTAGCCAGGGAGCCATCGGCCAGCACGATCTCCGAATTGGCCGCCAGGCATTTCCCCATCGCCGGGCGCGCCGCCAGGATGATCAGGTCGGAGGGCTGCAGGCCGGCGGTCATCTCGTCGAGGTCGCTGAAGCCGGTGGGCAGGCCGGTGACGTTGCCCTGGTTCTCGTAGCGCTCCTGCAGGATCTGGAAGGCGTCCTTCATGGCGTCGCGCAGCGACACGAAGTCGGCGCGGCCGCGGCGGCCCTGCTCGGCGATCTTGAACACGCGCTGCTCGGCGGCCGACAGCACTTCCTGGCTGTCGCGGCCGTCGGGCTGGAAGCCGTCGTTGACGATCTCGGTGCCGGCTTCGATCAGCTGCCGAAGCACCGCCTTCTCGCGCACGATCTCGGCGTAGGCCTTGATGTTGGCGGCCGAGGGCGTGCTCGAGGCCAGCTCGATCAGGTAGCCGGTGCCGCCGATCTGCTCGGAAAGCCCGTTGGCCTCGAACCACTCGCCCAGGGTGACCGCGTCGAAGGGCTTGTTCTTCTCGCTCAGGTCGCGGATGGCACGGTAGATCAGCCGGTGGTCGCGGCGGTAGAAGTCGTGCTCGGTGAGGAAGTCGCCGACGCGGTCGAGCGAATCGGGCGCCAGCATCAGGCCGCCGATGACGGCCTGCTCGGCCTCCACGGACTGCGGCGGGACGCGCAGGGCGTCGATGCGGGCTTCGGTGCGTTGCGATTCGGGGCGTGCGGACATGGTCGCCTGGGTCTGTGGGCGCGGGCGCCGGTGGACGGAACTCGGGTCGGCCATCGTAGCCATCCCTCGCCCCGGGCGTTAGGCATAAGCCTGTGTATAACCGGTGGGAATCTCACCCGCCGAGACGCCATCCATCCCTTGAAACAGCGGGGGCGCCGAAGCGCCCCCGCCGTTCGTCGTCTGGCCGGGCCGGCTCAGTGCACGCAGATCGCGTCGCCGGCGTCGCCCTTGCCGGTACCACCCTGCTCCTCGCACAGCAGGATGAACAGGTTGCAGCTGCCGCCCTCGCCGTTGTTGGTGCAGCACGTGATGGTCTTGGTCTCGGTGCTGCAGTCGGCGGTCTCGTAGGCCTGGGGTTCGCCGTCGGGGCCGGTGGCGGGCGCGAAGCGGCCGGGGGTCGGCACCGTCGCCACCGGCGGCTTGCGGGTGGCCGGGGCCACGCGGGCCGGGCGCGGCGCCGGGTCCTCGGCGCGCTGGCGAGCGTCGATCTCGTCGGGCTCGACGCCCTGGGTGGCGGCGGGCGCCGTGGCCGGCTTGCGCACGGCGGTGGACGCGGCGGCGGTGGCGACGGTGGCGGCGGCGCGCTCGGCCAGGCCCGGAAACACGAAGGCCGCCCGGAGGCGGCCTTCGCGGGAAACCCAGTCGCGGGGGCGATCAGGCTTCGGCTTCGACCAGCACCTTGACGGTGGTGTGGACGTCGGCGTGCAGGCGCACTTCGATCTCGAACTCGCCGGTGCGACGCAGCGGGCCTTCGCCCAGCACCACTTCGTTCTTCTCGAGCGGGAAGCCGGCGGCGGTGAAGGCCTCGGCGATGTCGCGCGGACCGACCGAGCCGAACAGCTTGCCTTCGGTCGAGGCGTTGGCGGCGATGGTCACCGTGGCGCCCTCGAGCTTGGCCTTGCGGGCCTCGGCTTCGGCGTGGATGGCGTTGGCCTTGGCTTCGTACTCGGCGCGCTTGGCTTCGAACGCGGCCACGTTGTCGGCGGTGGCCGGCACGGCCTTGCCGTAGGGGATCAGGAAGTTGCGGCCGTAGCCCGGCTTCACCTTGACCTTGTCGCCCAGGCCGCCGAGGTTGACGACCTTCTGCAGGAGGATCAGTTCCATTTCATTAACTCCGTAACGTTAGCGGGGCGCGGGGCCCCGCAACTGTGGCTGTCCGTCAGGATCAGTTCTGGTGGTTGTCGGTGTACGGGATCAGGGCCAGTTCGCGGGCGCGCTTGATCGCGGTCTGCAGCTGGCGCTGGTACTTCGACTTGGTGCCGGTGATGCGGCTCGGGACGATCTTGCCGTTCTCGGTCAGGTACTGGCGCAGGGTGTTGAGATCCTTGTAGTCGATCTCCTTGACGCCTTCGGCCGTGAACTTGCAGAACTTGCGGCGGCGGAAAAACTTGCTCATGTCGGTCTCCTGGTCCTGGCTCAGGCGGCGTCGGCGTCGGTGCCGATCGCGTTCTCGTCATCGTCGCGGCGCGGGCGGCGCTCGCCCTTCTCGTCCTTGCTCTTCATGATCAGGGACTGCTCGGTGACGGCCTCGTCGCGGGCGATGACCATGTGGCGCAGGACCGCGTCGTTGAAGCGGAAGCCGTCGACGAGCTCGGTCAGCACGGCCTTGCCGCACTCGATGTTCATGAGCACGTAGTGGGCCTTGACGAGGTTGTCGATGGCGTAGGCCAGCTGGCGGCGGCCCCAGTCCTCGAGACGGTGGATCTTGCCGTTGTCGCCTTCGATCAGCGCCTTGTAGCGCTCGATCATGGCCGGCACCTGCTCGCTCTGGTCCGGATGGACCATGAACACGATTTCATAGTGACGCATGGGATTTTCCTTGTGGATGCGGCCGCTGATTCGGCCTGGCAGCCCCCGGCGCTGGGCCGTGGAGCAAGGTCTCCCCGGGATGGGGAGCCGCGCATTATGCCCGAGACGGGGTTTCCCGCGCAAGTTCAAGCACTTGTAGGAGGGCCTTCAGGCCCGACCTGCCTTTCGGGCCTGAAGGCCCTCCCACAGGCTCAGGCGGCCCGGTCGGCCTTGGTGCTGAAGGACTCGCCGCAGCCGCAGGCGTCCTCGACGTTGGGGTTCCGGAACACGAACTGCTGGTTCAGGCCCTGGCTGACGAAGTCGATCTCGGTGCCGTCCACCTGGGGCAGGCTTTCGGCGTCCACCCGCACGGCCACGCCGTCGGTCTCGAAGACGCTGTCGTCCGGACCCGGGGCGGTGGCGATGTCCACCACGTAGGCGAAGCCCGTGCAGCCGGACTTGCGCACCCCGAAGCGCAGGCCGATGCCGCCCGGCGTCTCGGCCAGGTAGCTGCGGATGCGGTCGGCGGCGGCGGGGGTGAGCGTGATGGCCATGGCGGGGTCCGTGCTTATCGGGGGCTGGGCGGGCGGACAGTATATCGACGCTGCGCTTGCACGCGCCTGCGGGTATCCTTGCCCTCTTCACCAGATTGGCCCGTCCGGGCAGGGATTCAAGGCATGGCAGTGGTCAGCGTGCAGCAGGCGCTCTCGGGCTCGGTGGCCCCGGGCAAGGAAGTCACGGTCCGCGGCTGGGTGCGCACCCGGCGCGACTCCAAGGCCGGGCTGAGCTTCGTGAACGTGAGCGACGGCTCCTGCTTCGCCCCCATCCAGGTGGTGGCCCCGGCAGACCTGCCGAACTACGAAGACGAGGTGAAGCGCCTCACCGCGGGCTGCGCCGTCGTCGCCACCGGCACCCTGGTGCCCTCGCAGGGCCAGGGCCAGGGCTTCGAGCTGCAGGCCACGGCCATCGAGGTGAGCGGCTGGGTGGACGACCCGGAAACCTACCCGATCCAGCCCAAGGCGCACTCGCTCGAGTTCCTGCGCGAAGTGGCGCACCTGCGCCCGCGCACCAACCTGTTCGGCGCGGTCACCCGCATCCGCCACTGCCTGGCCCAGGCCGTGCACCGCTTCTTCCACGAGCAGGGCTTCTACTGGATCAGCACGCCCATCATCACCACGTCCGACGCCGAGGGCGCGGGCCAGATGTTCCGCGTCTCCACGCTGGACATGGCCAACCTGCCGCGCGACGGCAAGGGCAACGTGGACTTCAGCCGGGACTTCTTCGGCAAGGAAACCTTCCTCACCGTGTCCGGCCAGCTCAACGTCGAGGCCTACTGCCTGGCGCTGAGCAAGGTCTACACCTTCGGGCCGACCTTCCGCGCCGAGAACTCGCACACCACGCGCCACCTGGCCGAGTTCTGGATGATCGAGCCGGAAATCGCCTTCGCCGACCTCAACGACGACGCCAACCTGGCCGAGGCCTTCCTCAAGTACCTGTTCAAGGCGGTGCTCGAGGAGCGCGGCGACGACATGGCCTTCATCGCCGAGCGCGTGCAGAAGGACGCCATCATCCGCCTGCAGGCCTTCATCGACGCGCCGTTCGAGCGCATCGACTACACCGAGGCGGTGTCGCTGCTGCAGAAGTCCGGCCACAAGTTCGACTACCCGGTGGAATGGGGCCTGGACCTGCAGACCGAGCACGAGCGCTGGCTCACCGAAGTGCACGTCGGCCGCCCGGTGGTGGTGATGAACTACCCCGAGCAGATCAAGGCCTTCTACATGCGCCTGAACGACGACGGCAGGACCTGCGCCGCGATGGACGTGCTGGCCCCGGGCATCGGCGAGATCATCGGCGGCAGCCAGCGCGAGGAGCGCCTGGACGTGCTCGACAAGCGCATGGCGCAGTTCGGCCTCGACCCGGCCCACTACCAGTGGTACCGCGACTTCCGCCGCTATGGCACGGTGCCGCACGCCGGCTTCGGCCTGGGCTTCGAGCGCCTGGTGGTCTACACCTGCGGCCTGGCCAACATCCGCGACGCCATTCCCTACCCGCGCGCCCCGGGCCTGGCGACGTTCTGAACCGGCCATGGAAACGGGCGCCGGTTCGCTGCTGATCTTCCTGTTCCTGGGCCTGGCCGGTTCGGCCGGGCCGGCCCACTTCGGCTTCCGCGTGCTGGCCTTCCGGCACCAGCTCGACAAGGGCATCGCCTTCGCGCCCGGCACCGGGGACGGCGGCTGGGGCTACAGCTGGTGGCTGATGCGCTGGCAGCACCGCGCGGCCAAGGACCCTTCCCTGAACTTCTTCGGCGGCATCGCCGCCGGCAGCGGCTGGCTCACCCTGGCCGGTACCGCCGGCCTGCTGGTGCTGATCGGCCTGCAATGAGGACGCACCCATGAGCGAAGACACCCCGCACGACAACGACCAGTGGTGGCTGGCCGCCCTGCCCCGCATGCTGGTCTGGTCGCGCCTGCGCGTGCTCGACAGCGGCGTGGCCGAGGTCTTCGACTGCGACGGCCGCATCAACGTGTACGAGAGCGAGGACGTGGCCCGCGCCGCGCTGATGGACGCCGAGTTCCGCGCCCTCGACGGCATGGACGCCGAGGACGCCGAGGCCTGGGGCCTCGACCTCGAGGAGCTCGAGCCACCCCGCGGCGAGGACGACGAGGACCTGCGCGAGCGCATGATCCAGCCGCTCAAGAACCCGCTCACCGGCCGCGACTGAGCATGTACCGCCCGGGCGCGTTCGCCGAAACCGACCTCGCCGCGCTCGACTGGCTGCTGGCCCGCGACGCCTTCGCCACCCTGGTCACCGTGGACGGGGGCCAGCCCTTCGCCACGCCCCTGCCGGTGCTCTACGCCCGCGACGGCGACACGGTGGAACTTCGCGGCCACTGGTCGCGCGCCAACCCGCAGTGGCGGCATGGCGGCGGCGCGCTGGTGATCGTGCACGGCCCGCAGGCCTACATTTCGCCGGGCTGGTACCCGGACAAGCTGGAAAACAACCGCGTGCCGACCTGGAACTACGCCACCGCGCACCTGCGTGGCCGGCTGGAGATCCACGACGAACCCGAATTCCTGGCCGCTGTTGTGGCGGATCTCAGCCAGCGCCACGAGGACGCCGTCGGCAGCGGCTGGCGCTACGAACCCGACAACCCGGCGCACGTGGCCCAGCTGCGTGGCATCGTCGGCTTTCGCCTCCGCGTCGAGAGCGTGGAGCTGAAGTTCAAGCTCAACCAGAACCACCCCGCCGCCAACGTGCGGGGCGCCGCGGCCGCGCTGGCCGCCAGCACGCGCGAAGGCGACCGCGAGGTGGCCGCGCTGATGCTCGACCGCCTCGCGCGGCGCGGAAAAGGGGACTGACACTATGGAATTCGCGCTGCAGGGCAAACACGCGCTGGTGTGCGGCGGCTCCGAGGGCATCGGCCTGGCCGCCGCCGAGGCGCTGGCGGCGATGGGTGCCGACGTGACCGTGCTGGCGCGCCGCGCCGGCCGCCTGGCCGAGGTGGCCGCGGCGCTGCCTCGGGTGCACGCGGCGCAGCGCCACGGCTTCCTGGCCGCCGACGCCGCGGATACCGACGCGCTGGGCGTGGCCGTGGCCGGCCTGTGCAGCACGCACCCGGTGCACGTGCTGCTCAACAACACCGCCGGCCCGCCGGGCGGCCCCGCCCACCTGGCCTCGCCCGAGGCCTACGCCACCGTGTTCCGCCAGCACCTGCTGGCGGGCCAGGTGCTGGTGCAGGCCGTGCTGCCGGGCATGCAGGCGGCCGGCTGGGGCCGCATCGTCAACGTCATTTCCACCTCGGTGAAGGAGCCCATCCCGAACCTCGGCGTGTCCAACACCATCCGCGGCGCGGTGGCCAGCTGGGCCAAGACGCTGTCGGCCGAACTGGGCCCGTTCGGCATCACGGTCAACAACGTGCTGCCCGGCTACACCCGCACCCAGCGCCTGGACCAGATCCTGGCCGAGCGCGCGGCCGCCACCGGCAAGCCGGCCGAGGACATCGCACGCGGCATGCTGGCCATCGTGCCGGCCGGGCGCTTCGCCGAACCGGCGGAAGTGGCCGCGGCCATCGCCTTCCTGGCCTCGCCGGCCGCGGCCTACGTCAACGGCGTCAACCTGCCGGTGGACGGCGGGCGGACCAAGTCGCTCTGAGCGCCCGGCCATGAGCGAGCACCGTTTCGCGCCCCGTGTCCCCTTCGCCGCCCGGGTCATGGTGATCCGCGGCGACGATGCCTGGCTGGGCGAGGTGGTCGACCTTTCCGAAGGCGGCTGCGGCCTGTTCCGCCCCGAGGGCTGCGTGCTGGACGTGGCGGAAGTGGTGCAACTGGTGTTCTTCGAGGAACCCGGCCCGGCCGTGCTGGTGGGCGCCCGCGTGGCGCGCCTGCAGGGCGGCACGCTGGGCTTCGAGTACCACGAGCCGCAGCAGGTGCCGCCGGTGCGGCGCTGAGCCGACACGCGCCCTGCACGGCCGCTGCGCCAGGCTTGCCGCATGCCTGAAGGTCCCGAGATCCGCCGCGCCGCCGACCGCCTCGCCGAGGCCGTGGTCGGCCGCCCCCTGGCCGCCGCCTGGTTCCACTTCCCGGAGCTCAAGCGCCACCAGAAGACCCTGGTGGGCCGCACCATCACCGCCATCGAGCCGCACGGCAAGGCGTTGCTCACGCATTTCGACCACGGGCTGAGCCTGTACTCGCACAACCAGCTCTACGGCGTGTGGAAGGTGGCCGCGGCCGGCGAACGGCCCACGGAAGGCGCGCGTTCGCTGCGGGTGGCGCTGGAGACCGACGAGCGCGCCATCCTGCTCTATTCGGCCTCCGACGTGGCCATGTGGAAAACGGCCGACCTGCCCCGCCACCCCTTCCTGGCCAAGCTCGGCCCCGACGTGCTCGACGCCCGCCTCACCGCCGCCGAAGTGGCGAAGCGGCTGCAGGACCCGCGCTTCGCCGGCCGTTCGCTGGTGGCGCTGCTGCTCGACCAGGCCTTCCTGGCCGGCATGGGCAACTACCTGCGCTCGGAAGTGCTGTTCGTGGCCGGCATCGCGCCGGGGCGACGGCCGGCGGAGCTCAGCGCGGCCGAGCGCAGGCGCCTGGCCAAGGCCCTGCTCGACGTGCCGCGCGCCAGCTACCGCACCCGCGGCATCGAGCCCGCGTCGGGCATGAAGAGCGACTACCTCACCGACACGCCGGCCGGCTTCCGTTTCCAGGTGTTCGACCGCGAGGGCGAACCCTGCCCGCGCTGCGGCGACGTGGTGGTGCGCCAGGAGCTCGGCAGCCGCCGCCTGTACTGGTGCCGCCACTGCCAGCATTAGATCTGGCGCACTGCCCGCCCCCTGTAGGAGCGGCTTCAGCCGCGAAGCCTTTCGCGAGGACCGTCGCGGCTGAAGCCGCTCCTACAAGGGAATCGGGCTCCCGACCTGTCCGTACGGAGGCAGGCGCGGGTAAGCTTGCAGGCATGAGCCTGCGACTGAGCCACCTGATCGGCGGTGACGCCCGCTCCGCCTCCGGCGGTGGCTGGCTGGAGGTTTACGAGCCGGCCACCGGCCAGCCCTGGGCCGCCTGCCCCGACGGCAGCGCCGACGACGTGGCCGCCGCCGTGGCCGCCGCCAAGGCCGCCTTCCCCGCCTGGTCCAACCTGCCCGCCGCCGAGCGCGCCGCCTGGATGAACCGCCTGGCCGACGCCCTGGAAGCGCGCCTGGACGACTTCGCCGCCGCCGAATCGCGCGACGTCGGCAAGCCGCTGTCGCTGGCGCGCAACCTCGACATCCCGCGCGCCGTCACCAACCTGCGCTTCTTCGCCGCCGCCGCCACCCAGTTCGCCAGTGAATCGCACGCCGCGCCCGGCGTGGTGCATTACACCCTGCGCCAGCCGCTGGGCGTGGTGGCCTGCATCAGCCCCTGGAACCTGCCGCTCTACCTGTTCACCTGGAAGTTCGCGCCCGCGCTGGCGGCCGGCAACACCGTGGTCGGCAAACCTTCGGAAGTGACGCCGGTGACCGCCTGGATGCTCGGCGAGCTGGCGCGCGAGATCGGCTTCCCGGCCGGCGTGTTCAACATCGTGCAGGGCCAGGGCGCCCGCGTCGGCCAGGCGCTGGTGGACCACCCCGACGTCAAGGCCGTCAGCTTCACCGGCAGCACCGCGGTGGGCACGCGCATCGCCGAAAGCTGCGCGCGTTCGCTCAAGAAGGTGTCGCTGGAGCTGGGCGGCAAGAACCCCACGCTGGTGTTCGTGGACGCGCCGCGCGAAAAGCTGCTCGACACCGTGCAGCGCTCGGCCTTCCTCAATTCCGGGCAGATCTGCCTGTGCGGTTCGCGCCTGCTGGTGGAGCGCAGCTATTACGACGAATTCCGCGACGCCCTGGTGGCGCGCGCCCGCAGCCTGGTGGTCGGCGACCCGACGGACGCCGCCACCCAGCTCGGCCCGGTGGTCTCGAAGCCGCACTTCGACAAGGTGATGGGCTGCATCGAGCTGGCCCGTGCCGAAGGCGGCCGCGTGCTCTGCGGCGGCGAGGCGGTGAAGCCCGCAGGCCGCTGCGCCGACGGCTGGTTCGTCGCGCCCACGGTCATCGAGGGCCTGGGCCCGCGCTGCCGCACCAACACCGAGGAAATCTTCGGCCCCGTGGTCACGCTGCAGCCCTTCGACACCGAGGAAGAGGCGCTGGCGCTGGCGAACGCCGCGCCCTACGGCCTGGCCGCCAGCGTCTGGACCCGCGACCTGGGCCGCGCCCACCGCCTCGCCGGCGCCATCGAGGCCGGCGTGGTCTGGGTGAACACCTGGATGAACCGCGACCTGCGCACGCCCTTCGGCGGCGTGAAGCAGTCCGGCATCGGCCGCGAGGGCGGCCAGGAAGCGATGCGCTTTTTCACCGAAGCCAAGAACGTCACCATCGACCTGGGATGAGCCCATGCCCCTGAAGGAACTGCTGGACAAGAACCGGGAATGGGCCGCGAAAGTGCGCGCCGAGGACCCGCAGTTCTTCAAACGGCTCTCGCAGCTGCAGGCGCCCAAGTACCTGTGGATCGGCTGCTCGGACTCGCGCGTGCCGGCCAACCAGATCACCGGCCTGGAGCCCGGCGAGGTGTTCGTTCACCGCAACGTGGCCAACGTGGTGGTGCACACCGACCTCAACTGCCTGAGCACCATCCAGTACGCGGTGGACGTGCTCAAGGTCGAACACATCCTGGTGGTGGGCCACTACGGCTGCGGCGGCGTGCATGCCGCGCTCACCGGCACCCGCGTGGGCCTGGTGGACAACTGGCTGCGGCACGTCAACGACGTGGCGCAGAAGCATTCACCGATGCTGGCCGAGGTCGAGCTCGAGGCCCTGCGCCACGCCCGCCTGTGCGAGCTGAACGTGGTCGAGCAGGTGGTGAACGTCTGCCAGACCACCATCGTCCAGGACGCCTGGGCCCGCGGCCAGCAACTCAGCGTGCACGCCTGGGTGTATTCGCTGCTCGACGGCCGCGTGCGCGAGCTGGGCATGGGCGTGGACTCCCCCGAGGAGCTGCCGATCGCCTACAACCTGGCCATGACCCACATCCGCGGCAAGCTCAAGGACGAAGCATGAGCGACATCATCCGCACCGACACCGCGCCGCGCCCGGTGGGCCTGTACCCGCACGCCCGCCGCGTGGGCCAGTTGCTGTTCCTCTCCGGCATCGGCCCGCGCACGCCGGGCAGCAATGCCATCCCGGGCAACGTGTACAACGCCGCCGGCCGGCTGATCGACTACGACATCGTCACCCAGTGCCATTCGGTGTTCGCCAACGTGCGCGCCGTGCTCGAGGCCAGCCAGTGCCGCTGGGACTGGCTGGTGGACGTCACCGTCTACCTCACCGACATGCAGCGCGATTTCCAGGCCTACAATGCCGTCTGGGCCGAGTATTTCCCCGACATCAACAAGGCGCCCTGCCGCACCACGCTGGGCATCACCGCCCTGCCCACGCCGATCGCGATCGAACTCAAGTGCGTGGCGGCTTTCCCGGAGGCACGCTGACATGCTCACTCCCGCCTTCAACCTGCAGCAGTGGATCGACGAACACCGGCACCTGCTCAAGCCGCCGGTGGGCAACAAGTGCATCGTCGACGGCGACTTCATCGTCATGGTGGTCGGCGGCCCGAACGAGCGCACCGACTTCCACGTCGAGGAAGGCCCGGAGTTCTTCCACCAGCTCGAGGGCGAGATGGTGCTGAAGGTGCAGGAGGACGGGAAGGTCCGCGACATCCCCATCAAGGCCGGCGAAGTCTTCTACCTGCCGCCCTGCGTGCCGCATTCGCCGCAGCGGATGGCCGGCGGCATCGGCCTGGTGATCGAGCGCAAGCGCCGCGCCGGCGAGAAGGACGGGCTGCTCTGGTACTGCGAGGGCTGCAACCACCCGCTGTACTCCGAGTACTTCGAGCTGGTGGACATCGAGAACCAGTTCCAGGCCGTGTTCGACCGCTTCTACCGCTCGCGCGAGCACCGCACCTGCAAGGCCTGCGGCCACGTGAACCCGGCGCCGGCGAAGTACGACGCGGGCTGAGCCATGTCCGTCGCCACCGAGCTGCTGGCCGCCAACCTGCTGTCCCCCGTGGTCCTGGCCTTCGGCCTGGGCCTCGTGGCGCGCGCGCTGCGCAGCGACCTGGAAATCCCGCCGGCCATCCAGGCCTACCTGTCGCTGTTCCTGCTGCTGGCCATCGGCCTCAAGGGCGGCGTGGCCCTGCGCCAGGACCCGCCCGACAACCTGGGCCTGCTGCTGCTCGTCACCGTGCTGGCGGGCATCGCCACCGCCGCCTCGGCCTACGTGGTGGCCCGGGCCTGGCTGCGCGACGCGCCGCTGCAGGCCGGCGCGCTGGCGGCGCACTACGGCTCGGTGTCGGCAGTCACCTTCATCGCCGCCCAGCAGTTCGTCGAACGTACCGGCGGCCAGCCGGTGGAAGTGCTGGTGGCCCTGGTGGTGGCGCTGGAGATCCCCGCCATCCTGCTGGGCATCGGCCTGGCGCGCGGCGGCGGCCGCCCGAGCTGGCCGCAGGTGCGCGAAGTGCTCACCGGCCGCACCGCGGTGCTGCTGCTGGGCGGCCTGGCCATCGGCGCCATCGCCGGCAAGTCCGGGGTGAAGGCCGTGGACGCCATGTACTTCCAGCTGTTCCAGGGCATGCTCATGCTGTTCATGCTCGACATGGGCCTGGTGGCGGCCGGCCAGCTGCGCCAGCTGGGCCGTGGCATGGCCCGGCTGCTGGTGTTCGCCACGGCGGTGCCCTTCGTGCACGGCCTGGCCGGAGTCGGCATCGGCCACGCGCTGGGCCTGGGCGAAGCCGGCGCCACCGTATTCGGCGCCATGCTGGCCAGCGCCTCCTACATCGCCGCGCCGGCCTCGGTGCGCGCCTCGCTGCCCGGGGCCGACGCCGGCCGCTGCATCACCGCGGCGCTGGGCCTGACCTTCCCCTTCAACCTGGCGCTGGGCATCCCGGCCTACGCGGCCTTCGCAGGCTGGCTGGGCGCCTGAGCGGCGCGGGCTAGAATGGCGCCCATGCTCAAGATCGACACCCACGCCCACTACCTGCCCCGCACCTGGCCGAACCTGGCCGAGAAGTATGGCGACGCCCGCTTCCCGGTGATCCACCACGAGGACGGCCGGGCGCGCATCTACAAGGACGGCAAGTTCTTCCGCGAGATCTGGTCCAAGACCTGGGACCCGCGCGAGCGCATCGCCGACTACGCCAAGTTCGGCGTGCAGGTGCAGGTGATCAGCACCGTGCCGGTGATGTTCAGCTACTGGGCCAAGGCCCAGCACGCGCTGGAGCTGCACCAGGCCCTGAACGACCACATGGCCGAGGCCTGCCGCGAGCACCGCCGCCACTACGCCGGCATCGGCACCGTGCCCATGCAGTCGCCGCGCCTGGCCATCCAGGAGCTCGAGCGCTGCATGGAGCAGCTGGGCCTGCAGGGCGTGCAGATCGGTTCGCACATCGGCGAATGGAACCTCGACGCGCCCGAGCTGCAGCCCTTCTTCGAGGCCGCGCAGGACCTGGGCGCGGCCATCCTGGTGCACCCCTGGGACATGATGGGCGCCGAGTCGATGCCCAAGTACTGGATGCCCTGGCTGGTGGGCATGCCGGCCGAGCAGAGCCGCGCCGCCTGCGCGCTGATCTTCGGCGGCGTGCTCGAGCGCTTCCCGCGCCTGAAGGTCTGCCTGGCCCACGGCGGCGGCAGCTTCCCCTACACCATCGGCCGCATCGAGCACGGCTTCAACATGCGCCCCGACCTGGTGGCCACCGACAACCCGCACAACCCGCGCAAGTACCTCGACCAGCTGTACTTCGACAGCTGGGTGGCGGACAACCGCGCGCTGCGCTACCTGCTCGACACGGTCGGCACCTCGCGGGTGATGCTGGGTACCGACTACCCCTTCCCGCTCGGCGAGCAGGAGCCCGGCGCCGGCATCGCCGCGCTGGGCCTGCCGCCCGCCGAACAGGCCCGGCTCTACCACGGCACCGCGCTGGAATGGCTCGGCCTGCCCCACGCGAGGTTCGAATGAGCGAGTCGCTGCACGACGTCCCGGCGGAGGCGCTGGACGCCGCCGACCCGCTGCGCCACTTCCGCGACGAGTTCCTGCTGCCGCGCCACGGCAGCGGCGAACAGGCGTATTTCTGCGGCAACTCGCTCGGCCTGCAGCCGCGTGGCGTGCGCGACGCGCTGCTGCAGGAGCTCGACGACTGGGCCGCGCTGGGCGTGGAGGCGCATTTCCACGGCCGCCACCCCTGGATGCCCTACCACAACGAAGTGCGCGAGGGCCTGGCGCACATCGCCGGCGCGCTGCCTTCGGAAGTGGTGGCGATGAATTCGCTCACCGCCAACCTGCACCTGCTGATGGTGAGCTTCTACCGGCCCACGGCGGAGCGCCCGGCCATCCTGATCGAAGCCGGCGCGTTTCCCTCCGACCGCCATGCGGTGGCCGCGCAGATCCGCTTCCACGGCTTCGACCCGGCCCGCGACCTGATCGAACTCGAGCCCGACGAGCCCAACGGCACCATTTCCCTAGCCGCCATCGACCGCGTGCTGGGCGAACACGGCCACCGCATCGCCCTGGTGCTGTGGCCGGGCGTGCAGTACCGCACCGGCCAGGCCTTCGACCTGGCGGCCATCACCCGGCTGGCGCAGGCGCGCGGCTGCCGGGTGGGCTTCGACCTGGCGCACGCCGCCGGCAACCTGCCGCTGGCCCTGCACGACAGCGGCGCCGATTTCGCCGCCTGGTGCAGCTACAAGTACCTCAACTCCGGCCCCGGCGCCGTCGCCGGCGCCGTCGTGCACGAGCGCCACGCCCGCGCCGACCTGCCGCGTTTCGCCGGCTGGTGGGGCCACGACCAGGCCACGCGCTTCAAGATGGGCCCGGAATTCGTGCCCACGCCCGGCGCCGACGGCTGGCAGCTGAGCAACCCGCCGATCCTGGCGCTGGCGCCGCTGCGGGTGTCGCTGGAGCTGTTCGGCCGCGCCGGCCTGCCGGCGCTGCGCGCCAAGTCGGAAAAGCTCACCGCCTACCTCGAGGCGCTGGTGCTGGCGCGCCTGCCGCACGTGCTGGAAATCGTCACGCCTTCCGAACCCGAACGCCGCGGCTGCCAGCTCTCGCTGCGCGTGCGCGGCGGCCGCGACCAGGGCCGGGCGCTGTTCGAACACCTGGTGGCCCAGGGCATCGTCGGCGACTGGCGCGAGCCCGACGTGATCCGCATCTCGCCGGTGCCGCTGTACAACCGCTTCAGCGACGTGCGCCAGTTCATCGCCGCGGTGGAATGCTGGAGCGGAAGCACAGGCCCGGCGGCATGAGGTTCCGCCCACCGGGCGACGTATGAGGCAGGACGTGCGGGTCGCAATGGCGTCCACGACACCTCAGCGTAGCGCCGGTCGGGGGCGCCCTGTGGATCAGGGTGCGCACCCTTGCGAGGCCCCCAGGGGCGTTACCTCCTCGTCCGCACTCCACGCTCCGGGGACACCCTGCGCATACACCGCGTCGAGACTGACGGAGGCAAGCCGCCCCGCCGCGAAGCGCCGTCCCAGCACGCCCACCGTATGCCGTACCGGCGGCCCGGTGCGCTCGCACAGCGGGCAATCGCCGCTGAGCTGCCACAGATCCAGACTGGCCTGGGCGTCGCCGAATCCGTTTCGCTCGGCAGAGAGGAATCGCGGCACGCCGCGGCCGTCATAGACGAAGGCCGCGTAGTACTCGTAGTTCGGGAACAGCTGCACGCTGTAACCGGTGCCTGCCCGCGCCGGATTGAACCAGTGGCCGCTGGCATCCACGGGCAGGCCGGCGAGGCCCGGGCAGCCCCGCCCCAGGGCCTGCATCGGTTCGGAGCCGGATTCGCCATCGAGCGTGTATGTGAACTGGAAGGCGTCTGCCGCGGTGGGTGTCACCTGGGCCCAGCCCACCGGCGTCAGCCGATTGTGGGTGCCATACCACGCCGCCCGATAGATTGCGCCCTTCCACAAGCCATCGCCGCCCGGGGCATCGCCCTGCAGGTAGTACCAGGTCGCCGAGCCGTCCTGCAGATAGGTGTACCAGAGGCCGGCCCAAACGCTGCCGGCAGGATAAAGGAAGACACCATGGCCACCGCGTGCGGGGTTGAAATAGCTGCCCGGCCGAACGACGGGGCTGGTGCTTTCAATCGTCGCCGTAAGGAATCCATACAGCGTCGTCGAACTGCTGTTGACGAGCGTGAAGTGGTAGCGGCCAGGGACGAGCTGGGGCCCGCTTAGCTCCCAGGACTTGCTGTAGGAAGGATCGAGATCCGAGTAGATCGCCTCAGAGGGCGGCGGGGTGCCAGCGACCACTGGCCCGCCATCGAAGTCGCGTCGGGCCACGTGGAAGCCCAAGCCATTTCCGCCGGCGTCCAGGTTTACGCTGAGCCTGCTGGCTCCCGCCGGAACATCCAGGAAAAAGCCCTCGTGCTTGCGGCCGCTGTAGATGACGGCCTCGTGCTCGAGGCCACTCTCCAACGGCTGCGGCAGGAAGGTGAGGGCTTCGGCCGGGCGGGCCACCCGGACGGGGAAATCACCGATGCGCTCGTCGCCGTCGTAGATTGTCACGAAGGCGGTGCCGTCCTCGCCGGGCAACAACTGGTCGATCCAGCTCACACGGACGGGGAAGTGCTCCCCTGCCTTGACGACCACCGGACCCGTCGCAGCCAGCTGCCGATGGTCCACCTCGAGCGGCACCCCCGTGCCATCGAACAGCACGTTCTGATCCCCGAGAAAGCGGTTGACGGCCATCACCCAGTACTGGGTGCTGCCCGTGCCCCGGGCGAGGTCCAGGGTGATTTCGCAGCGCTCCTTGTCGGTGCCCTGCGTCATGGCCGAGCTGCAGAGCAGGTTGTGGGGGCCTGCCTCGGTGGCCGGGCCATAACCGACGTACAGGTCGACATCTCCCAGTTCACCCGCTGCTTCGATCACGACCCGCCACGGACCCGCCGAGGGGGTCGAAGGGGCGTAGTCGTGGAAGGATCCGTCCCACACGGTCGTGTCGCCCCGCGCATTCCACGGAGTGCTTCCCCAGAGGTCCGGCGGGTTCTGGTCGATCTGCACCCGGCCCTGGAATATTCCGCTGAAGTACGCGTATCGGAAGGGCGAAGCCACGTATCCCAGCGCCGACATGTCCTTGTGGGCCCGCACACCGACATCGATGAAGCCGCCACCGGCCGTCGTGGTCTCGACTTGAAGCGAGGGCCGGATCAGGATCTCGACGTGCGCTTGCCGGCAGTTGCCGCCGGCGTTGCAGAGCTCGTAGATCAGCCGGTCGGAGCCGGATGCGCCTGCCGCCAGCGTGTAGCGGAGGGTCTCCCCGACCGCCGACGCGCTGCCGAGTACCGGTGGCCGGAGCACGCTGAGCGTCCGTCCACCAGCGGGTACAGGACCGAGATCGTCGTTCGCCAGCACCTCCAGCGCCGTGGCGCCGCTGCCCATCTCGATTTCGAATCGATCGTCTTGCAGTCCGGAGCGATGCAGTTCGGGATCGTTGTCCAGGATGGTGGCGACCCCCAGGGACCGGTCGGCCATGGCACCGGAGACATCGCTGACCGACAGGCCGAAGGTCTCGTCGCGCTCGTGGCGGAGATCGGAGGACACGGGGACCCCGACGGTCGCCGTGGTGGCACCCGGCGGAATCTCGACCTGGACCTGCATCGGCAGGTAGTCCACGCCTCCCTGCGCGCTCGACCCACTGGGGCCGCTGCGCCTGGCGCTGGCGGAGAACCGCACCGGTGCGTTCCACGGCTTGTCCAGCCGGACGGTAAAGGCGGCGACCGCGGGCTCCACGTCGCCTTCGGCGACCGTCACATCCTCGACCCTCAACCGGGGGGGAGCGCTCGGGCCGTCATCCGTGAGGATGACCACGTCCCTTTCCAGCGTCGTGGGAGTGGCTCCCTGGATGTCGTAGAAGGTCAGCCGGAAGCGCTCGTCGTCTTCGACGTCCAGGTCGCCGAAGAGCCTGACCGGAATGTAGGCGTAGGCCTGGCCTGCGGGCAGCACCAGGCCGACCTGGTCGATGGCTTCGTAGTCCTCTCCGGCACGAGCGGACAGGTCCGAGGACCGGACCGAAAAGCGGATGTCGGCGGGCGCGGGGATGGTCGACTGCAGGACCACCAGAAATTCCCGCGAATCCGAGTCGAGTTCGCGAAGTCGTGACTCGGCCGTGGAGAAGAACAGCCCTGGCACGGCATCGGAGGTGTCGGACCCCGTGCTGGCGCGCGCCTGCGGCGCCCCCACCACCACGGCAGCCACCAAGGCCAAGCTTTGCAGCGCGGGGCAAACCCGCGCTGCCATGAGCATATTCAGCATCGGATTTCCTCGGGACCGGCCAGCCCGGGCGCCAAACAGGGGCGCACCAAAACAAGCGGCCGCAGTGATGACCTGACCAGGAAAATAGCCCAGAATCGGGCTCTGTTCCAACCTGTTCGATCGCCCTTGTGACGCCATCCAAACCCCTGACGATCGTCGGCGCCGGCCTCGCCGGTGCCCTGCTGGCCACCCTGCTGGCCCGGCGCGGCTGGTCGGTGGACGTGTTCGAAAAGCGCCCCGACCCGCGAGCGCGCGGCTACGAGGGCGGCCGTTCGATCAACCTGGCGCTGGCCGAACGCGGCCTGCATGCGCTGCGCCTGGCCGGCCTGCAGGACGCGGTGATGGCGCAGGCGGTGATGATGCGCGGCCGCATGGTGCACCCGCTGGGTGGCGAGTCGCAGCTGCTGCGCTACGGCCGCGACGACAGCGAGGTGATCTGGTCGGTGCACCGCGGCCGGCTCAACGTGGCCATGCTTGACGCCGCGGAAGCCGCTGGCGCGCGCCTGCACTTCAACCAGCGCCTGGAAAGCGTCGACTTCGACGCCCGCCGCGCCCGCTTCACCAACGACCACGACCGCGTGCGCCGCGAGCACGACTTCACCGTGCTGCTGGGCTGCGACGGCGCCGGCTCGGGCCTGCGCGCGGCCATGGCACCGCTGGTGGCGCTGGGCGAACGTTTCGAGCCGCTGGGCCACGGCTACAAGGAACTCGAGATCCCGCCGGCCGCCGACGGGGGCTTCCGCATCGAGGGCAACGCCCTGCACATCTGGCCGCGCGGCGGCTACATGTGCATCGCCCTGCCCAACACCGAGCGCACCTTCACGGTCACGCTGTTCCTGCCCAACGAGGGCGAGCCCAGCTTCGCCACCCTGCCCGACGTGCACGCCGCGCGCGCCTTCTTCGAGCGCGACTTCGCCGACGCGCTGCCGCTGATCCCCGACTTCGACGCCGACTGGACCAACAACCCCACCAGCGGCCTGGGCACGCTGCGGCTGTCGAACTGGCGCCTGGACGACCGCGCCGTGCTGCTGGGCGACGCCGCCCACGCCATGGTGCCCTTCCACGGCCAGGGCATGAACTGCGCCTTCGAGGACTGCGTGGCGCTGGACCAGCACATCGCCGGGGCGGCCGATTTCGGCGCCGCGTTCGAGGCCTTCGAGGCCGAGCGCCGGCCGAACGCCGAGGCCATCCAGGCCATGGCGTTGGAGAACTACGTCGAGATGCGCGACCGCGTGGACGACGCCGACTTCCTGCTCCAGCGCGCGCTGGAGCGGGTGCTGGCCGAGCGCCACCCGGGCCGTTTCGTGCCGCGCTATTCCATGGTGAGCTTCCTGCGCACGCCCTACGCCACCGCCTTCGGGCGCGGCAAGGTGCAGCGCGAGATCCTGGTGCAGGCCACGCGCGGCCTGTCGCGCCTGGACGAGGTGGACCTGGCCGCCGCCGACGCCGCGGTGCTCGCGCGCCTGGCGCCGCTCGGATGACCCCCAGCCTGCTCTGGTACGACCTCGAGACCTTCGGCCGCGACCCGCGCCGCACCCGCATCGCGCAGTTCGCGGCCATCCGCACCGACCTCGATCTGAATCCGGTCGGGGAGCCGGTCAGCCTGTTCTGCCAGCCGGCGCTCGACCTGCTGCCCTCGCCCGGCGCCACGATGATCACCGGCATCACGCCCCAGCGCGCGCTGGCCGAGGGCCTGCGCGAAGCCGAGTTCATGGCGCGCCTGCACGAGGAGCTCAGCCAGCCCGGCACCTGCGCGGTGGGCTACAACTCGATCCGCTTCGACGACGAGTTCGTGCGCTTCGGCCTGTACCGCAACTTCTACGACGCCTACGAGCGCGAATGGCGCAACGGCAATTCGCGCTGGGACCTGCTGGACGTCCTGCGCCTGGCCGAGGCCCTGCGCCCCGAGGGCCTGGCATGGCCCCAGCGCGACGATGGCGCCCCCAGCTTCAAGCTCGAGCACCTGGCCGAGGCCAACGGCGTGCGCGAGGGCGACGCCCACGAGGCGCTCAGCGACGTACGCGCGCTGATCGGCCTGGCCCGCAAGTTCAAGGCGGCCCAGCCGCGGCTCTGGGACTACGCCTTCGCCCTGCGCGACAAGCGCAAGGTGGGCGCCCTGCTCGACGTGGCGAACATGACGCCGCTGCTGCACATCTCCTCGCGCTACCCGGCCAGCCGGCACTGCGCGGCGCTGGTGGCGCCCATCGCGCGGCACCCGCGCATCGAATCGCGGGTCATCGTCTGCGGGCTGGACGAGGACCCGGCGCGCTGGACCGCGCTGGCGCCGGACGAGATCGCCGACCGTCTGTACACGCCGGCGGCCGACCTGCCCGAGGGCGAAACGCGCATCCCGCTCAAGGAAGTGCACACCAACAAGTGCCCGGTGCTGCTGCCGCTGGCGCACCTGCGCGAGGCCGATTTCGAACGCCTGGGCATCGACCGCGAGGCCTGCCTGGCCCGCGCCGCCGCCCTGCGCGAAACCCCGGGCCTGGCCGAGCGCGTGCGCCAGGTGTTCGCCGCCGAACCCACGCGCGAACCGGCCGACGCGGACGCCGCGCTGTACGACGGTTTCCCCTCCGACGCCGACAAGCGCCTGTTCCCGCGCGTGCGCAGCGCCCCGCTGGCCGAACTCGACGGGTACGGCCCGCGCTTCGACGAGCCGCGATTCGCCGAGCTGCTGTTCCGCTACAAGGCCCGCAACTGGCCCGAGGCCCTGGGCGCCGATGAACGCGCGCGCTGGGACGACTACCGCCGCACGCGCCTGTCCGGGACCACGCTCAGCGAATACGACTTCACGACGTATTACGCCGAGATCGCCACACTGCGGGCCGAGAACGAACCCGGCCCCCGGCAGGCCTGGCTGGACGCCCTGGAGGCCTGGGGCCGCGACCTGGAGCGATCCCTGGCATGAGTGCCTACTTCAGCGACAAGACTTTCAGGTTCCTGCGCGCGCTGGCGCGCAACAACAGCCGCGAGTGGTTCAACGAGCACCGCGGCGAGTACGAGCAGCACCTGAAGGAACCCTTCCAGCGCCTGGTGGCCGACCTGGCCCCGGACCTGCTGGCGATCAGCCCGCACTACCGCGCCGACCCGCGCGGCACCGGCGGCTCGATCTTCCGCATCAACCGCGACACCCGCTTCTCCAACGACAAGACGCCCTACAAGACCTGGGGCGGCGCGCGTTTTTTCCATGCCCGCAGCAAGCAGGTGCCGGCGCCCTCGTTCTACCTGCACGTGCAGCCGGGAAACTGCTTCCTGGGCGGTGGCATCTGGCACCCCGAGCCCGACGTGCAGCGCAAGATCCGCAACTTCCTGGTCGACAACCCCGCCGGCTGGCAGGCCGTGGTGCAGAAGCCCGCGTTCAAGCGGCGCTTCGAAATGTGGGGCGACACCCTGACCCGCCCGCCCCGCGGCTTCCCCGCCGACCACCCGCTGATCGAAGACCTCAAGCGCAAGGACTTCACCGCCGGCGAAGCCCTGGAAGACGCCACCGTGCTCGGCCCGCGCCTGCGCCAGGCGGTGGTGGCCGGCTTCACCGGCCTGGCGCCGCTGGTGGACTACCTGTGCGCCGCGCTCGACCTCGAGTTCTGACAGCGCAACGCTACCAATCCGGACAGCCCGACAGCGCACCTGTACCCGGTTCAGCCTGAACGGCCGTACGCTGCCGCATTGCAGCATCGAAATGTGTTGACCATCACGGATTTGGCCGTAGTGTGAACGGCCATACGCCGGCGCAGGGGAGCGCCGGTTTCCACCGGACGTGGCGACGCAAGGACGGGGAACCGCGTTTCGCATCGAATTCCTGGGGAGGGATCGTGCGCTATCTACTCTTGGCTGCCCTCGCAGCCGCTTCAAGCGTGTGCAACGCGAACACCGGCGTGGCCTTCGTACACGGCACGGGCAAGCAGACCAACGCCACCGCCGACTACTGGACGTCCACCTTCGTCAACAACGTGCGCGGCGGCCTGCCGAATTCGGCCAACTACGTCGTCATCAACTGCGACTTCACCAAGTACATGTGGGACAGCGCGGCCGCCGGCTGCCTGGCCGGCCAGCTGACGACCTTCATCAACGGCAAGGGCATCACCCGCCTGATCGTGATCACCCACAGCAATGGCGGCAACGTCATGCGCTGGATCATGTCCAACCCCACCTGGGACAGCCGCTACCCGAACATCATCGCCAAGACGGTGCGGGTGAACGCGCTGGCGCCCTCGTCCGCCGGCACGCCGCTGGCCGACGCGGTGATCAGCGGCAACGTGTTCGAAGGCGCGCTGGGCTGGCTGCTCGGCTACCAGAACGACGCCGTGCGCATGCAGCAGACCAGTTGGATGGCCAGTTACAACGCCAACTACCTCTACGGCACCAGCGGCCGCCCGGCCCTGCCCAAGACCTTCCGCAGCGTCGTCGGAACCGACGTGGACTCGGCGATCTGGGATTCCGACAGCTACTGCGGCGGCTACGCCGAGAACGTCGGCCTGGAGACCACGCAGAACTGGCTGGCCTCCTGCTCCGACGGCTTCCTCAACTGCTCCAGCCAGTCCGCCGCCGGCACCGTGTGGTTCCAGGACAAGGCGCGCATGCGCGGCTCCGAGCCGCTGAGCCACAACCAGAGCCGTCGCGCCTGCTTCGGCCTCGACACCATCCTCCGCACGGACATGGGGAGCTGAGCCATGAAAAAGACCCTGATGTCCTGCCTGGTGGGCCTGGCCCTGGCCACCACCGCCCACGCCGGCACCCTGCTGCCGCCCGGCGCCAACGACCAGTCGCCGTCGCAGCTGCGGGCCGCGCCCCTGCCCGCCGGTGAGTTCGAACGCCAGCCGGTGTCCTTCGCCTGGGCGCTGGACCCGAAGGCCGCGCTGGAAACGCCGGCGCCCTTCATCGCCGAGAGCCGCGAGTACTGGGACGTGGTCGAGGCCGGCGAGATGAAGGCCGGTGTCGCCATCGACACCACCGCGCCCGGTGCGCTCATCCGCATCAGCCCGGTGGCGATGGAGAAATCCGGCGCCGTCGAGCCGGCCGAGCTGCGCGTGTTCAAGGACGGCCGGCTGATCGACGAGCCGCGCTCGTTCCAGCAGCGCGCCAACGCCAAGCAGCTGCAGGAAGCCGGCATGGATGTGCCGGACGGTTCGGCCATCGTGCAGCTCGACGAGCGGCTCGGCCAGGGCCGCTTCCAGCTGCAGATGCCCAAGGCCGGCGGCCGCTACCTGGTGCACGTGTACGAGCCCAACAGCGACGTGGTGCTCAAGGCCCAGGCCCAGCGCGCCCGCCTGCTGGCCGGCGAGGTGGTCGAGGTCGCGGCCCAGCTGCGCCAGGGCGAGGCGAAGATCGGCGGCGGCCAGCTCGAGGGCCAGCTGGTCTCGCCCTCGGGCCAGGCCTACCCGCTGGTGTTCGCCGGCGAAAAGGCCACGGCGCAGGTGCCTTTCGATGCCGACCCGGCGCCGGGCCTGTGGGAGGTGCAGCTCTTCGCCGGCGGCCAGGCGAAGGACGGCCTGGTGCAGCGCGATGCCCGCACCGCCATCGAGGTGAGCCGCCCCACCGCCAGGCTTGGCGGCGGCTACGCCTTCGACCCGGCGGCGCTGCGCTTCAGCCTGCCGGTGCAGGTGGCGGCCCCGGGCCGCTACGAAGTGCGCGCCACCCTGTTCGCCACCGGCCCCTCGGGGCTGGCCGAACCGGTAGCGGTGGCGCACTCGGCGAACTGGCTCGATCCCGGCCAGCGCAAGCTCGACCTGGCCTTCGGCCCGGACAAGCTGCCGGCGGGTTACGGCGCGCCCTACGAGCTGCGTTTCCTGGAACTGAAGGACCAGGTGCGTCTGGGCACGCTCGACACCCGTGAGCTGGCCCTGCGCGAGGCGGGCCGCCCGGCCCCGGTGCGCGAGCGCCGGCTGGAGCGGTAGTTCCGGCCGCCGGCCAAACCGGCGATGATGGAGGGGCCGGGCCTTCGGGTCCGGCCTTTCTTTTTTGGCCGCCCCCGATGGACCCTTCGCTGCGCCGCTACGCGGTTTTCTATTTCTTCTATTACGCCGCGTTGGGCGCCTACACGCCCTACATCGGCCGCTGGGTGGACGCGCTGGGTCACGGCGGTTTCGTGGTCGGCGGCATGCTGGGGCTGTGGTACGGCACGCGCATCATCGCCCCGCCGGCCTGGGCGGCGCTCACGGGCCGCAGCGCGCGGCCGGGCGAATGGTTCTTCGCCGCCTGCGTGGCCACCCTGCTCTGCTTCGCCGGCTTCCTGTTCACCGAACAGGCCTGGCCGCTGCTGGCGGTGATGGCGGTGTTCGGCCTGTTCTACAACGCGGTGATGCCGCAGTTCGAGGCGATGACGCTGACCGCGCTGGGCCCGCGCCCGGAGCTCTACGGCCGGCTGCGGGTCTGGGGCTCGATCGGCTTCCTGTGTGTGGCCGGCAGCTACGGCGCGCTGATGGACCGCGTCGGCGCCACCTGGTTCCCGTGGCTGGTGCTGCCTTTGTTCGCGGGCATGGTGGCCGCGGCCTGGCCGCACCGTGGCGACAAGCCGCCGGAAACCGCGCCGGGCGTGGCCGAGGCCGGGCACCTGTTCAAGCGCCCCGGCGTGCGCCGCTTCCTGCTGGTGGCGCTGCTGATGCAGGTGGGCTTCGGGCCCTTCTACGTGTTCTACACCCTGCACCTGCAGGCGGCCGGGCATTCGGGCGCGGCCATCGGCGCGCTCTGGGCCATCGGCGTGCTCATCGAAATCATGATGTTCTGGCAGGCGCCGCGGCTGATCGCCCGCTTCGGCGCCGGGCCGCTGCTGATGGCCTGCCTGGGCGTGACGGTGCTGCGCTGGGCGCTGGTGGCGGCGTTCGCCGAATCGTTCGCGGTGATGGCGCTGGCCCAGGCCACGCACGCGCTGAGCTTCGCCACCTTCCACGCCTGCTGCATGCGGCTGATCTCGGACTATTTCCCGGGCCGGCGCGCGGCGGCGGGCCAGAGCCTGCTCTACGGCTTCAGTTCCGGCGTGGGCGGCGTGCTGGGCGCGGGCCTGGCGGCGCTGGCCTGGGAAAGCGCCGGTGGCGGCCCGCTGGCCTTCGCGCTGGGCGCGGCGGTGACCGCGCTGGCCTGGGGCGTGTACGCGCTGCGGCGCCCGGCGCCGGCCGCCGCCTAGCCTTCGTTGGTGACGCCGTAGGGCACGTGGCCGGTGGCGACGTGGCGGCGGGCGTTTTCGACGTTGTGGCGGGAGTCGTCGAAGAAGATGTCGGCGCCGAAGGTTTCCAGGAACGGACCCTTGTCGCGGCCGCCCAGGAACATGGCCTCGTCCAGGCGCACGCCCCACTCGCGCAGGGTGAGGATGACGCGCTCGTGGGCCGGCGCCGAACGCGCCGTGACCAGGGCCGTGCGCAGCGGCGAGGCCTCGCCCGGCGGGAAGGCCTGCTGCAGCTCGTGCAGCGCGGCCAGGAAGCCGCGGAACGGCCCGCCCGAGAGCGGTTCGCCGGCGCGGGTGGCCTCGTTGTGGTGGAAGGCGGCCAAGCCGTCCTGCTGCGACACGCGCTCGGACTCGTCGCCGAAGATTACCGCGTCGCCGTCGAAGGCGATGCGCAGCTGGTCGTGCCGGTGCTCCGGCGCCTTGGACGGCAGGATGGTGGCCGCGGCCACGCCGTGTTCGAGCGCGCTGCGCACCGAGTTCGGGTTGGCCGACAGGAACAGCTGGGCGCCGAAGGGCCGGATGTAGGGCCAGACCTCGGCGCCGCTGGTGAACACCGCGCGCACGATGCCCAGGCCGTAGTGGCGGATGGAGTTGAAGATGCGCAGGCCGGTGTCGGAGGAATTGCGCGAGAGCAGCACCACCTCCACCCGCGGGGCTTCCGGCGGCGCGCCGGCGTTGAGCGCCAGCAGCTTCTGCACCAGCGGGAAGGCGATGCCCGGCGCCAGCACTTCCTTTTCCCGGCTGCGCTGGAACTCGGCGTAGGCCTCCAGGCCGCTGGCCTGGAACAGCGCGTGGCTGTCCTCGAGGTCGAACAGCGCCCGGGCGGTGATGGCCACCACCAGGCGCTGGGCGGGCGTTTCGGGGGGCTGGGAGAGCGGGCTCATGGCGGCATTATGGCCGGTCGCAGTCTCACCGGGCGCGACGCGCCTTAGGTGGTGAACTGCTCGTTGAGGATGCGTTCCTCGAGGTTGTGCTCGGGGTCGAACAGCAGGGTGACGGTGCGCTCGCCGGCCTCCCGCACCTCGATCTCGGCCACGTCGCGCACCTCGTGCGAATCGGCGGTGGCGCTGACCGGGCGCTTGTGGCCGTCGAGCACCTCGATGCGCACCACGGTGTCGGAGCGCAGCAGCGCGCCGCGCCAGCGCCGGGGCCGGAAGGCGGCGATGGGCGTGAGCGCCACCACCTGCGAACCCAGCGGCAGGATCGGGCCGTGGGCGGAGAAGTTGTAGGCCGTGCTGCCGGCCGGGGTGGCCACCAGCACGCCGTCGCAGACCAGCTCCTCGAGCCGCACCTGGCCATTGAGCGAGATGCGCAGGTGCGCCGTCTGCCGCGTCTGCCGCAGCATCGACACCTCGTTGTAGGCCAGCAGCCGAACCGTGGCGCCGGATTCGCTGGTGGCGGTCATTTCCAGCGGCCGCAGCACGGCCGCCTCGGCCGCGTGCAGGCGCTCCACCAGGCTCTCGGGCCGGTGCTGGTTCATCAGGAAGCCCACGGTGCCCAGCTTCATGCCGTACACCGGTTTGCCCAGCGCGCCGTGGCGGTGCAGCGTGTGCAGCATGAAGCCGTCGCCGCCGAGCACGCACAGCACGTCGGCGTCCTCCGGCGGGCAGTCGCCGAAGACCTTGGCGAAACCCTGTTTGGCCGCCTGGGCCTCGGGCGTCGAACTGGCGAGGAAGGCGATGCGCGGCTGGGCAGGCAGGCTCATGGCCGGGAGCATAACGCAGGCCCGCCGAAAATCGCATGCCACAAGCCCCGGCCCCTTGTAGGAGCGGCTTCAGCCGCGAAGCTCTTCGCGAAAAGCT
>NZ_JAYSEG010000035.1:0-33907 GCF_041913985.1 Arenimonas sp.
AGCCGCGAAGCTCTTCGCGGAAAGCTTCGCGGCTGAAGCCGCTCCTACAGGGTTGTTGTCAGAAGCTGGCGCGCAGGCCCAGCTGGTAGGTCTCGGCGTCGTCGCCGAAGGTCACGTCGCCGGTCAGGCCCCAGGTCGGGGTGAACTTGTACATCGCGCCCAGCGTGCCGGAGAACTCGTCGCCGACCTCGTCCAGGTCGGTGTAGTTGGCGCGCACGCTGCCCTCGAGCTTGTCGGTCAGCGCGCTGCGCAGGCCCACGGAGCTGCGGTAGCCCTCGGTGTTGATGATGCCGGTGCCGTCGGTGGTGACGAAGCCCGCGGCCTCGGTGTCGACGTAGGCGGCTTCCGCGAACAGGTCCAGGCCGTCGTTCAGCGGGTGCGCGTAACCCACGCCCACCTCGCTGCCGTCGAGCTTGAGCGGCGTGTCGTCGATGCCGATGCGCGAATAGCCGGCCAGGCCGTAGAAATTCGATTCGCCGAACTCGAAGCTGCCGCGGATGGAATGGCCGTCGGCGTCGCCGTCCACGTTGACGTAGTTGCCTTCGATCCAGGTGTTGCTGAGTGAATCCTGCGCGGCCGCGGGCAGGGCGGCGGCGAGGGACAGGGCAAGGGCAAGGGTCGTGCGCTTCATGCGTGGATTCCTTTCGTTGGGGGGAGCGCCCGCGTGCAGCAGGCAAACCCGAGTATCGAAAGTGCGCGCGAACGCGCGATTAACGCGCGGTGTTCCTGAACGGCGCGCTTCAGTCGCCGTTCCATCGCCGCTAGGCAGGCGGCGCGTTCAGGATTCGCGCGCCGCGCGGCGACCGCGCAAAAGAAAAGCCCGGCCTGGGCCGGGCTTTTCGCAACGCGTGTTACGGGTGGATCAGAAGCTGGCGCGCAGGCCGACCAGGTAGGTCTCGGTGTTGTTGTCACCGAAGGTCACTTCGCCGGTCACGCCCCAGGTCTGGGTGAACTTGTACTGGGCGCCGATGGTGCCGCTGAACTCGCCGTCGAAGTCGCTGCCGTCGGTGTAGTTCGCCTTCAGCAGGCCCTCGAAGTTGTCCGAGAACGAGCCGCGGATACCAACGGAGGCGCGGTAGCCGTCGGCGTCGACATTGCCGAGCACCGGCACGTTGTCGGCATCGGCGCTGACCCAGGCCAGCTCGGAGATCAGGTCAATGTTGTCGGACAGGCCGTGGGCATAGCCGACGCCGATCTCGGTGTTGTCGAGGTCGACGCTGCTGTTGTCCACGTCGAGCTGGGCGTAGCTGCCGAAGCCGTAGAAGTTCGACTGGCCGAACTCGAACGAGCCGCGCACGCCGAAGCCGTCGGCGTCGCTGTCGAGGTTGACGTAGCCGCCTTCGACGTAGGTGTAGCTCAGCTTGTCGTCGGCCTGGGCCGACAGCGGCAGCAGGGCGGCCAGGGCCAGGGCAATCAGGGAACGCTTCATTGTTTTTCTTCCGTGTTGTGGGGGTGGCCCGCGGTGCGGGCTGGGGACGGAGTATGGGAAGCGCGCCGTAACCAATGATTAACGGCGGCGTGTTTTCAGCCGAACCCTGCCATCAGTCATGCGTGGCGGCGCCGGCGTAACCGAGTTGTCGCCACGCTTCGAACACCGACACGGCGACGGCGTTCGAGAGGTTGAGGCTGCGCTGTCCCGCGCGCATCGGCAGCGTGAGTCGCTGCGCTTCCGGAATGTTGTCGATCACTTCCGCCGGCAGCCCGCGCGTTTCCGGGCCGAACAGCAGCGCGTCGTCGTCGCGGTATTGCACGCCGTCGAAGCGCCGCGTCGCGCGCGCGCTGAAGGCGAACACGCGCGGCTGGCCAAGCGCTTCGAGGCAGGCGGCGAGGTTGGCGTGGCAGCGCACGCTGGCCCACTCGTGGTAGTCGAGGCCGGCGCGGCGCAGCCTGGCGTCGTCGAGCTCGAAGCCGAGCGGCTCGACCAGGTGCAGGCCGGCGCCGGTGTTGGCGCACAGGCGGATGACGTTGCCGGTGTTGGGCGGGATTTCGGGCTGGAACAGGATGACCTGGATCATCGCGGCATTATCGCCGCGACCGGCGCACGCGCGGGCTCAGCCGGCGGCGCAGGTGATGCGGCGGCCGATCAGGCCCAGGTCGCCCGGCATGCGGGCCAGGCCGAGGGCGCCGGCCGGCTGCACGGCTTCGCCGCAGTCCAGGCCGGCTTCCACCGCGGCGCGCACGGTGTCTTCCAGCGAGGGCGGCGGCAGCAGGGCGGCGGCCACGCCGAGGGCGAGCAGCGGCAGGGCGAACAGGCTTCGGTTCAGATGGGTGGACAGGCTCATGGCGGGCTCCGGGACAGGTGGCTCACACCCTGTGCAGCAGGAACCGTGCCAATCGCCGAGACCAATCAAATCAATGGCTTGCGGAGGTGTCCGGGTGTCCGGGCCTCAGCCGCGGACACGGCAGCCGGACAGCGGCTCGCGCTCGAAGGCAGCCCAGCGGCCTTCGGGCGCCGGCGTGGCGGCCCCCGGGAAGTCGATGCGCGCCACCAGCTGGCGCTGGCCGTCGTCCTCGCGCAGGTTGCTCAGGCCCTCGAAGCGCAGCAGGCGCCGGCTGTCGCGCCCGTAGGCCACGTCGATGTGCGGCGCCAACCAGCCCAGCCAGCCGCCCAGGCGCAGCCGGAACACTTCGGCCGGTTCGCCGTCGAGCGCCTGCGGGCCCAGCCGGCGCACCTGGAAACCCAGGCTCTCGAGCCGCGACGGCACCGCGAACTCCAGCGGCACCGCCTGCCCGGCCAGCAGCGGCTGCCACTGCTTGCGGATGAATTCGTCGAAGCCCGCGTCGGCCACCAGGCCCGCGGCGGCCAACGACGCGCTGCGTTCGGCCTCGCCCGGCGCGGGCCGCACCCACACTTCGCCGGTGCCGTCCTCGCGGCGCAGGCCCTCGCGGTACCCAAGGCGCGCGTCCTCGAAACTGAATTCGGGCGCCAGCGCCGAGGCGCGGTAGTCCACGCGCTTGCGGGCGAAGGCAGTGCCGTCGGGGCAGCGGTACAGCACCAGGCGCTGCAGGGTGCGCTCGCCCTCGCGCCGCACCAGGTGCTGTTCGCGGTAAAGCAGCTGGTTGTCGTCGGGATCGCGCGCCACGCCCTCTTCGAAGCTCAGCCCGGCGCGTGCGGCCGGGCTAGCCAGCAGCGCCAGCAGCAGGCCCGCGGCGGCGGCGCGCGTCACCACGGCAGCGGCGAACCGTCGCGGTCGACGAACTCGCCGGCGGGCAGGCCGGCGCGGCGCTCGAGCATGTCCAGCATGTCCTGCACCGATTCGTGCGCGGTCACCGTCGCGCGCTCGCCGCCCATGTCGGTGCGCACCCAGCCGGGGCTGGCGGCCAGCACGCCGATGCCCATCGGGTTGAGCGCGCGCGCCATCAGCACCGTGGCCATGTTCAGCGCGGCCTTGCTGATGGCATAGCTGGGCGTCTGGAAGGAGTCGGTGAGCGCCATCGCGCCCAGCCGCGAGCTGAGGTTGAACACGCGCGGCGAGCGGCCCCGCGCCAGCTGCGGCGCCAGCGCCTGGGCCAGCAGCAGCGGCGCCACCGCGTTCACGCGCAGCGTGTGTTCGAGCACGTCGGCCTGCAGCGAACCGAAGCGTTCGCCGCGCGGCAGCGTGCCGGCGTTATTGATGAGCAGGTCGAGCGACGGGTGCAGGGTCGCCACCTCGTGCACGAAGGCGTCGCGACTGCGTTCGTCGGCGACGTCGAGCGGCGCCACGTGCAGGTGCCCCGGGTGGGCCGCGGCCAGCTGCGTGAGCGCATCGGCGTGTCCTGGCTGGCGGCAGCCGGCGACCACGCGGTGGCCCCGCGCGAGCAGCTGGCGCGTGAATTCCAAGCCCAACCCGCGGTTGGCACCCGTGACGACGATGTTTCGCGACTCGTTCACGCCCATGCCTCGCACTATGGCCTTCGGCCTAGTGTATGCCCCGTCAAGGCAGGCTAGGATGCAAGCCCCCCGGCTCCGTCCGGACCGTCCCTGCAGGAAACCCACGAATGACCCAGACCCGTCTTCCGCGCGTCCGCGCGCTGGTCCTGGCCCTCGGCTTCGCCGTGGCCGCCCTCTCGCCCGCCTATGCGCAGGATGTCGACGTGCCGAAGGCCGCGGTCCCGGCCGACATCCCGTTCGAGCAGTTCACCCTGCCCAACGGCCTGAGGGTGGTTGTGCACACCGACCGCAAGGCGCCGATCGTGGCGGTGAACGTCTGGTACCACGTGGGTTCCAAGAACGAACTGCCGGGCCGCACCGGCTTCGCGCACCTGTTCGAGCACCTGATGTTCCAGGGCAGCGAGAACCACGACGGCGAGTTCTTCGAGCCGTTCGAGCTGGTCGGCGCCACCGACCAGAACGGCACCACCAACTCCGACCGCACCAACTACTTCCAGAACGTGCCCACCACCGCGCTCGACATGGCGCTGTGGATGGAATCGGACCGCATGGGCCACTTCCTGGGCTCGGTGACGCAGGAGCTGCTCGACGAGCAGCGCGGCGTGGTGCAGAACGAAAAGCGCCAGGGCGAGAACCAGCCCTACGGCCAGGTGTTCGAGCGCCTGCTCAAGGCCAGCTACCCCGAAGGCCACCCGTACAGCTGGTCCACCATCGGCTCGATGGGCGACCTCAACGCAGCCTCGCTCGAGGACGTGCAGCGCTGGTTCAAGACCTGGTACGGCCCGAACAACGCCGTGCTGGTGCTGGCCGGCGACATCGACGTGGAAACCGCCAAGGCCAAGGTGGCGAAGTACTTCGGCGACATCCCGGCCGGCCCGACCATGGCCCAGCCGAAGGTGGACCCGGCGCCGCGCACCACCTCCACCCGCGATGAATTCACCGACCGCGTGCCGCAGGCGCGCGTGTACCGCGTCTGGAACACCGCCGAATACGGCACCGTCGACGCCGACCGCCTGCAGCTGCTGGCGCAGGTGCTGGGCGGTTCGCGCGCCTCGCGCCTCGACAAGCGCCTGGTGCACCAGGACAAGCTGGCCGACAGCGTCTCCGCCGGTGCCTGGGGCAACCAGCTGGGCGGCCTGTTCTTCCTGCAGGTGGACGTGAAGCAGGGCGTGGACCCGGCCGTGGTCGAGAAGGCCCTGGAAGAAGAGCTCTCGCGCCTCATCGCCGAAGGCCCCAGCGCCAGCGAGCTCGAGCAGGCCCGCACCACCTTCAAGGCCGGCTTCATCCGCGGCATCGAGCGCATCGGCGGCTTCGGCGGCAAGGCCGACGCCCTGGCCGAATGCGCCGTGTTCGCCAAGGACCCGGGCTGCTTCCGCCAGAGCCTGCAGGTGATCGAGACCGCCACCGCCGCCGAGCTGCAGGACGCCGGCAAGCGCTGGCTGTCGCAGGGCGACCACACCATCGTGGTCACCCCGGGCGAGCGCGTGCCCACCGTGGAGAAGGAAAGCGCCTCGCACCCGGAAATGGCCGCCGTGCCGCCGGCCGACCCGAAGTACACCACCGTCGAAACCAGCGTCGACCGCAGCCAGGGCGTGCCGGTGACCACCGAGTTCCCGGACCTGGTGTTCCCGGCGCTGCAGCGCGCCGAGCTGTCGAACGGCATCAAGCTGGTGCTCGCCGAGCGCCGCGGCCTGCCGGTGGTGCAGATGAACCTGTTGCTGCCGGGCGGCTACGTGGCCGACCTGGGCCGCAAGCTGGGCACCTCCAGCTTCACCATGGGCATGCTCGACGAGGGCGCCGGCAAGTACGGCGCGCTCGCGTTCGGCGACGAGGCCGAGCGCCTGGGCGCCAACCTCGGCGCCAGCGCCTCGCTCGACGGCGGCAGCGCCTACCTGTCGGCGCTGAAGGAGAACCTGGACGAGTCGCTGGGCCTGTTCGCCACCATGCTGCGCGTGCCGCGCTTCGAGGCCAGCGAGCTCGAGCGCGTGCGCCAGAGCTGGATCGCCGGCATCAAGCAGGAAAAGGCCCGCCCGAACTCGGCCGCGCTGCGCCTGCTGCCGCCGCTGCTCTACGGCCAGGGCCACCCCTACGCCATCCCGTTCAGCGGCAGCGGCGACGAGGCTTCCATCGCCTCGCTGACTCGCGACGACCTGCTGGCCTACCACCAGGCCTACGTGCGCCCGGAAGGTTCGACCCTGGTGGTCGTGGGCGACACCACGCTGGCCGAGATCGTGCCGCTGCTCGAGAAGCACCTGGGCCAGTGGAAGGGCACCGGCGCGGCCCCGGCCCAGCCGGAGGTCACCGAGGTGGCGCTGCCGGCCAAGCCGCGCGTGTTCCTGGTGGACCAGCCGGGCGCCATCCAGGCCAACGTCTACGTCGGCCAGCTGGCGCCGTCGAGCATGGACGCCAAGGCCACCGAGTTCGAGATCGCCAACTCGGTGCTGGGCGGTGAGTTCAGCTCGCGCCTGAACATGAACCTGCGCGAGGACAAGCACTGGGCCTACGGCTCCTACAGCTTCGTGCAGGCCGCCAAGGGCCAGCGCCCGTGGCTGGCGTTCGCGGCGGTGCAGATCGACAGGACCGCCGAGTCCATCGCCGAGCTGCAGCGCGAGATCAGCGAATACGCCACCGGCAAGGCCCCGGCCAAGCCGGAGGAAGTGGCCAAGATCCAGGCCAGCGAGATCCGCAGCCTGCCCGGCTCGTACGAAACCGCCAACGCCGTGCTCGGCGCGGTCGGCGGCATCGTTCGCTACCAGCGCCCGGATGACTACGTGGTGCAGCGCAAGGCCAAGATCGAGGGCCTCACCCCGGAAGCGGTGCACGCCGCCGCCGGCACCCTCAAGCCCGAGGCCCTGACCTGGGTGGTGGTGGGCGACCTGTCCAAGATCGAGGAAGGCGTGCGCGCGCTCGGCCTCGGCGAGGTGCAGGTGGTTGACGCCGACGGCAAGCCGGTGGCCGCGAAGAAATAAGCCTCCGGGATCATTGCCGGTTCAGCACGGGCGGGGCGACAATCCCGCCCGTGTTCTTTATGGAGAAACCCATGCGAGTCCTCGTGACGGCTGTGCTCCTGATTCCCCTCGCCTCCGCCTGCACCTGGGTGAAGATGGCCCCCGGCGCCGCCGAGGTTCGCGTGGCCGCCCCCGGCCAGGACCTGTCGGCCTGCGAGAAGCGCGGCGAAGTGGCCGTGTCGGTCCGCGACCGCCTGGGCCCCTACGAGCGCAACGACATCAAGGTGCGCGACGAGCTCGAAACCCTGGCCCGCAACGAGGCCCCGGGCCTGGCCGCCGACACCGTGCAGCCCAAGGGCGAGCCCGACGACGGCGAGCAGCGCTTCCTGGCCTACCGCTGCCGCGGCGCGGCCCCGGCCGCCGGCACGGCCACGACCCGCCCGGTGGCCGAGGGCGAGGCCGAGACCTATCCGATCGAAGACTGAGGCGTCCGTCACGCCTTCACATCCCCCGGCACCGCGTTTGGAGCCGGGGGGGCGGAACGGTTAAGATTCAAGGGTTTCCCTCTAGGCGAACCCAGCCATGCTGTTCCAGCACGTTTCCATCGCCGGCCTCGCGCACATCGACGCGCCGCACCGGCTGTCCTCGGCCGAGATCAATGCCCGGCTCCAGCCCACGATGGACCGCCTGGGCATCAAGACCGACGTCCTGCAGGACATCGCCGGCATCTATGCGCGCCGCCTCTGGGACGACGAAGTGCAGGCCTCGGACGCCGCCACCCTGGCCGCCGAGAAGGCCATCGCCGACGCCGGCGTGGACCGCAGCAAGATCGGCCTGCTGGTGAACACCTCGGTCAGCCGCGATTACCTGGAGCCGTCCACCGCCTCCATCGTCTCGGGCAACCTGGGCCTGGGCGAGCACTGCCAGAACTTCGACGTGGCCAATGCCTGCCTGGCCTTCATCAACGGCATGGACATCGCCAGCCGCATGATCGAGCGCGGCGAAATCGAATACGCCCTGGTCGTGGACGGCGAAACCGCCAACCTGGCCTACAAGAAGACGCTCGAGCGCCTCAGCGGCCCCGACGTCACCGAAGAGCAGTTCCGCAACGAGCTGGCCACGCTCACCCTGGGCTGCGGCGCCGCCGCCATGGTGCTCTCGCGCAGCGAGCTCACCCCGGAGGCCCCGCGCTACCGCGGCGGCGTCACCAAGGCCGCCACGCAGTGGAACACCCTGTGCCGCGGCAACCTCGACCGCATGGTCACCGACACCCGCATGCTGCTGATCGAAGGCCTGAAGCTGGCCACCGCCACCTTCGGCGCCGCCCGCCAGGCCCTGGGCTGGGTGGTGGACGAGCTCGACGAGTTCGTCATCCACCAGGTCAGCCAGGTGCACACCCAGGCCTTCATCAAGGCCTTCGGCATCGACCCGAAGAAGGTCATGACCATCTTCAACGAGCACGGCAACATCGGCCCGGCCTCGGTGCCCATCGTGCTGAGCAAGCTCAAGGAAATGGGCCGCCTGAAGAAGGGCGACCGCGTGGCCCTGCTGGGCATCGGTTCGGGCCTGAACTGCTCGATGGCCGAAGTGGTCTGGTAAGCCGCGCTTAGCAGGTTCGCGAAAGAGGCCCACTTCGAGTGGGCCTTTTTCTTGGCCGCCGCCGGAAGGGTTCCATCGCGCGGGCCTTGCGGTTACGTTCGGGCCTTCCCCCCGACCGCCAGGACCGCCCGATGCGCCAACACGCCCTCTTCGCCTCCATCCAGTTCGCGCTCGCCTGCGCGCTGGCCAGTGGCGGCGCCCTTGCCGCCGAGCCGGCCACCGCCGTGGCCGTGGGTTCGCGCCTGGCGCAGGCGCCGGAGGCCCTGCCGGTCACGGTGATCACCCGCGCGCAGATCGACGCCACCGGCCACGTGCTGGTGGCCGACGTGCTGCGCGACCTGGTGCAGGCGCCGTTCGGCAGCTTCCGGCCGCAGTCGGGCTCCACCGCACAGGCGATGGCCTCGGTGGACCTGCGTGGCCTGGGCTCCGGGCGCACCCTGGTGCTGGTGGACGGCCGCCGGGTGGCGGCCAACCCGATGTCGGCCTCGTCGGGCGCCGACCTCAATGCGCTGCCGCTGGCGATGGTGGAGCGCATCGAGGTCTACGCCAGCGGCGCTTCGGCCATCTACGGCGAGGACGCCGTCGGCGGCGTGGTGAACCTGGTCACCCGCCGCGATTTCGATGGGGCCGAGCTGAGCGTCGGGCACGGCGCCAGCGCCGTGGAAGGCGGCGACCTGGACGCGATGTCGGTGCTGTTCGGCGCCGCCACCGAACGCACCCGCGTGGTCGGCGGTGCTTCCCGCGCCAAGCGCGGCATGGTGTTCACCCGCGACCAGGAAGGCGGGGACGTGCGCGGCATCAACCAGTACGCCAACAACTACTACGACTGGAACACCGGCCAGCTGCGGCCGGTGCCCGGCTTCGCCTGCGACGAGGGCGCGTTCTACCGGCTCGCCAATGGCCTGTGCTCTTTCGACTTCAACGCCGTGGCGGCCAACGAGGCCAAGCTGGGCCAGACCGCGGTGTTCCTGCGCGGCGAGCACCAGGCCAACGACCAGTGGCAGGTTTACGGCACGGCCAGCATGACCCGGGTGGAATCCTTCGGCCGCTATGCGCCGACGCCGGGCATCGTGGTGGTGGAGGACGGCACGCCCAACGACATCGAACCCGGCGACGGCCTGCCCACCTACTACTACCACCGCTTCGCCGCGGCCGGTAACCGCGACACCTTCACCGACGCGACCCGCAGCGAGTTCGTGGCCGGCTTCCAGGGCGCGCTCACCGACCGCCTGGACCTGGACGCGGGCCTGCGCCGCACCGACTACCAGTACAAGGACCTGAGCCGCGGCTACATCGTTTCCGACCTGGCCGAGCTGCTGGCGAACCAGGGCCTGTACGACCTGGCCGATCCCTTCGGTGCCGCGCCGGAGGTGCTCTCCGGCATGCAGGCCACGATCAGCCGCGACGCGCGCTGGCAGGACGACACGGTCTACGCCACGCTGGGCGCCGGGCTGTTCACGCTGGCGGGCGGCGAATCGCGCGCGGTGTTCGGCGTCGAGTACGTGCGCACGCGCTACCGCGACACCTACGACAGCCTGTCGGAAGCCGGCCGCATCCTCGGCAGCGCCGGCAACTCCGCCGGCGGCGACCGCGAGCTCACGGCCGTGTTCGCCGAGTGGCGCCTGCCCTTCACCCCCGCGTTCGACCTGACCCTGGCCGCGCGCCACGACGAATACGACCGCCTGGACGGGCAGTTCTCGCCGCAGGCCAGCCTGCGCTGGCAGCCCTTCGACGCGCTGACCCTGCGCGCGCACTGGGGGCAGGGCTTCCGCACGCCGGGCCTGGACATCACCACCCAGCAGCCGGTGCCGTCCACCGAGTCCATCAACGACCCCGCCACCTGCCTGGCGCTGGGGCTGCCCTCGTCCTGCCTGGTGGGCGTGCCGGTGCTGGCCATCGGCAACCCGGAGCTGGCCCCGGAGCAGTCCGAACACCTGGGCCTGGGCGTGGTGTACCAGCCGATGGAGGCGCTGCGCGTGTCGCTCGACTACACCCGCCAGCGCGTCACCGACCGCATCACCCGCTACCAGGCGCAGGACGTGGTGTACGCCTCCATCGACCCCGACACCTACGGCGCGCTGCCCGCCGGCCTGGGCGTGAGCCGCGGCCCCGACGGCGCGGTACGCGGCATCGTCGTGGGCTACGGCAACGGCGGCGCCAATGAAGTCGAGGCACTCGACCTGGCCATTGATGCTGGCCTGGGCCTGGGCCGCTTCGGCGAGCTGCGCAGCGAGCTGCAGGTGTCGCACGTGCTGCGCTACGAACTCTTCAGCCCCGGCGGCAGCGGTTTCCGCTTCGACGACCGCTTCGGCTACCCGAAGACGCGCGCGCGCCTGGCCACCACCTGGTCCTGGGGCGACGTCGAGCTGGCCTGGCAGGCCAAGGGCATCGAGGGCCACGGCGACGCCACCACGCAGGTGGGCGCCTATGTCACCCACGACCTGCAGCTGGCCTGGAAAACCCCGTGGCGCGGCACGCTCGCGGCCGGCGTCACCAACCTCGGCGACCGCCAGCCCGCGCAGCGCGCCTTCGACGAGCGGCCCTACAACTTCTACCTCTACGACGCCTACGGCCGCACGCCCTACCTGCGCTACACCCAGGCCTTCTGACGCCGGCGCAACGGGGCCTGGCGTAGCATGGGCGGCATGATCCCGCTGTCCATCCTCGACCTCGCCCCCGTCACCGTGGGCAGCACGCCCGCGCAGACGTTCGCGAACGCGCTCGACCTGGCCCGCGCCGGCGAGCGCCTGGGCTACCGCCGCTACTGGCTGGCCGAACACCACAACATGCCGGGCATCGCCAGCGCGGCCACGGCGGTGCTGATCGGCCACGTCGCCGGCGGCACCACGCGCATCCGCGTCGGCGCCGGCGGCATCATGCTGCCCAACCATTCACCGCTGCAGGCGGCCGAGGCCTTCGGCACGCTGGGCTGCCTGTTCCCCGGTCGCATCGACCTGGGCCTGGGCCGTGCGCCTGGCACCGACGCGGCCGCGGCCAAGGCGCTGCGACGCTACTACGACAAAGCCGAGGAATTTCCCGCCGACGTGGTCGAACTGCTGCGCTACTTCGAGCCCGTGCAGCCCGGCCAGGCCGTGCAGGCGGTGCCGGGTGCCGGCGTGGACGTGGAAGCCTGGATCCTGGGCTCGAGCCTGTTCGGCGCACGCCTGGCGGCCGCGCTGGGCCTGCCCTACGCCTTCGCCTCGCACTTCGCGCCCGACGCGCTCGACCAGGCGCTGGCGCTCTACCACCGCGAATTCCGGCCCTCGCGCCGCCTCGCGCAGCCGCACGCCATGCTGGCTCTGAACGTGGTGGTGGCCGACACCGACGAAGAGGCCGCGCGCCTGTTCACCACCCAGCAACAGGCCTTCGTGAACCTGCGTCGCGGCAAGCCCGGCCTGGTGCCGCCGCCGCTGGAAAGCGGCGCGGCCATCGACGAGTACTGCACGCCCGCCGAAAGACACATGATCGAAGCCACGCTGGCCTGCCGCGCCGTCGGTTCGCCGGCCACCGTGCGCGCGCGCATGCAGGAGTTCGCCGCGCGCCACCGGCCGGACGAACTCATCCTCACCGCCAACATCTTCGACCACGCCGCCCGCGTGCGCTCCTTCGAACTGGCCATGGAGGCCTGGCAGGCATGAGCACACCCAAGCTCTTCGAACCCCTGGCCGTGGGCTCGCTGCGGCTGGCCAACCGCATCGTCATCGCGCCCATGTGCCAGTACTCGGCGGTGGACGGGAAGATGACCGACTGGCACCTGATCCACCTGGGCCAGCTGGCGCTGTCGGGCGCGGCGCTGCTCACCATCGAGGCCACCGCCGTGCTGCCGGAAGGGCGCATCACCTGGGGCGACGTGGGGCTGTGGGACGACGCCACCGAAGCCGCCATGGCCACCGTGCTGCAGGGCATCCGCCGCTGGTCGCCGATGCCGGTGGCCATCCAGCTCGCGCACGCCGGCCGCAAGGCTTCCACCGATTTGCCCTGGCGGGGCGGCGGGCAGATCCCGCCGGGCCAGCCCAACGGCTGGCAAACCCTGGCGCCCTCGGCGTTGCCTTACCAGGAAGGCGAACACGCCCCGCTGGCCATGACGCATGCGCAGATGGCCAACGTGCGCGAGGCCTTCGCCGATTCCGCGCGCCGCGCCGCGCGCCTGGGCCTGGACGCCATCCAGGTGCACGCGGCGCACGGTTACCTGCTGCACGAATTCCTGTCGCCGCTGTCGAACCGGCGCGACGACGACTACGGCGGCTCGCTGGAAAACCGGATGCGCTTCCCGCTGGAAGTGTTCGACGCGGTGCGCGCGGCCTTCCCGGCCGACAAGCCCGTGGGCGTGCGCGTCTCCGGCACCGACTGGGTGTCCGGCGGCTGGGACGTCGGACAGACCGTCGTCTTCGCCAAGGCACTGGAAGCGCGCGGCTGCAGCGCCATCCATGTCTCCAGCGGCGGCCTGCACCCGGCGCAGGCCATCCCGGTGGGCCCCGGCTACCAGGTGCCGCTGGCGCGCGCGGTGAAGCAGGCGGTGGGCATCCCGGTGGTGGCCGTGGGCCTGATCACCGACTTCGACCACGCCGAAGCCATCGTGGCCAACGGCGACGCCGACTGCATCGCCCTGGCCCGCGGCATCCTCTACGACCCGCGCTGGCCCTGGCACGCCGCCGCGCACCTGGGCGCCACCGCCAGCGCCCCGCCGCAATACCTGCGCTCGCAGCCGCGCCAGTTTAAGACGCTGCTGGTCAAAGGCGGCGGCACCGCAACCTGAACCAAGTGAACCAGGTTGATTTTCCGCCGCCGGAAAAATGAACCTGGTTCACTTGGTTCAGGTCGTGGTGTCGTGGGCGATGCGGCCGTCGACGAGGGTGATGGTGCGGTCGCACTGCGCCGAGAGCCGCGGGTCGTGGGTCACGAGCAGCACCGCGCAGCCGAATTCGCGGTTGAACTGCCGGAACAGCGCGAATACTTCCGAGGCCGACTGGCTGTCGAGGTTGCCGGTGGGCTCGTCGGCCAGCAGCAGGGCCGGGCGCGTCACCAGCGCGCGGGCCACGGCCACGCGCTGCTGCTGGCCGCCGGAAAGCTGGTCAGGGTGGCGGTGCTCCAGCCCCGCCAGGCCCACCTGCGCCAGCAGCGAACGGCCCCAGTCGAGCTGCGCCGGCGTGGGCTTGCCGCTGGCCACCACCAGCGGCATCAGCACGTTCTCCAGCGCGGTGAAGGCCTGGATCAGGTGGTGGAACTGGAACACAAAGCCGATCGCCTCGCGCCGCAGCCGCGTGCGGCCCTCGTCGTCCATGCGCCGCGTGGGCTGGCCCAGCAGGTAGAGCTCGCCCTCGCTGGGCTGGTCGAGCAGACCCACCACGTTGAGCAGCGTGCTCTTGCCCGAACCCGAGGCGCCCACCAGCGCGGCGAAGTCGTGCCGGTGCAGTGCCAGGTCCAGGCCATGCAGCACCTCCACCTCGGTGGGCTTGCCCACGTTGTAGCGCTTGCGCAGCCCTTCGAGCCGCAGCACTTCCTGGCCGGTCTCGTGCTCAGGCATGGCGGATCGCCTCCACGGGGTCCAGGGCCGCCGCGCGCCGCGCCGGCACCGCCGCCGCGACCACGCCGGTGACGGTGGCCAGCCCCGCCGCCGCCGCCGGCAGCCAGGGGTCCACCGGGATGAAGAACAGCTTCGGGCCGAAGGTGTTGAACACCCACACCAGGCCGTAGCCCGCGCCGCCGCCGACCACCGAGCCGACGAGCCCGAAGATCGCGCCCTGCAGCAGGAACACCTGCAGCATCTGCCGGCGCGTGGTGCCCATGGCGCGCAGGATGCCGATCTCGCGCGCGCGCTGCACCACGCTCACGCTCAGCACGCTGGCGATGCCCAGCGCCACGCTCAGCGCCACGAACAGGCTGATCATCCGCGTGCTCAGGCTCTGCGAGCGCAGCGCGTTCATCAGCTGGGCGTTGGTTTCCATCCAGCTCTCGGCCTTCACGCCGGTGAGCCGGGCCAGGCGCGCGGCCACCTCGCGCGCGCCGAAGATGTCGTCCACGGTCACGTCCACCACCGTGGCGCCGCCGGGCAGGTCGAGCAGGCTCTGGGTCTGCTTCATGTCCAGGTACACGTAGCGCGAATCGAGCTCGCGCACGCCCAGTTCGAACACGCCGGCCACGTTGAGCACGGCCTCGCGGCCCTGGCCGGCGTCCAGGCGCAGCTTGTCGCCCACCTGCAGGCCCAGGTCCCGGGCCAGCTGGCTGCCGATGACGGCCTCGCCGGCGCCGACGCGGAAGCGGCCGGCGACGATGTCCTCCTGCACCGGGATGATGCGCAGGTAGCGCGCCGGCTCGATGCCCACCAGCGCCACCGATTCCACGGCTTCGCCACGGCGCGCGAACGCCGGCCCGGAGATCACCGGCGACACCGCGCGCACTTCCGGCAGCGCGTCGGCCACCGCCACCACCTGCTGCCAGTTGTTGATCGAGCGCAGCCGCTGCGCGCGCCGCGTCTCGAGCACCAGCTGGGTTTCACCGGCCGCGGGCGGCAGCAGCACGTTGGCTTCCTCCAGCGGCTGGATGCGCACGTGCGCCTGCGTGCCCAGCGTGCGCTGGATGATGTTTTCCTGCAGGCCGGTGATGAGCGCGGTGAGGAAGACGATGACCGCCACGCCCACCGCGATGCCCACCAGGATGAGCGTGCTCTGCGACTTGCCTTCGCGCAGGAAGCGGGTGGCGAGGGTCCATTGCGCCCACATCGGCGTCAGTCCAGCTTCGCCGGCAGTTCCTTGCGGGTGGCCGGGTCCTGGCCATCGCCGGGCGGGGCCATCGGCGCGGTGCGCACGCGGTCGCCCTCGGCCACGGGCGCGGCGGCGTCGGCCAGCACCAGGTCACCGGGCGCCAGGCCTTCCACCACTTCGCTCAGCGCCAGGCCGCGCAGGCCCAGCTTCACCGTGCGCCGCTCGGCGCGGCCGTCGGTGGCCCGCCAGACCTCGGCGCGGTCGCCGTCGATCGCGGCCAGCGCGTCGTTGGGCACCACCAGGGCGCGCTCGCGCCGGCCGGTTTCGATGTTCACCGACACCGTCATGTCCTGGCGCAGGAAGTCGGGCACGGGCTGCACCGCCAGGCGGATGTCCACCGAGCCGCGCTGCGCGTCCACGCCGGGCGCGATGAAGCCCACCTTCGCCGGGAAGGGCTGCGCGGGGAAGGCGTCGGCGACGCATACGGCGGGCTGGCCCAGCGCCAGCACGCCCAGGTTGCGCTCGTCGAGCGGCACCAGGATTTCGGTGTCGCCCTCGCGGGCGATCTCGAACAGCACGCGGCCGGGCTGCACCAGGTCGCCAGGCTCGACGTTGCGGGTGATCACGGTGCCGGCGACTTCGGCGCGCACCTGGGTCTTCTCGAGCAGGGCCCGGGCGCTGGCCACGCGGGCGCGCGCGGCTTGTTCGGCGGGGCCGCCGGCGTCCAGTTCGCGCGCCGCCAGGCGGGCACGTTCGGCGCCCGCGCGGGCGGTGGTTTCGGCCTGCAGGGCCTGCTCCAGTGCTTCGCGGGCGATCAGCTGGCGGCCGAACAGCTCGCGCCGGCGCACGGCTTCGCGGCTGGCCTGGTCGAGCCGGGCTTCGGCTTCGCGCAGCGCAGCCTGTGCCTGCGGGCGCGCCGAGCGCAGCAGCTGGTCCAGTCCCGCCTCGGCTTCGCGCGTGGCGGCTTCCAGGTCGTCGGCGCGCAGCACGGCCAGCACGTCGCCCGGCTGCACGCGGTCGCCCTCGCGCACGCGCCGCTCGAGCACCACGCCGGTGATGGCGCTGCCGGCCTGGGCGCGCGATACCGACACCACGCGCCCCGTGGCCACCACGGTCTGCACCAGCGGCTGTTCGCGCAGTTCGTAGGCGGCCAGCTCGGGCCCGCGCAGCGCGCCCAGGGCCATCCAGCCCGCCACGGCCACGACGGGCAACACGAGCAGGGCGAGGCGGCGGCGGGTCATGGTGGCTCCGGAAGCGTGGGCTTGCCCGCGGACGATACCCAAAGCCAGGTGACGGCGGCCACAAAGCGGCTCGCGTAGAATGCCGGCCCATGGAAAACATCACCCTCAGCGCCGAACAGGCCCGCGTGCTCGCCAAGGGTCCGTTCCCGGACTACCCCTTCACCCCGAAGACCTTCCGCCACCCCAACGGGCTGGCGCAGAGCTACCTCGACGAGGGCCAGGGCGAGACGGTGCTGATGCTGCACGGCAACCCGTCGTGGTCGTACTACTGGCGCAAGCTGGTGCTGGGCCTGCGCGACCGCTACCGCTGCGTGGTGCCCGACCACATCGGCATGGGCCTGTCCGACAAGCCCGACGACAAGCACTACCAGTACACCCTGCGCAGCCGCATCCAGGACCTCGACCGCCTGCTCGAGCACGCCGGCGTGGGCGACAACCTCACCCTGGCCGTGCACGACTGGGGCGGCATGATCGGCTTCGGCTGGGCGCTCAAGCACGCCGCGCGCATCAAGCGCCTGGTCATCCTCAACACCGCCGCCTTCCCGCTGCCGCCGGCCAAGCCGATGCCCTGGCAGCTCAAGCTCGGCCGCGACTACAACCTGGGCGCGCTGGCCATCCGCGGCTTCAACGCCTTCGCCGGCGGCGCCTCGCGCCAGGGCGTGGAAACGCCCATGCCGGAAGACGTGCGCCAGGCCTACGTGGCGCCCTACGACAGCTGGAAGAACCGCATTTCCACCCTGCGCTTCGTCCAGGACATCCCGCTGCGCCCCGGCGACCGCGCCTGGGACCTGGTGGAGGACGCCGGCAAGCGCCTGCCCGGTTTCGCCGACCGCCCGGCCTTCCTCGGGTGGGGGCTGCGCGACTTCGTGTTCGACCAGCACTTCCTCAAGGGCTTCACCCAGGCGCTGCCGCGCGCCGAAGTGCACGCCTTCGAGGACGCCGGCCACTACGTGCTCGAGGACAAGGCCGCCGTGCTCGTTCCCGCCATCCGCAGCTTCCTCGACGGGAACCCGCTTTCGGCCGACCGATGAGCGAGCGCTGCAACATCGCCGCGGCGCTGCCGCGCCTGGCGGCGGAAGCGCCGGACCGGGTGGCGATGCGCTGTCCCGGCGGGCGCGGCGCGAAGGGCCTGGCGCGCTACGACGTCGCGCTCACCTACGCCGAGCTCGACCGGCGCTCCGACGCCCTCGCCGCCGGCCTGGCGAAGAACGGCGTCGTGCGGGGCCAGCGCGTGGTGGTGATGGTGCGGCCTTCGCCCGAGTTCTTCCTGCTGATGTTCGCGCTGTTCAAGGCCGGCGCCGTGCCGGTGCTGGTGGACCCGGGCATCGACAAGCGCGCCCTGAAGCAGTGCCTCGACGAAGCACAGCCGCAGGCCTTCATCGGCATCCCGCTGGCCATGTTCGCGCGCAGGCTGCTGGGCTGGGCGCGCGGCGCGAAGGTGGCCATCACCGTCGGCCGCCGCTGGGCCTGGGGCGGCGCCACGCTGGCGCAGGTGGAGCGCGCCGGCGCGGGCGCCGGCCCGCAGCTGGCCGACACCGCGCCCGACGAAGTGGCCGCCATCCTGTTCACCTCCGGCTCGACCGGCGTGCCCAAGGGCGTGGTTTACCGCCACCGGCATTTCGTGGCGCAGGTCGGCATGCTGCGCGACGCCTTCGGCCTGCAGCCCGGCGGCGTCGACCTGCCCACCTTCCCGCCGTTCGCGCTGTTCGACCCGGCCCTGGGCCTGAGCTCGATCATCCCCGACATGGACCCCACGCGCCCGGCCAAGGCCGACCCGCGCAAGCTGCACGACGCCATCGCCCGCTTCGGCGTGGACCAGCTGTTCGGTTCGCCGGCGCTGATGCGCGTGCTGGCCGAACACGGCGAGCCGCTGCCCACGCTGCGCCGCGTCACCTCCGCCGGCGCGCCGGTGCCCGCCGACGTGGTGGCGAAGATGCGCGAGCTGCTGCCGCCCGAGGCGCAGTTCTGGACGCCCTACGGCGCCACCGAATGCCTGCCCGTGGCCGTGATCGAGGCGCGCGAACTGCAGTCCACCCGCGAAGCCACCGAGCAGGGCGCCGGCACCTGCGTGGGCCTCCCGGTGCCGCCGAACGACGTGCGCATCATCGCCATCACCGACGAGGCCATCGCCGACTGGTCGCAGGCGCAGGTGCTGGGCGCCGAAGCCATCGGCGAGATCACCGTGGCCGGTCCTTCGGCGACCGACGAATACTTCGCCCGCCCGCAGGCCACCGCGCTGGCCAAGATCCGCGAAACCCTGCCCGACGGCAGCACCCGCATCGTGCACCGCATGGGCGACCTGGGCCGCTTCGACGCGCAGGGGCGGCTGTGGTTCTGCGGCCGCAAGTCGCACCGCGTGCGCACGCCGCTGGGCAACCTCTACACCGAGCAGGTGGAGCCGGTGTTCAACACCCACCCCGAAGTGGCGCGCGCCGCGCTGGTGGGCGTGGGCGAGGGCGGCGAACAGGAAGCCGTGCTGTGCGTGGAAATGGCGCCGCACCTGCCGCAGTACGAACACGAGCGCGTGCTGGCTGAATTGCGGCGCATGTCGGAAGGCTTCGTGCACACCGCGCGCATCCGCCACTTCCTGGCGCACGACGGCTTCCCGGTGGACATCCGCCACAACGCCAAGATCGGCCGCGAGCAGCTGGCCGCGTGGGCGGCGAAGGAACTGAGGTGGCGGCGATGAAGGTGCTGGTGACGGGCGGCGCGGGTTTCCTGGGCCAGGCGCTGTGCCGCGCGCTGCTGGCGCAGGGCCACGAAGTGACCAGTTTCCAGCGCAGCCACTCGCCGGCGCTCGAGGCGATGGGCGTGCGCCAGGTGCGCGGCGACCTCGCCGACGCCGCGGCGGTGCACGCCGCCTTCGCGGGCCAGGACGCCGTCTTCCACAACGCCGCCAAGGCCGGCGCCTGGGGCAGTTACCAGGATTACTTCGACGCCAATGTCACCGGCACGCGTAACGTGCTGGCGGCGATGCACGCGCACGGCATCGGCCGGTTGGTGTACACCTCCACGCCCAGCGTCACCCACAGCGGCCGCACGCCGGTGGAAGGCGGCAACGAGGCGAACACGCCCTACGGCCAGGGCTTCAAGGCGCCGTACCCGGCCACCAAGCTCATTGCCGAAAAAGAAGTGCTGGCCGCCAACGACGCCACGCTGGCCACGGTGGCGCTGCGCCCGCGCCTGATCTGGGGCCCGGGCGACACCCAGCTGCTGCCGCGCCTGGCCGAACGCGCGCGCGCCGGCCGCTTGCGCTTCATCGGCGGCGGCCACAACCGCATGGACACCACCTACATCGACAACGCCGCCCAGGCGCACCTCGATGCCTTCGCGGCGCTGCGCCCCGGCGCGGCCTGCGCGGGCAAGGCCTACTTCATTTCCAACGGCGAGCCGCGCGAAGTGCGCCGCATCGTCAACGACCTGCTCGCCGCCGCCGGCGTGCCGCCGGTGCAGGCCAGCCTGCCCTACGGCGTGGCCTACGCCGCGGGCGCGCTGCTCGAGGCCGCGTGGACGCTGCTGCGCCTGCGCGGCGAACCGCCGATGACGCGCTTCCTCGCCGAGCAGCTTTCCACGCCGCACTGGTACGACATCTCCGCCGCCGCGCGCGACTTCGGCTACGTGCCGCGCGTGTCCATGGACGAAGGCCTGGCGCGCACCGCCGCGTGGTGGAATTCGCGGCCTTAACGGCGGCTCAGCTTGTTGGCGGGGAGTCAGGAAACCGGGGTTAGCGTCGGTCGTGCCCACACCGGGTCATGACAAGAAGGAGAGCAACCATGCTCCATTACGCGCTGGTCTTCCTCGTGGTCGCCATCATCGCCGCCGTGCTGGGTTTTGGCGGCATCGCCGGCACCGCCGCCTGGATCGCCCAGATCCTGTTCGTCGTCTTCCTGATCCTGGCCATCGTTTCCTTCGTCCGCAGGAAGGCCTGACCCGGCGCTGGCGCCGACATCACCGGCCAGCCCGCTAGAATGGGGGCATGACGGACCCCGCCGCTTCCCCCTTCGACGCCCTCAAGCCCCTGGCCGGCCGCGCGCTGGAACAGGCCTTGAACCGGCTGGTCGCCCTCGACCCCGACACCGCCCAGGCCTTGCAGCGCCTGGGCGGTCGTCGCATCGGCCTGGCGCTGGAAGCCCCGCCGGTGGCGCTGGAGCTGGCCGTGCACGAGGGCCGGCTGCAGGTGGGGCCGCCCAAGGATGAGCCCGACCTGGGCGTGCGCGCCACGATTTCCGGGGTGCTCTCGCAGCTGCCCTTCCTGCGCCCGCCCGGCGCGCCGCCGGTGGGCAAGGTCCGCCTGAACGGCGATGCCGAACTGGCCCGCCAGCTGCAGCGCCTGGCCGAGCGCTTCGACCCGGACTGGGACAAGCCCTTCGCCGACCTGCTCGGCCCGGTGTTCGGCCCCCAGGCCGCGCGCGTGCTGCGCGAGGCCCTGCGCGGCGGCGCCACGCTGGCGAAGAACCTCTCGCGCGACGCCGTCGACTACCTCACTGAAGAGTCCCGCGACCTCGTGGGCAAGGCCGAGCTGGCCGCCTTCCACGACGACGTGGACGAACTGCGCGACCAGGTCGAGCGGCTCGCCGCCCGCGTCGCCCGCCTGCCGGGGAACGGCGCGTGAGCGGCCTGCGCGGCAGCTGGCGCGCGCTCGGCATCGTGCGGGTGCTGCTGCGGCACCGCCTGGACGCCCTGCTCGAAGACACCGCGGTCGGCCGCTGGCTCTGGCTGCTGCGGCCCATCACCCGCCGCGCCGGCGACGACGACGCGCCGCGCGGCAAGCGCCTGCGCCTGGCGCTGCAGGAGCTCGGCCCCATCTTCGTGAAGTTCGGCCAGGTGCTGTCCACGCGCCGCGACCTGCTGCCGCCCGACGTGGCCGAGGAACTCTCGCTGCTGCAGGACCGCGTGGCGCCCTTCCCGGGCGAGCAGGCGCGGGCACGCGTGGAAGCCGGGCTGGGCCGCGGCATCGGCGAGCTTTACGCCGAATTCGAACTCACCCCGCTGGCCTCGGCCTCGATCGCCCAGGTGCACGCCGCGCGCCTGCACGACGGCCGCGAGGTGGTGGTGAAGGTGCTGCGCCCGGGCATCCGCCAGCGCATCGCCGACGACATCGCGCTGCTGCGCACGCTGGCCGCGCTGGCCGACCGCCACCACCCGCGCGCCGACAAGATCCGCGCCCAGGAAGTGGTGTCGGAAATCGAATCCACGCTCTACGCCGAGCTCGACCTGCAGCGCGAGGGCGCCAATGCCAGCCTGATGCGCCGCACCTGGGAAGGCAGCGACGAGCTGTACGTGCCCGAGGTGTTCTGGACCCACACCAGCGAAAGCGTGCTGACGATGGAGCGGGTGCGCGGCATCCCCAGCGACGACATCGCCGCGCTCGACGCCGCCGGCATCGACCGCAAGGCCCTGGCGGCGCGCGGCGTGCGGGTGTTCTACACCCAGGTGTTCCGCGACAATTTCTTCCACGCCGACGCCCACGCCGGCAACATCTGGGTCGACCTGGACCCGGCGCGCAAGGCCAACCCGCGCTTCATCGCCATTGATTTCGGCATCGTCGGCCAGCTCACGCGCCGCGACCAGTACTACCTGGCCGAGAACTTCATGGCGATCTTCCAGCGCGACTACCGCCGCATCGCCGAACTGCACATCGAGGCGGGCTGGATGCCGGCCACGGTGCGCATCGACGAACTGGAAGCCGCCACGCGCGCCGTCTGCGAGCCCTACTTCACCCGCCCGCTGAGCGAGATCTCGCTGGGAGAGGTGCTGGTGAAGCTGTTCAAGACCGCGCAGCGCTACGAGCTCACCCTGCAGCCGCAGCTCATCCTGCTGCAGAAGACCCTGCTCAACATCGAGGGCGTGGGCCGCCTGCTCGACCCCAGGCTCGACATCTGGGCCGAGGCGCGGCCGGTGCTGGAGAAGATCCTGCGCGAGCGCTACAGCCCGGCCACGCTGGCGGCGGAGTTCCGCAAGCGCCTGCCGGAGCTGGTGACGCAGGCGCCGGACATGCCGCGCCTGCTGCACGACTTCCTGGCCCAGCAGGTGCGCGGCGAACATTCGCTGCACATGCGCAGCGAGGACCTGGCCGAGCTGGCGCGCATTTCCCGCGCCGGCCAGCGCCAGACCGTGTACGCCATCCTGGGCACCGGCCTGATGATCGTGGCCGCGGTGCTGTACGCGCTCGAAGCCGGCGGCCCGCGCCTGGCCGGCATCCCGGCCGCCGCCGCCATCGCCGGCCTGGGCGCCTTCGGCGCCTTCCTCGCCGCCTGGCCCCGCCGGTGAGCGCCGGGGCCGACCCCATCCCGGTGGTGTGGGCGGATGAGTGGCTGGCGGTGGTGGACAAGCCCGTCGGCCTGATGGTGCACGACAGCAAGCTCGCGCGCGGCGAAACCGAATTCCTGGCCGACCGCCTGCGCGAGCAGTTCGGCAAGCCCGTGTTCCTGGTGCACCGGCTCGACCGCGCCACCAGCGGCTGCCTGCTGCTGGCTTTCGACCGTGACACCGCCTCGCTGCTCGGCCGCAGCCTGATGTCGGAGCAGTTCACCAAGGACTACCTGGCGGTTTGCCGCGGCTGGCCCGAGCCCGCGCAGGGCCGCATCGACCACCCGCTCGACGGCGGCCCCGGCAAGCCGGTGAAGAAGCCCGCCAGCACCGACTACCGTACGCTGGCCACCGCCGAAGTGGACTGGCCCAGCCAGCAGCACCCCAGCTCGCGCTACGCGCTGCTGCAGTGCACGCCGCTCACCGGCCGCTTCCGGCAGATCCGCCGCCACCTCAAGCACATCCACCACCACCTGGTGGGCGACTCGAGCCACGGCGATGGCCGCCACAACCAGGCCTTCCGAATGCGCGGCGTGCACCGCATGCTGCTGCACGCCTGGCGCCTGTCTTTTCCGCATCCTCACGACGGCCGCCGCATCATCGCCGTGGCGCCGCCGGACGCCGGGTTCCGGCGCGCGCTGGACCTGCTTGGCCTGCCGGTGCCCGACCCCGCGGCATGACGGTTGGCCCATGCCGGCCGACTTCCGGGCTGGCAAGGTTCGCCACGTCCCCCGACCCCCAAGGAACGAGCCCCCGATGCGCCCGATCGCCCTCGCCTGCGCCGCCCTGCTGATGCTGTCCGCCACCGCGCCCGTGCTGGCCCAGGCCGACAACCCCGAAGACCGCGCCATCATTTCCTCGGGCGGCTTCCTCAGCGCGCACCCCGACCTGCGCTACCGCCTCGGCGGCCTGGCCGCCTACCGCAAGGGCGACTACGAAGAGGCGATGACGCGTTTCCGCCGCGCCGCCCGCTACAGCGACAAGCCCTCGCAGGGCATGGTGGCCGAGATGTACTGGAACGGCACCGGCGTGCCGGCCGATCGCGTGCTCGGCTACATCTGGATGGACCTGGCCGCCGAGCGCGGCTACCCGCTGATGCTGGTCAAGCGCGAGAAGTTCTGGAAGGAGCTCAGCGAGGCCGAACGCGCCCGTGCGCTCGAGATCGGCCCGGCCGTGTACGACGAATTCGGCGACGCCGTGGCCAAGGAGCGCCTGGCGCGCGAACTGCGTTTCGCCAAGCGCCAGACCACCGGCAGCCGCGTCGGCTCGGTGGGCGCGCTCAGCATCGTCATCCCCACCCCGGGCGGCAGCACGGTGGTGGACGGCACCGCCTACTACGACGAGAAGTTCTGGGACGTCGAGCAGTACGTGCAGTGGCAGGACCGCGACTGGAAGGTGGTGGGCCAGGGCACCGTGGACGTGGGCGAGGTGATGGCCACCGACACCCCGCTGCCCGAGGGCGTGGAAGACGACGGGGACGCCGCCGCGGAAGACTGAGCGATAATGGCGGCACGTCACCGCGGGACCGTGCCTTGGCCAAGCTCTACTTCTACTACTCGGCGATGAACGCCGGGAAGACCACCACGCTGCTTCAGAGCGCGCACAACTACCACGAGCGAGGCATGCGCACGCTCATCCTCACGCCGAAGCTCGACAACCGCTTCGGCGAGGGCCTGGTGGCCTCGCGCATCGGCCTGCAGGCGCGCGGCACCGTGTTCACCCGCGACGACGACCTGCAGGCGCTCACCGAAGCCGACATCGCCGCGCGCGGCCCGCTGCACTGCGTGCTGGTGGACGAGGCGCAGTTCCTGTCCAAGCGCCAGGTCTGGCAGCTCACCGAGATCGTCGACAAGCTCAATGTCCCGGTGCTGGCCTACGGCCTGCGCACCGACTTCCGCGGCGAGCTGTTCGAAGGCAGTCAGTACCTGCTGGCCTGGGCCGACAACCTGGTCGAGATCAAGACCATCTGCCACAGCGGCCGCAAGGCCACCATGGTGCTGCGCGTGGACGAGAACGGCCGCGCCATCAGCGACGGCCCGCAGGTGGAGATCGGCGGCAACGAGCGCTACGTGTCGGTGAGCCGCGGCGAGTTCAAGCGCGTGATGGCCGGCGAAGGCCACATCGACCTGCAGCAGCCTCAGCTGCCGCTGGGCACGCCGGCCGACTGATTCAGCCGCGGCCGCAGCTGGCGGCTTCGGCGGCCAGCTCGTCCTGCAGGCGCCGGCGCTCCGGGTGGCGTTCGGCGGCCTGGGCCAGGGTGGCGGCGCGCAGGTCCTTGCCGTCGCCCAGGCGGCCCACGCGGCAGTGCAGCTCGGCCTGCAGCGCGTCCAGGTGCAGGGTCCAGGCTTCGGCCACGGCGTTGCGGGCGCGGGCCTGGGTGCGCAGGCTGGCCAGCTGCGCCTCGGCCTCCTTCGGCTCGCCGCGTTGCAGCGCCAGGCGCGCAACCACCAGGGTGTGTTCGGCCTGGGCCACGCTGTCGGCGTCGCCCAGGCGCGCGCTGGCTTCCTCCAGCAGGCGGCGCGAACTGTCGGCGTCGCCGCGGCGCCAGGCCAGTTCGGCCAGCAGGCCGCGGGCGCGGGTGGCCAGGGCGCGGTCCTGCGAGCGCGACAGCTGCAGGCATTCGTTGGCCAGCAGCGCGGCGTTGTCGTCCAGGCCGCGGGCCATGCGCACGCGCGCCAGTTCGCACAGCACGGACACGTGGCGGTCGAGGTCGTTGCCGCGGCGGCGCAGCTGCAGACTGCGCTGCAGGGCTTCGTCGGCCTGGGCCAGGTCGGCGCGCTCCCAGGCCAGCCGGCCCAGCTCGTGCCAGGACTCGGCCACTTCCGGGTGCTCGGGCCCGAAGCGCGCCAGCAGGCGCTCGTGCGCGGCGCCGAGCAGGCGCGCGGCTTCCTCGAGCTTGCCGGTTTCCACCAGCAGTTCGCCCAGCGGGCGCTGCACCGCGGTGGTGAGCGGGTGGTTGAGGCCAAAGCGGTCGAGCGCGATCTGCAGCGCCTGGCGGTAGGAGGATTCGCCTTCCACCGGGTCGCCCAGCGCGCGCTGGAAGGTGCCCAGCTCGCGCCACACTTCCACGCCCAGCGCGTTGCGGTCGCCGCCGCTTTCGCGCAGCAGGGCCAGGGCCTCGCGCATGGCCGCCACGGCTTCCTCGTAGCGGCCTTCGTCGGCCAGCAGGCCGGCCAGGTCGGCGCGGCTCTCGGCCTGCAGCGCCTTGCTGGCATCGCCCGCGCCGCGCAGGGCCAGGGCGCGGCCGAACAGGTCGCGCGCCACCTCGCGGCCGCCCAGGCGGCGGTGGCAGCGGCCCAGCTGCGACAGGAATTCCGCGGCCGCGCGCGGCTGCGCGGCCGACTGCTGCTGCGCCACCGGCAGCCAGGGCAGCAGCGCGCGCACGCAGGTTTCCGGCTGGCCCAGCGCGCGCAGGCTGCGGCCGCGCAGTGCCGCGGCTTCCACGCCCAGCCGCGCCGGCGCGTCGCCGGGCAGGCCGGAAAGCAGGTCGGACTGGCGGTCGAGCAGTTCCAGCGCCTGGCGGTCGTCGCCCAGGCCCTGGCGCAGGCGCGCGATCAGGCCCAGCAGCTCGGCGCGTGCCTGCGGCTGGCCGCGCAGTTCGGTGTCGGCGCGGCGCACGCCGGCGTCGAGCAGGGTGCGCGCGTCCAGGCCGCCGTCGCCGCTGGCCTGTTCGGTGTTCTCGAACAGCGCCACCACGAAGTCCTGCATGGCCTGCGCGCGTTCGGCTTCCTGCAGCGCGCGCTCCGTCTGCCAGGCCATGAAGCCCAGCGCCGCCACCACCAGCGCCGCCACCGTGGCGCCCACGCCCAGCGCCACCGAATTGCGGCGCGCGAACTTGGCGGCGCGGTAGCCCAGGCTCTGCGGGCGCGCCAGCACCGGTTCGCCCTCCAGGTGCCGGCGCAGGTCCTGGGCCAGGGCCTCGACCGAGACGTAGCGGTCTTCCGGCGCCTTGGCCAGGGCCTTGAGCAGGATGTTGTCGAGGTCGCCCGCCAGCTCATGCGAGAGCCGGCGCGGGTGCGGGTCGCCGGCTTCGCGCGCGTGCCGGTAGGCGGCCTGCGAAGGGCGCACCGGATCGGCGCCGAGGATGGCTTCCTCCCAGGCCGCGTCGGTGCTGCGGGCCGGGTCGTAGGGCTTGCGGCCCACCAGCAGTTCGTAGAGCACCACGCCGAGCGAATACACGTCGGTCATGGTGGTGATCACGCCGTGGCGCAGCTGCTCGGGCGCGGCGTAGTACAGGGTGAAGGCGCGCGTGCCGGTGCCGGTGATCTCGGTGGCCTCGCCGGGCGCCTCGTCGAGCAGCTTGGCGATGCCGAAGTCGAGCAGGCAGACCTCGCCGGCCGAGGTGACCAGGATGTTCGAGGGCTTGAGGTCGCGGTGCACCACCAGGTTGGCGTGCGCGTGGCTCACCGCGGCACAGACCTGCAGGAACAGCTTCAGCCGCGCCGGCACCGACAGCTTCAGCTGCTGGGCGTACTGGGTGATCGGGTCGCCCTGCACGTAGTCCAGGGCCAGGTAGGGCTGGCCGTCGCTGCTCACGCCGGCGTCGAGCAGGCGGGCGATGTGGGCGTGGCCCAGCCGCGCCAGGATCTGCCGTTCGCGGGTGAAGCGCTGGCGCAGGCCGGCGTCGCCCAGGCCCGGGCGCAGCAGCTTCAGCGCCACGCGGCGGTGGTACAGGCCGTCGGCACGCAGCGCCAGCCACACCTGGCCCATGCCGCCTTCGCCCAGCGGCCGCTCGAGCTTGTAGGGGCCGATGGACTGGCCGGGCTGGGGCGCGAACAGCGAGGCGTCGACCACCGACTCGGCCAGGAAATCGGGCCGCTCGTCCTCGAGCGCGATCAGCTTGCGCAGCTCCCCGCCCAGCGAGGCGTCGGCCAGGCCGATCTCCTCCAGCCGGCGTTCGCGCGCGGCCGGCTCCATTTCGAGCAGTTCGTCGAGCAGCAGGGAGAGCGTGGACCAGCGCTCGGTGTCCACGTGGGCGTGCCGGTTCAGCCCTGCAGCGCGGCCAGCAGGAACATGCGCGCCTTCTGCCAGTCGCGGCGCACGCTGCGCTCGGAGCGCTTGAGCAGGCCGGCGATCTCGGTTTCCGACAGGCCGGCGAAGTAGCGCATCTCCACCACCTGGGCCAGGCGCGGGTCGAGGTCGTTGAGTTTGTTGAGCGCCACGTCGAGGCCGAGCATGTCCTCGTCCAGGCGCATGCCGCCGCCGGCGTCTTCGGGCAGGTCGGTGACGCGGTGCAGGTCGCCGCCGCGCTTCACGGCCATGCGCTGGCGGGCGTAGTCCACCACCACCGAGCGCATGGCGCTGGCGGCGTAGGCGAAGAAGTGGGCGCGGTCCTCGAACTCGGCCTCGGCGCGGCCGGCGAGCTTGAGGTAGGCCTCGTGCACCAGGGCGGTGGTGTCGAGCGTGTGGCCGTGCTGCTGGCCGCCCAGCTGGCGCCGGGCCATGCCGTGCAGTTCGCGGTACAGGGTGGCCAGCACCCGGTCGAGCGCGGACTTGTCACCGCCACGGGCGGCGCTCAACCACTGGGTGATTTCGGCGGTGTCGTTCATGGTTCCCCGGAACCCGTCTGCGCGGGTTGCCGACACTATAGCCAATGCGGGCGGCAGGCGGGCGGGGCCGGCCTCAGCGCTGGCAGCCCGGGCACCAGGCCGTGGCCCGGTTCCCCATCCTCCCATCGCGTATTTTCCGGCCGCAAACCTTGCAGTTTTCGCCTTCCCGGCCGTACACGAACAGCTCCTGCTCGAAGTAGCCGGGCGCGCCGTCGGGGCTGAGAAAATCTCGCAGCGTGGTGCCGCCGCGGGTGATGGCGTGGGCCAGGATGGCCTTCACGGCACCGGCGAGGCGCCGGTAGCGCTCGCGGCTGACCGAGCCGGCAGCCCGGCCGGGGGCGATGCCGGCCCGGAACAGGCTCTCGGCGGCGTAGATGTTGCCCACGCCCACCACCACCGCCTGGTCCATCAGGAAGGCCTTCACCGGCGCCTTGCGGCCGCGGCTGAGCTCGAACAGGTAGTCGCCGTCGAAGTCGTCCGACAGCGGCTCCGGGCCCAGGCGGGCCAGCAGTTCGTGGGTTTCGCCGGCCGGCTGCCAGAGCAGGCAGCCAAAGCGGCGTGGGTCGGTGAAGCGCAGCACGCGGCCGGAATCGAGCGCCAGGTCCACGTGGTCGTGCGCGGCCACCGGCGTGGCGGCCGGCAGCACCCGCAGCATGCCGCTCATGCCCAGGTGCAGCAGGGCGCTGCCGGGGGCGGTGTCGAGCAGCAGGTACTTGGCGCGCCGGCGCACGCCCAGCACCCGCTGGCCGGGCAGTTCGCGCGCCACTTCGGGCGGGATCGGCCAGCGCAGGTCCGGCCGGCGCAGCACCACGCCGGTGACCAGGCGGCCTTCCACGTGCGGCGCCAGGCCGCGCCGGGTGGTTTCGACTTCGGGCAATTCGGGCATGGGCTGAAGTGTCGCAGAGCCGGGCCGGCGCGGGTCAATTGCCGCGCTTCGGCCACCGGCATAGCCTAGGCGGATGCGCCTTCCGCCCCCCGTGTCCCGCCTCGCCCTGGGCCTGGCCCTGTTCCTGCTGCCCGCCGCCCTGCTGGCCGCCCCGTCCGGCCCGGTGGAAAGCCTGCGCGGGGCCCTGGCCACGCTGGCCGAGCCGCAGCGCCAGGCCGCCAGCGACAACCTCGACGCCGCCACCGCCGCCGACCGCGAGGCGGCGCAGTTCCGCCAGCAGTTCGACGCCCTGCGCGCCGAAGCCGGCAACGCCCCGGCCCGCACCGCTGAATTCGAACGCGACCTGCAGCAGGACCCGGGCCAGGCCCTGGCCCGCTGGCGCGCCCGGCTGCCGGCCACCTCCGACGTGGACGTGCTCGAACGCCTGCTCGAGGCCGAGCGGCTGGAAGCCGAGCGCCTGGGCGACCGAATCGCCCGCCTCACCTCCGACCTGGGCGCCGCCCTGGCGCCCTCGGCCAGCGCCGCCGGCGGCGTGGACGACCTGCGCCGGCGCCTGGAGGACCTGGCCGCGCCGGTGCCGGCCAACGAAGGCGACCCCGCCGCGCTGACCGAATCGCGCCGCCTGCGCCAGGCCGCCGAGCGCCGCCGGGTGGAAGCCGAGCTGCAACTGCGCGAGGCCGAGCGCGATTACGCCGCCACCCGCCAGCGCCTCCAGGAACTGGAGCTGCGCGTGCTGCGCCAGCGCCTGGCCCAGCACGAACCGCGCCTGGCCCTGCTGCAGCAGCGCATCGCCGAGCTGGGCCGCGAGGCCCTGCAGAACCTGGCCGGGCAGGTCGAAACCCGCGCCGCCGCCCTGCCGCCCGGCGACGCCGTGCTGGCCGCGGCCGCCGCCGACAACCTGGCCCTGGCCCGCGAACTGCTGGACGCCAACGAAGCCCTGGCCGTCCAGCGCGGCAAGCTGGCCGCCGAGGAACAGGCCCTGGCCCGCGACCGCGCCGCCCTGCGCGACAGCCGCACCCGCCTGGAGCTCGGCGGCCGCAGCGAGCAGGTGGGCACCTGGCTGTGGGCCGTGCTGCGCCGGTTGGAAAGCGATGACGCGCTTTCCGAGCGCCTGTCCGAGGTGCGCAAGGAGCTCGCGGGCGTGCGCCTGCGCCTGATCGCCCTGGACGAAACCCAGCGCGAGCTCGGCGACCCGGACGCGCTGGCCCGCCAGCTGCGCGCCAACGACCCGGCCCGCCAGGACGAGGACGGCCCCGCCGCCCGTGCCAGCGCCGCCGACCCGGTGCACGCCTGGCTGGAAGCGCGGGTGGACCTGGCCGCCCGGCTCGAGCCCCTGCTCTGGCGCCAGGTGGCCGCGCTCGAGCAGGCCGAACGCACCCTGCAGGCGCGCCTGCAGGCCACCACCGAACTGCGCCAGCTGCTCGACCGCAACCTGCTCTGGATCCGCAGCCACCCGCCAGTGGACACCGCCTGGTTCGGCCGCTGGCCCGAGGGCCTGCGCGACCTGGCCAAGCCCTCGCGCTTCGCCACCACGGCGCGCCTGCTGTCGGAATCGGTGGCGCAGCGGCCCTTCAGCTATGCCGCCGCGGTGGCGCTGGTGCTGGCCCTGCTGTGGCTGCGCCGGCGCGCGCCCGCGCGGCTGGAGGGCCTGGCCCAGGCCGTGCGCGAAGTGCAGCACGACCGCTACCGCCGCACCCTGCAGAGCCTGGGCTGGACCGTGCTGGCGGCCCTGCCCGGCGCCGCCGCGCTGTGGCTGGCCGGCGACCTGCTGCAGCAGGTGGGCGAACGCGGCAAGTACAGCGATTCGCTCGGCGGCGCCCTGCAGGCGCTGGCGCCGGCGGCGTTCACGCTGTCCTTCCTGGCCTGGCTGGTGCGCGAGCGTGGCCTGGCGCATGCGCATTTCCGCTGGGTGCGGGCGCGCCGCGAGGCCCTGCAGCGCTGGCTGCCGCGCCTGATGGCGGGCCTGCTGCCGCTGTATTTCATCGTCGCGCTGGCGTTCCTGCGCGGGCAGGACCTGGCCATCGACGTGTCGGCGCGCGTGGGCATCGTGCTGGCCGCGCTGCTCTCGGCCTGGGCGCTGTGGCGGCTGCTGGCGCCGGACGCGCTGTGGATGCGCCGCGGCGTGGTGCTGGAGCCGTCGAACGCGCGCCGTGCGCTGCGCCTGGCGCTGCCGGCGGCGCTGCTGGCCTGCGCCGGGCTGGCCATCGACGGCTTCGTCTATTCCACCGCCATCGTGCTCGACGCGCAGTTCGCCAGCGTGGGCGTGTTCACCGCGGTGGCGGTGGTGCACGGGCTGCTGGCGCGCTGGTCGGCGCTGGGCGAACGTCGCCTGGCCTGGCGCCGGCTGGAGCAAAGGCGCGAGGCCGAGGCGGCCGCGCGCGCCGAGGGCGGCGACGAAGACGGCGGCGAAGCCATTCCCGTGGACGTGGACGCCGACCTGGCGCTGGACAAGGTCAACGCCCAGACCCGCCGCCTGCTGCGCGCGCTGAAGCTGGTGCTGCTGGTGCTGGGCCTGGCCTGGGTGTGGGCCGACGTGATGCCGGCGTTCGCGCGCCTGGACGAAGTGGTGCTGTGGTCGATCGCCGAAAGCACGGCCGACGGCGGCTCCGCCGCGGTGCCCATCACCCTGATGGCCGCGCTGCTGGGCGTGGTGGCGCTGGCGCTCACCTTCGTGGCGGCGCGCAACCTGCCGGGCCTGCTCGAGATCGGCCTGCTGTCGAAGGTGAACATCGACTCGGCTTCGCGCTACGCCATCACCAGCGTCTCGCGCTACGCCATCGTGATGGTGGGCATCGTGGTTGGCCTGGGCCTGCTGGGCCTGCGCTGGAGCCAGCTGCAGTGGATGGCGGCGGCGCTGACGGTGGGCCTGGGCTTCGGCCTGCAGGAGATCTTCGCCAACTTCGTGTCCGGCCTGATCCTGCTGTTCGAGCGGCCGTTCCGGGTGGGCGACGTGATCACGGTGAACAACCTCGACGGCACGGTCACCCGCATCCGCACCCGCGCCACCACCATCCTTGATTTCGACAACAAGGAAATCGTGGTCCCGAACAAGACCTTCATCACCGGCCAGCTGGTGAACTGGACGCTCAGCGACGAGACCACCCGCATCGTGGTGAAGGTGGGCGTGGACTACGGCACCGACCCGGCCCTGGTGCACCGCCTGCTGGCCCAGGCCGCGGCCGAGAACCCGCGCGTGCTCGAGTCGCCGGCGCCGCGCAGCTGGCTGCTGGACTTCGGCGCCAATTCGCTCGATTTCGAGCTGCGGGTGTTCGTGGGCGCCATTTCCGACCGCCTGGCCGTGCGCAACGAGCTGAACCTGCGGCTGGTGGAGCTGTTCGAACAGCACGGCGTGGGCTTCGCCTACCCGCAGCTGGACGTGCACGTGCGCGACCTGCCGGCCGCGCCGCCCCCGCCGCCGGCCGGGGCCCGCCACGGGCCCTTGTGAGGGCCGGCCGCCGCCCCCATACGAAGCCGGAGGGTGACGCCACCTGCCACGGCGGGCATCATCGTCCCTGATACCGGGCCAGAGCGCCCGACCGCCCCCCTGGAGTCCTTGATGTCCCCCGAGTTGTACGACTGGCTGGCCCGCGGCCTCACGCAGGCCAGCTACTGGCAGATGGCCCTGTATTTCCTGGTGATGGTGCAGACCACCATCTTCACGGTCACCCTCTACCTGCACCGCAGCGCCGCCCACCGGGGCGTCGACTTCCACCCGGTGATCACCCACTTCTTCCGCTTCTGGGCCTGGCTGACCACCGCCATGGTCACCAAGGAGTGGACCGCGGTGCACCGCAAGCACCACGCCAAGTGCGAAACCGCCGAAGACCCGCACAGCCCGCGCTTCCATGGCATCCACCGGGTGCTCTGGCGAGGCGTGGAGCTCTTCCAGAGCGCGCGCAATGACAAGGAAATGCTGGAGAAGTACGGCAAGGGTTCGCCGGACGACTGGATCGAGCGCAAGCTCTACACCCGCATGCCGACGATGGGCCCGGTGACCATGCTGGCCATCAACCTGGCGCTGTTCGGCATCCCGGGCGTCGCCATCTGGGCGCTGCAGATGGCTTGGATCCCGTTCTGGGCCGCCGGCGTCATCAACGGCCTGGGCCACTGGTGGGGCTACCGCAACTTCGACACCGCCGACACCGCCACCAACCTCACCCCGTGGGCGTTCTGGGTGGGCGGCGAGGAACTGCACAACAACCACCACGCCTTCCCCAGCTCGGCCAAGTTCGCGCTGCGCAAGTACGAGTTCGACATCGGCTGGACCGTGATCCGCGGCCTGCAGGCCCTGGGCCTGGCCAAGGTGCTGCGCGTGGCCCCCGAGCTCGACGTGCGCCCGAACATCCAGGTGCCCGACGCCGACACGATGCGCGCGATGATGGCGCACCGCTGGCAGGTCGCCACCGACTACTTCCAGCTGGTGCTCAAGCCGCACCTCAAGGCCGAGGCGCAAGACCTCCCGGGCCGCCTGCGCCGCGCCTTCCGCAGCGAGGGCAAGTGGCTCAGCGACGACAACCGCGCGCGCTTCAGCGCCTGGATCGCCGAGCGCCCCAACACCCAGCGCCTGCTCGAGTTCCGCCAGCGCCTGCTGGCGATCTACGAGATCAAGAGCGCCGAGGCCGAGACCAAGCTCGAGGCCCTGCGCGCCTGGTGCGCCGAAGCCGAAGCCTCCGGCATCCGCCAGCTCGAGGAGTTCTCGGCGCGCCTGAAGGGCTATTCGATGGCGCCAGCGCGCGCTTGAGCCCACGCCCCGCCGTTACCCCGCACGGGCCCGCTTCGGCGGGCCCGTTCTTTTTTGTAGGA
>NZ_JAYSEG010000036.1:0-32717 GCF_041913985.1 Arenimonas sp.
CGGATCGGCAAGAGAAATCGTTCCCTGCGGCCCGGGTCGAGACGCGCAAGCATCGCAGCGCGCGCTACCTGCCCTTCGTCACGAAACCGGATGCAATGCACCGGCGCCGGTCCCGGACATGGGACAAGAACCCTTCTTTTCCTGAACCTCCAGGCGCGACTTCAGCAGCGAAGCTATTCGCGAAAGGCTTCGCGGCTGAAGCCGCTCCTACAAAGGCAGAATCAGGGCCAGCTGCGCTCGACCTGCAGCCAGAGCTTGCGGGTGTCGCGGGCGAAACCGTCGCTGCGGTAGTCGGCCAGCTTCACCAGGCCGCTGAAGCCGGCCGGCAGCGGGAAGGACAGCGAGGCGTCCCACTCGCGGCCGTAGTCTGCGCCGCCGCGGTCGGCCTGGAAGTCGTGGAAGGCCACGGTCCAACCCAGCTTGCCTTCGAGCTTGCCACTGCCGAACTTGCCCGACACCGATCCGTAGCGGTCGTCCAGGCCGTTGGCCGGCGTCACCACGAACTTGTCGGCCCAGCCGTTGAAGGCGTGCAGCGTGGCCAGCGGGGTCTGGAAGGCGTTGGCGCCGTCGCCGCCCAGCTGCTCCCAGCCCAGCTTCCAGGTCAGGCCCGCGGCGGTGAGCGCCGGCTCCACCAGGAAATAGTCGGCGTCGATGTCGCGTGGGTTGCCGGCGTGGTCGCGCTGGCGTGCCGCTTCCAGCGCCCAGCCCAGCTTCGCCGCGCCCAGCGCGCGTTCACCGGTCCAGCGCAGTCCCAGCGTGCGGGTGGAGGCCGTGGCCACGTCCTGGTCCTCCAGCAGGTAGGCATACCCCACCAAGGTGCCCGCCCCGCCCTGCCAGGCCAGGTTGGCCAGGTGGGCGTCGAGGTCGCGCTCGCGCGCCAGCGGGTCGCGGGCCTCGTCGCCGGACACGCGGTGCACGCGGTCGAGCCAGGCGTAGCGCAGGGTCAGGCCCGCACGCGGCGTGGCTTCCAGCAGCACGGCGTCATAGGTCTGCTCGTTCTGGCGCCAGCCCACGTTGCCCACGAAGCGCTGGTTGTCCAGCAGCAGGCGCTGGCGGCCCAGCGTGGCGCCGCCGCGTTCGCCGCGCCAGCGCAGCCAGGCCTGGTTGAGCTCCAGCGCACGCGCATCGGGCACCAGCGGGTAGGCGGTACGGCCGTTGGCGCCGGAATTGAAGTCGTCGCCGATCTCGGCCACGCCCTCGCCTTCCAGGCCCACCGACCAGCCTTGCCCGAAGCCGCGGCTCCAGCCCAGGCGCAGGCGCAGGGTGTCGGCACTGGCGTCGCGGGCGAAGGCGGCGTCGTCCACCGACTCATGCCGGTAGCGCAGGTTGGCGGTCCACTGGCCGGGATCGGCGGCGGCCGCCCCGGCGGCCTGCAGCGCGGCGCAGCCCAGCGCCAGCGCGATCTGTCTTGCGAGTGTCATGGCACGCGTCCATAAGTGGCCCGGATCGGGTCGCGTGGATGCTGCGCCGCCGCGCCGCGTCCGCCCATGAGCCACGTCAAGCCGCCACGAGATTTTCTCGCAGGCCCCCGGGGTTCCCCTCGCCGCCCAAGGGGTGCAGACTCCCCCGAGGCGCGTCCGCTTGATGTGCATCAGCGACGCCCCTGCGTATTCGCGGGAAGCTGCCGCCATTGTTGAAACGACAACACTTGACCGGAGAAGCACGATGAAGCGCCACCTGCTCGCCCTCTCGATCGCCGCCCTGCTGGCCCTGCCCGGCTGCCGCGACAACCCCAACGCCAACCTCGACGCCCGCGACCAGCCCACGGCCGCCGCGAACGGCGAATCCGACACCGGCGGTTCGCGCAAGGGCGACTTCGGCCCGCCGCAGGGCGAGCCCATCGAAGCCGTGCTGACCAGCCCGCCGATGGTGCCGCCGGCCATCGACCGCGACTACCCGGCCAAGGTGGTGGTGAACCTGGAAGTGCGCGAGGTCGACCTGGAGATCTCCGAGGGCGTCACCTACACCTTCTGGACCTTCGGCGGCACCGTGCCCGGCAGCTTCATCCGCGTGCGCCAGGGCGACACGGTGGAGTTCCACCTCAACAACCACCCCGATTCGAAGATGCCGCACAACATCGACCTGCACGGCGTCACCGGGCCGGGCGGCGGCGCGGCCTCGAGCTTCACCGCCCCGGGCCACAGCTCGCAGTTCACCTTCAAGGCGCTCAACGCCGGCCTGTACGTCTACCACTGCGCCACCGCGCCGGTAGGCATGCACGTGGCCAACGGCATGTACGGCCTGATCCTGGTCGAGCCGCCCGAAGGCCTGCCGAAGGTGGACCGCGAGTTCTACGTGATGCAGGGCGACTTCTACACCACCACCAAGTACCGCGAGAAGGGCCACGCGCCCTTCGACATGCAGCGTGCCATCGACGAGAACCCGACCTACGTGCTGTTCAACGGCTCCGAGGGCGCGCTCACCGGCGACAACGCGCTCAAGGCGAACGTGGGTGAAAGCGTGCGCATGTACGTGGGCAACGGCGGCCCGAACCTGGTGTCGAGCTTCCACGTGATCGGCGAGATCTTCGACAAGGTCTGGTTCGAGGGCGGCACGCGCTTCCAGGAGAACGTGCAGACCACGCTCATCCCGGCCGGTGGCGCCGCCATCGCCGACTTCCACACCGAGGTGCCGGGCAGCTACGTGCTGGTCGACCACTCGCTGTTCCGCGCCTTCAACAAGGGCGCGCTGGCGATCATGAAGGTCGACGGCCCGGAGAACCCGGACATCTACTCGGGCAAGGAGGTGGACGAAACCTACCTCGGCGACAAGGCCGCCTCCATGGCCCCGGTGGCCCAGGCCGCCGCCGCCGCGCAGGCCGGCACGCTCAGCCTCGAGGACCAGGTGAAGGCGGGCGGCGCGCTGTTCGCCGGCACCTGCTCCACCTGCCACCAGCCAGACGGCAGGGGCCTGCCGGGCGTGTTCCCGCCGCTGGCCGGGTCCGACTACCTGGCCAAGGGCAACGACGCGCTGATCAACGTGGTGCTCAACGGCCTCAGCGGCCCGGTCACGGTGAACGGCCAGGACTACAACTCGGTGATGCCGCCGATGAGCCAGCTCACCGACGACGAAGTGGCCAACATCCTCACCTACGCGCTCAACAGCTGGGGCAACCCGGGTGGCCGCGTGAGCAAGGACGAGGTCGCCAAGGTGCGCGCCAGCACCGAACGCTCGGAAGGCGCGGCGCACTGACATGCGCGCGGCCTGCCTGGCCCTGGCCCTGCTCGCCACCCCCGCCCTCGCGGCCGGGGGTGGCTGGGCGCGGCTGCCGGGCGGCGAATTCAAGTCGGTGCTGCGCTACGAGGACACCGGCGGCCAGGTGAAGGTGGCGCCGTTCGAGCTGCAGCGGCTGCCGGTGACCAACGCCGAATTCCTGGCCTTCGTGCGCCGCCACCCCGACTGGCAGCGCGGGACGGCGCCGGAAGTGTTCGCCGAGGCGCGCTACCTCAAACACTGGCAGGGCCCCACCACCCTGGGCCCCGCCGCCCTGCCGGAACAGCCGGTCACGAACGTCAGCTGGTTCGCCGCCCAGGCCTATTGCGAGGCCCAGGGCGCCCGCCTGCCCACCTGGGCCGAGTGGGAATACGCCGCGGCCGCCGACGAAACCCGCGCCGACGCCCGCAGCGACCCGGCCTGGCGCGAACGCATCCTGGCCTGGTACTCGCTGCCCTCGAACCGCCCGCTGGCGGCCGTGGGCCAGGGCCCGGCCGACCTGCACGGCGTGCGCGACCTGCATGGCCTGGTCTGGGAATGGGTCGAGGACTACAGCGCCATGCTGGTTTCGGCCGACAACCGCGACCAGGGCGACCCCGACAACCTCAAGTTCTGCGGCGCCGGCGCCCTGTCCATGGACGACCGCGAAAACTACGCCGTGCTGATGCGCGTGGCCATGCTCTCGGCCCTGCAGGCCGAGGACACCACCGCCAACCTGGGCTTCCGCTGCGCGCGGGACCTGCCGGGGAAAACCCCATGAACACCCGCACCCTGCTGCTGGCCGCCCTGCTGGGCCTGGCCGCCGCCCCCTTCCCCGCGGCCGCCGCCGCGGCCGCCCCCGCCGCGGCCCTGCCCGGCGATTCCGCCTACCGCCTGGCCGACGCCTACACCGACCAGGCCGGGCGCGGCTTCCAGCTCGCCGACGGCCGCGGCCGGGTGCGGCTGGTGGCCATGTTCTACACCTCCTGCCGCTACGTCTGCCCGCTGATCATCGACAGCGCCAAGGGCGTGGAACACGCGCTCACGCCGGCCGAACGCGCCCGCCTGGGCGTGCTGCTGGTCAGCCTGGACCCGGCCCGCGACGACGTGGCCGCCCTGCGCAGCGTCTTCGACAAGCGCCGGCTCGACCCGGCCCGCTGGACCCTGGCCCGCACCGAGGCCGCCGGCGTACGCAAGCTGGCCGCCGTGCTGGGGGTGCGCTACCGCGCCCTGGCCGACGGCGAGTTCAACCACACCTCCGCGCTGGTGCTGCTCGACCGCGAGGGCCGCGTGCTGGCCCGCACGGAAAAGCTGGGCAGCGTGCCCGACCCGGCCTTCCTGGCCGCCGTGAAGGCCGCGCTGGCTGCGAAATAGTGGGTTAGATTGCCCGCCAGGGGAGCCCGCCGCCTTGGGAGAGGCCTGGCGGGCGATGTGAATTGACTAGGGTCAAGCAGGCCGCAATCCGGCCTGCCCATAATCGCCGGCACGTAAACGGGGAAAACACCGATGACGCTCGACAACAAAGCAGAAACGTACAACGACAAGGTCGTACTGCAATTCGCAGTGATGACCGTGGTCTGGGGCGTGGTGGGCATGCTGGTGGGCGTGATCATCGCCGCCCAGCTGTACTGGCCGGCCCTCAACTTCGACACCGCCTGGCTCAGCTTCGGCCGCCTGCGGCCCCTGCACACCAACGCCGTGATCTTCGCGTTCGGCGGCTGCGCGCTGTTCGCCACCAGCCTGTACGTGGTGCAACGAACCAGCCACGTGCGGCTGATCAGCGACAAGCTGGCGGCCTTCGTGTTCTGGGGCTGGCAGCTGGTCATCCTGGCCGCGGCCGTCTCCCTGCCGCTGGGCTACACCCAGGGCAAGGAATACGCCGAGCTGGCCTGGCCGATCGACGTGCTGATCGCGGTGGTCTGGGTCGCCTACGCCGTGCTGTTCTTCGGCACCATCGCCAAGCGCCGCGTGAAGCACATCTTCGTCGCGAACTGGTTCTACGGCGCCTACATCCTCGCCGTGGCGCTGCTGCACATCGTCAACTCGCTGGCCATGCCGGCCAGCGCGATGCACAGCTACCCGGTGTATTCCGGCGCCGTGGATGCCATGGTGCAGTGGTGGTACGGCCACAACGCGGTGGGCTTTTTCCTCACCGCCGGCTTCCTGGGCATGATGTATTACTTCGTGCCGCGCCAGGCCGGCCGCCCGATCTACAGCTACCGCCTGTCGATCGTGCACTTCTGGGCCCTGATCGCCATCTACATGTGGGCCGGCCCGCACCACCTGCAGTACACGGCCATCCCCGACTGGGCGCAGAGCCTGGGCATGGTGTTCTCGCTGATCCTGCTGGCGCCCTCATGGGGCGGCGCGATCAACGGCGTGATGACCCTCTCGGGCGCCTGGCACAAGCTGCGCACCGACCCGATCATCAAGTTCCTGGTGGTAGCCATCTCGTTCTACATGATGAGCACCTTCGAGGGCCCGATGATGTCGATCAAGACCGTCAACGCGCTCAGCCACTACACCGACTGGACCATCGGCCACGTGCACTCCGGCGCGCTGGGCTGGGTGGCCATGATCTCGATCGGCTCGATCTACATGCTGATCCCGCGCTGCCTGGGCCTGAAGGAAATGGCCAGCACCAAGATGATCGACCAGCACTTCTGGGTGCACACCATCGGCGTGGTGCTCTACACCGTGTCGATGTGGATCGCCGGCATCTACCAGGGCCTGATGGCGCGCGCCGCCAACGCCGACGGCACGCTCACCTACGCCTTCTCCGAGATCGTCGAGTTCAACTACCCGTACTACCTGGTGCGCCTGATCGGCGGCCTGCTGGTGATCGCGGGCATGGGCCTGATGACGGTAAACACCATCCGCACCTTCAAGCTGGCGAAGGGCCGGGTCGACGCCCCGGTGCTGCCGCCGGCCGCCGAAGCCCACGCCTGAGGACCCCGACATGAGCCACGAGAAAATCGAAACCAATGTCGGCTGGATGGCGATCCTGATCGCCGTCGCCATCTCCTTCGGTGGCCTGGCCGAGATCGTCCCGCTGATGTACCAGGCCGAGACCGTGCAGCCGCTGCCGGGCGTGAAGCCCTACGGCCCGCTCGAGCTGGCCGGGCGCGACATCTACGTCCGCGAGGGCTGCTACAACTGCCACTCGCAGATGGTGCGCACCCTGCGCCACGAGACCGAGCGCTACGGCCACTACTCGCTGGCCGGCGAATCGGTGTACGACCGCCCGTTCCAGTGGGGCAGCAAGCGCACCGGCCCGGACCTGGCCCGCGTCGGCGGCCGCTACTCCGACGACTGGCACCGCGTGCACCTGATGAACCCGCGCGACGTGGTGCCGGTGTCGAACATGCCCGCCTACCCCTGGCTGGCCGAAACCCCGGTGGACCCGGCCGCGGTGGCCGCCAACATGCGCGCCCTGCAGCGCCTGGGCGACCCGTACACCGACGAGGAGATCGACGGCGCCGCCGCCGTGGTCACCGGCAAGTCCGAACTCGACGCGCTGGTGGCCTATCTCCAGGGCCTCGGCAAGAACGCACCGAAGGGCTGAACCATGATCGCCGGAATCACCACCGCCATCCTGCTGGCCACCTTCCTTGGTGGCGTGGCCTGGGCCTTCAGCAAGAAGCGAAAGGCCGAGTTCGACGCCGCCGCCCGCCTTCCCCTTGAAGACCAGAGCGAGAACACCCCATGAATACCGGCTGGTCCCTTTACGTCATCGTCCTGGTCGTCATCAACATCGTGGGCTGCGGCCTGCTGTTGTGGTGGACCGCCCGCCGCCGCGGCAACGACGGCAAGAACACCGCCGAAACCACCGGCCACGTCTGGGACGGCGACCTCACCGAGTACAACAAGCCGCTCCCGCGCTGGTGGATCAACCTGTTCTGGCTGACCATCATCTTCTCGATCGGCTACCTGGTCTGGTACCCGGGCTTCGGCAACTTCGCCGGCACCTCGGGCTGGACCTCGGCCAAGGAGCACGACGCCGACAAGGCCGACGCCGACGCCCGCCTGGCGGAAGCCTTCGGCCGCTTCGACGGCATGGCCATCGACGAGGTCGCCAGGCACCCCGAGGCCGTGGCCTTCGGTGCCCGCCTGTTCGCGAACCACTGCGCCCAGTGCCACGGCTCCGACGCGCGCGGCGCCAAGGGCTTCCCCAACCTCACCGACAATGACTGGCTCTGGGGCGGCAGCCCCGAGCAGATCCTGACGACCCTGCAGCAGGGCCGCCAGGCGGCGATGCCGCCGCTGGCTGCGGCGATCGGCGGCGACGTCGGCGTGACCGAGGTGGCGGCCTACGTGCAGAGCCTGTCGGGCATCAAGGCCGACCCGGCCCTGGCCGAAGCCGGCAAGGCCCGCTTCGCCGGTGTCTGCGCCGCCTGCCACGGCGTCGACGGCAAGGGCAACCCGATGCTGGGCGCGCCCAACCTGACCGACGACGTCTGGCTTTATGGCAGCGATTTCGCCACCATCAGCGAAGGTATCAACAAGGGCCGCCAGGGCATGATGCCGGCACACGAACCGATCATCGGCGACACCCGCGTCCGCCTCGTCGGCGCCTACGTCTGGTCGCTGTCGCACGGCAAGGACGGGGCCGCCCAGGCCACCCCGTGAGCCAGGCCGACGCCCGCTTCGACCACCCGCCCCGGCCGCTCGCGCAGCGGCTCGGGGCCATCCTCTGGCCCAGCTTCTTCGCCGCCGGCGTGGCCACGATGGTGTTCTTCGCCTTCGTCGACCCCCTGCTGCTGCGGGACATGACCTTCCCGGACGTCGAGGTGAGCCGCGGCGTCGGCTACACCCTCGGCTTCTTCATGTTCTGGGCCTGCACCGCCAGCAGCAGCCTGTTCACCTGGATCCTGCTGCGGCCGGCAAGCCGCTACAACAAGCCGTTGCCCAAGGACTAAGCCCACGTGGCCAAGGAAATCCCCAGCGAGCTCGTGGAGGAAGTCTCCCTCTACGTTTCCGAGAAGAAGGTCTACCCGCGCGAGCAGGGTGGCCGCTTCCAGTCCCTGCGCAAGGCCGCGGTGATCTGGCTGCTGGGCATGTACTACACCTTCGCCTGGCTGCAGTGGGACGACCGCCAGGCCGTGCTGTGGGACCTGCCGGCGCGCAAGTTCTACGTGTTCGGGCTGGTGTTCTGGCCGCAGGATTTCCTGTTCCTGGCCCTGCTGATGATCATGGCGGGCCTGTCGCTGTTCTTCTTCACCGCCCTCGCCGGCCGCCTGTGGTGCGGCTACGCCTGCCCGCAGACGGTGTGGACGGAAGTCTTCATCTGGATGGAGCGCTGGACCGAGGGCGACCGCGCCAAGCGCATGAAGCTCGACAAGGCGCCGTGGACCCGCGACAAGGTCGTGCGCAAGGTGTCCAAGCACATCCTGTGGTTCGTGTTCGCGCTCTGGACCGGCTTCACCTTCGTCGGTTACTTCACCCCCATCCGCGACCTGGCCGACCGCCTGCTGCCCTTCGCCTGGGGCGGCTGGGAAACCTTCTGGGTGCTGTTCTATTCGCTGGCCACCTGGGGCAACGCCGGCGTGCTGCGCGAACAGGTGTGCAAGTACATGTGCCCCTACGCCCGCTTCCAGGGCGCCATGTTCGACCGCAACACCCTGATCATCGCCTACGACCCGATGCGCGGCGAACCCCGCGGCCCCCGCAAGAAGGGCAAGCTGGCCAGCGTGCTCGAGCGCGCCCGCGGCCTGCTGAAGCTGGACGTGGCCACCAGCGCCGTGGTGCACGCGGCCCAGCACCGCAGCGCCGCCGACCTGCAGCTCGGCGCCCGCGCCACCACCGGCCTGGTGGTGGACGCGCAGTCGGGCCTGCCGCCGCCGCCCGCGGTGAATTCGCCCGACGACCTGGGCGACTGCATCGACTGCACCATCTGCGTGCAGGTCTGTCCCACCGGCATCGACATCCGCAACGGCCTGCAGTACGAGTGCATCGCCTGCGGCGCCTGCGTGGACGCCTGCGACGAGGTGATGGACAAGATCGGCTACCCGCGCGGCCTTGTGCGCTACACCACCCAGAACGCGGTGGACGGCAAGCCCAACAAGCTCGTGCGCCCGCGCGTGCTGGTCTATGCCGCGCTGCTGTGCGCGCTGGCCATCGGCACCGCCGTCGGCATCCTTCAGCGCAGCCCGCTCATCGTCGACGTCATGCGCGACCGCAACGCGCTCTACCGCACCGCGGCCGATGGCAGCATCGAAAACGGCTACACCCTGCGCATCGTCAACAAGGACACGCAGGCGCGCAATTTCCGCATCCGCGTGGTCGGCCCCGAGGGCATCACGCTGGTGGAGGCCAACGCCGTGCACGCCGCGGCCGCCGAGGAAGTGCTGACCGTGCCGGTCACCCTGCGCGCGCCGGCCGGCCTGGCCAAGGGCCGCGTGGACGTGGACTTCGTGGTCGAGTCCGACGCCGAGGGCGTGAGCGAAACCGAGGAAACCCGGTTCTTCGGGCCCTTCTGATGGACGCCGAAGGCAAGCGCGGCCGTTTCGGCAACCCGGTGGCCTGGCTGGTGCTGGGCATCCCCGCGGCCACGGTGGTGGCCGGCTTCTGGACCCTGTCCGTGGCCATGGGCGACAGCGCCACCGACGCCAACCCCGACAAGGTGCGCCGCACCGCCCAGGTGCAGGTGGCCTCGATCGAAGCCGACGAAACCGCCGCCGCCCGCGGCCTGGCCGCCACGCTCACGCTGGCGCCCGATTCCGCGCTGGTAGTGCTCGACCAGTCCGCCGGCCCGGTGGCACCGCTGCTGCAGCTCGTGCACCCGATCGAGTCCACGCTCGACCGCCAGCTGGTGCTCGCGCCCGACCCGCGCGGCTGGCGCGCCGGCGAGTCCATCGCCGCGCCGCATGGCTGGCACGTGCGCCTGCTGGCCGCCGATGGCAGCTGGCGCCTGGTGGGCCGCTACCAGCCCGGTGACACCGAACTTCGCCTGGAGCCGGCGGTCACCACGCCGTGAACCGCGCGTTGGAGCTGCGCTGTTTCCATTGCGGTGAACCCCTGCCCGCCGACCCGGTGCGCGTACGCATCGGCGACCAGGAGCGCCTGGTCTGCTGCACCGGCTGCGGCGCGGCCGCCAACTGGATCCGCGACGCCGGCCTGGCCGACTACTACACCCTGCGCCAGGCCGACGGCGCCCGCGTGGACATCGCCCCCGGCGACTACCGCGCCTGGGACCGCGGCGACGTGCAGGCCGGCCACGCCGTGGCCACGCCCGAGGGCCGCGAGATCACCGTGGTGGTCGAAGGCATGCGCTGCGCCGCCTGCGCCTGGCTGATCGACCATGCGCTGCGGCGCGAGCCCGGCGTCTGCGACGTGAGCGCCAACGCCGTCACCGGCCGCGTGCGCATCGGCTGGAACCCCGCCGCCACCCCGCTTTCGAACGTGCTCACGCGCCTGGCCTCGCTGGGCTACCGGCCGCACCTGGCGCAGGGCGAAGCCGCCGAGCGCGAACGCCGGCGCGAGCGCAACCGCCTGATTGCCCGCCTGGGCGTGGCCGCGCTCGGCGCCACCCAGGCCATGATGTTCGCCGAGGCGCTCTACCTCGACACCGCCAACGAAATGGCGCCGGCCACGCGCGACTTCTTCCGCTGGATCACCTTCCTGGTGTCCACGCCGGTGGTGTTCTTCTCCGGCTGGCCCTTCCTCACCGGCATGCTGGCCGAGCTGCGCCACCGCCGCCCGGGCATGGACACGCTGGTGGCTACCTCGGTGCTGCTGGCCTACTTCGCCAGCCTGGTGGAAACGCTGCGCGGCGGCGCCCATGTCTGGTACGACGCGGCGGTGATGTTCGTGCTGTTCCTGCTGGCCGCGCGTTTCCTGGAACGCATGGCGCGGCGCCAGGCCAGCGCCCAGCTCGACACGCTGGCGCGCGCCCAGCCCGCCCTGGCCTGGCGCGAAACCGCCGCCGGCCGCGAACAGGTGCCCGTGGCCGCGCTCGCCGCCGGCGACGTGGTGCAGGTGGCCGCCGGCGACACCGTGCCCGCCGACGGCGAACTGCTCGACCGCGCCGCGGCCATGGACGAATCCCTGCTCACCGGCGAATCGGTGCCCGTGCCCAAGGCCGCCGGCGACACGCTCTACGCCGGCAGCACCTGCCGCGAAGCCGCCGCGCGCCTGCGCGTCACCCGCACCGGCAGCGACACGCGCCTGTCCCAGCTCACCCGCGCGGTCGAGCAGGCGCAGGCGCAGCGGCCGCGGCTGGCGCGTTTCGCCGACGAGGTGGCCATGCGTTTCGTGGTGGCGCTGTTCATCGCCGCCGGCCTGGTGTTCTGGGCCTGGTGGCAGGTGGAGCCGGCGCGCGCCTTCGAGATCGCGCTGGCGGTGCTGGTGGTGAGCTGCCCCTGCGCGCTGTCGCTGGCGGTGCCGGCGGCGCTGGCCACCTCGCACGGCGCGCTGGCGAAACGCGGCGTGCTGGCGCTCGGCGCCGACGCGCTGGAAACCCTGGCCCAGGCCGACACCGTGGTGCTCGACAAGACCGGCACGCTCACGCTCGGCCGTCCGCGCCTGGTGCGCGCCGAGGCCATGGGCGACGGCGACCTGCCGGCGCTGCAGCGCATCGCCGCCGCGCTCGAAGCCAACGCCGGGCACCCACTGGCCGCCGCCTTCGCCGACGGTGCGGTGCCGGTGGCAACGAACGTGGTGGCTGCGCCTGGACGAGGCGTCTCGGGCGTGGTGGACGGGCGCGAGTGGCGCCTGGGCCGCGCTGAATTCGCCTGCGGCGGCACCGACGACGGCGCGCTGTGGCTGGGCGACGGCGCCCGCGCCTTCGCCCGCTTCGAAGTGGCCGACCCGCTGCGCCCCGACGCCCGCGAGGCCGTGGCGGCGCTGCGCGCGCTCGGCCTGGCGCCGCACCTGCTCAGCGGCGACGGCCAGGCCACGGTGGCTACCGTTGCCGCCGAAGTGGGCATCACCGACTTCCACGCGCGGCAGTCGCCCGAGGACAAGCTCGCCGCCGTGCGCGCGCTGCAGGCCGAAGGCCACCGCGTGCTGGCCGTGGGCGACGGCATCAACGACGCGCCGGTGCTGGCCGGCGCCGACGTCTCCGTGGCCATGGCCGCCGGCGCGCCGCTGGCGCATCGTTCCGCCGGCCTGGTGCTGGCCGGCAGCGCGCTGATGCGCCTGCCCGAATCGGTGGCGCTGGCGCGCCGCTGCCGCCGCATCATCCACCAGAACCTGGGCTGGGCCCTGGCCTACAATCTGCTGGCCCTGCCGTTCGCGGCGCTGGGCTGGGTGACGCCGGGGCTGGCCGCGCTGGGCATGGCGGCGTCTTCGCTGGTGGTCACCGCCAACGCGCTGCGCCTGGGGCGCGCGCCCCGAGGCAATCCATGAATATCCTGCTGGCCCTGATCCCCATTTCCCTGCTGCTGCTCGGCGCCGCCATCTGGGCCTTCCTGTGGGCCGTGCGCGGCGGGCAGTTCGACGACCTCGACACGCCCGCGCTCGACATGCTGCGCGACGAAGACCGCCCCGCCCCGCCGCGCGCCCCGCCGCCGCCCGCGCGCCCCGACGGCGACTGATGCCGGTCGACCTGCTCACCCTCGGCGCCGCCCTGCTCACCGGCCTGCTCGGCGGCGTGCACTGCGTGGCCATGTGCGGCGGCATCGCCACCGGCCTGGCCGCCACCTCGGCGAAGCAGGGGCTGGGCAACGCCTTTGCGCTCAACGGCGGCCGCGTGCTGGGTTACACGCTGGCCGGCGCCCTCGTCGGCGGCTTCGGTGGCGGCCTGCTGCTGCTCGCGCGCTCCGACGGCCTGGCCACCACGCTGCGCGTGGCCATGGGTGCGGTGCTGCTGATGGTGGCCGTGCGCCTGCTGTGGCCGCACCGACTCGGTTTCCTCTCACGCGGCGGCGCCGGCCTGTGGAAGCTGCTGCGCCCGCTGCAGGCGAAGCTGCCCTCCGCCGGCCCGCTGCGCCCCTGGGCCACCGGCATGCTCTGGGGCTGGCTGCCCTGCGGCCTGTCCACCACGGTGCTGGCGGCGGCCTGGCTGGAAGCGAGCGCGCTGCACGGCGCGCTCATCATGGCCGCCTTCGGCCTGGGCACGATGGCCACGATGGTGCCGGTGACCTGGAGCGGCGCACGCCTCGGCGGGCTGCTCGCGAAACGCGCCTGGCGCGTGGGCGCCGCGGCGCTGGTGGCGCTCGCCGGCATCGTCACCATGGCCGGCCCGTGGCTGGCCGGGCAGCCGGCCATCCACGCGGTGCTCGAGGCGATGGGGTGTCGGTCCGTTTAGGTGTGGGCGTCTTCAATGGGCCAGGAACTGGCAAGGTTCCTCGCTTTGAGAAACGATGGAAGCGAGTGATCACGCCGCGTCAAGCAATGAAGGCGGTTCGTGCTTAGCCAACCGGATGTAATCGCGCTGCTTGACGACCCCGACGACGATTGGCTTGAGAACCGAGTTAAGGTACTGCCGCCCATTGTTCTTCCCGGCCAGGATCTTCTGGTGCATTTCGTCGTTCGATAAGCGCAGGAAATTCCTGATGACGCACCGCAGTTCTTCCTCGCTCAGGGAGAATCCAAGTGCGAGATGCTCGAGATGGGCTCGGAAGTGTGCGTTCGCTGCCTCGCGCTCCCGATCCTTCTGCTCGGCGAAGAAGGCGTCGATTAGCGCGCCGACTGCCATCGCGCCGAGACTGCCGCCGATGATCTTGCCCGCCCACGTCCCGAATGGGCCGGCAACCGCGGATCCGACCGCGCCACCCGCCACCATGCCCGCGGCGCCTCCCACGGCGGCGCCAGTCCCAGTGACGACGGTTCGCTTGAGCTTGGCGAGCGTGACTTCCCGCCGAATCAGTCGATAGACGTCCGGGACCGAGGTGAGCGCGACCGATACGACGGCAGAAACGATGTTGCCTCGCAGGGCGTAATTGAGATGGTTGACGCTGGTGACTCCGTAGCCTGCCATGAGCGCCTTCTGGACAGAAGGCGAGAGACAACTCAGCTCGACGTGCTGGAGCGCGCTCTGCACCAGCTCGATCCGGTGAAGCTGTTGCGCACCTACGTGCGAGACAGCCGCTACCAGGCCCGACTTGCCTGCCTGTATAACGGCGGCCTGCAGGGCAACTTTGGCATCCCCCGTGCGAATGTAGACGAGACCGGCTGTAATGCTGAATCCGATCGTCGCCGATCCTGCGCCGGCGACCATCCCTTCCGCCGCATCGTAGGTAAGGGACTCCCATGTCCCGAACTTTGTGAGGTTCCTCGCGTGCTCGTAGGTAAGATGCCCCTTCCTGATAATGTTAACGGCTTCATCCGGGTCAGTCACAGGTTGCATGTGGCCTTGCTTGATCCTTCGACGCATATCGGCGAGAGCTTTCTCGTACTGGTCTCGCGGTACCTCAAGTTGCATCGGCTTTTCGCCGTCCCAGTATCGGTACCTTTTGTTCTCGTCGAATGCCTGCCCAACGCTCTTGCCAGCGGTCTTGCAGTACTTGGTCTGGACCTTTGCCCCGTCAACGATTCGATCGGCCCCATTCTTCGCGTTGTCCGCGCCCACGGATTTCGCGAACCTCCCGAACAGGCGGTCGAGGTACGAATTGGCATGCTCCGCGCCCGGCCCGTGGCCTTGGGCACCCTTGGCGAAAACCTTGTGATTGCGCACCCAGGAATCTGAGGATGACACGAGCGCCATTCCGAGCCCAACGGTGTCGGCGATGAAGCTTTCCGGCGTCTGCCGGTGGATCTCGACGCACGCCTGCTCTGTTACTTTGCAGGTGTCACTGCAGAACCATTCACCTGATACTGCGTTTTGCGTAAGAACATGACGGCCCATGCCGCAGCTTGCACAGGACTCGACATGATAATCAGCGGCGTACGGGACGAAGAAGTAGCCGTCGTCCATCTGGTAGCGTCTGCCAATCTGGACCTGCAGGCTCAAGTGCTCGATGCCTTCTCTGAGGTCAAGCCCAAGGAACTGTCTGGTCAGGCGCTCAAGCTCTTCGTCGCTGATGCGCGAGCGCTCCACAAGGACGCGTTGCAGAAGATCGAGCTGGGTCGTATACCAAGACGATGCGTAGACGAGCGTCCGGCTGCCGACTTCGACCTCCACGAGGCGACCGCCCAGTACGTGTGACGCCACGTGCATCGAGAACAGCTCGTCGATCTCGGCATCCAACAGCGTTGCGGATTCTTTGCATTTAGAAACTAGCCTGGAAGAGGAGGTGCCTTTGTGGTCAGGCACCTGCCTTTCCAGCGTGCGAATCACACGCGTGAAGTCGATCAGCTGGAGGGAAGCAAAACCCTGCGCCAGCACGGCGACGATCCAGTACCCCCAGCTGACCCAAGCATGAAAAAGGGGGTTGGGTTGCGCGGCAACCACCTGCGCGACAAACGCCGTGACCAACAGCCAGAGAGTTAGGTGGCTTGGCAGGTCAAGACGGCGCAGGACGATCCTGGCGGCAGCGCTCCAGGCGATTGCCCTCGCCGACCGGCTTGCGCGGGCACGATTGATCGTTCCGCCGATGGACAGGAGCAGGCTCAGTGCAAATGCCCCGGCCCAGAGCGATTCCCGCAACCCCAGGCAGATAATCACCAGCGCGCCGGAGACGAGAATCGCGGTCGGCTGTGCGAGCCAGGGGGCCCGGATGAAATGGGATAGATGGTAGCTCGCATATCCCAGAAGGCCGCCAGGCGCGAGATACAGAAAAACCGCGGCAGCTGCGATGTACTTCGCGATCTTCAGCAGAAACTGGAAGGAGGCGATGATGAGGCCGATGACGATGAGAGCGACGACCAGTCCGACGATGAATCCCATGCTTCCCCAGCAGTTCAAGCGAGCGATTGAGGTTTGGTCCGGTCGGCGATGCCCTTCCCGCGCGCCGCCCTGACTGAAAGCGAACTACTGCGTCTCTCAGGCTCGCGCCCTCCGCTCCGACCCGCCGACGCAGTCGTGCAACATAATCCATCCGATTCGACGGACTTAGTCAAGGGCGTGTAGCTGGCTGCATCCATTGGCGGCGCAAGCAGCGAGTGGTCGGCATCCTCCTGCAATGCGCATCACCGCTCCGATCACGGCAGACCTGGCCCGATTGCATGTGCCGACGGTGCTAAATCAAGTATCTGGCGTCGTTTCGCCGATGCGCGCGAGGCAGTCATCTGCGCTATCGGCCAGAAGCGGACTACTGGCAGTATGGAAGTTGCTCTTGAGCTGGGGTCGGGCGACCCCTCTTCTTTAACTGCTCGTACACGGTGTCCCACTCTGCAACAGAGTTGAGTCGTCCGTCTTCGTCGAAGTGCATTCCGAAGGGACCAATCCACAAGTGACCGTCGTTCGAAAACGTGAAGTCGACGCCGCTGACTGCCTTTGCCTTGGCAACTAGCGCCTCCCTACGGGCACCTGAAGCAAGAAAATCGTTCGTCACGGCAATGCACTGCAGCAGCGCCGTTCGATTCTTCTGAATCGAATCCCCCATGTAAGTCTGCGTAACGCCCGCATCGAGCAAATGGAAGCTTAGCCAGGCATTGGCCGCTAGTGACGCGACAAGCGCCAACGACAGCATCCACTTCATTCCCTCATCTCCCAGCCTGTGTCAGGGGTATTCTCGGTCGAGAGACAGAATGCCCTACCCGCAAGTCTAAGCCTTCCTCTTGCTTGGCCAAGCCCTAGCTACAAGCCGCTGAGCTGGTACCTGCATTTCCGCCCCGGGTCGGGAGCCGACTAGCGCGCGGAGCGGGATTTCAGCCACGTTTCGGCTGGTTTTTTGATCGATATTTAGCTAGTCGGCGGCACGCCACACTAGATTCAGATCTTTTCGATAACCAGGGTCCACCGGGTGCGCGGCAAACCCGTCGTGGCATCCGGAACCATCTGCGGAAACTGCGACGTCACCCTCCAGCCCTTCTTGTAGATCTCGGGAAGGGTGGTGTCTTTGCCAGCCGCCAGGCACTCGAATCGGGTGTCGTTGCTAAGGGCCTGCCCGTGCTCCGACGCTGGCTGGATGGCCTTTGCAATGCACACTTCGCCTTCGGCGGCCGAAACCCCCATCGGGGCGGCAAGCAGGGCGGCAAGGATCAGCTTCTTCATGGGCCTTACTCCTCGGTGGTGACGGCAGGTTGTGGGGCGCGCCGGCAAGCCTCGGCTGGCCACCCATCGGCGGGTCCAGCCTGCACCATACTGAAGGCAACGCAGCCAGGGAGTCACCCCAGCCATCGGCGAGGCCCGAGAATTTTTCTCCGCCCCGGAGGGGGCCGCTTGCCAGCATTCGTGGCCTGGCGCGTCGTCCACGATAACTGGGGCGATGGGGCGTCGTTCGGTCAAGGGGCGGAGCTTCCGCTGGCGGCCAGCAGCAGAGGACTGCGCGTGACCCACGCGTGTTTCTCGCTTGTTCCCTCCACACACTTGTCGGACACTGCCAAGCGACCCCGCGATCCGCGGGCGCCCGGGAATCTTCGCATGCGTAGCATTCTTCTCGCCGCCGGCTTTCTTGTTGCCGCGTCCAATGCTTGGGCTGGCGACACGCCACCGCCGATCCCCCCCGCGCCTTCGCCTTATCGAAACGTGCCGGTTGAAGTGCGTTCTTATCTTGAGCAGGCCCGCAAGGCCGATTTCCTGCCCGATCCGTTGGCGCGTTGCCTGGCATGGCCGGTGATTCCGGGCGCCCAGTGGCCGGACGGCCTGGTGCAGGCACACTGCGAGAACGAATACCTCCCGCATCTGTCGTCCGCGGAATTGGACAAGCACCTGCAGGAAGGCCGCATCGATGCCTTGGAAGCCAAGCTGGGCGCCGAACTGGAACGGCACTATTCCGACAAGGATTTCAGCGAGAACGTTCACGCCCATTTCTTCGAGGTTGGAGGCGGCAGCGAATGGGGGCGATTGACACAAGCGTGGCTCGAAGCGTCACCTGAAAGCCCTTTCGCCCATGTGGCCAGGGGCCACTGGAATCGCGGAATGGCCGTGATGGCCCGCGGCGGCAAATGGGCAAGCGAAACGCCGCGCGAGAATTTCGAGCGCATGGAGGCCTACGGAGACGCCGCGATTGCCAGCTACGAAAGAGCCCTCGAACTCGAACCGCGGCTCACCGAAGCCCACGCCGGCATCATCAGCGTGGCCAGGCTGGGTGGCCGCGAGGAGGCCATGAAGAGGGCCGTCCGGCAAGCCCGGAAGCTGGCACCGGCGTGTCGCGCCTGGGGCCACGCCCTGATGGTCGCCCTGGAACCACGCTGGGGCGGAAGCTACCCGCAAATGGCGCAGTTCGCCGAGACGCTGGAGCCCTACATCGCCGAGAGGCCGATGGCGGCCATCGTTGCGGCGATGCCACTGGTCTCCCTGGCCAACCAGCTCTACCGCGCCGAGAAATGGAGCGAAGCAGAGACCGTCGCCAGGGAGGCCACCCGGCACACCACGCACAGAGCGCCCTATTACGACGCCGGCGTGGCGCTACTCCGCCAGGATTCCGGAAATCGCTGGGAGGCCTTGATGTACCTGCTGGGCGAATCGCGGTTTCCGCCGGGCAACGCTTACGCCGCCCGCCAACGCGGCCACCTTATCTGGGAACTCACCGGCGACGTCGACTGGGCGAGGCTTTCGATCGAACGTGCGGTGGCGCTGGAGCCCGAGAACGGCCTTGGGCAATGGATGCTGGGCGGCATCCACGCAACCCAGGGACGGGTGGACGAAGCCGAGGCGGCTTACCTGGAGGCGATGCGGGACCCTGAGCATCGGCGCTCGGCCCTGACCAACATCACCTCGCTGCTCATCATGGAAAACCAGGTTCCGCGTGCGGCGCGCTACGTCGAGACGCTGACGACCGAATACCCGGACTATGGCTGGGGCTGGTTTTACAAGACACTGGTTGTCATCGATCGCAAGGGTGGGACGTTCAGCCCCGACGACAAGGAAGTGATGGCCGCCTTCGACAAGTTCGAACAGACTGCCGATCCCGACGACCCCGAGCAGCTGAGGCAGGTACAGGCGCTGCGTGATTCACACCGGCGAATGCGCGAGATGATGGACGAGGCCGATGCCAGGATGGAAGGACGGGCGGGTAAGCCATGACACCGACCCTTGCCTTCGCGCTGGCACTGCTGGGCACGGCTGCGGCTGACGCAGATGCGTCGCCGACCCAAGTGAATTACGCCGCGGTGGAAGCACTGCCAGCGGATGCGAAGGTCGAAGGTCGCGGCTATCCGGAGCTGGCGGAGGCGTGGTGGCGCTGGGCCTTCCAGAAGCCCGACGGCATGCGCCCCTCGCAGGATCCGACCGGCGCGCAATGCCACCACGGACAGACCGGCGACGTATGGTTCCTCGCCGGCACCTTGGGTACCGGTCCAGTAGAGCGACGTTGCCGCGTCCCCCAGGGTCGCCGGCTGTTCCTTCCGGTGATTGTCGCCCTGGAGTACTCCGTGCCCGGGCGACGCCGGGATTGCGCCGCGCTCCGCGCCGCAGCCGAAGCCGTCGCCGAACGCATGGTGGTCAACCGCGTGGAACTGGACGGAGAGCCGTTGGTACCGGTTCGCAGCGCGCCCCGCGATTGCTTCGACGCCTTCGCCGACGCCCAATACGATGAGCTTCGGCCAGGCATCTACGCACCTGCGTATACCGACGGGCTGTGGCTGCTCCTGCCGCCGCTGGCGCCCGGCCGTCATCGGTTGGTCGTGGACGCGCGACAGGCAACCGACGTTCCTGTCCGCAGCCGCTTCGACCAGCAGTTCACCTATGTGCTTGAGGTGGGCGACGCGCCGGTGCAGGAAGATCGCGACGAGCTACCGCGGGACGAGGAACGGGAAGTCATTGCCCTTTGATCCCGGGGCGGTAGCGAGGCGCGACCCGCGCCTCTCTCCAGACCGTCAAGCGGCGCGCGTGTAATTCAGGAGCGCCGGACCCTTCGGCAAGCTGACAGAGTTTCCTCGATCCAGGAGGCGTAGTTGTCCAGCCTCACGCCGTAGCTGACTTCTCCATACGTCCCCGGCCTGACCTCCGTGCCGACCACATTGCCGCGCTTCCACGCGGCGACGCCGGCCAACTGCCATTCGTCGCCCACCTTGACCAGCATCGGGCCACCGCTGTCGCCGCTGCCGGTGCTGGCTTCCAGGCGGTGCGCGTTCGGCGGCGCGTCGAAGCGGTAGGCGATCCAGCGGCCTTCCGACACGCTGATGTGGTTGTAGCCCTGGCGCAGGTCGGTGCGTCTCGGAGGCTGCAGGGTATGCCCCGTGGTGCCGTTGCCGGTGGCGCCGCGGCCGATGAGGCGAACTTCCTTGCCCAGGGCATCGCCGCGGAAGACGCGCACCGGCGGAACGTCAATCACCGGCTCGGCCAGCTGCACCAGCGCGAGGTCGTCGGACGTGGCCATGAATTCGAAGAAGGCTTCCCAGTCGCCCGTCTTGAGCCCGGCGTCCACCATGGCCTGCGGCGGCGTCTTGAAGCCCGGGTGGATGACCACCTTTTGCACGGCCCGGGGCGTGCCACCGACCACGACCACATCCAACGCATGCTGCCAGCTCACCGCGTGGGCGGCCGTCACCACCCAGCGTGGGTGGATGAGCACGCCGTGGCCCTCGCCGGGCAGGTCGGCCAGCGCCGGGAACGCCGATGCGGCCAACCGGTATTCGCGGTCCGGCACGTCGTCGCGGATGACGACGGCGCCCGCTTCGAAGGAAAGCAGCAGCAACGCGATGAGTACGCCGCGCATCGCTGCCATGGCCTAGCGCTGCGCCCGGCCCTTGCCCGCCGCCGGCGCGGGTGCCGGCGCATGCACCAGCGCATCCAACCGCTCGCGGTCCAGGATCTTCAGCTGGCGGCCGCGCACGGCGATGATGCCGTCGTCCTGCAGCTTGGTCAGCGTGCGGCTCACGGTTTCGATCACCAGGCCCAGGTAGCTGGCGATGTCCTCGCGGCTCATGGGCAGCGTGAACATCTCGCCGGGCAGGCCCAGCAGCTTGTAGCGCTCGGACAGCCCGTGCAGGAACAGCGCCACGCGCTCGTGCGCCTGCTTGCGGCCCAGCATTTCCAGGTGGCTCTGGTCGCGGTTGATGCCCTGGCCGATGATGCGCAGCAGCTGGTGCTGCAGGCCCGGGATCTGCCGGCAGATCGATTCGAGCTGCGACAGCGGGATCTCGCACACCGTGGCCTGGGTCAGCGCCTCGGCCTCGCAGGCGTGGCGGCCCTGGCCCATGGCGTCCAGGCCCATCAGCTCGCCGGGCAGGTGGAAACCCACCACCTGCTGCTCGCCTTCGGAGTCGATGGCCACGGTCTTGAACGCGCCCTCGCGCGCCACGTACAGCGAACCCAGCGGCTGGCCGGCGCGGAACAGCGTGTCGCCGCGCGCCAGCGGGCGACGCGCGCGGACGATTTCATCGAGCTGCTGCAGGTCGCTGCTGCCGATGCCGGCCGGCAGGCACAGCACGTGCAGCGAACACTGCGCGCAGCTGTGCCGCAGCCTTTCCAGGTCGAGCACGTCGGCGGCCACGTTCACTCCTGCTCCGTCGTCCAGCGCTTGAGCCAGGCGTTGACGGTGTCGTGCCAGAGCACGCTGTTGTTGGGCTTGAGGATCCAGTGGTTCTCGTCCGGGTACACCAGCAGCTGGCTCTCGATGCCCTGGCGCTGCGCGGCGCTGAACGCCGCCAGGCCCTGCTCCACCAGCACGCGGTAGTCGAGCTGGCCGTGGATGACCAGCATCGGCGCCTTCCACTTGGCCACGTGGTTGCGCGGGTTGAAGCGCTCGTAGTTCTCAGGCACCTGCACCGGCGTGCCGCCGTTCTCCCACTCGGAGAACCACAGCTCTTCGGTGTTGTAGCCCATCATGTGGGTGTCGAACACGCCGGCGTGGTTGACCAGGCACTTGAAGCCGTCCGGCCAGTTGCCGGCGATCCAGGACACCATGTAGCCGCCGTAGCTGCCGCCCAGCGCGCAGGCGCGGTCGCCGTCGAGGAAGGAATACTTCTCCTGCGCCGCGGCCCAGCCCTTCTGCAGGTCTTCCAGCGGCTTGCCGCCCCAGTCCTGGGAAATGGAATCGGTGAAAGCCTGGCCGTAGCCGGTGGAGCCGTGGAAGTCGACCATCACCACCGCGAAGCCGGCGCCGGCGTAGGTCTGCGGGTTCCAGCGGTAGTGGAAGTTGTTGCCGAAGCTGCCCTGCGGGCCGCCGTGGATCAGGAAGGCCACCGGGTACTGCTTGCCTTCCTCGTAGTTGGCCGGCTTCACGACGTAGCCATGAACGGTTTCGTCGTTCCAGCCCTTGAAGCTGAACTGCTCGTAGTCGCCGAAGGCCAGGCCGGCCAGGCGCTCCTCGTTGTTGCGCGTCACCTGGCGGGCGGCGCTGCCGTCGGCGCGGGCCACGAAGGCCTGGGCCGGCATCTTCAGGTTCTCGTGCGTGTAGGCCAGGGTATCGCCGCGCAGGTCGAAGCCGCCGACGGTGCCGCCGGCCACGACCTTGGTGACCGCGCCGCTGCGGACGTCCACCTTGAACAGCGGGTGCGTGCCCACGTCGTAGGCGGTGGTGTAGATGGCCTTGCCGTCGGCGGAGAGCACGATGCCGTCGGCGGAGCGATCCCAGCCCGGGGCGATTTCGCGCGCCTTGCCGCTGCGCAGGTCCAGGGCCATCAGGGCCAGGCGGTCGGCTTCGAAGCCGGGGCGCTTCATGGCGCGGTAGTAGAGCGTGCGGCCGTCGGCGCTGAACACCGGGCCGGCGTCCATGGCCTCGTTGCCGGCGGTGAGGTTCTGCGGCGCGCGGCGGGCGTCCACCCAGGCGCGGTAGAGGTCGAAGTTGGTGGACCAGGCCTCGGTGCGGCCGGCGATGCGCACGCTGAACACCAGCGACTGGCCGTCGGGCGCCCAGGCGTAGTCGTTCTGGTCGCCGAAGGGCTTGCCGGGCACGTCGCCGTCGATGCCGGTGCTCACCAGCACGGGTTCGCCGGCGGCCTTGCCGTCGTCGCCGAAGCGGGCCACGTACAGCTGGTTGCGGCGGCCGTCGGCCCAGGTGTCCCAGTGGCGCACGAACAGCTTGTCGTGCAGGCGGCCGGTGGCCTTGCCGGCGGCCTGGGCGTCCAAGCGCTCCTTCGTACAGGCCAGGGTGCCGCAGTCGGTGAAGACTTCGAAGCTCAGGGCCACGGCGTCGCCCTTGGGCGAGACCTTGAAGCTGCCCACGTCGAGCGGGAAGTCGGTGAGCTGCACCGGCTCGGCGGCGCCGACGGCCTGCTTCCACAGTTGCATGGAGCCCGACTTGGCCGACAGGAAGTACACCTCGCGGCCGTCGGCCGAGAAGGCCGGGCTGTTCACGCTCATGCCTTCCGGGGTGAAGCGCACCGGCGGGGCGGCGTCGCGGGCGTACAGGTCTTCGATCCACAGGCCGGTGCTGGCCTTGTCGGCGGCGAAATCGACCTGGCGCACGGCCACCACCAGGCGGCGGCCGTCCGGGGACAGCGTGGGTGAGTTCACGCGCTCGAGCGTGACCAGCTCGCGGGCGTCGAAGGGCTTGGCGGCGTGGGCGGCCGGGGCCAGCAGGGCGGGCACCAGCAGGGCGATCAGCAGGGGTCGCAGGGTCATGGAAGGAAACCTCGGGGACATCCTCCCATGGTAGGCCCGACGCCCCGGGGTTCAAAGCCCCGGGGCGTGAAGGCTGGCTATACTCGGCCGTCCCTGAACGGAGCGTTCCCGTGAATCCAGCTGCCCCCGTCGCCGCCACCGGCGAACTCCTAGGCCACCCCAAGGGCCTGTACGTCTGCTTCCTGACCGAGATGTGGGAGCGCTTCGCCTTCTACGGCATGAAGGCGCTGCTGTTCCTGTACCTGACCCAGCACCACAAGTTCTCCGACGCCAACGGCTACCTGCTGCTGGGCACCTACGCCGGCCTGGCCTATGCCCTGCCCCTGCTGGGCGGCCTGCTGGCCGACCGCTACCTGGGCATGCGCAAGGCGGTGGTGTTCGGCGGCCTGCTGCTGGTGTTCGGCCAGCTGGGCATGGCCTACACGGGCGAGGCGGCCAGCGGCATCCAGGGCCAGGGCGTGGCCGACGGGTTCGCGGTGCAGGTGATGTACTTCGCGCTGGCGCTGATCGGCGTGGGCGTGGGCTTCCTCAAACCCAATATCTCCACCATCGTCGGCCGCCTGTACGCCGACACCGACCCGCGCCGCGATTCGGCCTTCACCATTTTCTACATGGGCATCAACGTCGGCGCGACGCTGTCGTCGCTGGTGGTGGGCTACGTGGGCATCCAGTACGGCTGGGGCTACGGCTTCGGCCTGGCCGGCGTGATGATGGCCCTGGGCCTGGTGCAGTTCATCTTCGGGCGCAAGCACCTGCTGGGCCAGGCCGAGCCGGCCGACCCGGAGGCGCTGCGGGCGCCGGTGTTCGCCGGCCTTTCGCGCGAGTGGCTCATTTACCTGGGCAGCCTGGTGCTCACCGTGGTGGTGTGGCAGGTGCTGCAGACCCGCATCAACTTCGCGCCGCTCACCGCGCTGGCCGGCGGCCACGAGGTGACCCTGACCGAAGTGGTGGCGCTGGTGATGGGCCTGGGCCTGTTCGTCTGGTTCGCGCGCCTGCTGCTGACCGACCTGAGCCGCGTCGAGAAGGGCCGCATGGTGGTGCTGATGGCGCTGATCGTGATCAGCGCGCTGTTCTGGGGCCTGTACGAGCAGAGCTACGGCCCGTGGGTGGCCATGGCCGAGCGCACCATGGACCTGAACACCTTCGGCATTACCTGGAACGCGGCGCAGACCACGGCCTTCGGCGCCATCTTCGTCATCCTGTTCTCGCTGCCCTTCGCCTGGCTGTGGCCCAAGCTCGACAAGCACGGCCTCAACCCGAGCTACCCGGCCAAGTTCGGCTGGGGCCTGGTGTTCTGCGGCCTGGCATTCGGCGTGCTGGCCTTCTCCACCGGCACCGCCGGCGACGACGGCCTCGTGAGCGTGTGGTGGATGATCCTGGCCTACGCGGTGCTGGTGGCCGGCGAGATGGTGCTCTCGCCCATCGGCCTCTCGGCCGTGACCACGCTGTCGATCAAGCGCGCGGTGGGCCTGATGATGGGCGCCTGGTTCCTGTTCTCGGCCTTCGGCGAGATCATCGCCGGCCGCATGGGCACCTGGGCCGCCATCGAGCCCGAGGCGGACGGCAGCATCAGCAGCGCCAAGGCGCTGGCCGTGTACGGCGACGTGTTCACCGACATGATGTGGATCGGCCTGGCGGCGGGCGTGCTGATGTTCGTGCTGACGCCGGTGCTCAAGCGGCTGATGAAGGAATAAGCGCACCGCACCCGGCAAAGAAAAACGGCGCCCCGAGGGGCGCCGTTTTTCGTTGGGCTTGCAGGCGGCTCAGTTCGCGGCGACGCGCTGGCCGGGGCCGATGTGCTTCTCGAAGAAGGCCAGCATCTTCGTGTACAGGTTCACGCGGTTCTCGACGCCGTAGAAGCCGTGCATCTCGCCGGACTGGATGATCATGTCCTCCGGGCGGTTGCCGGCGCGCTCGAGCGCCGCGAACATGGCCTCGGTGTGCTCCGGCGGGCAGCGGCGGTCGCGGGCGCCGGCGGCCAGCATCACCGGCAGCTTGATCTGGTCGGCGTAGGTGATCGGCGACATGGCGTCCTGCTCCTCGCGGGTGGCGCCGAAGGCGCGGTCGAGGTAACGGCGGCCGTCGGCGCTTTCGCCGGTGTCGCTGAGCTTGTACTGCAGCTGGGCGTCGTACATGCCCACGTAGCCCACCGCGCACTTGTACAGGCCCTGCTCGCGTGCCGGCGCCATCAGCGCGGCGTAGCCACCGAAGCTGCCGCCGTAGATGCAGATGCGCTCGCCGTCGGCGATGCCTTCGCTGATGGCCCAGCGGGTGGCGTCGATGACGTCGTTCATGATGCCGGTGCGCCACTGGCCGTAGGCCATGTCCTCGAAGGCCTTGCCGAAGCCGCCCGAGCCGCGGAAGTTGACCTGCAGCGTGGCGTAGCCGCGGCTGGCGAACAGCTGCGTTTCCGGGTTGTAGCCCCAGCTGTCGCGCGGGCCCATCGGGCCGCCGTGCGGATTGACGATGAGCGGCAGGTTCTTGCCGTCGGAGCCCTTGGGGATCGTCAGGTAACCGTAGAGCGTCATGCCCTCGCGGTTCTTGAACGAGAACGCGCGCATGGTGGCCGACTGCGCCGGGTCGATCCACTCGCGGCCCTTCATCAGGAAGCGCGCCTTGCCGCTGTCGCGGTCGTAGAGGTAGAGCTCGCCCGGGTTCTTGTCGCTGTAGACCGAGACGATGATCTTCTTGCCGTCGCGGGTGGCGCTGGAGAAGTTCACGAGCTGGCCCGGGAACGCCGCCGCCAGGGACGCATAGAGCTCGGCGTCGGGGTGCTGCTCGTCCACCATGTGGATCTTCGGCACGCCGGCGGCCGTGATCACGGCCAGGGCCTTGTCGTCCTGCGGCGAGGTGATGACGCCGGACAGCTCCGACACCGGGTCCTGGAACAGCTTGCGGAATTCACCGGTGGCGCGGTCGATGGTGCCGAAGGCCCGCGGCGCCTTGCGGTCGCTCTCGTAGGCGTAGATGGTGCCGTCCTTGGCCGTCCAGCGCACGCCCAGCTGCTTGCCGCTGGTACCGGCCGCCACCAGGCTCCACTTGCCATCCTCGCCGAGTCGGTAGAGGTCGCTGTTGGGGTCGTACTTGCCCTGCTCGTCGCGGGCGCGACCGCAGACGGCGAAGCGGGCCTGCTTCTTCTCGTCGATCTGCAGGCTGCAGTTTTCCTTCGGCGCGCGCGCCAGCACCTTGCGGGTGCCGCTGACGGTGTCCACCTGCACCAGCTCGGCGCCTGCGCCGTCGGCCGAACGCGCGTAGCTGGAGATCATCAGCACGTTGCGCGGGTCGTCCTGCAGCGGGTCGAGCAGGCTGAAGAACTCGTTGCCCACGTTCTTGCCGCGCTGGCTGGCGCCGCGGTTGCCATAGAAGATGATCGGGCGCGGCTGGCTGCCGTCGGCGTTCACCGCGTACCACTCGCCGGTGCCGGCCGGGAGCTCGAAGCTGCCCACCTTGCGGGTGGCCGTGAAGATCAGGCGGTCATCGCCCACCCACTCGTACCCCGCCACCGACTTCTCGTCCGGCAGGATGTTCACCTTCATCAGGCTCAGGTCGGCCAGGCGCAGCACGGTGAGCACGTCCTGGCCGCCGCGGTCCACGCCGATGGCCAGGTATTCGCCGTTGGGCGAAATGCGGGCGCTGCTGTAGGTGGCGTGGCGCATGAAGTGTTCGACCGGCGGCGGCTCCGCGGCCGAGGCGACGACGCTGGCGGCCAGGCCGAGCGTGGCAAGAGCAAGTTTCATCCGTTTCCCCTGGACTTCCTGGTTTGGAAGCCCCCGACGATATGGGCCGCGCGGCTAGCGCGCAAGCACGTCCAGGGCCTCGGACAGGCCGTCCCGCCAGTCACCAAGGTGAAGGCCGAAATCGCGCTTGAAGGCGCTGGTGTCGAGCCGCGAATAGGCCGGGCGGCGGGCGCGGGTGGGGAATTCGCCGCTGGCGATGGGCTCGAGCACGGGCGCGGCCGGCAGCAGGCCGCGCTCGGTGGCCTGGCGGAAGATCTCGGCGGCGAAGCCGTGCCAGCTGCATTCGCCCTCGGCGGCCAGGTGCCAGGTGCCGCTGAGCCCGGGCGCCGCCTGCAGGGCCGCGGCCACGCCGCCGGCGATGCGCCGGGCGCTGGTGGGCGTGCCGCGCTGGTCGTCCACCACCCGCAGGTGGCCGCGTTCGCGCGCCAGCCGCAGCATGGTGAGCAGGAAGTTGTGGCCGCGCGGGCCGTACACCCAGCACAGCCGGAAGATCTTGTGCGCCGCGCCGCTGGCGCGCACGGCCTCTTCGCCGGCGAGCTTGCTGGCACCGTACACGCCGAGCGGGCCGGTGGGGTCGTCCTCGCGCCAGGGCCGCGTCTGCGCGCCGTCGAAGACGTAATCGGTGGAGAAATGCACCAGGCTGATGCCGGCGCCGGCGCAGGCTTTCGCCAGGGCCGCGGGGGCGTCGGCGTTCACGCGGAAGGCCAGCTCCGGCTCGTCCTCGGCGCGGTCCACGGCGGTGTAGGCGCCGGCGTTCACCACCAGCCCGGGCGCCACGCGCGCCACCAGCGCGGGCAGCGTGGCGGGTTCGGACAGGTCGGCGGCTTCACAGGCCGTGCCGTCGGGCAGCTGCCCGCTGCGCGTGGTGGCCACCACCTCGCCCAGCGGCGCCAACGCGCTGCGCAGCTCGTGGCCGACCTGGCCGTTCGCGCCGAGCAGCAGGATCTTCATGCGGTGTAGACGGGCAGGCGCTCGGCCGGGATGTCGGCCAGGAAGGGCGCGTTGGCGTCCTTGGCCGACAGCGAGGGCGCGCCCACCGGCCAGTCAATGGCCAGGTCGGCGTCGTCCCAGCGCACGGCGGCGTCGGCCTGCGGGTCGTAGGTGGCCGTGCACAGGTAGTTGAAGGTGGCGTGTTCGCTCAGCACCACGAAGCCGTGCGCGAAACCTTCCGGAATCCAGAACTGGCGCTTGTTCTCGGCGCTGATCACCACCGCCGTCCAGCGTCCGAAGGTGGGCGAACCGCGGCGGATGTCCACCGCCACGTCCCAGACTTCGCCCTCGAGCACCGACACGAACTTGCCCTGCGGCCTGGGCCACTGGTAGTGCAGCCCGCGCAGCACGCCGCGCGAGGAGCGCGAGACGTTGCCCTGCACGAAGTTCGGCTGCAGGCCGATGGCCGCGAGCTTGTCGTGGTTGAACGATTCGTAGAAGTAACCGCGCTCGTCGCCGAAGACCCGCGGTTCGAACACCAGGCAGCCCGGCAGGCCGGTTTCCACCACCTTCACGGCACGATGCCCCGCGTCATCAGCGACAGCAGGTACTGGCCGTAGCCGTTCTTGGCCAGCGGTTCGGCCAGCGCGCGCAGCTGCTCGTCGCTGATCCAGCGGTTCTGCCAGGCGATTTCCTCCGGGCAGCACACCCGCAGGCCCTGCCGCGCCTCGATGGTCTCGATGAAGTTCGAAGCCTCCAGCAGCGACTGGTGCGTGCCGGTGTCGAGCCAGGCGTAGCCGCGGCCCAGCTGCTCCAGGTGCAGCGCGCCATCCTCGAGGTAGCAGCGGTTGAGGTCGGTGATTTCCAGCTCGCCGCGCGCCGAAGGCTTGAGCGAAGCCGCGAACTCCGGCGCCCGGCCGTCGTAGAAATACAGGCCGGTGACGGCGTAGTTCGACTTGGGTTTGGCCGGCTTTTCCTCCAGCCCCACCACCTTGCCGGCGGCGTCGAACTCGGCCACGCCGTAGCGCTCCGGGTCGGACACCCAGTAGCCGAACACCGTGGCGCCATGCTCGCGCGCATTCGCGCGCTGCAGGCGCTCGGTGAGCCCGGTGCCGTGGAAGATGTTGTCGCCCAGCACCAGGCAGCTGGGCTGCCCGGCCAGGAATTCCTTGCCGATCAGGAAGGCCTGCGCCAGGCCGTCGGGGCTGGGCTGCACGGCGTATTCGATGCGCATGCCCCACTGGCTGCCGTCGCCCAGCAGGCGCTTGAACAGTTCCTGCTCGTGCGGGGTGTTGATGATCAGCACCTCGCGGATGCCCGCCAGCATCAGCACGCTGAGCGGGTAGTAGATCATCGGCTTGTCGTACACCGGCAGCAGCTGTTTGCTGATCGACTGCGTGATCGGGTAGAGCCGGGTGCCGGAACCACCGGCGAGGACGATGCCCTTGCGTGCCATCTCAGGCCTCCTGGCCAAAACGTTCGAGCCGGTAGCTGCCGTCGAGCACCCGCTTCACCCAGGCCTCGTGGGCCAGGTACCAGTCCACCGTGGCGGCCATGCCCTGCTCGAAGCTCACCGTCGGGCGCCAGCCCAGCTCGTCCTGCAGCTTGCTGGCGTCGATGGCGTAGCGGCGGTCGTGGCCGGGACGGTCCTTCACGAAGGTGATCTGGCTTTCGCGCGGCTGGCCGTCGGCGCGCGGGCGGCGCTGGTCGAGCAGCGCGCAGATGGCCTTCACCACCTCGATGTTCTGGCGCTCGGCGTCGCCGCCGACGTTGTAGGTCTCGCCCACCCGGCCGGCCTCGAGCACGCGCCGGATGGCGGCGCAGTGGTCCTTCACGTACAGCCAGTCGCGCACGTTGCGGCCGTCGCCGTAGACCGGCAGCGGCTCCCCGGCCAGCGCCTTGAGGATGACCAGCGGGATGAGCTTTTCCGGGAACTGGAACGGCCCGTAGTTGTTCGAGCAGTTCGTGGTCAGCACCGGCAGGCCGTAGGTGTGGTGGTAGGCCCGCACCAGGTGGTCGGATGCGGCCTTCGAGGCCGAGTACGGCGAGTTCGGCGCGTAGGGCGTTTCCTCGGTGAACTTGCCCTCGTCGCCCAGCGAGCCGTACACCTCGTCGGTGGAGACGTGCAGGAAGCGGAACGCCGCCTGCCCGGCCGCGTCCAGGCCCTTGAAGTAGGCGCGCGCGGCTTCCAGCAGCTGGAAGGTGCCCACCACGTTGGTCTGCACGAAGGCCGCGGGGCCGTCGATGCTGCGGTCCACGTGGCTTTCGGCCGCGAAGTTCACCACCGCCTGCGGGCGGTGTTCGGCCAGCAGCCGCGCCACCAGGGCGTGGTCGCCGATGTCGCCGTGCACGAACACGTGGTTCGGGTTGCCCTCGAGCGAGGCCAGCGTGTCGCGGTTGCCGGCGTAGGTCAGGGCATCCAGGTTCACCACCCTGACGCCCGACGCCACCGCGTCGAGCACGAAATTGCCGCCGATGAAGCCGGCGCCGCCGGTGACTAGCCAGGTCTGCATCATTGCTCCCGGGCGCCCGCGCGGGCGCCGCCGTGGTCCAGGGGGCCGGGGCACGGGGGCCCGGGCCGCTGCTTCTTAGAACGGGATGTCGGGAACGGGTCGTCGTTGCGGGACGGGGGCGCCGAACCGCCGCCGGAGCGGCCGCCGTACTCGCCGCCACCGCGCGAGGAGCCGTAGTCGCCGCCGCCGCGCGGGCCGCCGCCACCGGCCGCACGGGCCGGGCGGTCGCCGCCGCCGGAGCGCGCCGGGCGCTCGCCGCCTTCGCCGCCGCCCATGCCGCCGAGCATCTGCATCTCGTTGGCGATGATGTCGGTGGCGTACTTCTCGACGCCGTTCTTGTCGGTGTACTTCTCGGTGCGCAGCGAGCCCTCGATGTACACCTGGCGGCCCTTCTTCAGGTACTCGCCGGCGATTTCCGCCAGGCGACCGAAGAACTTGACCCGGTGCCACTCGGTCCGCTCCTGCTGCTCGCCGTTCTTGTCCTTCCAGCTCTCGCTGGTGGCCACGGAAATGGTGGTGATGGCCGAACCTGACTGGCTGTAGCGGGTCTCGGGGTCGTTGCCGAGGTTGCCGACCAGGATCACTTTGTTGATGCCGCGGGCCATGGCGTTCCTGCCTTCTCGATGGGGTTGCCTTGTGAAGGGGGGATTATGCCAGCCCCGGGCCGCCCGGGCGTCGGGCCTTCGCCCCCGGGCCCGTCGGTTTTTGTCCCGGCCGGCACACGCGGCGGCCTATAATTGGCCCATGTCCGCCCAGCCCACCGCCCCCGCCCTGCCCGGAATCGCCGACATCCAGGCACTCGCCGCCGGCGAAATGGCCGCCGTCAACGCCCTGATCCGCGGCCGGCTGGCCTCGGACGTGCTGCTGATCAACCAGATTTCCGAACACATCATCGCCGCCGGCGGCAAACGCCTTCGGCCGATGCTGGTGGTGCTGGCGGCCCGCGCCCTGGGTGGCGGCGGCCCGCGGGCGCACCAGCTGGCGGCCATCATCGAGTTCATCCACACCTCCACCCTGCTGCACGACGACGTGGTGGACGAGTCCGACCTGCGCCGGGGCCGCAAGACCGCCAACGCGCTCTGGGGCAACGCCGCCAGCGTGCTGGTGGGCGACTTCCTGTACTCGCGCAGCTTCCAGCTGATGGTGGAACTCGACGCGATGCCGGTGATGCAGGTGCTGGCCGACACCACCAACCGCATCGCCGAGGGCGAGGTGCTGCAGCTGCTGCACGTGCACAACCCGGACACCGACGAGGCGGCCTACCTGCGGGTGATCGAGCGCAAGACGGCGGTGCTGTTCGCCGCGGCCACGCGCCTGGGCGCACTGCTGGCGGGCGCCGACGCGGCCACCCAGCTCAAGCTGCACGACTACGGCCTGAACCTGGGCCTGGCCTTCCAGATCGCCGACGACGTGCTCGACTACACGGCCGACGCCGAGGCCCTGGGCAAGAACCTGGGCGACGACCTGGCCGAGGGCAAGGCCACCCTGCCCCTGATCCACGCCATGGCGAACGCCGACGACGCCAGCCGGGCCCGCCTGCGCGAAATCATCGAAACCGGCGACGCCGGCGCCATGCCCGAAGTGCTGGCGGCCATCGGCCAGTCCGGCGGCATCGGCTACAGCCAGCAGCGCGCCGCCCATTACGCCGCCCTCGCCGAAGCCGCCCTGGACGGCCTGCCCGACACCGACTGGCTCCGCGCCCTGCGAGGCCTGGCCCACTACTCCGTCGCCCGCAACCACTGATCGGCACGCCTGTTGTAGGAGCGGGGGGGGCGCGCGCGCGAAGAGTAGCGGTAGGGAAGGCGGGGGGGGGCGGCGCCCAATAGGGCAGGGCGGGCAGGGACGCGGCGC
>NZ_JAYSEG010000037.1:0-30261 GCF_041913985.1 Arenimonas sp.
AACTGGAAGCGGGCCCGCTCCAACGCGGTGGTGGTGCTCACCGGCGCGAACTTCTGACGGGAGCTCGCCCATGAGCTTCAACGCGATCAAGTTCGCCGCCGGCATCCAGGACTACCTGGCCCGCGCGCTCAAACCGGTGGGCCAGCGGCTCAAGTCCATCGAGGACCGGCTGGCCGCCCTGGAGGCCCACGGCATCAAGTACGTCGGCGTCTATCAGCCCTCGGGCGACTACGAGCGCGGCCACATCGTGACGCACCAGGGAAGCGCCTGGCACGCGGTGCGGCCCACGCGCGCGGTGCCGGGCAGTAGCGGCGACTGGCAGCTCATGGTGAAGGCCGGGAGGGATGCCCGTGGCAGCTGATCACGACGAGTTTGGAGGGGCGCGGCTGCTGATTTGCCCTCCTGAGTGGCCGCGCATGGCGGCGGCGGCGATCCGTGAGCAGGCGCGCTCCGAGGTTGCCGCCGCCTGCCGCCGTCACGACGCCATCCCGCTCGAGGTGAACGCCGAGGCCAACACGCCCGAGCGCGTCACGCTGGTCCTGACCTTCCCGGGCGGCGCCGTCGAGCGAATCGAAGTGCAGGTGCTGGCCGAAGGCCGGCCGAACTAGGAGCCGACCCGCATGACGATCAACACCGAGCAGCTCAAGAGCATGACCGCGCGCGAGGGCCTGAAGCTGCGCGAGGCACGCGACCAGGAACAGGCGCGGCGATGGTGCGGCCAGCTCGCCCTCTTTGACGCCCGCGGGAGCTTCCTCTACGCGAGCAACGACCCGGAGAACGTCCGGGCCTTCCTGTACCACCACAACACGATCAAGCGAGGCTGAGCATGGCATCAGCGAGGAGTCTGGGGACGCTCACGGTGGACTTGGTCGCCAAGGTCGGCGGCTTCACCAAGGGCATGACGCAAGCCGAGCGCGAGGGCGACAAGCGCGCCAAGGCCATCGAGCGCCGGCTGCAGCGCATGGGCGAGAACATCCAGAAGGGCATGGCCGTCGCCGCCACCGCCGTGGTGGGCGCCATGGTGACCATCGGGGCCGGCGTGAAGCGCGCCGTCGACCAGGCCGACGAGCTGAGCAAGACCGCCCAGAAGATCGGCGTCACCACCGAATCCCTCTCGACCCTCGGGTACGCGGCCAAGCTGGCCGACGTGGAGCTGAGCGAACTGCAGGCCGGCCTGGGCCGCCTGACCCGGTTCCAGGCCGATGCCGCCCAAGGCGCCGAGCGCAACATCGACCTGTTCAAGCGCCTGGGCATCGAGTTCCAGAATGCCGATGGCACCCTGCGCGACACCGGCGAGGTCTTCCGCGAGATTGCCGGCGAACTGGCCAAGCTCCCCGACGGCGCCGACAAGTCGGCCATCGCCATGGAGGCCTTCGGGCGCTCCGGTTCGAACCTGATCCCGCTGCTCAACACCGGGGCCGAGGGCATCGCCGAACTCGAGGAGCGCGCGCGCCGGCTGGGGCTGGAACTGTCCACCGGCGCCGGCAAGGACGCCGAGGAGTTGAACGACCGCCTCAGCGACCTGCGCAGCGTGGCCGACGGCCTGGCGCTGACGCTGGCCACCGAACTCCTGCCCGACATCATCGAGCTGACCAACTCGCTCACTGACGCCATCCGCGAGGGCGGCGGCATGGTCGAGGTGGCGCGCGACCTGGCCGACGCGATCCGCGGCATCGGCAACATCGCCAAGGGCGCCGGCAACAGCATCGAGATGATGAGCAACCGCCTGGCCATCCTGGGCGAGGTGAAAAACCTCCTGCTCGACCCGATGGGGGGCACCACCTACAAGGCGAACATCGACCAGCTCCTTGCCGAGAATGATCGGCTCGCCGAGGCCAACCACCAGCTGGCCCTGCGCGCCCGGCAGCAGCTCGGGATCGACCCCGGGCCCAATGAGCCGGGCGGCGTCGTGCAGTGGATCGACCCGCCGGCCCCGGGCCGTGGCCGACCGCGCGGCACGCCGATGCGCGATGGCGAGACCGTCGTGATCAACGCGGGCCCCGGCTTCGGCGAAGGTGGCGGCAACCGCCGCAGTGAAGCCGACCGAGCCGCGGCTGAGGCCGCCCGCGCAGCTGAGCAGGCCGCCCGGGATATGGAGGACCAGATCGCCCAGGCCAATCGCGCCCAGGCCGATTTCCTGCTCACCACCGAGAACCTACGGGCCGAGCTCGAGGGCCCGCTAGCCCAGGTGCAACTCGACTACATCCGCCGCGAGGATGAACTCATCGCCCTGGCCGAGCTGGCCGGCCTCAGCCAGGAGGAACTGGCCGCCTCGCTCGACCTCCTCGAGCAGGCCCGCCTGCGCGACGTGGCGGCCACCGAGGAGCAGATCAGGGCGCAGAAGGAGCTGGAGGACGCCATCGCCAACGAGGGCCTGATCCGCAACCTGGACGACCTGCGCGCGGCCTTCGAAGACAACCTCGCCGCGGTGCTGACGTTCCGCAAGGGCGGCAAGGAGGCGATCACCGACCTGGCCGATACCTTCATCGCCCAGATGGCCCGCATGGTTGCAGAGCAGTGGACCGAGCAGCTCCTGGGCGGCATGGGCAGCAAGGGCGGCGGCGGCTTCGGAGACTTCCTGGGAAGCATCTTCGGAGCCTTCGGCGGTGCGCGCGCAAGCGGCGGGCCCATGTACCCCGGCAAGGCCTACCTGGTCGGCGAGGAGGGTCCGGAGCTCGTGAGGCCGATGGGCGCCGGCATGGTGACGCCGGCGCGGGAGACCGCGGCGATTCGTGGCGGAGTGACGCAGAACATCGCCTTCCACGTCCAGGGCGCAGTGAATCGCCGCTCCCAGGACCAGATCAGGGCCGACATGTACCGCGCCGGCCAGCGTGCGGTGGCACGGCGCTTCTGAGCTACCCCCGGCGCCGCCTGGGCTTCCTGGGCGGCACCGTTCATCTGATGGGTGCAGGCCCTTGGAGCCGAGCCGCCAACTGCGGGAAAACCTGAACGTTTAGTAGCCCTACTAACTGCGCCGACTATCACTTTTCGTACATCTCCCATATCTACTGCGAGTGCTAGTGTGTACTCGCCAGGGCCTATTTTCCCCATTCCGCCAAGCTGTTAGAGTTCGCTCGCCGACGGACTGGGGATCGGGAAGGTGCACACCGTGTACCTGACTGCCGTCGAGCAAAAGGAGTCACAGATCATGTCTAACTTGCAGAGAGAAAATGCCGCCTTCCAAAAGGCGCTCCCTGAGCTGTTGGCGCAGGAAGGCAAGTTCGCACTCGTCATTGGCGATGAAATTGTTGGCACCTATGCTGCGTACTCTGACGCGATCCAGGCCGGTTACAGCAAGGCAGGCCTGACTCCGTTCTTGGTGAAGAAGATTACGCAAATTGAGGATTCGATCTCCTACTCGAGACCGCTTCAACTGTGTCGACAGTAAACGTTCAGATCACGGCGCAGGGGCCGATTGTCTCCCTTTACGTAGGGGTCACTCAGGCTCACGAGCGAGCGCTTATCGCAGCTGGACACCCGGTTCCTGCGCCTCAGAACCTCAGGCTCTTGATCGATACCGGCGCTTCCGGCACCAATCTGTGCACCAGCATGATTCCAGCGCTAGGGTTGATGCAGACGGGTCAAGTGCCGGTGCACACGCCTTCCACTCAAGGCACGCCTGTGGTGATGCCGCAGTATGATGCTCGCATCATGATTCCGCTAATGGATGGCACGTGGCACATCGTCGATGCCATCCCCGTGATTTGCGCTGATTTCTCAGCCCAAGGTATGCACGGCCTATTGGGCCGAGACATCCTGTCCAAAGCCGTGATGGTCTACCACGGCGACATCAACCTCTGCTCAATGAGTTTTTGATGGGGTAGATTTGGGGGTACGCCCCGCTCTGTCCTGTCTCAAAGCCGCGCAGTTGAAGGCTCCGACACCGGTTTGCGACGGCCCCCACCTCCACCAAACCAGACGCCCGGGGCCCGCGCCCCGGGCGTCTTTTTTTTGCGCCCGGCGCGCTCGCTCCAACGCAAATCTGATACTTTTTCTCAACCCAAGCACATTGCGATCCCCATGCCCGAAGTCCAGCGCTCCGCCGTCCTGGTCGCCCGCGTGGCCTTGGGCGCCGGACTGGTCGCGACCGCCGTCGGCGCCTGGCAAGTCCGCCGGGACATCGAACGGGACGCGGCGGCGCAGTTCGGCTTCGCCGCCGACCAAGTCACCCTCAAGATCGCCGAGCGGCTGCGCGCCTACGAAATGATCCTGCGCGGCGGCGCCGGGCTGTTCGCCGCCAGCGGCCAGGTAAACCGCGGCGAGTGGCGCCAGTTCGTGGACGAATTCCAGGCCGGCTCGCTGGTGCCCGGCGTGCAGGGCATCGGCTACGCGCTGGCCATCGCCCCCGGCGAGCTCACCGCCCACGAGGCCGCAGTCAGGGCCGAGGGCTTCCCCGACTACCGCGTACACCCCGAGGGGCCGCGCGCGCTGTACAGCTCGATCATCTACCTCGAACCGTTCCGGGACCGGAACCTTCGCGCGTTCGGCTACGACATGTTCTCGGAGCCCGTGCGCCGCGAGGCGATGGAGCGGGCCCGCGACACCGGCGAAGCCTCGCTCTCGGGCAGGGTGGTGCTGGTGCAGGAAACCGGCAGCGAAGTGCAGGCCGGCACCCTGATGTACGTGCCGGTCTACGACAGGCACAGCCCGGCGGCGACGTCCGGCGAACGCCGCGACGCCCTGCTCGGCTGGGTCTACAGCCCCTACCGCATGAACGACCTGATGGCCGGCGTGCTCCAGGACTGGCAGACGGCCGAGGGCCGCTACCTGCACCTGCGCATCTACGACGGCGACACCCACGAGCCGGCCCACCTGCTCTACGACAGCGCCAATGCCGCCGGCGGCGGCGCCCCGGGCGAAGCCACGCCCGTGGCCGCGCGCCGGAAGCTCGACTTCCACGGGAGGCCCTGGCTGCTGGAATTCAACCGCAGCAGTTCGGCCCCGGGCCTGGACTACCTGCCGGCCTGGCTCACGGCGGCCGGCGGCACCCTGCTCAGCGTGCTGCTGTTCGGCCTGCTGATGTCCCTGGCCCGGACCCGCGAGCGCGGGCTGCAACTCGCGCACACCCTCACCGAAGCCATCCGGCGCCGGGAAAAGCAACTCGAGGAAAGCGAATTCCGCTGGCGATTCGCCGTCGAAGGCTCGCGCGACGGCCTCTGGGACTGGAACCTGGCCGACGACACGGTCTGGTACTCGCCGCGCCTGAAGGAAATGCTGGGCTTCGCGCCCGACGAGATGGGCAACACCCTGAGCGAGTGGTCCGACCGCATCCACCCCGAGGACAGCGAGCGCACGCTCGCCGCCGTCAACGACTACCTGCAGGGCCGCAGCAGCAGCTACGCCTGCGAACACCGGCTGCGCTGCAAGGACGGCCACTACATCTGGGTGCTCGACCGCGGCATGGTGGTGGACCGTTCCGACACCGGCACCCCGCTGCGCATGATCGGCACGCACGCCGACATCACCGCCGACAAGGCGCTCAAGGACTCGCTGCGGCAAAGCCGCACCGAGCTCGAGGAAGCCCAGCGCATCGCCGAGTTCGCCAGCTGGACCCTGGACAAGGCCAGCGGCCGCGTCACCTGGACGCCGCAGCTCTACCGCATGCTGCGCCTGCCGGTCGAACCGGAGGGCAAGGCGCCCGGGTTCGAGCAGCAGCGCGCCATCTTCGGCGAGGCCAGCTACGCGACGCTGCAGGCGGCGGTGGCGCGGGTGCTGGAGAACGGCACGCCCTACGAGCTGGAGCTGGACATGGTGCGCGCCGACGGCAGCCACGGCTGGATGCTGGCGCGCGGCGAACCCGTGCATGCCGCCGACGGCAGCATCTGCGGCATCCACGGCGTCGCGGCCGACATCACCGAGCGCAAGCAGGCACGGCTGCGCATCGAGCAGCTCAACCGGCTGTACGCGGCGCTGAGCGAGTGCAACTGGGCCATCGTGCACTGCGCCAGCGAGGCCGAGCTGCTCGAGCGCGTCTGCGACGTGCTGGTGCGCCACGGCGGCTTCGACACCGCCTCGGTCGGCCTGATCGACCCGGCCACCGGCGCGGTCACCACCGCCTACGCCCGCGGCGAAGGCGCCGACGCGGTGCGCGGGCTGGCGGTGTCGGTGGACCCCGGCGAGCCCTCGGGCCGCGGCCCCGAGGGCATCGCGGCGCGCGAACTGCGCCCGGTCTGGATCGAGGACCTGCAGGAGAATCCGCAGGCCCGCGACTGGCAGGCCCTCGGCGCGCGCCTGGGCTGGCGCACCGGCGCCTGCCTGCCGCTGCTGCGCGGCCGCCGGCCGTTCGCCGTGCTCAGCCTGTTCTCCACCGAGCCTGGCTGGAGCGGCGGCGACGTCCGCCAGCTGGTAGAGCAGATCGGTTCGAACGTGAATTTCGCCGTGGAAAAGCTCGGCATCGAGTCCGAGGCCCATGCCTTCCGCAAGCAGCAGTCCGAAGCGCAGGAGCGCTTCCGCGCCCTGGTGGATCGCTCGCGCGTCGGCGCCTTCATCGTGCAGGAGGGCGTGATCCGCTACGCCAACCTGCGTGCCGGCGAGATCCTCGGCCTGCCCGGCCCAGACCGGCTGATCGGCCGCCGCCTGGCCGACATCGCCGAGCCCGCGCACCGCGAGGTCATCGGCCAGGCGCTGGCCGACCTCACCGGCGGCCGGGCGAAGGCGGTCAAGGCCGTGATCAGCGCGGCGCGCCCGGACGGCAGCCGGGTCGAAATCGGCGTCAACGCCACGCTGGCGAGCGAGGGCGAGCAGGCACCGGTGCTGGGGCTGATCGAAGACCCGGACCCGCCCGCGGGCTCCTGAGCCTTGTTCATCCACCCCAGCCACCGCCAGGAAGCCAACGCCGCGTTCGCCACGCTGGCCGTGCTGCTGCTGGGCATCTTGGTGCTGGACATGCTGCCCGTCGTGAAACCGGGCGCGGGGCTGCCCTTCTACGTGCCGCTGCACAACGTGCTCGAGATGTTCGCGGTGGCGGTGGCGGCGATGGTGTTCGCGCTGGGCTGGAGCACCCAGCTGCTGCGCCCCTCGCGGCGCATGCTCTGGACCGGCTGCCTGTTCCTGGGCGTGGCGCTGTTCGACCTGGCGCACACGCTTTCCCTGACCGGCATGCCGGCCTTCCTGGGCTACAACACCCACGACAAGACCCTGTATTTCTGGCTGTTCGCCCGCGGGATGGCCGCGGCGGCGCTGCTGGTGGCCACGCTGCTGCCCGCCAACCACGACTCGTCCACGCCCCGCGCCGGCGCGCTGGCCATCGTGCTTTCCATCGTCGCGCTGGGGCACGTGCTGGTGCTCACGCGCATGGACCTGCTGCCCGAGCTGTTCGTCCCGGGCAAAGGCCTGACCGCCACCAAGCTGGCCGTCGAATATGCGCTGGCCCTGGCGGCCCTGGTGGCCGCGGCCGTGCTGGCGCTGGAACTGCGCAGGCCGCGCACCCGCCACACGGGCGGCCTGCTCGGCGCGGCGGGCGCCAGCGCCATGAGCGGCTACTTCTTCGCCAGCTACGGCAGCATCAACGACGCCTATGCGCTGGCCGGGCACGTGCTCAAGGTCATCGCCTACCTGTTCCTATACCGCGCGCTGTTCCTGGAGGCGGTGCGTTCGCCCTACCTCGAACTCAGGAACTCACGGGCCAGCCTGGGCGCCACGCTCGACACCCTGCCCGACCTGCTGTTCGAAATGGACGCCGACGGCAACTACCTCGACATCCACGCCAGCGGCGAACAGGACCTGCTGGCCCCGCCCCCACGCCTGGCCGGACGCAACCTGCGCGACGTGATGCCGCCGGCCGCGGCGGAGGCCTGCCTGGCGGCCATCACCGAGGCGCGCCGGAACGGCCGCAGCGTGGGCACGCGCATCGAGCTCGAGGTTCCCTCCGGCCGGCGCCGCTTCGAATTGTCGGTGGCCCGCAAGCCGGTGGGCGACGACGGCCAGTTCCACTTCCTGGTGCTGTCGCGCGACGTCACCGAACTGGTCGAGAAGCAGGCCGCCATCGAACACGAGGCACGGCTCAACAAGGCCCTGCTCGAACTGCCGGGCAAGGCGGCCGCGCTGGGCGAAGCGGCCTTCCTGCAGCACGGCGTGGACGTGGCGCGGCGCCTGACCGGCAGCGGTCTGGCCTTCCTGCACGCCGTGGACGAGGCCCATGAATCCCTGGCCCTGCTGGCCTGGACGCCGCCCGGCGCCGGGACGGCGGCCGCCGACGGCAGCCACTTCCCGCTCGCCATGGCCGGCAACTGGGCCGACGCGGTGCGCCGGCAGAAGCCGCTGGTTCGCAACGAGGGACCGCATGACGAGGCGGCGCTCCCGGGCGGCCACCCGCCGCTGCAGCGCTTCCTGGCGCTGCCGGTGATGGAGGGCGGCCGGCCGCGACTGCTGCTGCTGGTGGCCAACCGGGAGGCTCCCTACGGGCCAGGCGACATCGAAACGCTGCAACTGGTGGGCGATGCGCTCTGGCAGATCACCTCGCGCGCGCGCCACGAGAAGCTGCTGCAGGAAAAGCAGGAGGAGATGGACTACTTCTTCCAGTCCGACCTCGACCTCTACAGCATTGTCGACGCCAAGGGCGAATTCCTGCGGGTGAACCACGCCTGGGAGCAACTGCTGGGCTATCCCTCCGAACGCCTCGCCGGCCGCCGCCTGCTCGACTTCGTGCACCCGGACGACCGCGCCGCCACGGCCGCCGCCCTGGAGAAGCTGGCGGGTGCCGGCGCGCGCGTGGAGTTCGCCAACCGCTACCTCTCGCGCGACGGCACCTACCGCGACATCGAATGGCGCGCCCGCCCCCGTGACCACCTGGTCTACATGTCCGCCCGCGACGTCACCGAGCGCCTGCGGCAGGAGTCCACCATCCGCCGCTTGTCCTCGGCGGTGTCGCAGAGCCCGTCGGCCATCCTGATCACCGACGCCCGTGGGCGCGTCGAATACGTCAACGCGGCCTTCACCGCCATCAGCGGCTACGACGCCGCCGAAGTGCTGGGCAAGAACCCGCGCTTCCTGCAATCGGGGCGCACCCCGCCCACGACCTACCACGAGATGTGGGCGCACCTGCTGCGCGGCGAGGCCTGGCACGGCGAATTCATCAACCGCCGCAAGGACGGCACCGACTACTTCGAGGCCGCGCAGGTCTACCCGCTGCGCGACGCCCGCGGCGAAGTGGTGGGCTACATGTCGCACAAGGAGGACATCACTGCCCGGCGCGCCGCGGCCGAACGCATCCAGGAACTGTCCTACTTCGACCAGCTCACCGGCCTGCCCAACCGCGCCCGGTTCGAGGAGCAGTTCCAGGCCACGCTGGCCGCGGCGGAAAAGTCCAGGGGCAGCGCCGCCCTGCTCTGGCTCGACCTGGACAACTTCAAGGCGGTGAACGATTCGCTCGGCCACGACCTGGGCGACCTGCTGCTGCGCGAGATGGCCAACCGCCTGCGCACCCACCTGGGCGAGCACGACATCGCCTCGCGCCAGTCCGGCGACGACTTCACCGTGCTGATGCCGGGCGCCGGCCAGGAGCAGGCCGCGGCGCTGGCGGCGCGCCTGCTGGAGACGCTGCAGGTGCCGATTTCGCTGGGCAGCGAGGAGCTGATCATCAGCGGCTCGATCGGCATCGCCCTGTACCCCGGCGACGGCGCCAACGTGGCGGCGCTGGGCGCCTGCGCCGAGGCCGCGATGTACCGGGTGAAGCAGGAGGGTCGCAACGGCTACCGCTTCTTCGCCCCGGCCATGCAGGAACACACGGTGCGCGCGCTGGCGCTCACCACCGCGCTCAAGCAGGCCATCGGCCGCGGCGAGCTGCGCCTGGCCTACCAGCCCCAGTACTCGTTGCACGACGGCAGCCTGATCGGCGCCGAGGCGCTGCTGCGCTGGCGCAGCCCGCAGTGGGGCGACGTTTCCCCGGGCGAGTTCGTGCCGCTGGCCGAGGCCAACGGCCTGATCGTGGGCATCGGCGAATGGGTGCTGCGCACCGCGGCGCGGCAGCTGCGGCAGTGGCAGGACGCCGGCCTCGGGGGGCTCACGGTGGCGGTGAACCTGACCGCCTCGCAGTTCGCGCAGCCCGGCCTGCCGGGCACCGTGCAGCGCATCGCCGAGGAGGCTGGCCTGGAGACCCGCTGGATCGAGCTCGAGCTCACCGAGGCCGTCGCCCTGCGCGACCCCGAGGGCGCCCGCGCCACCATGGAAACCCTGCACCAGGCCGGCTTCCGGCTCTCGATCGACGACTTCGGCACCGGCTACTCGTCGATGAGCTACCTCAAGCGCTTCCCGGTCGACAAGCTCAAGATCGACCAGTCCTTCGTGCGCGAACTCGCCGCGCGCGGCGACGACCTGGCCATCGTCAGCGCCATCGTGCAGATGGCGCACAGCCTGGGCATGGGCACGATTGCGGAGGGCGTGGAAACGGCCGAACAGCTGGCACTGCTCAGGGAGCGCGGCTGCGACGAGATCCAGGGCTATTACTACAGCCGGCCGCTCGAGGCCGAGGCCTTCGCGCAGTTCGCCGCGGCGCGGCGCCAGCCCCACGCGCCGGCGCCCTGAGGCGGGCGCTCAGTCGCCCAGCTTGCGCAGCGACAGCGCGTTGACGCAGAAGCGCAGCCCGGTGGGCGGCGGGCCGTCCGGGAACACGTGGCCCAGGTGGCCGTCGCAGGCATTGCAGGTGATCTCGACGCGGCGCATGCCGTGGCTGTCGTCCATCCGGTAGGCCACGGCGGCGTCGGCCAGCGGCGCCGTGAACGAAGGCCAGCCGCTGTGCGATTCGAACTTGCTGCCGGCGTCGAACAGCGGCGTGCCGCAGCAGGCGCAGCCGTAGCGGCCGGGTTCGAACAGGCTGCACAGGGGCGAACTGAAGGCGCGCTCGGTGCCCGCCTCGCGGGTGATGCGGAAGACCTCGGGCGCGAGCAGCTCCCGCCACTGCGCCGGGCTGCGCTCCACGCGCGCCGGCGGCGGCGGGTTGCCGCGCGCGCAACGTTCGATGACGTCCTTCCAGGTGTGCATGCGTGCCGCTGCGAACCGGCCCGCGTACGGGCCGGTCAGCCCTCGGCCCCGGCTGCGCCGAGGTAGCCGGACACGCCTTCCTGCGCTGCGGCCACCGCCGACTGCGCGGCCGCGATGGTGGCCTGCGCCCGGGTGATGGCGGCTTCGGCGGCGGCGATCTCGGCGCGCACCTCGCCCACGCCGGCAATGGCGCGCTGGACCATGGCCTTGAGTTCGTCCACCTGCGCCCGCGTGGCCTTGCCCTGGGCCGCGAGGGCCTGGGCTTCCGCCAGCCGCTCGGCGGCGACGTTGCGCGCCGACTCGGCCCGGGTCAGGTTCGCCCTGGCCGCCTTGAGCTGTACGTCGCGGGCCTCGAATTCCACCCGCGCGGCTTCCACGGCCTCGGCGGCCAGCCTGAGCTGGGCCTCGACTTCGGCGCGGCCCGGGGCCGCCGTGTCATCGGCGCACGCGGGCGCCGGAACGGCGGCCAGGCACGCCAGGAACATTCCACCTGCGGCCAGCGACCGCCATGCTTTCGTATCCAAGCGACTCCTCCCGTGAACAGGCAGGCCGCCCCCTTCGGACCACGCCAACGGGCCGAGTCTAACCGGTTTTCACATCATTGCGACCCCGCCTCAGGCCACGTAGACGGTCTTGATGTTGGTGAACTCGTGGATGCCATGGCCGGCCAGCTCGCGGCCGAAGCCGCTGGCCTTGGTGCCGCCGAAGGGCAGCCGCACGTCGCTCTTGACCAGCGAATTGACGAAGCAGGCGCCGGCCACGACCTGGGCCGCCACCCGCTCGCCGCGGGCCGCGTCGGCGGTCCAGACGCTGGCGCCCAGGCCGAAGGGGGTGTCGTTGGCGACCCGGATGGCTTCGGCCTCGTCGCGCACACGGATCAGGCTGGCCACGGGACCGAACAGCTCCTCGTCCCAGGCCGGCATGCCCGGCGCCACGCCGTCGAGCAGGGTGGCCGGATAGGCCGTGGCGCCCTGCCCCGGCTCGCCGCCCAGCAGTACGCGCGCACCCTTGGCCACGCTGGCCTGCACCTGGCGGTGCAGCTCGTCGCGCAGGTCGGCGCGGGCCATGGGCGCCAGGGTGGTGGCTTCGTCGTTCGGGTCGCCGCCGCGCAGGGCCGCGGCGGCCTCGGCGAAGGCCCGGACGAAGCGGTCAGCCACCGCCTCCACCACGATGAAGCGCTTGGCGGCGATGCAGGTTTGCCCCGCGTTGCCGAAGCGCGAGGCCACGGCCACCGGCACGGTCTTCGCCAGGTCGGCGTCCTCGAGCACGATGAAGGGGTCGCTGCCGCCCAGCTCGAGCACGCATTTCTTCAGGTGCCTGCCGGCGGTGGCGGCCACCGAACGGCCGGCGCGCTCGCTGCCGGTGAGCGTCACCGCCTTCACCCGCGGGTCGGCGATGACGGCCGCGGCCTGCTCGCTGTCGATGTGCAGCACGCCGAACACGCCTTCCGGCACGCCCGCCGCCGCCAGCACCGCGGCGATGGCATCGGCGCAGCCGGGCACGTTGGTGGCGTGCTTGAGCAGGGCCACGTTGCCGGCCATCAGGCCCGGTGCGAGGAAGCGGAACACCTGCCAGATGGGGAAGTTCCACGGCATGATCGCCAGCACGCAGCCGATGGGTTCGTAGCGCACGTAGCTGCGTGCGGCCTCGGTGCCGATGGGCTCCTCGCGCAGGTAGTCGCCGGCGTGGCGGGCGTAGTAGCGGCAGGCGCCGGCCGATTTCTCGATCTCGGCCAGGGCCTCGCGGCGCAGCTTGCCCATCTCGGCGGTCATGGTGGTGGCGATGGCCTCGCGCCGGGCGTGCAGCTCGTCGGCCACGCGCAGCAGCAGCTCGCCGCGCCTTTCCAGCGGCAGCGCCGCCCAGGCCGGGAACGCCCGCGCGGCGGCGGCCAGCCGGGCCTCCACGGCGTCGGGGCTCATCATGGAATAGGCGCGGACCTCCCCGGTCCAGGGATCGCGGTTTTCGACGGTCATGGCCTCAGCCCTTCTGCAGCGCCAGCTGCATGTCGCGCTGGCGTTTCTTCTCTTCGCGGGTCATTACCCACCAGCCGATGACGGCGGCGACGGTGACGACGAGGATCATCAGGGTCGCCAGCGCGTTGATCTTGGGGCTGACGCCCAGGCGCACCGACGAGAACACCTTCATCGGCAGCGTGGTGGACGAGGGGCCGGAGACGAAGCTGGCGATCACCAGGTCGTCCAGGCTCAGGGTGAAGGCCAGCAGCCAGCCGGAAATGAGCGCTGGCGCGATGATGGGCAGGGTGATCACGAAGAACACCTTGAGCGGGTTGGCGCCCAGGTCCATGGCGGCCTCTTCCAGCGAACGGTCGAGCTCGCCCAGGCGCGAGGAGATCACCACCGTCACGAAGGCCATGCAGAAGGTGACGTGGGCGATCCAGATGGTGAGCATGCCGCGCTGGGCGCCGATGCCGATCAGCGGGCCGATCGAGACGAACAGCAGCAGGATGGACAGGCCGGTGATCACCTCGGGCATCACCAGCGGCGCCGTGATGAGGCCGCCGAACAGGGTCTTGCCCGGGAAGTGGCGGAAGCGCGTCATCACCATGGCCGCCATGGTGCCCAGCACCACCGAGGCGCAGGCGGTCCAGAACGCCACCTGGATGCTCACCCAGGCCGCGTCCATCATCTGCTGGTCGCGGAACAGCTCGCCGTACCATTTCACCGAGAAGCCCGACCACACCGTGACCAGGCGCGACTCGTTGAAGGAATACACCATCAGGCTGAGGATGGGCGCGTAAAGGAACACGAAGCCCAGCACCAGCATGGCCTTGGTGAAGCCGGAATTGCCGCGGCCGGCGCTCATGTCAGCTTCGACTCCATTTCCTTCGACTGGTAGCGGTGGAAGATGGTGATGGGCACGATCAGCAGCACCAGCATCACGATGGCCACGGCCGAGGCCACCGGCCAGTCGCGGTTGTTGAAGAATTCCTGCCAGAGCACGCGGCCGATCATGAGCGTGTCGGCGCCGCCCAGCATTTCCGGGATGACGAACTCGCCCACCACGGGAATGAGCACCAGCATCGAGCCGGCGATGATGCCCGCCTTCGACAGCGGCAGCGTGACCGTGAGGAAGGCCTTCCAGGGCCTGGCGCCCAGGTCGGAGGCCGCCTCGAGCAGGCGGTTGTCGTGCTTGACCAGGTTCGAGTACAGCGGCAGCACCATGAACGGCAGGTAGGCGTAGACGATGCCGATGTACACCGCCACCGGCGTGTGCAGGATCTGCAGCGGCTCGTCGATGAGCCCCATGCCGATCAGCAGGTTGTTGAGCAGGCCGTTGTTCTTGAGGATGCCCACCCAGGCGTAGATGCGGATCAGGAAGGAGGTCCAGCTGGGCAGGATGACCAGCATCAGGGCCACGTTGCGGGTGGCCGGGTCCATCCGGGCGATGCCGTAGGCGATGGGGTAGCCCACCAGCAGGCACAGCACGGTGGAGACCACCGCGATCTCGAGCGAGCTCAGGTAGGCGTTCACGTACAGGCTGTCGCGAACCAGGTACAGGTAATTCGCGGTGTTGAGGGTGACCTGCAGCTTGTCGCCGGCCCACTGCACCAGGTCGGTGTAGGGCGGCATGGCGATGGCGGCGCTGGCGAAGCTGATCTTGAGCGCGATGGCGAACGGGATGGCGAAGAACAGCAGCATCCACAGGTAGGGCACCGCGATCACCAGCCAGCGCGACCCCGGCAGGCGCTTGCGCACGGAACGCAGCAGCTTGTGGCTCACGAGGTCAGCACCACGCCGGCCTGGTCGCCCCAGCTCAGCCAGACGCTGTCGTTCCAGGTGAACTTCTCGCTGGCCCAGCGCTGGCTGTTGACCATGTTCGCCAGCAGCTTGGTGCCGCCCGGCAGCCGCACGTGGAAGACCGAGTGGCTGCCGAAGTAGGCGATGTCCTCGATGGTGCCGCGCACCTTGTTGTGCGGCTGGGCGGGCTCTTCCTTGTCCACCTGGATCTTCTCGGGCCGCAGGGCCAGCGCCACCGCCTGCCCTTCGAAGCCGGTGACGCCGTGGCCGACGTACACCAGGTGCTCCATGGCCGGGCTGGCGATGGTGACGAAGTCCTTCTCGTCGTCCTTGATCTGGCCTTCGATCAGGTTCACCGAGCCGATGAACTCGGCGGTGAAGCGGCAGCTGGGCTGCTCGTAGATCTCGTCGGGCGTGCCGACCTGGCGGATCCAGCCGGCGTCCATCACCGCGATGCGGTGGGCCATGGTCATGGCCTCTTCCTGGTCGTGGGTGACCATCACGCAGGTCACGCCCAGGCGCTCGACGATGTTCACCAGCTCGAGCTGCATCTGCGAGCGCAGCTTCTTGTCGAGCGCGCCCATGGGTTCGTCGAGCAGCAGCAGCTTCGGGCTCTTGGCCAGCGACCGCGCCAGCGCCACGCGCTGCTGCTGGCCGCCCGAAAGCTGGTGCGGCTTGCGCTTGGCGTACTTGCCCATCTGCACCAGGGCCAGCATTTCCTCCACCCGGCGGGCGATGTCGGCCTTGGCCATGCCGTCCTGCTTCAGGCCGAAGGCCACGTTCTGCTCCACGCTCATGTGCGGGAACAGCGCGTAGGACTGGAACATCATGTTGATGGGCCGCTCGTAGGGCGGCAGCCCCACGATGTCCTGGCCGTCGAGGATGATCTGCCCCTTGGTCGGGCGCTCGAAGCCGGCGAGGCAGCGCAGCAGCGTCGACTTGCCGCAGCCCGAGGCCCCCAGAAGGGCGAAGATCTCGCCCTTGCGGATGGACAGGCTGACGTCGTCGACCGCGACGAAACCGTCGAATTCCTTGCGGACCGATTCGATGCGGAGGTAACCCTCCGCACCGAGCATGTCGTTCTTCGGGGCGCCCGCGAGGGCGCCGCTTGCCGTGGCTGCCATCGTGGCTTACTGCCCCGTCTTGAGGGTGGTCCAGTGGCGGGTGAACAGGCGGTCCACCTCGGGCGGCAGCACCGCCAGCGTGAACAGCTTGGCCTTGGTCTCCTCGGTCGGGTAGATGCCCGGGTCCTGGAGCACGGCCTCGTCCACCAGCGGCAGCGCCGCCTGGTTGGCACTGGCGTACATCACGTAGTTCTGCACGCCGGCCATCACCTCGGGGCGCATCAGGTAGTCGAGGAACAGGTAGGCGTTGTCGACGTTGGCGGCCCCCTTCGGGATGGCCAGCATGTCAAACCACATCGGCGCGCCTTCCTTCGGGATCGAGTACGCGACCTCGACGCCCTTGCCCGCCTCGGCGGCGCGGCCCTGGGCCTGGATGATGTCGCCCGACCAGCCCACCGCCACGCAGATGTCGCCGTTGGCCAGGTCGTTGATGAACTGCGAGGAATGGAAGTAGGTGATGTGCGGGCGCAGTTCCTTCAGGCGATCCACGGCCTTCTGGATGACCGCCTCGTCGAAGCTGTTCGGGTCTTCGCCCAGGTAGCGCAGCACCGGCGGGATGATCTCGGACGGGGTGTCGAGCACGGCGACGCCGCAGCCCTTGAGCTTGGCCAGGTTCTCCGGCTCGAACACCAGCGCCCAGCTGTCCACCGGGGCGTCTTCGCCCAGGGCTTCCTTCACCTTGGCCACGTTGTAGCCGATGCCGGTGGTGCCCCACAGGTAGGGCAGCGCATGCGCGTTGCCGGGGTCGTTCTGGGCCAGCAGGGACATGAAGGCCGGGTCGAGGTTGCCGAGGTTGGTGAAGCGCGACTTGTCGAGCTCCTGGAACACGCCGGCCTGGATCTGGCGCGAGAGGAAGGTCAGCGACGGCACCACGATGTCGTAGCCGGTGTTGCCGGCCATCAGCTTGGCCTCGAGCACCTCGTTCGAGTCGAACACGTCGTAGGTGACCTTGATGCCGGTCTCCTTCTCGAAGTTGGCGATGGTGTCCTCGCCGATGTAGTCGGACCAGTTGTAGACGTTGAGGACCTTGGGCGCGGCCTCGGGCGCGGCGGCGGCCTGTTCCCCGGCCCCGTCGGCGGGCTGCTCGCGGCCGCAGCCGGCGGCGAGCAGGGCGACAAGCAAAGCGGACATCCTGAGTTTCATCGGCTCTCTCCCCAAAAAGGTGAATGAAACAGCGGTTCCTGCGGATTGCATCATACACACGGCCCGGCCGGCCCCGGCTCGCCGGGGCGGCGGGCTCAGCCGGTCGGCATGCCCAGCTCCTTCGCGGTCATGTCGAGCGATTTCCAGGCCTTCTCGGCCAGCTCGTCCACCTGCGCCCGGCTGATCACCAGGGGCGGCGACAGCAGCATCGAATCGTTGGTGGCGCGCAGGATCAGGCCGTTGCGCAGGGCGATGTCGCGGCACAGCTGACCCACCCTGCCCCGGTCCGGGAAGAACTCGCGCGCCGGCTTGCGCGGCACCAGTTCCAGCGCGCCCACCATGCCGGCGATGCGGGCCTCGCCCACCAGCGGGTGTTCGCCCAGCGCCTTCCATTTTTCGGCCAGGTAGGGGCCGGTGTCGGCCTTGCAGGTTTCGACGATGCGCTCGTCCTGCAGGATGCGGATGTTCTCCAGCGCCACCGCCGCGCACACCGGGTGGCCGGAGTAGGTGTAACCGTGCGCGAGTTCGCCGCCCTTCGTGGCCAGCACGTCGGCCACGCGGTCGTTGAACATCACCGCGCCCAGCGGGATATAGCCCGAGGTGATGCCCTTGGCCAGGGTCATCACGTCGGGGCGGAAGTCGTAGTACTGGCTGGCGAACCACTCGCCGGTGCGGCCGAAGCCGCAGATGACCTCGTCGGCCACCAGCAGCACGTCGTACTTGCGGCAGATGCGCTCGATTTCCTTCCAGTAGTTGCGCGGCGGGATGTACACGCCGATGGCGCCCATGATGGGCTCGCCGATGAAGGCGGCCACGCGGTCGGGGCCGAGCTCGAGGATCTTGTCTTCCAGCCGCTTGGCGCAGTGCAGGCCGTATTCCTCCTCGCCCATCTCGCCGCCGTCGCCGAACCAGAACGGCGGGTCGATGTGGTGGATGTCGGGAATGGGCAGGCCGCCCTGCTTGTGCATGCCCTTCATGCCGCCCAGGCTGGCGCCGGCCACGGTGGAGCCGTGGTAGCCGTTGTGGCGGCCGATGAAGATGTTCTTCTTCGGCTGGTCCTGCACCGCCCAGAAGTGCCGCACCAAACGCAGGATGGTGTCGTTGGCCTCGGAGCCGGAATTGGTGAAGAAGGCGTGGTTGAGGTCGTGCGGGGTGAGCTCGGCCAGCTTGGCGGCCAGGTGCACGGTGGGCTCCGTGGTGCAGCCGAAGAAGCTGTTGTAGTAAGCCAGCTGGGTCATCTGCCGCGAGGCCACTTCGCCCAGCTCGCGCCGGCCGTAGCCCACGTTCACGCACCACAGGCCGGCGAAGGCGTCGAGCAGCTTGTTGCCCTCGGCGTCCCAGACGTAGCAGCCCTCGCCCCTGGTCAGGATGCGGGTGCCTTTCTTGGCCAGCGCGGCGTTGTCGTTGAAGGGGTGCAGGTGGTGGGCGGCGTCGAGCTGCTGCAGGGTGCGGGTGTCGGTCGGTTCCATGGGTGCTCCGGAGGGTTCAGACGTTCAGCAGCAGGAATTCGCGTTCCCACGAACTGATGACGCGCAGGTAGGTCTGGTGTTCCTTGTCCTTGACCGCCGTGTAGGCGCGCACGAAGCGCTCGCCCAGCAGCTGGCGCAGCGGCTTGCAGGCGCGCAGCTCGGCGATGGCCTCTTCCAGCGAGCGCGGCAGGTCGTAGCCCTTGGCGTGGGCGCTGCCGGCCAGCGGCTCGGTGGGCTGCAGCTTTTCCTTGATGCCCAGGTAGCCGCAGGCCAGCGTGGCCGCGAGCGCCAGGTAGGGGTTGACGTCGGAGCCGGCGAAGCGGCTCTCGACGCGGGCGTTTTCCGGCGTGTCGAGCGGCACGCGCAGGCCGCAGGTGCGGTTATCGTAGCCCCACTGCACGTTCTTGGGCGAAACCTCGCCGAAGGCCAGGCGCCGGTACGAGTTCACGTTCGGGCCGAAGAAGGCCATGGCCGCCGGCACGTATTTCTGCAGGCCGCCCATGTAGTTCATGAAGATGTCTGTGTGGGCGCCGGCCTTGCCGGTGGAGAACACGTTCCTGCCGGTCTTGAGGCTGTGCAGGCTCTGGTGGATGTGCATCGAGCTGCCCGGCTCGTTCTCCATGGGCTTGGCCAGGAAGGTGGCGTAGATGCCGTGGCGCATCGCCGCCTCGCGCATGGTGCGCTTGAACAGGAACACCTGGTCGGCGCGCGACATCGGGTCGGCGTGCACGAAGTTCACTTCCAGCTGGGCCGCGCCGGACTCGTGCACCAGCGTGTCCACGTCCAGGTCCATGGCCTCGCAGTAGTCGTACATCAGGTCGAGGATGGGGTCGAACTCGTTCACCGCGTCGATGGAATACGACTGCCGCGCCGTCTCCGGCCGGCCATTGCGGCCCGCGGGCGGCTGCAGCGGGAAGTCCGGGTCGGTGTTGCGCTGCACCAGGAAGAACTCCAGCTCCGGCGCGATCACCGGCTGCAGGCCCAGTCCCTCGTACAGCGCCAGCACGCGGCGCAGCACGTTGCGCGGGGCCAGTTCGTGCGGTCGGCCGTCCTTGGTGAAGCAGTCGTGGATCACCTGCGCCGTGGGGTCGGTGGCCCAGGGCACCATGCGGATGGTTTCCGGGTCCGGGCGCAGCACCATGTCGGAATCGGAGGGACTGACCAGGTCGTCGTATTCGTCCGGGTACTCGCCGGTGACGGTGGTGGCGAAGATGCCCTCGGGCAGGCGCGTGCCGTAGTCGTGGGAGAACTTGGCGGCCGGGATGATCTTGCCGCGGGCGTTGCCGGTGATGTCGGGCACCAGGCACTCGACCTCGGTGATGCGGCGGTCCTTGAGCCAGCGCTTTAGCGTGCTTTCCTGCTGTTCCTGCTCGGTCTTCGGCGGTTCTTTCTTCTTGGCCATGGGGCTACTGCCTGTGTTCTGCGCGTGCGCGGCAGGCCGCCGCGAACGCCTGGAAGGTGCCCAGGTAGAAGGGATTCTCGGTGACCCTCCACTCCGGGTGCCACTGCACCGCGAGCAGGAATGGATCAGGGGCGTCCGGGCGGCCGCGGTCGAGCCGCACGGCCTCGACCAGGCCGTCGGGCGCGGTGGCTTCCACCACCAGCCCGGCGCCGAGGCGGCGGATGCCCTGGCCGTGCAGGGAATTGACCCAGGCCTCGCGACCGCCGGCGATGCCCGCCAGCAGCCCGCCCTCGGCCAGTTCGACCACGTGCGAAGGCGCGTACTGCACGCCCAGCGGCTCGTCGGGGTCTTCGCGGTGGTCGGCGAAACCGACGATGTCGTGCACCCGTTGGTGCAGGCTGCCGCCCAGGGCCACGTTCACTTCCTGCAGGCCGCGGCAGATGGCCAGCACCGGCAGGCCCAGCTCGATGGCCAGGGGCACGATGCCCAGGGTGGTGGCGTCCCGCGCCGGGTCGTGCAGGTTGCCCTCGAAGCTGGGCTCGCTGCCGTAATGGTGCGGTTCGATGTTGCTGTAGGCTCCGGTGAGCAGCAGGCCGTCGAGCGAACCGAGCAGCGCGCGCAGGTCCAGCGGCGGCGCCAGCGAGGGCAGCAGCACGGGCAGGCAGCCCGCCCCGTCCACCACCGCCCGGATGTACTTCTCGCCCACCGCCTGGAACGGGTGGTGCCCGATCTGCTTGCGATCGCATGGCAGGCCGACCAGCGGGGCTCGACGCATACAGGGGCTCGGCGAGGGGATGCCCGACCTTACTCCGGGCGTTCGATTTTATCAACGCGAGGGGCCAAATGATGAGGATTCTTTACAAATCGGCGCCGGTGGTATGCTCCCGCCACCTCCGTGGATGCCCCGTCATGACCCAACTCGCCCTGCCCGCCGACGACGCCAAGGTGCTCGACCAGCTCAAGGACTGCGAACAGGTCGACCTGCTGCTGCCCGACATGAACGGCCTGATGCGCGGCAAGCGCATCACCCGCGACGCGCTGGAGAAGGTCTACCGCGACGGCGTCTGCCTGCCGATGTCGCTGATCGCCACCGACATCACCGGCAACACCGTCGAGGAAACCGGCCTGGGCTACGACATCGGCGACGAGGACCGCATCTGCCGCCCGGTGCCGGGCACCCTGCGCCCCGTGCCCTGGCAGCCCCGCCCCGCCGCCCAGTTGCTGCTGCAGATGGAAGACGGCCGCGGCGGCCTGTTCGAGGCCAACCCGCGCGAAGTGCTCAAGCGCGTGGTCGAACGCTTCAAGGCCCTGGGCCTGACGCCGGTGGTGGCGGTGGAACTGGAGTTCTACCTGCTGGACGCGGAACTCAGTGCCGACGGCCGGCCGCAGACCTCCGTGAACCCGGCCACCGGCGAACGCAACCGCACCACGCAGGTCTACTACATGCAGGACCTGGACGATTACCGCGGCTTCACCGACGCGGTCACGCGCGCCTGCTGCGCCCAGGGCATCCCGGCCGACACCGCCGTGGCGGAATACGCGCCGGGCCAGTTCGAGATCAACCTCAAGCACCGCGCCGACGCCGTGCTGGCCTGCGACGACGCCATCCTGCTCAAGCGCGCGGTGAAGGCCGTGGCGGCGCAGCAGGGCCTGCTGGCCAGCTTCATGGCCAAGCCCTTCGTGGACCAGGCCGGCAGCGGCACGCACATCCACGTGAGCCTGCTCGACGCCGCCGGCAACAACGTCTTCGCCTGCACGCCGGAGGCGCCCTCGGACGCGCTGCGCCACGCCGTTTCCGGCCTGCAGCGCGCCAGCACCGACTGCATGCTGCTGTTCGCGCCGCACGCCAACAGCTACCGCCGCTTCGTGCTCAACGCCTTCGTGCCGCTCAACGACGCCTGGGGCTTCAACAACCGCACGGTGGCCATGCGCATCCCGCACAGCGACCCCGCCAACGTGCGCATCGAGCACCGCATCGCCGGCGCCGACGCCAACCCCTACCTGGTCACGGCGGCGGTGCTGGCCGGCATCCTGCAGGGGCTGGAGGACAAGGGCGACCCGGGCGCGCCGATCGTGGGCAACGCCTACGAGCAGACCGAGCACCGCGAGCTCTACTGGCGCGACACCCTGCGCGACTTCATGGCCAGCGACTTCGTGCTGCGCCACTTCGGCGAGCGCTTCCGGCACATCTTCGGGCAGCAGAAGCTGAAGGAGCTGCGCAGCTTCAACCGGGAAGTCACCACGCTGGAAGTGGACTGGTACCTGCGGCAGGTCTGACATGGCCGTGCGCAACCCGTCGGCGCACGTCGACTCCTGGTATTCGCGCAGCGCCACGCCCTCGCCGGCGCGGCCGCCGCTGCAGGGGCGCGACACCGCCGACGTGGTGGTGCTGGGCGCCGGCCTCACCGGCCTGTCCGCCGCGCTGGAGCTGGCGCAGGCGGGACTGAAGGTCATCGTGCTCGAAGCCCGCCGCACCGGCTGGGGCGCCAGCGGCCGCAACGGCGGCCAGGTGATCTTCGGCTACGGCTGCGACCAGGCGAAGATCGCCGCGATGGTCGGGCGCGAGGCCTCGAAGGCCCTGTTCGACTGGTCGGTGGAAGGCGTCGAGCTGGTGAAGCGGCGCATCGCCGACCACGGCATCGACGCGCACTGGCGCGACGGCCACGCCCACGTGGCGATCAAGCCGCGGCACGTGGATGAACTCAAGGGCTGGCAGGCCGACCTGGCCGACACCTACGGCTACCCGGTGCAATGGTGGGACCGTGAACAACTGCGGGCGCAGCTGCCCAGCCCGCGCTACCTCGGCGCCCTGTACGACCCGCGCTCGGGCCACCTGCATCCGCTGAACTACACGCTGGGCCTGGCGCGCGCCGCCGAGGCCGCGGGCGTGCGCATCCACGAGGGCAGCGAGGTGCTGTCGCTGCAGCGCGGCGCCCGCCCCGTGCTGCGCACCGCCGAGGGCGAGGTGCAGGCCGGTTTCGTGGTGCTGGCCGGCAACGCGCTGGCCTACCGCATCGCGCCCGAGCTCGACGACAAGATCATGCCGGTGGGCACCTACGTGGGCGCCACCGAGCCGCTGGGCGAAGAGCGCGCGCGGGCGCTCATCCGCAACGGCATGGCCGTGGCGGACATCAACTGGGCGCTGGACTACTTCCGGCTCAGCGCCGACCACCGCCTGCTGTTCGGCGGCCGCGCCAGCTACTCCACCCTGCCCCCGCCGAACCTGGCGGGCACCATGCGTGCGCGCATGACGCGGGTGTTCCCGCAGTTGCGCGGGGTGCAGTTCGACTCGGTCTGGGGCGGCCTGATCGACATCAGCCTCAACCGCGCACCGCACTGGGGCCGGCTGGGCGACAACGTGTATTTCGCCCAGGGTTTCAGCGGCCACGGCGTGGCGGCCACCGGCCTGGCGGGCCGCGTCATCGCCGAGGCCATCCGCGGCCAGGCCTCGCGCCTGGACGCCTTCGCCCGCATCCCGCACCGAAACTTCCCCGGTGGCCGCGCCCTGCGCACGCCGCTGCTGGTGGCCGCGATGGCCTGGTTCAAGCTGCGCGATGCGCTCTGGTAAGACGGCTCAGCGGAAGTCGAACTGCTCGTAGCGCAGCTTCGAGGCGGGGATACCGTGGCGGGCCATTTCGGCGCGCACCGCGGCCAGCAGGCCGGCCGGGCCGCAGAAGCTCAAGCTGATCTTCGCCGCGCCCACCTGCCCCACCAGCCATTCGAAGCGCTCGCGGAACTCGGGCGCACCCGGGCCACCGGCCACCGGCACCCAGTCCACGCCGCGCTGGCGCGCCAACGCGCCCAGTTCGTCCATGCCGGGGAACTCGCGCCCCGGGGTAAAGAAGTTGAACAGCGTGACGCGACCCAGGCCCTCGGCCTTCTCGTCCTGCAGCCAGGCGATGAAGGGCGAGAGGCCCACGCCGCCGGCGATCCACACTTCGAAGTCACCGTTGGCGGCGCTGCGCTGGAAGCGGCCGAAGGGCGCGTACACCTCGGCGTGCATGCCGGGCCGGGCCTCGGCCACCAGCTTGTTGGTGTAGTCGCCCAGGGCGCGGATGACGAACTGCACCGGCTGGCCGGCGTCGCCGGCGCTGGCCAGGGTGAACGGATGCGGCTCGCGCAGGCCCGGCTCGAGCAGGCGCAGGAAGGCGAACTGCCCGGCCTCGAATGGGATGCCGCGCCCCACAGGCGCCAGTTCCAGCCGCACCGAGGACGGGCCCGGCGTGACCGCGGTGACGCGGTATTCAGCGTGGCGCGAGAAGAACGGATACAGGAGCAGCTTCCAGGCCGCGCCCGCCACGCCCAGCGCCGCGCACAGCGCCAGCCACAGGCCCGCCGGCGAGGCCAGCGCGATCGGCGACTTGAAGCTCAGCCAGTGCAGCACGACGATGAGGAACAGCGGCCCGGACAGCTTGTGCCACCAGCGCCAGGTGCCGTAGGGGATCTTGCGGTTGAGCGCCAGCAGCACGATCAGGCCCAGCGCCACGTAGCTCAGCTGCCGCACCAGCCGCGTCCAGTAGGGCGGCAGCGACAGGATGGAGGCCGTTTCCCAGCCCTGCGCACCGGCCTTGAACACCAGGTGCACCGAGGCCAGCGCCAGCGCCCACACGCCCAGCCACTTGTGCACCTCGTACACGCGGTCGAGGCCGCCGAACAGGTCTTCCACCCAGCGCCAGCGCGCGCCCAGCAGGGCCGCCATGCCCATCATGGCCAGGGCCGCCACGCCGGCGGACAGGCTCATCGCGGCGCTGGAGAGCCAGTCGGCCTGGGGAATCGCCGCCAGCACGGCGGCGGTACTGATGGCCGCGATGACGACCAGGAAGGGCGTGCTGGTGATGCGCATGCGGGAACCTCGCCGTTGGGGCTGGTTCCCATCATGCGCCCGGGCCGGGTGCCCGCGATTGACCGGAATCAAGCCCCGAGGTTGATCCAGGTGGCCTTGACCTCGGTGTACTTCTCGAACGCGTGCAGCGACTTGTCGCGGCCGTTGCCGCTCTGCTTGTAGCCGCCGAAGGGCGCGGTCATGTCGCCGCCGTCCCAGTAGTTCACCCACACGCTGCCGGCGCGCAGCTTGCGCGCCACGCGGTGGGCGCGGCCCAGGTCGGAGGTGAACACGCCGGCGGCCAGGCCGTAGTCGCTGTCGTTGGCGATGCGCAGGGCCTCGGCCTCGTCGTCGAAGCCGATCACGCTCAGCACCGGCCCGAAGATTTCCTCGCGGGCGATGGTGTGGCCCGGCTGCACGCCGTCGAAGATGGTGGGCGCGACGTAGCAGCCTCCGGCCACGGTCTGCAGGCGCTCGCCGCCGATCACCAGGCGCGCGCCCTCTTCCCGGCCCTTGGCGATGTAGTACAGCACGCGCTCGGTCTGGGCCTCGTCCACCAGGGCGCCCATGGGCGCGCCGGGCTCGAGCGGGTGGCGCGGCTGCATGCGCTCGCCGTATTTCGCCACCATGGCCACGAATTCGTCCTTCACCGGGCGCTGCACCAGCAGGCGCGAGGCCGCGGTGCAGACCTCGCCCTGGTTGTAGAAGATGCCGCTGGCCGCCGCCTTGGCCGCCTGTTCCAGGCTGGGCGCGTCGGCGAAGACGATGTTCGGGCTCTTGCCGCCGCATTCCATGTAGGCGCGCTTCATGTTCGACATGCCGGCGCACACCAGCAGGTGCTTGCCGACCGCGGTGGAGCCGGTGAACACCAGCCCGTCCACGTCCATGTGCATGGCCAGCGGCTCGCCGGCGCCGCGGCCAAAGCCGGGCAGCACGTTGAACACGCCGGCCGGGATGCCGGCCTCAATGGCCAGCTCGGCCAGGCGCAGGGCGGTGAGCGGGGATTTTTCCGAGGGCTTGAGCACCACCGAATTGCCGGTGGCCAGCGCCGGGGCCAGCTTCCAGCAGGCCATCAGCATGGGGAAGTTCCAGGGCACGATGGCGCCCACCACGCCCAGCGGCTCGCGCGTGACCAGGCCCAGCTCGTCCTGGCCGGTGGCGGCCACTTCGCCGTAGACCTTGTCGATGGCCTCGCCGGTCCAGGACAGGCAGCGCACCGAGGCGGCGACGTCCACCGACAGCGCGTCGTCCACCGGCTTGCCCATGTCGAGCGCTTCGAGCAGGGCCAGCTCCTCGCCGTGGTCCTGCACCAGCTGGGCGAACTTCACCAGCACCTTCTTGCGGTGCGTGGGCCGGGCGTTGGCCCAGTGGCCGGCGTCGAAGGCCCGGCGGGCGGCGGCGACGGCGCGGTCCACGTCCACCGAGCCGCACTCGGCCACCTTCGCCAGCACGCGGCCGTCGATGGGGCTGGTGCAGTCGAAGGTGCGGCCGCTGGCGGCGTCCACCCAGTGGCCGTCGATGAAGGCCTGGTGGCGGCAGGAAAGCGCGGCGGCGCGCTGCTCCCAGTCTTCGCGGGTCTTGGGTCGGGTCATGGCGGCCTCAGAAGGTGGGCGGGGTATTGGCGCTGACGATGACGGCGTCGTCGTCGCCGACGTTGCGGAAGCGGTGCGGCTGGCGGCTTTCGAAATAGTAGGCCTCGCCCGGGCCGAGCACGCGCACCTGCTCGCCCACGGTGACCTCCACCCGGCCCTGCACCACCACGCCGCCTTCCTCGCCGTCGTGGCTGAGCATGGCTTCGCCGGTGTCGCTGCCGGGCGGCATCACTTCGCGCAGCACGCACATCTGCCGGTTGCGGCGGTGCTGGCCGACCAGGAAGTAGTGGATCTCGTTGTTGCCCACGTCGGGCTGCTCGTCGGCCGGGTAGAAGGGGCTGTCGCCGCCATCGGCCAGGTCGAGGGTGAAGAAGTCGGCCAGCGAGATCGGGATGCCGTCGAGCACCTTCTTGAGCGAACTCACCGAGGGGCTGACCTTGTTCTGCTCGATCAGGGAGATGGTGGAGTTGGTGACGCCCACCCGCTTGGCCAGCTCGCGCTGGCTCAGCCCCTTGCTCTTGCGCACGGCCTGCAGCCGGATGCCGATGTCCAAGTTCGAATGCCTCGCCGCGGTTGCTGAATATTTAACGCCAATTGTAAAGTTTATTCAACGCTGCTAGCGTTCCCCGCACCCCTTGCCCTGCCCCGCGAGCCTGCCATGAGCCCCTCCGATCCGCACGCCGACGACGTCCTGGCCCAGGCGACCGAAACCCCCGGGCGCACCGACGCGTTCTGGATGCCGTTCACCGCCAACCGGCAGTTCAAGAAGACGCCGCGCCTGCTGGCCAGCGCCGAGGGCATGTACTACCGCAGCACCGACGGCCGCGAAATCCTCGACGGCACCGGCGGGCTCTGGTGCGTCAATGCCGGCCACGCCCGCCCGCGCATCGTGCAGGCCATCCAGAAGCAGGCGGCCACGCTCGACTACGCGCCCACCTTCCAGATGGGCCACCCGCTGCCCTTCATCCTGGCCGAGCGCCTGGCCGAAATCGCGCCCGACCCGCTCAAGCACGTCTTCTTCACCAACTCCGGCTCGGAGTCGGTGGACACCGCGCTCAAGATCGCCCTGGCCTACCACCGCGTGCGCGGCGAAGGCCAGCGCACCCGCCTGATCGGCCGCGAGAAGGGGTACCACGGCGTCGGCTTCGGTGGTATCTCGGTCGGCGGCATGGTCAACAACCGCAAGTTCTTCGGCGCCATGCTGCCGGGCGTGGACCACCTGCCGCACACGCTCGACCTCAAGCGCAACGGCTTCAGCCGCGGCCTGCCGCAGCACGGCGCCGAGCTGGCCGAGGACCTCGAGCGCATCGTCGCCCTGCATGACGCCAGCACCATCGCCGCCGTCATCATCGAGCCCATCTCCGGCAGCGCCGGCGTGGTGCTGCCGCCCGAGGGTTATCTCAAGCGCATCCGCGAGATCTGCGACAAGCACGGCATCCTGCTGATCTTCGACGAGGTGATCACCGGCTTCGGCCGCGTCGGCAAAGCCTTCGCCGCCCAGCGCTTCGGCGTCACGCCGGACATGATCACCACCGCCAAGGGACTGACCAACGGCGCGGTGCCCATGGGCGCGGTGTTCGCCTCGAAGGCCATCCACGACGCCTTCATGCACGGCCCGGAAGGCGCCATCGAGCTCTTCCACGGCTACACCTACTCCGGCCACCCGCTGGCCTGCGCGGCGGCCCTGGCCACGCTGGAGGTGTACGCCGAGGAAAACCTGTTCGAGAAGGCCATCGAGCTCGGCCCCTACTGGGAAGACGCCCTGCACGCTCTCAAGGGCCTGCCGAACGTGGTGGACATCCGCAACTTCGGGCTGATCGGCGCGGTGGAACTGGCCGCCCGGCCCGAAGGCGTGGGCCAGCGCGGCTACGAAGTGTTCAACCGGGCCTACCACCAGCAGAACCTGATGGTGCGCTGCACCGGCGACGTGATCGCCCTCTCCCCGCCGCTGATCCTGAACAAGGAACACATCGACCGGATTTTCGACCGGCTGGCGGCTACCATACGCGCCACCGCCTGACCGGGCGGCCGCTCAAACCATCAGAAAGTACCGCCCCGGGAGGGCAGCTCCATGCTTATCGGCGTCCCCAAGGAAATCAAGAACCACGAGTACCGCATCGGCCTGACCCCGGCCGGCGTCCGCGAACTGTGCGCGCAGGGCCACCACGTGATGGTGCAGCGCGACGGCGGCAAGGCCATCGGCCTGACCGACGAGATGTACGAGAAGGCGGGCGCCACCATCGTCGACAGCGCCGCGGCGATCTTCGCCAAGGCCGAGATGATCATCAAGGTCAAGGAGCCCCAGCCCGTCGAGTGCGCCATGCTGCGCCCGGGCCAGATCCTCTACACCTACCTGCACCTGGCGCCGGACCCGGACCAGACCGCCGCGCTGGTGAAGTCGGGCTGCACCGCCATCGCCTATGAAACCGTCACCGACCGCAAGGGCGGCCTGCCGCTGCTGGCGCCGATGTCGGAAGTGGCCGGCCGAATGTCCATCCAGGCCGGTGCGCACGCGCTCGAGAAGGCCCAGGGCGGCTCCGGCGTGCTGCTGGGCGGCGTGCCGGGCGTGAAGCCGGCGAACGTGCTGGTGATCGGCGGCGGCGTGGTGGGCATCAACGCCGCGCGCATGGCCATGGGCCTCAACGCCCGCGTCACCATCCTCGACCGCTCGCTCGACCGCCTCAAGTACCTCGACGAGCTCTACGGCGACCGCATCACCACGCTCTACTCCACCCTCGACGCCATCGAAGAGCTGCTGCCGCAGTCCGACCTGGTCATCGGCGCCGTGCTGATCCCGGGCGCCGCCGCCCCCAAGCTCGTTTCGCGCAAGCAGCTGGGCCTGATGAAGCCGGGCTCGGTGCTCGTGGACGTGGCCATCGACCAGGGCGGCTGCTTCGAGACCTCGAAGGCCACTACGCACCAGCACCCGACCTACGAAGTGGACGGCATCATCCACTACTGCGTGGCGAACATGCCGGGCGGCGTGGCGCGCACCTCCACCTTCGCGCTCACCAACGCCACCCTGCCCCACGCGGTGCAGCTGGCGAACAAGGGCGTGCAGGCCATGCTCGACGACGGCCACCTGCTCAACGGCCTGAACGTACACGCCGGCAAGATCACCTACGAAGCCGTCGCCAAGGACCTGGGCTACGAGTACGTGCCGGCCGCGCAGGCCCTGAAAGGTTGATGCCATGACCGACCCCCGCCGCATCCCGCATTTCATCCACGGCCAGCCGCAGGAAGGAAGCGCGGGACGGTGGGGCGAGGTGTACGACCCGGCAACCGGCGCCGTGCAGGCGCACGTGGCCCTGGCCTCGGCCGGCGACGTGTCGGCCGCGGTCGCCGCCGCGCAGGCGGCCTTCCCCGCCTGGGCGGCCACGCCGCCGCTGCAGCGCGCGCGGGTGCTGTTCCGCTACAAGGAACTGCTGGAGCGGCACACCGACGAGATCGCCGCCGCCATCACCGCCGAGCACGGCAAGGTGCTGGCCGACGCCCGCGGCGAACTGACCCGCGGCATCGAGGTGGTGGAATTCGCCTGCGGTGCCCCGCACCTGCTCAAGGGCGAACATTCCATGGACGTGGGCCGCGAGGTGGACTCGTGGACCGAATACGCGCCGCTGGGCGTGGTGGCCGGCATCACGCCGTTCAACTTCCCCTGCATGGTGCCGATGTGGATGTTCCCGGTGGCCCTGGCCTGCGGCAACACCTTCGTGCTCAAGCCCAGCGAACGCGACCCGACGCCGCCCATGATCCTGGCGCGCCTGCTGAAGGAAGCCGGCCTGCCCGACGGCGTGTTCAACGTGGTGCACGGCGACAAGACCGCCGTGGATGCCCTGCTCGACGACCCGCGCGTGCAGGCGGTGAGCTTCGTCGGCTCCACCCCCATCGCCGAATACATCTACGCCCGCGGCTCGGCCAACGGCAAGCGCGTGCAGGCCCTGGGCGGCGCCAAGAACCACATGGTGGTGATGCCC
>NZ_JAYSEG010000038.1:0-29456 GCF_041913985.1 Arenimonas sp.
AGCCGCGAAGCTCTTCGCGGAGAGCTTCGCGGCTGAAGCCGCTCCTACAAAGGAGGCGGGGCGGGGCCCGCGTCAGTGCCGGTGCGGGTCCGACTTCGGGCAGTGGCAGGGCGCGGTGGGGCCGTACTCGACGCCGTTGGACACGGCGTTGCCGTGGCGCTGCCAGAAGAACACCGGGGCCGGGCGCTGCTTGCCGCCGATCTCGCTCATGTCGGCGGCGTTGAACAGGCGGCCGTTCACCATCACGTGGGTGGTGTCGTCGCTGGCGCGGATGTCGGCCAGCGGGTTGCCGTCCACCACCACCAGGTCGGCGCGCTTGCCGGCTTCGATCGAGCCGATCTCCTTCGACAGGCCCAGGTAGTCGGCGCCGTCGATGGTGGCCGCGCGCAGCGCCTCGAACGGCGTGAAGCCGCCCTGCGCCAGCGACCAGATCTCCCAGTGCGGCGCCATGCCCTGCATCTGGCCGTGGCCGCCCACCTGGATGCGCACGCCGGCGTCGCGCATCTTCTTGGCCGCCTTCGCCACTTCCACGTGGTAGTAGTCCCACTCCGGGCCGGCCTCGCGGCGGATGGTGCGGGCGTCGAGCGACTGCTGCGGGAAGAAGCGGTTCAGGCGCGCGTTCTCCCACAGGTTGTCCTTGGCGTACCAGTAGTACTCGGCATTGAGGCCGCCATAGTTCACCACCAGGGTGGGCGTGTTGCGCACGTCGGTCTGGCGCCACAGTTCCACCACGTCCTTGTACAGCGGCGCCACCGGGATGTTGTGCTCCACGCCGGTCACGCCGTCCACCACCATGGTGAGGTTGTGCTGGAAAGTGCTGCCACCTTCCTCCACCACCAGCATGCCCAGTTCGCGCGCGGCCTGGTTGATCTGCTGGCGTTGCTCGCGGCGCGGCTGGTTGTAGCTCTTCACCGAAAAGGCGCCGTTGGCCTGCATGCGGCGCAGGTGGCGGCGGGCGTCGTCGATGGAGTTCACCTCGGCCTTGAAGTCGCCGTCGGCGCCGTAAAGGATGGTGCCGGTGGAGAACACGCGCGGGCCCACCATGCGGCCGGTCTTCACCAGTTCGCTCTGCGAGAACACAAACTCGGTGGTGGCCGAGGGGTCGTGCATGGTGGTGATGCCGAAGGCCAGGTTGGCGTGGTACGCCCAGTTCTGCTGCGGCACTACGCCCTGGCCGAAGTGCGCGGCGTGCGCGTGCGCGTCCACGATGCCGGGGAACACGGTCTTGCCGGCCACGTCCACTTCGCGGGCGCCGGCCGGGATGGCCACCTCGCCGCGCTTGCCCACGGCCACGATGCGCTCGCCGCGCACCACCACCACGCCGTCCTCGATCACTTCCTCGGTGTTCTCGGCGTCGCGCATGGTCACCACGCGGCCGCCCACCAGGGCGAAGGTGTCGGCGGGGCGGTCGGTGTCCACGCGCAGGCCCACCGGCACGCCGGCGTCGGCCTTGGCCGCGCCGAGCGCGCGGCTGTGGTAGCGGTCGCCCACCATCCAGTGCACCGACTTCGAATCGGCCGACCAGTGCAGGTAGCTGCCCATGTCGGTGCCCAGCGCGGTCACCGGCAGGGCCTTGGTGTCCTTGCTCAGTTCAATGGGCGCACCGGTGGCCGGCAACGGCGCCACGTAGCCGTTGAACAGCTCGGTGAAGGCCACCGATTTGCCGTCCGGGCTGATGGCCACGTGGTCCACGTACTTGAGGTTGAACACCTCGCGCGGCAGCTCGCCATTCAGGCCCACGCTCATCAGCTTCTTCTCGAGGCCGCCGCCGGTGAGGAAATACACGCGCTTGCCGTCGGCCGAGAACTGCGGGTCGGCGCCGTTCTTCGCCACCTGCACGGCGTCGCCGCCGGCGGCCGGCATCACGAACACGCCACGCACGCCGCTCCACAGGCTGCCGGTGAGGCCGCTTCCGCCCTGGCGCGAGTACACGATGCGGCTGCCGTCGGGTGAATAGCGCGGGCCGTAGTAGAAGCCCGGCTGGGTGGTGAGCGCGCGCGACTGGCCGCTGGCCAGGTCGAGCTCGTGGATCGCGCCCATCGCCTCGTCCGTCCATGTGGTGTAGAGCAGCTTGCGGCCGTCGGGGCTGAAGCTGGGCTGGTATTCGAAGCTCTCGTCGTCGCGGGTGAGACGGCGCGGTTCGCCGTTCGGCAGCGCCTTGGTCCAGAGCTGGCCCACGGCGTGGAAGACCAGGGTCTTGCCGTCGGGGCTGGTGGCGACGTCGCGGATCATCTTCGGCGCGAAGGAATCGCCGTCCAGCGGCTGGGCGAAGCGCAGCGCCGGCAGCACGGTCTGCTCGACCTCGGCGGTGAACGGGATGTTGGTGGGCGCGCCGCTGGCCATGTCCACGCGCCAGAGCTTGCCCTGGGCCCACACCACCACGGCCTTGGAATCGGGCGTCCAGTCGAAGTTGGGGTAGGGGCCGAAGATGGCCCACGCTTCCTGCTGGTCGTGCGAGAGGCCGTCCCACACCGGGCGTGCCTCGCCCGAGGCCAGGTCCAGCACGTGCAGCACCGACTTGTCGCGCACGCGCTTCACGAACGCCAGCTGCCTGCCGTCGGGCGAAGGCTGCGGGCGCACCGCGCCGCCGGCGCTGCCGACCACGGTTTCGATCTCGCCGGTTTCGCGGTCCAGGCGTTTGATGGCGTAGATCACGCCGTGCACGTTGCGGTTGTATTCGAAGGCGCCGCCGGGGCTCACGTCTTCCGAGAAGTACACGTAGCGGCCGTCCGGCGACACCGCCGGCTCGCCCAGGTCCTGCTGGTCGTTCTTGCGCTTGGTGAGCTGCAGGCCGGCGCCGCCGTCGCGGTGGTAGAGCCACAGTTCGCCGGCGCCGAGCGAGCGCTGCGAGGTGAAGTGCTTGCGGCCCACCAGGTACTGGCCGTCGGGCGTCCAGGCCGGGTTGTTGAGCAGGCGGAAGTCTTCCTTGGTGACCTGGGTGGCGCCGCTGCCGTCGGCCTTCATGCGCCAGAGGTTGTTGCCGCCGCCGCGGTCGGACGTGAAGGCGATCTCCTTGCCGTCGGGCGAGAAGCGCGGCTGGATGTCCCAGCCGGCGCCGCGGGTAAGGCGCCGCGCCTGGCCGCCGGCGGCGGGCAGCACGTACAGGTCGCCGAGCATGGAGAACACGATCTGGCTGCCGTCGGGGCTGAGGTCGAGGTCGAGCCAGGTGCCCTCGTCGGTGCTGAAGCGCACCACCTTGCCCTTGGCGTGCGCGGCGCCGACGTCCCACTTGGTTTCGGCCGCGCCGGCGGTGGCGCCGGCGGCGAGGGCGAGCGCGAGGGCAAGGGCGAGCGGGCGTGGCGACAGCGGCATGGACGGCTCCAGGGCAGGAAGGAAAGACGGGGAATTCCCGATGCTAGGCCAATCTTCGCCCGGGGTCCCCCGGCCGAAGGTCACGGCGGGGTGAAAGCGTGAGCGGCTTGGCAGCTTCGACACCCCGGGGCCGGCTTCGCTTGTGCCGGAGCCTTGGCTGCCGGACAGTAGCGGCATGCGCGCCCCCCGACGTCCCCGACTGGTCGTCCCGGCCGCCCTGGCCCTGGGGCCGGGCGCGGCGTCGACGGCGTTCGCCGCGGGCGGCGAAGGCCACGTCATGCTGGCCTGGGCCCTGGTGGGCCTGGCGCTGGGCGTGGCGCTCGCCGTGGGCCTGTGCGCCTGGCTGCTGCAGGGCCGCATCGCCGCCCACGGCGCCTGGTGGCGGCATGCGCTGGCGGCGCTGGCATTGCTGCTGCTCTCGTCGTGGCTGGCCTGGGACTGGCCCTGGGTCGTCATGCTGGTTTCGCTGGGCGTGGCCGGCTGGGGACTCTCGCGCGTGCTGCGCCTGACCCGGCACATGCGCCAGGCCCTGGACGAACACGCCCATGCCCGCGCCGAAGCGCGCCGCGCCAAGGCCGATTCCGAGCGCGACGCGCTCACCGGCGTGCTCAACCGCGGCGCCTGGCGCGCGCGGCTCGAACGCCTAGCCGAAGACACCCAGCAGGACGGCCGGCCGCTGTCGGTGCTGTTCTTCGACATCGACCTGTTCAAGCTCATCAACGACAGCCTGGGCCACCAGGTCGGCGACGACTGCCTCAAGGCCGTGGCCAGCACCGTGGCCGCCGAGCTGCGCGGCGGCGACATCCTGGGCCGCCTGGGCGGCGAGGAATTCGCGGTGGCGCTGCCGGGCGCGCGCCGCATCCACGCCATCGCCGTCGGCGAGCGCGTGCGCATGGCGGTGCAGAGCCACTGCCAGGTGGTCGGCGAGGAAGTGGTGGAGCTGACCGTCAGCGTCGGCGCCGCCGAATACCTGGGCCCCGGCGAATCCTTCGACGCCCTGATGGACCGCGCCGACCGCGCCATGTACACGGCCAAGGGCTCGGGCCGGAACATGGTGGTGGCCGACGCCGCCACGCCGCCCGGCGCGCACTGAGCCCGATCAGCCGCGGCGCGCGCCTTCCGGCAGTGCGGCCAGGCGCGCCATCTCGTGCGCATCGAGCAGGCCCGGGTCGTCCAGGAAGGCCTGCGCGAACTCGAAGGCGTCGTTGCCCCAGAACAGCTCGCCGTCCACCACCAGCGTGGGCACGCCGAACACGCCGCCGGCGATGGCCGCCTCGGTGTTCGCGCGCAGCTGCGCCTTCACTTCCGGCGCCGCGATGGCGGCCGCCACGTCGGCGATGCCCAGGCGTTCGCCCAGCGGCGCCAGCGCCGCGGCATCGTCGGCGGCGTTGCCCTGGGCCCAGATCCAGTCGAACACGGCGCCGATGGCGTCCGGCGTGTTGCCCGCCGCCAGGCACAGCCGCAGCGCGGCCAGCGGATTGAACGGGTGCGCCGGCGGGAACACCAGCGGCACGTCCTGCTGGCGCGCCAGCCAGGTGACGTGCCGGTAGGTGAAGAGCCGTTTGCCGGCGATTTCCGCCGGGCCCTTGTGGCCGTGGTGGCCCAGCAGCCCGGCCAGCAGCACCGGGCGGAAGTCGACCGCGTGCCGCCGCGCCAGTTCGCGCACCCGCGGCCACTGCAGGTACGCGAACGGCGAGATCGGGTCGAAGTACCAGGCGATCCGGCTCACGGGCGGCCCGGGTAGGCGCGGGGCAGGGCGCCGGCGGGCGCCAGGTAGCGGTCGCGCAGTTCGGTCTGGCGCGAGCGCATGGACGCGGGCCTGCCCTCGAACCACACCTGCTCGGCGTAGGTCGACAGCTCCAGCGGGTCGCCGCTCCACAGCACCAGGTCGGCCTGCTGGCCCACTTCGATGCGGCCACGCTGCGACAGCCCGAAGGCCTGCGCCGGCACCGAGGTCAGGCCAGCCAGCGCCGCTTCCCAGGGCAGGCCGTGCGCCACCGCGTTGCCCGCCAGCTGGCGCTGCTTGCGGGCGTTGTGGGTGGCGTCGCCGCGCTGCGAGAAGCCCACGCGCACGCCGGCCCGGTGCAGGCGCGCGGCGGTTTCCAGGCTCGAGCCCAGGCCGTCGAAGTTGCCCGGCAGGTTGGCCAGCGCGTCCACCAGCACCACCGCGTTCGCCGCCTTGAGCTCGGCGGCCACGCGCCAGGCCTCGGCGCCGCCGGCGATCACCGGGGTGAAGCCCTGCTTCTTCGCGAACGCCAGCACCTGGCGGATGTCCGCGGCGCGGTCCACGTGGAAGACCACGCGGCCGCCGCCCAGGTACTTCGCCACCGCGGCGCGGCCGGCGCGGGTGAGCAGGCCGTCGGACTGGCCGCTGCGCGCCTCGGTGATGGCCTGCTCGAGCAGCATCCACTGGCCGGCGCGGCTGCCGCCCGAAAGCGGCGAGCTGTCGCTGCCCAGGTTCACGAACAGGCTGCGCGTGCCCGGCAGCGCCGCGTCGTAGCGGCCGTCGAGCAGCACCGCGCTGCCCTGGCCGGCGACGAAGCTGCCGCCCGGCAGCGCCGACGGCGCCAGCACGGTGAAGGTGATGCCTTCCACGCGGTTCACGCCGATGGCGGCCGAGTGCGGGTTGAAGGCCATGTCCACGTCGAACTCGGGGCGCCAGGACGAGCCTTCGTGCGCCGGCACCATGGCGCCCAGCGCCAGGCCGCCGTCCACGGTGGACGGTTCACCCGACACTTCCTCGATGCCCAGGCCGGTCAGGCCGCCGAACAGGCCCGGCGTCAGCGGCCGGCCCTTGGCGTCGACCACGGTGGCGCCGGCGGGCGCGGCCAGGCCGGTGCCGACGGCGCGCACCACGCCGCCCTGCACCAGCACGTCGTGGTTCTTCAGCGTGCCGGCAGCGCCGGCGGTGTGCACGGTGGCGTTGCGGACCAGCAGGTCCTGCGCGGCGGCCGGCAGCGTGGCCAGCAGCGCGATGGCGAGAATCAGGCGCTTCACGGCGACACCTCCTGGCCCAGCATGAAGTCGGACACCGGCTGGCGCGCCGGGTCTTGGCGGTCGTAGAGCAGGGCGCCGTCCACGTACACCTTTTCGGCCAGCGCGTACACCGAGAACGGGTTGCCGTTCCACAGCACCACGTCGGCCATCTTGCCTTCGGCCAGGGTGCCGGTGACGGCATCAATGCCGATGGCCTTGGCCGCGTTCGCGGTGAGCCAGCGGATCGCGTGCTCGGGCGGCAGGGCCATGCCCAGGCGCTCGCCGCGGCCCATCACCTTCGCTGCTTCCTGGTTCAGGCGCTGGATGCCCTCGCTCGAATCGGAGTGCACGATGGCGCAGCTGTTCTTCGGCCGGTCCACCAGCGCGATGTTTTCCTGGATGCCGTCGTAGGCCTCCATCTTGAAGCCCCACCAGTCGGCCCAGAGCGCGGCGCAGATGCCTTCCCCGGCCAGGCGGTCGGCCAGCTTGTAGGCCTCCACGCCGTGGTGGAAGGCGGCGATCTTGAAGTCGAACTCCCTGGCCAGGTCCATCATCAGCGCCATCTCGTCGGCGCGGTAGCAGTGGATTTGCACGCTGATCTCGCCGCGAAGCACGCCCGCCAGCGTGTCCAGGCGCAGGTCGCGCGCGGGCGGCTCGCCGGCGGCGGCGCCCTTCTTCTTGCGGCCTTCGCCGCGCTGCGCCGCTTCGTACTTGTCCCAGGCCTGGCGGTACTTCTGCGCCTCGATGAAGGCGGCGCGGTAGCCGGCCAGGTTGCCCATGCGGGTCATCGGCGACTGGCCGCGGCCGCCGTACACGCGCTTCGGGTTTTCGCCGCAGGCCATCTTCACGCTGTGCGGCGCGCCCGGGAACTTCATTTCCTGCATGGTCACCGCGGGCACGTTCTTGAGCACCACGCCGCGGCCGCCGATCAGGTTGGCCGAGCCGGGCAGCACCATCATCGAGGTGACGCCGCCGGCCAGCGCCGCGGCGAAGCCCGGGTCCTGCGGCCACACGGCGTGCTCGGCCCAGACCTGGGCGGTGACCGGCGCGGTCATCTCGTTGCCGTCCTGGTGGGCCAGGGCGCCGGGGGCGGGGTAGACGCCCAGGTGCGAATGCACGTCGATGATGCCGGGCGTGACCCACTTGCCGCGGCCGTCCACCACGGTGGCGCCGGTGGCGTCGAGGTCGGCGCCGACCGCGGCCACCTTGCCGTCGCGCATCAGCACGTCGGCGCCCTCCAGGCGGCGGCCGTCGCCGGTGAGCACGGTGGCGTCGGTGATCAGCACCGGGCCGGACGCGACCGGCTCATAGGTGCTGGGAAAGCTGGGCGCGGCCGCCGGCGCCAGGGCCGGCAGGGCGAGCAGGGCGGTGGCCAGCAGGCTGGCCCGGAATCGTGGATGCATCGTGGTCTCCCCCGGTGGAACGGCCACCCTAGCCTCGGCCGGCGCGGCTTGCCAAGTGCGCGCGGCCGCGGTTCACCGGCCGCATGGCAGAATGGTCGTGCAGTACGGATAAAAAGAACAAAACGGAGATCACGAAACCATGAAAGACAAGAACGAGATCGTCAGCAACTGGCTCCCGCGCTACACCGGCGTGCCGCTGGAGGCCTTCGGCGAGCATGTCCTGCTGACCAACTTCGGCGGTTACCTCGACACCTTCGCCCGCCTCACCGGTGCCGAGGTGATGGGCCGCGACCGCCCCATGCCCAGCGCCACCGCCGACGGCATCACGCTCATCAACTTCGGCATGGGCAGCGCCAACGCCGCCACGGTGATGGACCTGCTCAGCGCCATCGGGCCCAAGGCCTGCCTGTTCCTGGGCAAGTGCGGCGGTCTCAAGCGCAAGAACCAGCTGGGCGACCTGGTGCTGCCCATCGCGGCCATCCGCGGCGAGGGCACCAGCAACGACTACCTGCCGCCGGAAGTGCCGGCCCTGCCGGCCTTCGCCCTGCAGCGCGCCGTGTCCACCATGATCCGCGACCTCGGCCACGACTACTGGACCGGCACGGTGTACACCACCAACCGCCGCGTCTGGGAGCACGACGAGGCCTTCAAGGAATACCTGCGCAAGCTGCGCTGCATGGCCATCGACATGGAGACGGCCACGGTGTTCGCGGCGGGCTTCGCCAACTCGATCCCCTCGGGCGCGCTGCTGCTGGTGTCCGACCAGCCGATGGTGCCGGAAGGCGTGAAGACCGAGGCCTCGGACCGCAAGGTGACCGAGCACTTCGTCGAACGCCACATCCAGATCGGCATCGAGGCGCTGCGCCTGATCCGCCGCCACGGCAAGTCGGTAAAACACCTGCGCTTCGACTGAAGCCAAGAAAGGGGGTCAGGTTCACTGCCCGCGGGAACCGGCGGGAAGTGAACCTGACCCCCTTTCTTCAGTGGTGGTGCCCGGCGTGGTCGTGGTGTGCTTCGTGCGCGTGTTCGCCGCAGGCCGGCTGCGCGCAGCGCGCGGCTTCCATTTGCAGGGTGGAGTGGCCGATGCCGAAGCGTTCGCGCAGCAGCGCGGCCAGGCGCCGGCGCAGGGCGTCGGAATCCACGCCTTCGGCCACGTCCACGTGCGCGCTCAGCAGCGGCTGCTGGCTGCTCAGCGACCACAGGTGCAGGTCGTGGATGGAGGCCACGCCGGGTTCGTTTTCCATGGCCGCCCGCACCGCGCCCACCTCGATGCCGTGCGGCACGCCTTCGAGCAGCAGGTGGCCGGCCTCGGACACCAGGTGCCAGGTGCGTGGCAGCACCCACAGGCCCAGCAGCGCCGCCAGCAGCGGGTCTATCCAGCTCCAGCCGGTGAACCAGATGGCTAGTGCGCCCAGGATCACCGCCACCGAGCCCAGCATGTCGGCCCAGACTTCCAGGTAGGCGCCGCGCATGTTCAGGCTCTCGCCGCTGCCGGCCTTGAGCAGGCGCATGGACACCAGGTTCACCGCCAGGCCCAGCGTGGCCACCAGCAGCATGGTGCCGGTGGCCACCGGGTGCGGCGTCAGGAAGCGGCCCACGGCTTCCCACAGGATCCAGCCCGCCAGCAGGAACAGCAGTCCGCCGTTGGCCAGCGCGCCCAGGGCTTCCATGCGCGCGTAGCCGTAGGTGCGGCGCGCGTCCGGCGGCCGCCGGGCCAGGCGCACGGCGGCCAGGGCGATGGCCAGCGCCAGGGTGTCGGAACCCATGTGCGCAGCGTCGGAAAGCAGGGCCAGGGAGTTGCTGAGCCAGGCGCCCGCCACTTCCACCGCCAGGAACAGGATCGTCAGCGCCAGCGCCCAGCGCAGCGGTTTCTCGTGGCGGATGTTGTCCAGCCCGTGGTCGTGGCCCTGGCCCATCTCAGCGCCGGTCCTGGTCCAGGATGGCCTGCAGGTCGGGCGGCACCGGCATGGGTTTCACCGCACTCACGTTGGCGCCACCGGTGTTGCCCACCGGCACCCACAGCCGCGAGAACAGCGCCGCCGCGACGATGCGCGTGAGCTGGCCGAATACTTCGCGGCCGTCGCGCCGCTGCCAGCCCACCGCCAGCATGCCCAGGTGGCTGCGCACGTGCAGGCGGGTGGAGCGCTGGCCCAGCACGTGGGCGCGTTCGAGGTGGCGGAAGGCGAGGTCGAGCTGGCCCTGCGCGCGCGCCGCCGCGGCCAGGGCCCATTCGTGCTCGAAGGCGGCGCGGGGCGTCACCAGTTGAAGACGAAGCCCACCACGTCCGGCGCGTCCTTGCCCTCGGTGAAGCGCACGTTGCACTCCACGACCTGCTTGACCTCGGAGGTCAGGCCCGGCTCGATGGTGATCGGTCCGGTGAGGAAGAATTCGCCGTTGGGCGCCGACTTCATGCTGGCGCCGAGCGCCTTGGTGTCGAGTTCGTAGAGCTTGCCGCCGAGCCGCGATTCGGCCGCGGCCTTGCAGGCCTGCGCGGCGAGTTCGTTGCGGTTGCCGGCCGCCGTGGCGTCGTCGGCACCGCCGCCGCCACAAGCCGAGAGCATCAGGGCCGCGGGGCCCACCACCAGCCAATTGCGCATGTTTCCCTCCTGGTTGCATCACCCGGCCCTGGCCGTTGGGGGGATACCCGGCGGGGTAGGTTTGTCTTCAGGACCAAGTTAGCGCAATTGCTCTAGACGCGCCATCGGCGGCCCGTGAAGGCCGCCGTAGGGGTTTTGCTCAGTAGCGGGGCACCGACGGGTCGATCTGCTCGGACCAGGCGTCGATGCCGCCTTCCACGTTGTACAGGTCGTGGAAGCCCAGGCCGCGGAAGTACTCGGCGGCCTGGCGGCTGGAGTTGCCGTGGTGGCACAGGAAGGCCAGCGGCAGGTCCTTGGGCAGGGCTTCCAGGCGCTCGCGGCTCTCCTCGTCCAGCACCTCGTGCGGGTGCGGGAAGGGGGCGAAGGCACGGGCATGGGCCGGGCGCACGTCGATCACGTCGATGGTGCCGGCGATGACGTGGTCGTGCAGCTGCTGCACCGACATGGACTTCACCGGCGCCGGCGCGTTCGGGTTGTGGATGGCCAGGCCGGCGCCGCGGGCATCTTCCACCCAGTCGATGCGCAGGCCGCGGGCGCGCGGCACGCTGGCCAGGTCCAGGTGGAAACGCAGGCCGCCGGCCTCGGCCACCACCTCGTGGCCGCTGGCGGGCTTGAGCTCGAAGCGGGCGTTGAAGCGCGGGTCCACCGACAGGTGCAGCACCACGCCGTCCTCGGCATTGGCCAGGGCGCGGCCGATGGCCTCGGCGGCGGCCGGGGTCACTTCGATGGCGGGCGGGGTGCGGTCGGGCGCGGCCAGGCCGAGCGCCTCGTGCAGTTCGCCGCTGTTGAGCATCTGCTCGATGATGTCGCTGCCGCCCAGCAGTTCGCCGGCGACGTAGAGCTGCGGGATGGTGGGCCACTGGCCGTAGAGCTTGATGCCCTCGCGGATCTCAGGGTCGGACAGCACGTCCACGTGGCCGTAGGCGTCGACCAGGCCGTTGAGGATGCCGGCCGCCTTGGCCGAGAAGCCGCACTGCGGGGCGTTCGGGCTGCCCTTCATGAACAGCACGACGTGGTGCGCGGCGAGGATCTGCTCGATGCGCGCGCGGGTTTCGGGGGTGAGGGACATGGCCGGCTCCGGTGGGGATGCCGGCATTTTAGCCCCGGGCGCCCCGGGGCCGGCTGACCGAAGTCAGAACTGCAGCAAATGCTGCGCCGCGGGCAGGGCCAGCGCGGTCCAGTCGGCGTAGGCCAGGGCCGAGGGGTGCAGGCCGTCGGCGGCGATGCGGTCGGGGCGGGCGCCCGGGCCGCGGCTGGCGGGCGTGATGTCCACGAAGGCCACGCCCTGTACCGCGCATTCAGTGGCGGCGGCCAGGTTGAAGGCGTCGAGTTCGCGGGCGATCTGCGCGGTGTCGCGGCCGCTGCCCTGGCCGAAGGGCGTGACGCCCCAGTCGGGGATCGACAGCACCAGCACGCGCCCGGGACGGCCGCCCGCCAGCGCGATGGCGCGCGCCAGCAGCGCCGCGAACTGCACCCGGTATTCGTCCAGCGATCGGCCGCGGTACTGGTTGTTCACGCCGATCAGCAGCGACACGAAATCCCAGCGTCCCAGCGGCTCGGCCGCGTCCATGGCGGCCGAGAGCTCGTCGGTGGTCCAGCCGGTGGTGGCGATGATGCGCGGTTCGCCCAGCGCGATGCCGCGCGCGCGCAGGCCGGCGGCCAGCTGCACGGGCCAGCGCCCGTCTTCGGGCACGGCCTCGCCGATGGTGTAGGAATCGCCCAGCGCGAGGTAACGCAGCATCGCCGCGCGGCCTCAGGCCACGTGCCGGGCGCCGCGGCGGGCCGCGTGGCGTTCCAGCACGCGGTCGATGCGCGCGAACACCTCGCGCACCACGCCCGCTTCGGGCAGCAGGGTCACGCGGAAGTGGCGCGAGCCCGGCACGTTGAAGCCGGTGCCCGGCACCACCAGCACGTCCTCGGTTTCCAGGAGTTCGAGCGCGAAGGCCTGGTCGTCGAAGCCTTCCGCCGCGGCGCCCACCACCTGCGGGAAGGCGTAGAGCGCGCCGGCCGGCGCCACCACCGACAGGTGTTCGCTGGCGGCGCAGCTGTCGATCACCGCCTGGCGCGAGGCGTGCAGGCGGCCGCCCGGCGCGGTGAGCTCGCGGATGGTCTCGGGGCCGGTCAGCGCCGCCGGCACGGCGAACTGCGCCGGCACGTTGGCGCACAGGCGCAGCGCGCTGAGCAGGTCCATGGCGTGGTGGTAGTCGCCCACCTTCAGCGGGTCGCCGGAAAGCACGGCCCAGCCCACGCGCCAGCCGCAGGCGCGCCACACCTTCGACAGGCCGCCGAAGCTGAGGCAAGCCACGTCGCCGGCCAGCGGCGCCAGCGGGGTGAACCGGGCCTCGTCGTACAGGATGCCGTCGTAGATCTCGTCGGCCATCAGCAGCAGGCCGTGGCGCGCGGCGATGTCCACCAGGCGCTGCAGCAGCTCAGGCGGGTAGTTGGCGCCAGTGGGGTTGTTCGGGTTGATCACCACCAGCGCGCGGGTGCGCGGCGTCACCAGCTTCTCGATTTCGTCGGGATCGGGCAGGAAGCCGTTCTCCGGCGCGCAGCGGTAGTACACCGGCCGGCCCTGGTTGAGGATGGTGGCGGCGCTCCACAGCGGGTAGTCGGGCGAGGGCAGCAGCACTTCCTCGCCGGGGTTGAGCAGGGCGCGCAGGGAGATGTCGATCAGCTCGCTCACGCCGTTGCCCACGAACACGCGCTCGGCGCTGGCGTTGGGGGTGCCGCGGCCGCGGTGGAAGGCGGCGATGGCCTCGCGCGCCAGCGGCAAACCCTGCTGGTGCGTGTAGGGGTCGGACTCGCCCACGTGGGCCGACACCGCCTGCTGCAGGTGCGCCGGGGCCCGGAAGCCGAAGGCGCCCGGGTTGCCGATGTTGAGCCGGATCAGCTGCCGCCCCTGCCCCTCGAGTTCGCGGGCGCGGCGGGAAAGTTCGCCGCGGATGTCATAGCGGACCTCGCGCAGGCTTTCGCGGGTCGGCATCGGGCTGTGGGGCATCTTGGAACGGGCTCGGGCAGGGGTGGAAGCGCGAGGTTAACGGAATCTTGACGTGCTTTCAGCCGGTTTTCCGCGCCCCGGTGAGCGCCAGCCCGGCCGCCACGGTGAAACCCAGCTCCCAGGCCAGGGCCCAGGCGAAGAAGGGGGTGAACTCCCCGGTCTGGGCGATGCCCAGCAGCCGCACCGCGCCAATGCCGCCGTTGCCCAGCGCCACCAGCCACAGCCCCGGCCGGCGCCAGCCCGGCTGGAAGGCGCAGGCCAGCAGGAAGGCGCCCAGGCCCAGCTCCAGCCCGCCATAGAAGGCCTGCAGTTCCACCCGGCCCGCCGGCGTGCCCTGGATGCCCACGGCCGACAGCACCCCGGCCGGGTCGAGCGTGATCGCCACGCCGAAGCCCAGGAAACCCAGGCCGGCCAGCACGAGCACGAGGATGCGGAAACGTTCCATGGCCGCAGTCTGGGCGGCCCCCGGTGAGCGGCACGTGCAGGCCGGCGTATCATCCGGGCCAATGCTGCCCGAACCCCAAGACCTCGCCCGCCTGCGCGCCATCGGCTGGCCCGATGACGACACCGCCCGCGAGGCCCTGGCCGCCGCCCCGGGCGCGCGCCTGGCCCGCGTGGCCAGCCAGCACCGCACCGCCTACGACGTGGCGCTCGGCCCCGACGACGCGCTGATGAAGGTGCAGCCGCCCATGCCCTGGACGCGCCCGCGCTTCCCGCCCGACGAGCGCGCCGCGGTGGGCGACTGGGTCACGCTCGACGCCGCCGGCCGCAACATCGTGGCCATGCTGCCGCGCCGCTCCATCCTCAAGCGCGGCGCCGCCGGCGAGCACCACCGCCAGCAGCTGATCGCCGCCAACGTGGACCACGTGCTGGTGGTCGTGGGCCTGGACCAGGACTTCAACCCGCGCCGCATCGAACGCTACCTGGTGCTCATCCGCGCCAGCGGCGCCGACCCGGTGCTGGTGCTGACCAAGGCCGACGAATGCGACATCGTCGACGACTGCGTCGACCTGCTCATGGAAGTGGCCGAATCCGGCGTGCCCATCCACCCGGTGAACGCCAAGGACCCGGCCTCCACCGCCGTGCTGCACCCCTACCTGGGCCCCGGCCGCACGGTGGTGCTGGTGGGCAGCTCGGGCGCGGGCAAGTCCACGCTCACCAACACGCTGCTCGGCCGCGAGAAGATGAAGACCAATGCCGTGCGCGCCAACGATTCGCGCGGCCGCCACACCACCACCGCGCGCGTGCTGCTGCCGCTGCCGCAGGGCGGCTGCCTGATCGACACGCCGGGCATGCGCGAGGTGAAGCTCAGCGGCGACGAGGACGTGGCCGACGCCTTCGAGGACATCGAGGCCCTGGCCGTGGACTGCCGCTTCCGCGACTGCGGCCACGGCAACGAGCCCGGCTGCGCGGTGCGCGCGGCGCTCGACGAAGGCGTGCTCGACGAGGCGCGTTTCCTCAACTACGCCAAGCTGCGCGACGAGATGGACGCCGCCGCCACCTCGCAGGCCGAGCGCAAGGCCGAGGCGCGGGTGATGGGCAAGGCGCTCAACAAGCGCCTCAAGGACAAATACGGCCGCCGCTGATGCCGATGGACCCGCGCACGCTGGAACACCACGCCGCGCTCGACGCGCGCCTGGTGGCGGCGGTGCGCGGCATCCGCCTGCTCGAGGCGGTGAGCTGGCCTGCGCGGCTGCAGGAAGAGTTCCTGGGCGCCTGGCGCATCGGCCGCATCCACCTGCCCCGGCCCGAGTACCCCCGCGGTGATTACGCCGAGGTGCGGCGCGAACTGGAAGCCGTGCACGACGGCGCCGACCCCGACGAGCCCATCGGCCGCTACCTGCGGCAAACCGCCGAAAGCTGGCGCATCACCACCCGCCTGCTCGACGCCGTCGGCAGCCACCGCGTCACCGCCTATTCCACCCGCCTGTTCGGCCGGCCGATGGAAATGCTACCCGGCAACGGCCCCACCAACCTCGACGCCGCCCAGCACTTCGTCGGCCTCGCCGACGAGATGGACCAGGAGCTGCGCGAGATCGAGCCCGACTACGTGCTGCCGGCGGAAACCGTGCAGGCCGAGCTGCAGGCCGCGGTGGACGCCTTCTTCACCGACCACAAGGTGCGGGTGGAGCTCGACGACACCCTCATCGCCAAGGCCGCGGCCAGCTCGCAGCGCATCCGCCTGCGCACCGCCACCGGCTTTTCCGAATACGACCGCAACCAGCTGCTGGTGCACGAGGCCTTCGTGCACACGCTCACCGGCCTCAACGGCCGCGAGCAGCCGCACCTCAAATCCCTGGGCCGCGGTTCGCCGCGCACCACCGCCACGCAGGAAGGCCTGGCCACCTTCGCCGAGCTGATCTCGGGCTCCATGGACATCGAGCGCATGAAGCGCATCAGCCTGCGCATCGCCGCCATCGACAAGGCCATCCACGGCGCCGATTTCGTCGAAGTGTTCCGCTTCTTCATCGAGGCCGGGCAGAGCCCCACCGACAGCTTCACCTCGTCCCAGCGCGTGTTCCGCGGCGTGCCGCTGGGCGGCGGCGCGGCCTTCACCAAGGACACCGTGTACCTGCACGGCCTGCTGGCGGTGCACACCTTCTTCCGCTGGTGCCTGCGCCACCACCAGCTGGGCCGCGCGCGGCAGCTGTTCGCCGGCAAGATGGCGCTCGAGGACGTGTTCGCGCTCGAAGGCGCGTTCGACGCCGGCGCCATCGCCGCGCCGCGCTACATCCCGCCCTGGATGCAGCGCGCCAACGGGCTGGCCGGCATGCTGGCCTTCTCACTGTTCGCCAACAAGATCCGGCTCGACCGGGTGGACGCGGACGACCTGGTGCTGGGCCTCTAGGCCCGGCCATACGGGGGCGTCGGCCCGGGGGTGGCCGGGGCCGCTAGAATGGGGGTCTTTCGGCGGCCGTCCGCCCGCCCCCCAACGCCCAAGTCCATGTCCGAACAAGAAGATTTCAAGCAGGCCGCCCTCGACTACCACCGCCAGGCCCCGGCGGGAAAGATCAAGGTCACCCCGACCAAGGCCATGGTCACCCAGCGCGACCTGGCCCTGGCCTATTCGCCGGGCGTGGCCGCGGCCTGCGAGGCCATCGTGGCCGACCCGGGCGAGGCCAGCGCGCTCACCGCGCGCGGCAACCTGGTCGGCGTCATCACCAACGGCACCGCCGTGCTGGGCCTGGGCAACATCGGCCCGCTGGCGGGCAAGCCGGTGATGGAAGGCAAGGGCGTGCTGTTCCAGAAGTTCGCCGGCATCGACGTGTTCGACCTCGAGATCGCCGAGAACGACCCGGACAAGCTGGTGGAGATCATCGCCAGCCTCGAGCCCACCTTCGGCGGCATCAACCTGGAAGACATCAAGGCGCCCGAGTGCTTCGTGGTGGAGAAGAAGCTGCGCGAGCGGCTGAAGATCCCCGTGTTCCACGACGACCAGCACGGCACCGCCATCATCGTCGGCGCCGCCCTGCTCAATGCGCTGAAGGTGGTGGGCAAGGACATCGCCACCGTGAAGCTGGCGGTCAGCGGCGCCGGCGCGGCCGGCATCGCCTGCCTGGACATGCTGGTGGCGCTGGGCATGCGCCCGGAGAACATCCTGGTCACCGACCGCGACGGCGTGCTGCACACCGGCCGCGCCGACCTGCAGCCCGGCGGCGCCAACCACGGCATCGTGCGCTATGCCCGCGACACCGCGGCGCGCACCCTGGCCGACATCATCGTCGGTGCCGACGTGTTCGTCGGCGTGTCCGCCGGCGGCGTGCTCAAGCCGGAAATGGTGAAGCAGATGGCCGACCGGCCCGTCATCTTCGCCCTGGCCAACCCCACGCCCGAGATCGACCCCAGCCTGGCCCGCCAGACCCGCCCGGACGCCATCATCGCCACCGGCCGCAGCGACCACCCGAACCAGGTGAACAACGCGCTGTGCTTCCCGTACATCTTCCGCGGCGCGCTCGACGTGGGCGCCACGACGATCAACGAGGAAATGAAGCTGGCCTGCGTGCACGCCATCGCCGACCTGGCCCGGCGCGAAGCCACCGACCTCGGCGCCGCCTACGCCGGCGAGACGCCGCGCTTCGGCCCCGAATACCTCATCCCGCGCCCCTTCGACCCGCGCCTGCTGGTGTCGCTGGCGCCGGCCGTGGCCAAGGCCGCCATGGATTCCGGCGTGGCCACGCGCCCCATCGAAGACCTCGACAGCTACCGCGACCGCCTGAGCAGCTGGGTGTTCCGCACCGGCCTGGTGATGAAGCCGGTGTTCGACCGCGCCCGCGCCGACCGCAAGCGCGTGGTGTACGCCGAGGGCGAGGAAGAGACCGTGCTGCGCGCCGTGCAGACGGTGGTTGACGAGGGCCTGGCCCGGCCGATCCTGGTGGGCCGCCCGGCGGTGATCGAGCGCCGCATCCAGCGCCTGGGCCTGCGCCTGCGCATCGGCATCGACGTGGACGTGACCAACATCGACGACGACCCGCGCTTCAACGACTACTGGCAGCTCTACCACGAGATCATGCAGCGCAAGGGCATCACGCCCTCGGCCGCCAAGGCCATCGTGCGTTCGCGCGACGTGGTGATCGCCGCGCTCATGGTCCGCCGCGGCGAAGCCGACGCGCTGCTGTGCGGCCTGGTGGGTCGCTACGTGCGCAAGCTCAAGTACGTGCGCGAGATCCTGGGCCTGGAGAACGAAGTGCGCGGCCTGTCCGCGCTGAGCGCCGTGCTCAACGAGAAGGGCGTGTTCTTCTTCACCGACACCCACGTGCAGGTGGAGCCGACCGCCGCGCAGGTGGCCGAGTCGGTGGTGCAGGCGGCGTTCCGCCTGAAGCTGTTCGGCATCACGCCCAAGGCGGCGCTGGTGAGCCACAGCAACTTCGGCTCCAGCGAATCGGCCACGGCGCAGAAGATGCGCGACGCGCTCGAGATCCTGCGCGAGCGCGCGCCCAAGCTCGAGGTGGAAGGCGAGATGCACGCCGACATCGCGCTCAACGAGGAGGCGCGCCAGCGCATCTTCCCGCACTCGCGCCTGCAGGGCCGCGCCAACCTGCTGGCCTTCGCCAACCTCGACGCCGCCAACGCCAGCTACAACCTGGTGCGCACGGTCACCGACGGCGTGGGCATCGGCCCCATCCTGATGGGCCTGGCGGCCTCGGCCCACGTGCTCACGCCCTCGGCCACGGTGCGCCGCGTGGTGAACATGACCGCCATCGCCGCCGTCGACGCCCAGATCCGCGCCGCCCGCGGCTGAAGAAGACAAAGAAGGGGGTCAGGTTCACTTAACGCCCCGCGGGCGTTAAGTGAACCTGACCCCCTTCTTTTGCTTCTTGACGACCTGAAATAACTGTGTATATTCAGTATGCACACCAGCCAAAGGACTGCATGGGCACCGAACTGCTGCTGTCGCCGCACTCAAGCACGCCGATGTACGCCCAGATCGTCGAGCAGGTCGTCGCCAAGGTGATGGCCGGCGAATGGGCGGAAGGCCGGCCGCTGCCGTCGATACGCGAACTGGCCAGCGCCAGCGGCGTCAGCGTCATCACGGTCAAGCGCGCCTACCTCGAGCTCGAGCACGCCGGCGTCATCGTCACGCGGCAGGGCAAGGGCTCCTACGTCGCGGCGGTGAAGGACGCGGCCCGCGCGCTGGCCGCCGAAGAATTCGAGACGCAACTGAAAGGGCTGCTGGACGCGGCCAGGAAACTCGGACTGGCCCCCCGTGGCGTCGTCGCCCGCGTCGAGCAGGCGCTGGCGGAACCCGGGGCAACACCGTCGGACACCGACGCAAGGAAACCCGAATGACCCCGGCCATCGCGCTCCAGGGCGTACGCAAGCACTACGACGACTTCGCGCTCCAGGACGTCGACCTGGCGCTGCCGGAAGGGCAGGTGATGGGCCTGGTGGGCGTGAACGGCGCCGGCAAGTCCACCCTGCTGCGCCTGCTGATGGGCCTGGTGCGGGCCGACGGCGGCGAGGTGCGCGTGTTCGGCCAGCGCCTGCCCGACGCGCAGGTAGAGGTGAAGCGCGACATCGGCTACGCCTCGGAGGACATGCGCCTGTACCCCGGCCAGACCCTGCGCTGGCACATGGACCTGGTGCGCCGCATCTACCCGGCCTGGGACGAGGCCTATGCCGCCCACCTGGTGGCCCGCTTCGACCTGCGGCCGGCGCAGGCGCTGCGCGGCTTCTCGCATGGCCAGCGGGTGAAGGCGCTGCTGATGCTGATCCTGGCGCGGCGCCCGCGCCTGCTGCTGCTCGACGAACCCACCACGGGCCTGGACCCGGTCGCGCGCGGCGAAGTGCTCGACGCGCTCGCCGAGGTGCTGCGCGACGAACGCCGCTCCATCCTGTTCTCGTCGCACAACACCGCCGACGTCGAGCGCATCGCCGATTCCATCACCTTCCTGCATGCGGGCAAGCTGCTGGCCTCGCGCGACAAGGAGTCGTTCCTCGACGCCTGGCGCCGCGTGCTGTGCCGCGGCCCCTGGCACGAGGGTATCCGCGCCCTGCCGGGCGTGGCCTCGGCCCGGCACAGCGCGCCCGTGGTCGAAATCAAGACCGGCGCCTTCGACGACACCACCGTGCCCGCGCTGCAGGCGCTGGGCCTCACGGTGGAGAGCGTCGAACCCATGCCGCTCGAGGACATCTTCATCACCACGGTGCGCGGGGGGAATGGCGCATGAACTGGCTTGCATCCGACCTGCGCATGGTGCGCACGCTCGTGCTCAAGGACTGGCAGGTGTACCAGAAGCAGCTGGCGGGCTACGTCGCCGGCATGCTGCTGGCGCTGGGCCTGATCGGCATGGGCACGCCGCTGATGGCCGCCGCCGGCGCGCTGCTGCTGCTCGTGCTGCTGCTGGTGGTGGGCATCTATGCCATCCAGGCCTCCATCATCGCCGAGCGCAAGCAGCAGACCGGGGCGTTCATCATGAGCCTGCCGGTGACGCCGATGGACGTGTTCTGGGGCAAGCTGCTCGCCAACCTGGCGATCTACCTGGTGCCCTTCGTGCTGGTGGTGGGCGGCCTAGTGGCGGTGGTGCTGGCCACGCCGCACCCCGACGGTGCGCTGCCGTGGCTGGTGGCGGTGGCGGCCTTCATGCTGGTGCTGTTCTGCGTGTCGCTGAGCGTGGCCATCGCGGTCGACAGCGAAGGCTGGAACATCTTCGTGATGCTGGCCCTGATGACGCTGGTCGGCCCGTACATGTGGTGGGTCGGCCGCTTCGAGACGGTGCTGCGTTACCGCGGCACCGACGAGATCGTCTGGGGCGCGCCGATGCTGTCCCTGCTCGGCGCCGAGCTGGCGGTGACCGTGGTGGCGGTGCTCGCCGCCGGCTGGCTGCACGCGCGCAAGCGTTCCTTCCTCTGAGCCGGGGCGCATGGACGCCCACGGCCGGCTGCCGGCGATGGACAACCTGCGCGCGCTGGCGATGCTCGCCGGCGTGGGCTTCCACGCGGCGCTGGCCCATAGCCCCATGATGCATCCGCTGTGGCCGGCCGCCGACGCCGGCAACGCGCCGGTGGTGGACGCGCTCGCCTGGTTCCTGCACGCCTTCCGCATGCCGGTGTTCTTCCTGGTGGCCGGCTATTTCAGCGCGCACCTGCTGGCGCGCCACGGCATGGCCGGCCTGTTCCGCAACCGCGGCGCGCGCGTGGGGCTGCCGCTGCTGGTGTTCCTGCCACTGGCCAGCCTGGCCATGCACGCGCTGACGCTGCAGGCCGCCGAGGACAGCACTAATCCACCGCCGGCGCTGGCCTGGGTCCGCGGCTACCTGCAGGCGGGCGGCGAGCTGCCCTGGCTCACGGGCTGGATGCACCTGTGGTTCCTGTTCTACCTGCTGGTGTTCACGCTGTTGGCGTGGGTGGTGGCCACGCTCGGGTTCGAACGCGTTGGAACACGCTTCGCCCGGCTGCCGACGGCGGCGCTGGTGCCGCTGCCGCCGCTCGCGCTGGCGCCGGCGCTGATCGTGCCCGGCGCGCCGTGGCCGGCGCCCGACGGTTTCCTGCCGGCGCTGTGGGCGATGGTCTATTTCGGCGCGTATTTCGCGCTTGGCGCCTGCGTGTTCCGGCACGCGGTCCTGGTTGAACGGCTGCGGCCGGCCTTCTGGTATCTGCTGGTGGGCGCGGTGGCGGCGCATGCGCTGCTGTTCGGGTGGCGCGGCGGCGCGCCGGCGCACGGCTGGCCGGTGCTGCTGGAAGCCGCCGCGGGTTACTGGATGACGCTGTGGTGCCTGCTGGCGGCAACGCGCTGGCTCGACAGCGCCCATGCGCTGCTTCGCTGGCTCGCCGACGCCTCGTACTGGGTTTACCTGGTGCACCTGCCGGTGCTGTTCGCCCTGCAGTACCGCCTGATGGACCTGGCCATGCCGTGGCCGGCGAAGTGGGCCCTGGCCACCGGCGTGACGCTGGCGGTTTGCCTGGCCAGCTACCAGTGGCTGGTGCGCGGCACGGTAATCGGCCGGTTGCTGGCGGGCCGCCTGTTCAAGCGGCCGCTGGCGCCGGTTCCGGAGCGCGCCGCATGAAGCGCTGGCTCCGCCTCGCCGCGCGTGCCGCGCTGCTGGTTGCCGTGCTGCTGGTGCTGGCGGCCGCCGTGGCCTGCCTGGTGCCGGTGCGCGCCACGGTCGCCGCCATCGAACCGCGAACCGACACGCGCTACTGGGAAATGTCGGGCGGCTATCGCATCGCCTATACGCGCCTGGCGCCGGCGGCCGGCGTGCCCGGGCGCACGCCGGTGCTGTTCCTGCACGGCGGCCCGGGCGGTTACGTGCATTCCTCGGTGATCCGCGCCCTGCAGCCGCTGGCGGATGCGGGCCACCCGGTGTACCTGTACGACCAGCACGGCTCGGGCCTGTCGGACCGCCTGGCGCGGCCGAAGGCCAGCAGCTTCCCCGACCAGGTGGACGACCTGCACGAGATCGTCTCGCGCCATGTCGGCGCCGCGCGCGTGGCGCTCATCGGGCATTCGCACGGCGCGCGCGTGGCCACGTATTTCGCCGCGGCGCACCCGGAGCGCGTCGAGGCGCTCGTGCTCAGTTCGCCCGGCAACCTCGAGCCCGCCGAATACGACGACGCGGGCCGCCCGCGCGTCGAGGCGGCTTTTCCCGTGCCCGCCGCGCTGGACTTCCGCCCGCCTGATGCCGAGCAGTACCGCCGCGACACCGCGCTGACGGCCCTGCCGGTGAAGCTGGTGCTGGCGCAGGCCGTCGCCATGGCCTTCGACGTCAAGCTCGTCTCCGACGCCGAGGCCGACGCGGCGCTCAACACGCTGGCGGCCGGCTTCACCCGCAACATGGTCTGCGACCCCGCCAGGGTGCAGCCCGAGGAAGGCGGCGCCGGCTTCTACGTGCGCACCGGCGCGAACTGGTTCGGCGGCGTGCAGGACCCGCGCCCGCGCATGCGCCGCTTCACCGCGCCGGTGCTGGTGCTGCAGGGGCAGTGCGACTTCGTGCCCTACGCCGAAGCCTACGAATACGTCTCGCTGTTCCCGAACGCGCGCTACCAGTTCATCGAAGGCGCCGGCCACCTGCTCTGGTGGGAGCAGCCGGCCGCGTACGCCGGCGCCATCGCCGGTTTCCTCGCGGAGCAGTCGCCCACCAGCGCCTGGCCGCCGAACGACGGCCTGCGCCAGCAGCCGCTGTGGCCCGCGGGTGCGCCGGACATGCCGCCCGGGCCGCGCCGGCCGGAAACGGTGTTCCGCGTCGCCAAGGTGCCCGGGCGTGAATACACCGGCATCGGCGACGTCAGCGAGCCCACGCTCACCGTGTACCCGGCGCGCGGGGAGCCGAACGGCGCGGCCATCGTGGTGTTCCCCGGCGGTGGCTTCAACCTCCTGGCCATCGACATCGAAGGCACCGAGGCCTGCGACTGGATCACCTCGCGCGGAATGGCCTGCGCGCTGCTCAAGTACCGCGTGCCCGGCAGCAACCACCACTGGGACCGGGCCTGCCGCTGCCACGTGACGCCGCCGGTGCCGCTGGCGCTGCAGGACGCGCAGCGCGCCATCCGGTTGCTGCGCGCGCAAGCGGCAACGCTGGGCATCGATCCGGCGCGCATCGGCGTGATGGGCTTTTCCGCCGGCGGTTACCTGGTGGCGCAGACGAGCGCCCTGCCCGAGCCGGCCTACGCGCCGGCGGATGCGGTGGACCGCGTTTCAAGCCGGCCCGACTTCGCCATCGCGCTCTACCCCGGCCACCTGTGCCGCGAGGGCGGGGTGCTCGACCCGGGCCTGCCCATTGGCCCGCACATTCCGCCCACCTTCCTGCTGCACGCGCAGGATGACCCCGTGGACGACCCCTGCAACAGCACGCTCTACGCCCGCGCGCTGGAAGCCGCCGGCGTGCCCGTGGAACTGCACCTGCCCGCCACGGGCGGCCACGCCTTCGGCCTGCGCCCTGCCGGCAAGCCCGTGGCCGATTGGCCCACCCTGGTGGAGCAGTGGCTCGCCGCGGGCGGAAAGTGAACCTGACCCCGTTTCTTTATTCTTCGTCGTCGCCGCGCAGGACTTTTTGCTGCATGGCGTCGAGGTAGGCGTCGGCTTCGGCCATGGACGAGAAGATCTCGTTCAGCGGCACCGCCTTCACCACGTCGAAGACCTTCTGGATCTGCGGCTGCGGGTGCGCCACCAGCACCCGCCCGCCGCGTGCGGCCAGGGCCTTGCGGGCCTTGAACACCGAACGCACGCCGGCCGAGCTGATGTATTCGAGGTTGGCCAGGTCCAGCACCAGCGAATGGATGGGCGAAGCCAGCAGCGGCGCCAGCTGGCGGTCGAGCTCCTGGTAGCTGTGGGTGTCGAGGCGCCCGCCGATGGCGACGCGCTGGCTGCCGTTGCTGGCGGGCTGGATCTGTACGCTCAGGTTCATGCGGCTCTCCCGGGGGGCTCGGTTCTCAGGACGACGCGAAGGACGTTGTGCACGCCTTCGCGGGCATAGGTGACTTCTTCGGCCAGCTGCCTGACCAGGTGCACGCCCAGCCCGCCCACCGGGCGGTCGGCGATGTCGGCGTCCAGGTCGGGCTCGGGGCGATCGAGCGGGTTGTAGGCCACGCAGTCGTCGCGGAACTCCAGCGTGACCAGCGGGCCTTCGATGGCGATGCCCACGCTGATCTCGTGCTGCCGGCCTTCGATGCGGCCGTAGTCGAGCGCGTTGCAGACGACCTCCTCGGTCACCAGCTGCACGTCGTGCGCCACGCCCGGGTGCACGCCCTCGCGGGCCAGCACGCCTTCGATGGCGGCCACCAGGTCGCCCAGCTGGCCTTCTTCCTGCGGCACCTGCAGCACGATGTGCATGCTCACGCTTCCCCTTCGGTGCCGTCGTCGCGCAGGTAGCGCAGCGCCAGCACGGTGATGTCGTCGGACTGCGGCGCGCCGGCCGCGAAGGCCTGCACCGCCGCCAGCAGCGCCTCGCACTGGCCCTGGGCCCCGCGCCCCGGCGCCAGCGCCTCAAGCAGCCGCTGTTCGCCGAAGGCCAGGTTGGCCGGGTCGAAGGCCTCGGTCACGCCGTCCGTATAAAGCACCAACGTGTCGCCGTGGCCAAGCCGGCCCGTCCACAGCACGTAGTCGTCGTGGGCCTCGAAGCCCAGCGGGCCGCCGGCCGGCACCGCCAGCCATTCGCGCTGGCCGTCGGCGCGCAGCAGCGCCGGCGGTTCGTGGCCGGCGTTGGCCATGGCCAGCTCGCCGGTGGCCAGGTCGAGCTTGCCGCACAGGGCGGTGGCGAACATGCAGGTGTCGTTGCCTTCCACCAGGTGCCGCGAGGCCTCGGCCAGCGCACGCGCGGGCGAGCCGCCCAGCTGCGCCGCCACTTCCAGCACGGTCATGGTGCGGGCCATGAACAGCGCCGCCGGCACGCCCTTGTCGGAAACGTCGCCGGCCACGAACCACAGCACGCCGTCGCCCTGGTCGAAGAAGTTGTAGAAGTCGCCGCCTACGGCCTTGGCGGCCTTGAGCAAGGCGCCGGCCTCCACCCGCGCACCGGCGGCGCTGACCTGCCGCGGCGGCGGCAGCATGGCCAGCTGGATGTCGCGGGCGATGTCGAGTTCGCTCTCCAGCTTCTGGCGTTCGCTGGCCATGCCGGCGATCTCGTCGAGCTGGAAGCGGATGGAGTCGCGCGCCCGTTCCAGCGCGCGCGCCATCACGCCCACCTCGTCGCCGCGGGTGTCGTGCGGCACCGGCCAGTCGTATTCGCCGATGGCGAAATGCCCGGCCGAGCCGGTGAGTTCGCTCAGCGGCACGGTGATGCGCGCGGCCAGCCGGCGCACCACCAGTGCCATCACCAGCACCGCCAGCATCGCGCCCAGGCCCAGCCAGCGCACCTGCCGCCGAAGGTCGGCCAGCACCACGTCGTATTCGAGCGAAATCTGCAGGCCCCAGCCCGAATCGGCGATGGGCGTGTACACCGTGAAGCGTTCGCTGCCGCCGGCCGGCGGGCGGTGCCGGAACTCCAGCGGCTGGCCGGCGGCGCGCGCGGTTTCCATGGGCGCCAGGTCGGTGCGGCCGGCGCTTTCGGCGAAGCCCGCCAGCGTGTTGTTCAGCGCCACGCCGGGCTCGGGGTGCAGGGCGATGGTGCCGCCGGGCGCGAACAGCATCACGCGATGGCCGGGGATCTGCCGCACCGGGTCGAGCAGTTCGCCCAGCCGGCGCACCGGCACGTCCAGGCTCACCATGCCGCGGGCCACGCCCTGGGCGTCGCGCAGCGGGCGGTTGAGCGTGACCATCCACACGCCGCCGGCGGTTTCGTTGAAGTAGGGCTCCGACCACCACGGCGCCGGTGCCTGCAGCGTGCGCTGGTACCAGCCCTGCGCGAACAGGTCGTAGCCGTCGGCCAGCATGTCGCGGTCGGGCACGCCGAAGGCGTCGCGGCCGGCGTAGTAGGCCAGCGGCTGGCCGTCCACCAGCACGCCCGGTTCCAGCGCCACCAGGCCGCCCGCGGCCGAGCCGTCGGCCGCCACCAGCGCTTCCATCGCGCCCACCAGGTCGTTGCGCTGCAGGCCCAGCCGGTTGAACAGGCCGACCACGCCGTCGGACGTGATGCGCACCGAGGCCATGGCGGCAGCCACGCGTTCGGCGGCCTGGCGCGCTTCGAAGCGCGTGCGGTCTTCGGCCTCGGCGAGCAGCTGCTGCCGCGCCACGTAATAGGCCACCGCGAAGCCGGCCACCAGCACCAGCGCCAGCAGCGCGCCGAACCAGCCCATCAGCCGCGTGCGCAGGCTGTGGCGCCAGTGCACGACGTGGGTGGCGGCGGCGGACAGGTCGTTCACGCGGACTCCCCGGCTTCGTAGCGCAGCGCCAGCAGGGTGATGTCGTCCGACTGCGGCGCCTCGCCCGCGAAGGATTGCACGGCGGCGTGAAGCCGGTGACAAAGCGCGGCGGGTTCGTCTCCCGGCGCCAGCGCCTGCAGCAGGCGCGCTTCGCCGAAGGCGCGGTTGGCCGGGTCGAAGGCTTCGGTCACGCCGTCGGTGTAGAGCAGCAGGGTGTCGCCCGGCGCCAGGCGGCCGCGCCACGGCGGGTAGTCGTCGGCCACGTCGATGCCGAGCGGGCCGGTGGTGGGCACGGGCAGCAGTTCGCGGCGGCCGTCGGCGTGCAGGTGCACCGGCGGTTCGTGGCCCGCGCTGGCCAGCACCAGCTGGCCGGTGCGCAGGTCCAGTACGCCGCACAGCACGGTGGCGAACATGCAGGTGTCGTTGCCCTCGGCCAGGTGTTGGGCCGCCGCGCGCAACGCGCTGCCCGGCGAGCCGCCGGCCTGCGCCGCCACTTCCAGCACCGTCACCGTGCGCGCCATGAACAGCGCCGCCGGCACGCCCTTGTCGGACACGTCGCCGATGGCGAACCACAGCACGCCGCCCTCGCGCTCGAACACGGTGTAGAAGTCGCCGCCCACTTCCTTGGCCGGGTCGAGCAGGCCGTGCCAGGCCACGCGGAAGCCGCCGCCGCGCAATTCGCCCGGGCCGGGCAGCAGGGCCAGCTGGATGTCGCGGGCGATGCCCAGCTCGCTCTCCAGCCGCGAGCGCGCCGCGCCCATTTCGGCGATCTCCACCAGTTGGCGCTTGATGGAGCCGCGCGCGGTGTCGAAGGCGCGCGCCATCACGCCTACTTCATCCTCGCGCTCCACGTGGCGCAGCGGATAGTCGAACTCGCCGCGGGCGAAATGGTGCGCGGCGTCGGTGAGGTCTTCGATGGGCTTGGCGATCAGCCCCGAATGCCGGCGCACCGCCCACACGCACAGCACCACGCCCAGCAGGCCGCCGCCCAGGCCCCATAGCGTCACCGCATTGAGCTGGGCCAGGATGACGTGCTCGGGCACGCTGAGCGCGAAGCTCCAGCCGGTTTCGCCCACCGGCAGCATGAAGCTGTGGTGGCGTTCGCCCGCGCGCGGGCCGTTGCCGGCAAGCGTGTGCTGGAACTCCAGCGGCAGGCGGCGGCGCAGCGCGTCGGCCAGCGGCGCCAGGTCGTGGCGGCCGGTGCTTTCGATCACCTTGGGCAGCGGGCCGCCGTCGCGGAACGGCGCCTCCGGATGCACCACGGCCCGGAATTCCGGCGAGAACAGCATGGGCACCAGCCCCGGCGCGTCCACCAGCTGGCCCAGCTGGCCGCGCAGGCGCTTCACCGGCACGTCCAGGCTGACCATGCCGATGGCGCCCATGCCTTCGCCGCCGGGCCGGAACAGCGGCAGGTTGTAGGTGACGAACCACTCGCCGCCGGTGGCGTCGTTGCGGTAGGGCTCGCTCCACCAGGGCAGCGCGGTGCCCACGGTGCGCGTGTACCAGGGCATCACGCGGTAGTCGTCGTAGCCCAGGCCCTGCAGCGTGGTGTTCACCAGGCCCAGGCCCTCGCGGCGCACGTACCAGTCGAAGCCCGGGTCGTCGTCGCCGAGGCGGCCGGGCTCCATGGCCACCATCACGCCGGCGATGTCGGGGTCGGCGGCCAGCGTGGCCTCGAGCAGGGCGCGCAGGTTCAGCGGTTGCCGGCCCAGGCCCGAGGCCGCGCCCGCCAGCGTGCGGCCGCTCACCTGCACCGAATCGAGCGTGGCCTCGAGGCCCCCGGCGGCCTGCTGGGCCAGCCCGCGCATTTCGGCCTGCGTGTTGGCGATCAGCACCCCGCGCAGGGCCAGGTAGAACACCGCCGCCACGGCCGCCAGCAGCAGCACGCTGGTGAGGCTGGACCACAGCAGCAGGCGCGTGCGCAGGCTGCGGCGCCAGGGCACCTGGCGCCCGCCGACCGACCCCCGCCGTGGCTGCTGGTCCGTCATGCTTCCCTCCGAAGCCGCCCCCGGAGCATACCCTGCGGTAAACTTCCGGTTCTTATCCGGAAACGACGACGCGCCGGGCCGCCGGCCGCGAGGAAGAGAGAAAAATGAACTGGCTGACCGACGCACTGGAAAACGACCTCGACCCCGTCGAGACCCGCGAGTGGATGGAATCGCTGAAGGCCGTGCTGGACGCCGACGGCCCCGAGCGCGCCCACCATTTGCTGCAGCGCATGGTCGAACTGACCCGCCGCGCCGGTGCGCACCTGCCGTTCCAGCCCACCACCGAATACATCAACACCATCCCGCCGCACCTCGAGGCCAAGAGCGACGGCGACGCCATGATGGAATGGCGCATCCGCTCCATCATCCGCTGGAACGCCATGGCCATGGTGGTGCGCGCCAACCGCCGCCCCGGCGACCTGGGCGGCCACATCGCCTCGTTCGCCTCCGGCGCCACGCTGTACGACGTGGGCTTCAACCACTTCTGGCGCGCGCCCAGCGCTTCGCACCCGGGCGACATCCTGTACATCCAGGGCCACAGCTCGCCGGGTATCTACGCCCGCAGCTTCCTGGAAGGCCGCATCAGCGAGGCCCAGCTCGACAACTTCCGCATGGAAGTGGACGGCAAGGGCATCTCCAGCTACCCGCACCCGTGGCTGATGCCGGACTACTGGCAGACCCCCACCGTTTCCATGGGCCTGGGCCCCATCAGCGCCATCTACCAGGCGCGCTTCCTGAAGTACCTGGAAAGCCGCGGCCTGATCGAACCCAGCGACCGCAAGGTGTGGTGCTTCCTGGGCGACGGCGAGACGGACGAGCCCGAGAGCCTGGGCGCCATCGGCGTGGCCGGCCGCGAGGGCCTGGACAACCTCATCTTCGTCATCAACTGCAACCTGCAGCGCCTGGACGGCCCGGTGCGCGGCAATGGCAAGATCATCCAGGAGCTGGA
>NZ_JAYSEG010000039.1:0-17301 GCF_041913985.1 Arenimonas sp.
GGTCACCGGCTTCGACATCATCTTCTTCTGGGTCGCCCGGATGATCATGATGACCGACCACTTCACCGGCCACGTGCCGTTCAAGGACGTCTACATCACTGGCCTGGTGCGCGACCGCGACGGCCAGAAGATGTCCAAGTCCAAGGGCAACGTGCTCGACCCGATCGACATCATCGACGGCATCAGCGCCGACGCCCTGGTGGCCAAGCGCACCATCGGCCTGATGAAGCCCACCGACGCGCCCAAGATCGAGAAGGCCACGCGCAAGGAATACCCCGAGGGCATCCCGGCCTTCGGCGCCGACGCGCTGCGCTTCACCTTCGCCTCGCTGGCCACCCACGGCCGCGACATCAAGTTCGACCTGGCCCGCTGCGAGGGCTACAAGAACTTCTGCAACAAGCTCTGGAACGCCGCCCGCTTCGCGCTGATGAACTGCGAGGGCTTCAGCGCCAGCGGCGCGCCGCAGCCGCGCACCGACTCCGAGCGCTGGATCCTCGACCGCCTGCAGCACACCCTGCGCGAGGTCGAGGAAGGCTACGCCGGCTACCGCTTCGACCTGGTCTCGCAGGCGCTGTACGAGTTCGCCTGGAACGAGTTCTGCGACTGGTTCCTGGAACTCGCCAAGCCCGCGCTCACCGGCAGCGACGCCGCCGCCGCCGACAGCACCCGCCACACCCTGCTGTTCGTGCTCGAAGCGCTGCTGCGCGCCCTGCACCCGCTGGTGCCCTTCGTCACCGAGGAAATCTGGCAGGCCGTGGCGTCCAAGCTCGGCATCGCCGGCGACAGCATCAGCACCCAGCCCTGGCCGGCCATCGACGACGCGCAGCGCAGCCCCGCGGCCGCCGCCGACATCGAATGGCTCAAGGCCGCCGTCACCCAGCTGCGCTCGATCCGCAGCCAGATGAACATCGCGCCCTCGAAGGCCGTGCCGCTGCTGCTGCAGGACGGCGAGGCCGCCGACCGCGAGCGCGTCGAACGCCACGCGCCGGCGCTGAAGTTCCTGGCCCGCGTCGAGTCCATCGAATGGATCGCCGGCGACGCCCCGGCCGCCGCCGCGGCCGTGCTTGGTTCGCTCAAGCTGCTGATCCCGCTCGAGGGCCTGATCGACCTGGGCGCCGAGAAGGCGCGCCTGGACAAGGAGCTCAAGCGCATCGCCGGCGAACTGGCCAAGTGCGAGGCCAAGCTGGGCAACGACACCTTCGTGGCCAACGCCCCGGCGGCCGTGGTGGAGCAGGAGCGCGCCCGCCTGGCCGACTGGGCCAACCAGCACGCCGCCCTGCAGGCCCAGCGCGCCAAGCTCGGCGCCTGAGCCGGCCACAGCCCCTGTAGGAGCGGCTTCAGCCGCGAAGCCCTTCGCGAGAAGCTTCGCGGCTGAAGCCGCTCCTAAGGGCGGCGCGGCACCGCGGCCCCGCCCGGCGGCGCGGGCGGCGCCCCCCCCCCCCGTGGGCGGGCGTCCCCCGCCCCCCCCCTCCGCCGGCCGGGGGGGCGCCCCCCCCCCGCTCCTACGGGAGGCGCGTCACGGCGGCCAGTCGCGGCCCGGCGGCAGCAGCTCCATCGCCATCACGATGGCGTCCTCGCGGCCCTTCTCGGCCGGGTAGTAGTTCGGCCGCAGGCCGATCTCGTTGAAGCCGAAGTCGCGGTAGAGGTTGATGGCGCGCGGGTTCGAGGGCCGCACTTCCAGGAACACCTGGTGCGCGTGGTGCCAGCGCGCCAGGTCCACCAGCCGCGCCAGCAGCCGGCGGCCGTGGCCGCGGCCCTGGTACTCGGGCGCGATGCACACGTTGAGGATGTGCGCCTCGCCGGCCGCCGCGCTGAGCACGCCGTAACCCAGCACCTTGCTCCCCGCCTCCAGCACCCAGCACTGGTGCCCGGCGCGCAGGCAGTCGCGGAAGATGCCCGGCGTCCAGGGGAAGGGATAGGCACGCTTCTCGATCTCGGCGACGACGTCCACGTCGGCCTGCTTCATCGGCCGCATCTGCGAGGCGTCGGCGGGACGCGCGTTCATCGCGGCTCAGCGGGCGCGGCGCAGCGCCCGCAGGCGCAGCCACAGCGCGCGCTTGGTGGCGGCGTCGGCGCGCAGCTGTTCCCACGGGGGCAGCGGCAGGCCGGCCAGGTCGTCGCGGCGCGCGGCGCGACGCAGGGCCTTGAGCAGCGGGCCCTCGGGCAGCGGGCCGGCGTCGGCCCCGCTCACCGGCGCCACAGCGGCGGACGCGCCGGCCGGGCGGTAGAGCGTGTAGCCCATCGCCGACAGCATCGCCCGCTGGGCCTGTGTCCAGCTCATGCGGCGGCCTTCTTCCGGCGCAGCGCCACCCACAGGCCGAAGGCCGGGCCGGAAAGCGCGTACAGCAGGGCCAGCGCGAACAGTCCCTTGGCCTGGGCGATGAACAGCACCGCGATGGTGACCACCACCAGCGCCATCACGTAGAACGGCACCCGGCCGCCCTTCGGGAAGCCCTTGAAGCTGAAGTACTTCACCCGGCTCACCATCAGCAGGCCGGCCGCCACCGTGACCACCAGCGCCAGCCAGCGCAGGCCCTGGCCGCCATAGCCGAAGGTGTTCATGGCCCAGACGAAGGACACCACCAGGCCGGCCGCGGCCGGGCTGGCCAGGCCGATGAAGAAGCGCTTGTCGGTGGAGCCCACCTGTGTGTTGAAGCGCGCCAGCCGCAGCGCGGCGCAGGCGGCGTACAGGAAGGCGGCGGCCCAGCCCACCTTGGCCAGCACCGGGCCGTCGGCCCGGAAGCCCACCAGGGCCCAGTGGTACATGACCAGCGAGGGCGCCATGCCGAAGCTGACCAGGTCGGCCAGGGAGTCGTACTGCACGCCGAAGTCGCTGGTGGTGCCGGTCATGCGGGCCACCCGGCCGTCCAGGCCGTCGAACAGGGCGGCCACGAACACGGCGATGCAGGCGTTCTCGAAGTTGCCGCTGGCGGCGGCCAGGATGGCGTAGAACCCGGCGAACAGCCCGCCCGTGGTCAGCAGGTTGGGCAGCAGGTAGATGCCGCGGCCACGGGCCGGGCCGGTGTCTTCGGTGGGTTCCATGGCGCCAGTGTAGCGGCTCGCCGGAGCCGCCCATAGCCTCGCCTTGCGGGGTCCGCGCGGGGGTGGTATCACGGTCGCACGAACGCCCCCGGAGGCCCGCCATGTCCCGCCACGCCCTGCTGCTCGCCCTGTCCGCCGCCCTGATGCCGGGCCTGGTTTCCGCCGAGGACACCACGGTCTACAAGTCGAAGGGGGCGTCCGGCGAAACCGTGTACTCCCAGATCGAGACCGAGGACGCCGAGGCGCACCGCGTCGGCACTTCCGAGCCCGAGGCGCCGCCGGCCGCCGCCGAGGCCCCGGCCAGGAGCCCGGCCGAGCAGGCCTGCGACCGCGCCAAGGCCAACTACGAGCTGCTGGCCTCCGACAAGCGCGTGCAGTTCGACCGCGACGGCGACGGCAAGCCCGAGGAAATGAGCGCCGAGGAGCGCGCCAGCAACCGCGACATGGCCAAGCGCCAGGTCGACGCCTACTGCACGCCGGCCGCCGAAGGCCAGTAAACCCGCGCCACGGGGGGCCAGGCGGCCGTTACAATGGCCGACCCACCCAAGCGGCCCGGTTGCCCCGATGCGTCTTTCCCAGTTCCACCTCAATACCAGCAAGGAAACCCCGGCCGACGCCGAAGTCGTCAGCCACCAGCTGATGCTGCGCGCCGGCATGATCCGCAAGCTGGCCGCCGGCCTGTACACCTGGAGCCCGCTGGGCCTGCGCGTGCTGCGCAAGGTGGAGGCCATCGTGCGCGAGGAAATGGACCGCGCCGGCGCCATCGAGATGCTCATGCCCTCGATCCAGCCGCGCGAGCTGTGGGACGAGACCGGCCGCTGGGAGAAGTTCGGCGGCCAGCTGCTCAAGATCAAGGACCGCAAGGACGGCGAGTTCTGCTACGGCCCCACCCACGAGGAAGTGGTCACCGACTTCGCCCGCAACGAGCTGCGCAGCTACAAGCAGCTGCCGGTGAACTTCTACCAGATCCAGACCAAGTTCCGCGACGAGATCCGCCCGCGCTTCGGCGTGATGCGCGCGCGCGAGTTCCTGATGAAGGACGCCTACTCCTTCCACCTCGGCGCCGAGAGCCTGCGCGAAACCTACCAGGCGATGTACGACGCCTATTCGCGCATCTTCACCCGCCTGGGCCTGATGTTCCGCGCGGTGAACGCCGACACCGGCGCCATCGGCGGCAGCGCCTCGCATGAGTTCCACGTGCTGGCCGATTCGGGCGAGGACGCCATCGCCTTCTCCGACGGCAGCGATTACGCCGCCAATGTCGAGATGGCCGAGGCCGTGTCGCCCGGCGCCCGCCCGGCCGCCGCCGAGGCCCTGCGCGAGGTCGAGACGCCCTGGCAGAAGACCTGCGAGGAAGTGGCCAAGCTGATGGGCATCGCGCTCGAGCGCACCGTGAAGTCGGTGGCGCTGGTGGGCGAGCAGGGCTTCGTGCTGGCGCTGGTGCGCGGCGACCACGTGGTGAACGAGATCAAGCTGGCCAAGCTGGCCGGCCTGGCCGACTACCGCCTGGCCACCGAGGCCGAGATCGCCGAGCACCTGGGCAGCGAGCCCGGCTTCCTGGGCCCGGTGAAGCCCGCCAGGGCCATCACCGTCATCGCCGACCGCACCGTGGCGGCCATGGCCGACTTCGTCGTGGGCGCCAACCGCAAGGGTTACCACCTGGCCGGCGTGAACTGGGGCCGCGACCTGCCCGAACCCACGCTGGTGGCCGACATCCGCAACGTGGTCGAGGGCGACCCCTCGCCCGACGGCCAGGGCGTGCTGAAGATCGCCCGCGGCATCGAGGTGGGCCACGTGTTCCAGCTCGGCCAGAAGTACGCCGAGGCGCTCAAGGCCACCGTGCTCGACGCCGAGGGCAAGGCCCAGGTGATGCACATGGGCTGCTACGGCATCGGCGTGTCGCGCATCGTTGCCGCCGCCATCGAGCAGAACTTCGACGCCAACGGCATCTGCTGGCCCGCGCCGATGGCGCCCTGGCAGGTGGCGGTGTGCATCATCAACCCGAAGAACGACCCGGCCGTGGTCGAGGCCGCCGACGCGCTGTACGCCGAGCTCAAGGCCGCCGGGCTGGAGGTTGTGATCGACGACCGCGGCCTGCGCCCGGGCGTGATGTTCGGCGACATCGAGCTGATCGGCATCCCGCACCGCGTGGTGGTCTCGGGCCGCGGGCTCGAGGCCGGCACCTTCGAATACCGCGCCCGCCGCGCCGCCGACAGCGAGAACCTCGACCGCGCCGCCCTGTGGCAGCGCCTCGGGTTGGCGTAAGAAAACCGCGCGAAACCCGCCCGCGGGTTTCGCGAAAGGTTTGCACGGGTTTACCATCGGGGTTTCCGGGCCAGCGCCCGGAAACCCTTTTTCATTCCAGGACCCGAAGGAAACCCATGAGCATCAACCTCGAAGGCCTGTCGGCCAAGGAACTCCAGGCCCTGATCGCGAAGGCCAGCCAGCGCAAGAAGACCCTGGCCAAGCGCAAGCCGATCGCCGCCGTGCGCAAGAAGCTGGTGTCGCTGGCCAAGGCCGAGGGTTACACCGTGGACGAGCTGTTCGGCACCGGCCGGATGGTGCGCGAGAAGGCCGGCGTGGCCGCGAAGAAGGCCCCGGCGCGCAAGTCCGCCGCCAAGGGTGCCAAGGTGCCGCCGAAGTACCGCAACCCCGCCGACCCGTCCCAGACCTGGGCCGGCCGCGGCATGCCGCCCAAGTGGCTCGCCGCCGAACTCGCCCGCGGCCGCAAGCTCGAGGACTTCGCCATCAAGGGCTGAGCCGGGATCGGACGCCTGGATTCGAACGCGGATCAGGGCGGATGGAAGCGGATAAGAGCGAAGGAAAAAATGGGGGTCAGAGTACATTTTGCCGCGCGGCAAAAATGTACTCTGACCCCTAATTCATTTCTTTATTCGCCTTTATCCGCTTCCATCCGCCCTGATCCGCGTTGAAAACTAGATATTCCGCCGCGACGGAACCAGCAGGTTGCCGAACAGCAGCCCGGCCACCAGCGCGATCAGGGCCGAGAGCAGGGCGAAGGCCATGTCCAGGCCCAGGAACACGTCGCGCTCCATCACGAAGTTCAGGCTGCGGAAACCCACGCTGCCCGGCACCAGCAGGATGATGCCGGGCACGCGCACCAGCGCGCCCGGGCGGTTGCGCCAGCGGCCGTAGGCGTTGCTCAGCGCCGCCACGCCCATGCCGGCGAAGAAGGCGCCGCCGGCGAAGTTGTCCGAGGCCAGGCCCAGCACTTCCCCGCCCAGGCGGGTGAGCGCATAGCCCAGCAGTACCGACGCCATCACCAGCGGGTAGTCGCGCCGGGACGCCTGGAACAGCACCGCGAACGCGAACGCCGCCACGCCCAGCGCCACCAGTTCGGCCGCCGGCGGCAGGGCCTGCGCCGCCGCCTCCTGCGGCACCCAGCCCAGCAGCCGCACCACCTGCATCGCCGCCACGGTGCCGAAGGTGAGCTTCATCAGGATCATCAGCGCGCCGGCGAAGCGCGCCGTGCCCGACACCAGGTGCTGGGCCGAGAGTTCGCTCACCGCGTTGGTGAGCATCAGGCCCGGCATCAGCACGATCAGCGAGGCCACGATGACGGTCTTGAAGGCCAGCGGCTCGACGAAGCTGGCCACCGCCGCCGCCAGCAGCGTGGCCACCATGGCCGCGATGGCTTCCAGCGCCTCGCCCAGCCGCGGCCGCCCGCCGGCCAGCACCGCCATCACGCCGATGACCAGGCCGATCACGCCGGCCGTCACCACGCCCGCCGCGCCGGCGCCCAGCAGCGCCGCCACCGACGCCGCCGACAGGCCGAAGCTGAAGGCCGCCATGGCCTGCATGCGGCGCGTGCCGGGGCGGTCGAGCGCCTTGAGCGCGGCCAGGCCGTCGGCCGGGGCCAGGCGGCCCGCCAGCACGTCCTCGGCAATGGCGTCGGTGGCCGCCAGCCGGGCCAGGTTCTGCTCGCCCGGGTCCAGCCGGATCACGCGGGTGATGCCGTTGTGCTGGCCGCGCACCGGGTCGGCGAAGCTCAGGATCATGCCGGTGGGATTGGAGAAGATCTCGCAGTCCAGCCCCAGCCGGTGCGCCACGGCCTCCACCGCGCCCTCCAGGCGCTGTGCGGTGGTGCCGTAGACATGCAGGCGCGTCGCCAGCTCGGCCACGAAGTTCGCCTGGGCCTCGTAGGTGGCCTGGCTGGTGAGGACGGGGGCGTTCATGGGCCGGAAGCATGACATGGCCCGGCGCGCCGGCGCAGCCGGATTTCACGCCGGGCCACCGCCCCGGCTATGCTCTCCGCTGGCCCCGACGGACGCGCCCCCGCGCAATGAGCGAAGCGCCACGCATCGAAACCAGCGAACGCCACCCGGGCATCCTCAGCGCCCGCGGCGACTGGACCCTCGCCAACGCCGCCCAGCTGCTGGCCCTGATCGAGTCGGCGCCGGCCTCGGCCGACGACATCGATGGCCGCGACATCCGCCGGCTCGATTCCGCCGGCGCCATGATGCTGTCGCGCTACGCGGTGAAGGTGGGCCTGGGCCTGGCCACGGTGGAAGTGCGGCCCGAACACCAGCCGCTCACCGAAACCGTGCGCGCCATCTGCGAAAACCCGCCGCGCGTGGCCCGCAAGGACTACGGCGTGCAGGAAATGCTGGCCCGCATGGGCTTCGCGGTCGAGGACTACACCCGCGAGGTGCTGGCCCTGGTGGGTTTCCTGGGCCTGACGCTCAAGACCGGCCTGGGCGTGCTGCTGCGCCCCGCCCGCTTCCGCGCCACGCCCACCATCCACCACATGGAGCAGGTGGGCCTGGACGCCGTGCCGCTGGTGGTGCTGCTGAGCTTCATGGTCGGCGCGGTCATCGCCTTCCTGGGCGCCACCGTGCTGCGCGACTTCGGCGCCGAGATCTTCGTGGTGGAACTGGTGGGCATCGCCTTCCTGCGCGAATTCGCCGTGCTGCTCACCGCCATCCTGCTCGCCGGCCGCACCGCCAGCGCCTTCACCGCGCAAATCGGCGCGATGCAGAGCGGCGAGGAGATCGACGCCATCCGCACCCTGGGCCTGGACCCGGTGGAGCTGCTGGTGCTGCCGCGCCTGGTGGCGCTGCTGGTGATGCTGCCCCTGCTCACCTTCCTGGCCATGATCGCGGGCATCGCCGGCGGCATGGCGGTGTCGGTGGCCAGCCTGGGCATGAGCCCGGACATGTTCCTGGCGCGCCTGCAGGAAACCACCGAGCTGCGGCACTTCTGGGTGGGCGTGTCCAAGGCCCCGGTGTTCGCCGTGGTCATCGCCCTGATTGGCTGCCTGGAAGGCTTCCAGGTGAAGGGCACGGCCGAGTCGGTGGGCGAACGCACCACGTCTTCCGTGGTGCAGACCATATCGCTGGTGATCCTGCTCGACGCCTTCGCCGCCATGTTCTTCATGGAGATGGACTGGTGAGCGACGAACTGCCCGCCGGCGACGGCCCGGCCATCCGCGTGCGCGGCCTGCGCAACACCTTCGGCGAGCAGGTGGTGCACGACAACCTAGACCTGGACGTGCGCCGCGGCGAGATCATCGGCGTGGTGGGCGGCTCGGGCACCGGCAAGTCGGTGCTGATGCGCGCCATCCTCGGCCTGCGCGACCCCCAGGGCGGCAGCATCGAGGTGCTGGGCGTGGACGCGCTCAGCGACCGCGCCCGCGCCCACGGCGTCATCGAGCGCAATACCGGCGTGCTGTTCCAGAACGGCGCCCTGTTCTCCTCGCTCACCGTGGCCGAGAACGTCTCGGTGCCGCTGAAGGAGCACTATCCCGAGCTGCCCGACGACATGGTGCACGACCTGGCCATGCTCAAGATCCGCATGGCCGGCCTGGGCGAGGACGCCGGCGCCAAGCTGCCCTCGCAGCTTTCCGGCGGCATGCGCAAGCGCGCCGGCATCGCCCGCGCGCTGGCGCTCGACCCCGCCCTGCTTTTCCTCGACGAACCCACCGCCGGCCTCGACCCGATCGGCGCCGCCGCCTTCGACGAGCTCATCCGCACGCTGCAGCGCGCGCTCGGGCTCACCGTGTTCCTGATCACCCACGACCTCGACACGCTCTACGCCATCTGCGACCGCGTCGCGGTGCTGGCCGACAAGCGCGTGCTGGTCAATGCCCCGCTGGCCGAGGTCGAGCGCTTCGACCACCCGTGGGTGCAGGAGTATTTCCACGGCCCGCGCGGACGCGCCGCGCAGGCCGCCCTGGCCAAGGAGGCTTGAGATGGAAACCCGCGCCAACCATGTGTTGATCGGCGCCTTCACCCTGGCGGTATGCCTGTTCGCGGTGCTGTTCGCGCTGTGGATCGCCAAGTACACCACCGAGAAGGCCTATGGCGAATACGACGTGGTGTTCCAGGAAGCCGTGACCGGCCTGAGCACCGGCAGCCAGGTGCTGTATTCGGGCATCAGCGTGGGCGAAGTGCGCGCGCTGTCGCTGATGAAGGACGACCCGCGCAAGGTGGTGGCGCGCATCCGCCTGTCGGCCGACACGCCGGTGCGCACCGACACCCGCGCCAAGCTCACCATGACCGGCCTCACCGGCGTGGCCGTGATCCAGCTCACCGGCGGCAGCCCGGGCGCCCCGGCGCTGGAAGGCGGCCGCGGCAAGGACGTGCCGGTGATCCCGAGCGAACCGTCGGCGCTGAAGAACATCGCCGCCACCGCCAACGAGATCGTCGACCGCGTGAACCGGCTGCTGAGCGAGGAAAACGTCGCCCGCGTCACCGCCACGCTCGACCAGATCAACCAGGTCACCGGCACCCTGGCCGCCGAGCGCGAGGAGATCGCCGCGCTGGTGCGCAACGCGCGCGCCGCCAGCGAGAAGCTCGACGCCACCCTGGCCAGCGCCGACCGCACCATCAACCACCTCGACGAAGGCGTGGTGCAGGAGCTGCCGGCCCTGGTGGCCAAGCTCGACGCCACCCTGGTCCAGCTCGAGTCCGCCAGCCGCAGCGCCGACGCGATCCTGGGCGACAACCGCGAGGCCATCGCCGACTTCAGCCGCGACGGCCTGGGCCAGGTGGGCCCCACCATGCGCCAGCTGCGCTCGCTGATCCGCGAGATCGACGACCTGGCCGACCGCCTTGAAAACAACCCGGCGGGCTACCTGCTCGGCCGCGAACAGCCCGAGGAGTTCGAACCATGACCCGTCGCGCCCCGCGCCTTCCCGTCCTTGCCGCCGCGCTCGCGTTTGCGCTGGCCGGCTGCTCCATCGTCGGGCCCACCGCCGAGGTGCAGATCTTCTCGCCGCGCACCGCCATCACCGCCGACCCGGCCTGGCCGGCGGTGGACTGGCAGCTCAGCGTGTCCACGCCCGACACCCACCAGCTGCTCGACTCCACCCGCATCGCCGTGCGCCCCGCGCCCGACCGCCTGCAGACCTACAAGGGCGCGCGCTGGGCCGACAGCGCGCCGGAGCTGCTGCAGACGGCGCTGGTGCAGGCCTTCGAGGACTCCGGCCGCATCGCCGCGGTGGGCCGCTTCGGCGGCGCGCGCGGCGACTTCGGGCTGTTCACCGAACTGCGCGCCTTCGAAACCGTTTACACCGGTGGCCGGCCCGAGGTGGTGGTGGAACTGCAGGCGCGCCTCGTGGCCCTGCGCGGCCACGGCGGCGTGACGGCGAAGCGCTTCCGCGTGGTGGTGCCCAGCCAGGGCGAGCAGATCGAGCCGGTGGTGGCGGCCTTCGGGCAGGCCATGTCGCAGCTGTCGCAGGAAATCGTCGGCTGGACCCTGGTCGAAGGCCAGCGCGTGCTCACGGCGAAGGAAGAATCCGCCGGAAAGTGAGGTTGATGCGCGGCGGCACCGGCCGCGCCGTGCGCGGCAGCGCGTGCCGCCACTGCGCCTGGGTGTCGCCGGTCATCAGCAGCAGGCTGCCGTGCGGCAACTCGAGCGTGCACTTGCGCGCGGGGTCGTGGCGGTGCCGGAAGGCGAAGCGGCGCGTGCCGCCCAGGCTGATCGAAGCGATCACCGGCCGCGGGCCCAGCTCGGGCTCGTCGTCGCTGTGCCAGCCCATCGCGTCACGGCCGTCGCGGTACAGGTTCGCCAGCACGCTGTTCATCGCCACGCCCGCCGCCGCGTCCACGCGCGGCCGCAGCGCCGCCAGCGCCGCCGGCCAGGGCCGCGGCTCGAAGCGCACGCGCGAATACACGTAGCTCGCGCCGGGGTCGCCGATCCAGCAGCTCAGCCGCGGCGAATCCACCATCCGCCCGAACATCCGTATCCGGTGCGTCTCCCATGCCACCTGCTGCATCAGCGCGTCGTACAGCGCATCGGCTTCACCGGCCGGCAGCCAGCCCGGGACAAACGTAACTCCTGCGGGGTAAGTCAGTGCAGCCACGAGCGTGCGGGGTTCAGTTCTGAACGCGGATCAAGGCGGATGGACTCGGATAAGAGCGAATTAAGCAATTCAAATTTGCTTTCGCCCTATTCGCCTTTATCCGTGTCCATCCGCCTTGATCCGCGTTTGAATCAGGACGCCTGGGCGAAGCCGTGGCAAAAACGCTATTCGCCAGTATCGGCGACGGAGGCGAGGATGCCGGCGAGTTCGATCAGGCGCAGGTCGCTGCCGGGCGCGCCGACGAGCTGCAGGCCCAGGCCGCCGGGCAGCGGCAGGCTGAGCGCCGGGCAGCCGGCCAGCGAGGCCAGCGCGGTGAGGTCGGCCAGGTTCGCCGGCTCATCCGCGCCCCAGGCCGGCGGCGGCGTGGCCACGGTGGGCAGCAGCAGCACGTCGAACTGTTCGAACAGGCGCCGCACCTGCACCACGTGGCCGTCCAGGCGGCGGTGGGCGCGGGCGGCGTCGGCGGCGGTCTTGCGCTGGGCGAAGTCGAGCAGCCAGCGCAGGCGGGTGGAGGCCCCGCCCAGCCGCGCCTCGTGCGCCGCCAGGATCTCGGCTTCCATCAGCAGCAGGGCGGCGCGGCGGGTGGCCGCCACTTCCAGCGGGGCGATCTCCAGCGCCACCGGCAGCGCGCTGCCGAACACCGCGGCCACGCGCGCCATCACGGCGCTGAAGTTCTCCACCACCGCGGCGTCCACGCCCAGGGCGGACAGGTCGGCGACCACGCCGGCCTTGAGTTCGCCCGGCACCCAGTCCGGCGGCGCCAGCGGCACGCGGCGCTTGCGCGAACGCGGGTCGCCGGCGTCGTAGCCGGCCAGCACCGGCAGCACCAGGCCGATGTCCTGCACCGCGCGCGCCAGCAGGCCCGGGCAGTCCAGGCGGCGCAGCGCCGGGGCCATGCCGCGCGCGCTCAGTTCGCCCAGCGTGGGCTTGTGGCCCACCAGGCCGCAGAAGGCGGCGGGGATGCGGGTGGCGCCCAGGGTGTCGGTGCCCAGCGCCACCACGGCGTGGCCGGCGGCCAGGGCCGCGGCCGAACCACCGGACGCACCGCCGGCGGCGCGGTCGGGCAGCAGCGGGTTGCGCACGTCGCCGAAATGCGGGTTGCGGCCGACGGTACCGAAGGCGGCCTCGTCGAGGTTGGTCTTGCCCAGGAACACCGCGCCGGCGCCGCGCAGGCGCCGCACCACGTGGGCGTCGTGCTCGGCCAGGCCGGGGTGGCCCGGCAGGCCCAGGCTGGTGGGCATGCCGGCGATGTCGAAGGCGTCGGTCACGGCGATCGGCACGCCGTCCAGGCGGCCCAGGGGCTTGCCCTCGGCGCGGCGATCGTCGCTGGCGCGGGCGGCGGCCAGGGCGCCGGCGGCGTCCACCCAGGTCCAGGCGTTGAGGTGGCCGTCGCGGGCGATGGCGGCCAGGCAGGCGCCGGTCAATGCCTCGCTGCTGGTTTCACCCTTGGCCAGGGCGTGCAGCACGCGGTAGAGCGGGGCCTGGCGCAGGGCGTCGGGGCTGGCGGTCATGCGTGTCGCATTCCGTGGCGGGACTGCCTGCGAGTGTCCTTGATTGCCCGCCCGCGGGCAAACCGGGACAATCCGGACATCGGCGTATGGAGCTTTGGCAATGAGTGAACGTGACGTGATGGAATACGACGTGGTGACCGTGGGCGCCGGCCCGGCGGGCCTGTCGTTCGCGATCCGGCTCAAGCAGCTCAGGCCCGAACTCTCGGTCTGCGTGATCGAGAAGGCCTCCACCATCGGCGCCCACATCCTCTCGGGCGCGGTCATCGAACCCGGCCCGCTCGACGAACTGCTGCCCGGCTGGCGCGACGCCCCGCCGCCGGTGTGCGTGCCCGCCACCGAGGACGAGTTCTGGTTCCTCACCAAGACCGGCGGCACCAAGTTCCCGGTCATCCCGCCGGGCATGGCCAACCACGGCAACTTCATCGTTTCGCTGGGCGCCATGTGCGCCTGGCTGGCGCCCCAGGCCGAGGCCCTGGGCGTGGAGATCTACCCGGGCTTCGCCGCCGCCGAACCGCTGTTCGACGAGGCCGGCGCCGTCTGCGGCGTGCGCATCGGCGACATGGGCGTGGCCAAGGACGGTTCGCACAAGCCCGGCTACACCCAGGGCATCGACATCAGGGCGAAGGTGACGGTGCTCGCCGAGGGCGCGCGCGGCCACCTGACCAAGCAGCTGATCCGCAAGTTCGGCCTCGACGCCGAATCCGACCCGCAGAACTATTCGATCGGCATCAAGGAACTCTGGCAGCTGCCGCCGGGCCGGGTGAAGCCGGGCAAGATCTTCCACAGCTTCGGCTGGCCGGCCGACTCGATGACCTACGGCGGCAGCTTCGTCTACCACCTCGCCGACGACCGCGTGGCCATCGGCTACGTCTCGGGCCTGGACTACCGCGACCCGAACTACCAGCCCTACGAAGCCTTCCAGCAGTTCAAGCACCATCCGCTGGTGAAGCCGCTGCTCGAGGGCGGCACCATCCTCAGCGCCGGCGCGCGCGCCATCGTCACCGGCGGCTGGCAGTCGCTGCCGAAGGTGGAAATGCCGGGCGCGCTGCTCATCGGCGACACCGCCGGCCTGCTCAACGTGCCGAAGGTGAAGGGCACGCACCAGGCCATCCGCAGCGGCATGCTGGCGGCCGAACACCTCGCCGCGCAGGAGGCGCCGGCCAGCGCCGGCTTCGACGCGAAGCTGCGCGCCTCGCCGGTGATGGCCGAGCTCAAGAAGGTGCGCAACATCAAGCCCGGCTTCAAGAAGGGTCTGTGGTTCGGCCTCCTGAATTCGGCCTGGGAAACCGCCACCGCCGGCCTCTCGCCCTGGACCTGGCGCTGCAAGCCGGACTGGAATTCGCTGCAGAAGCTGGCCGAGGCCGAAAAGCCCAGGCGTGATTACGTGGAACGCACGCTGGCGCCGCGCGACCGCCTGGCCGGCGTGTACTTCGCCGCCACCGAGCACGACGAAGACCAGCCGGTGCACCTGAAGGTGGCCAACACCGACGTGTGCATCACCCAGTGCGCCGAGGAATACGGCAACCCCTGCCAGCGCTTCTGCCCGGCGGGCGTGTACGAAATCGTCCAGGACGAACAGGGCAAGCGCCTGCAGATCAACGCCGCCAACTGCGTGCACTGCAAGACCTGCGACATCAAGGACCCGTACCAGATCATCACCTGGGTCACGCCGGAAGGCGGCTCGGGTCCGAACTACCAGAACCTTTGAAGAAGTTTCCATGACCTCCGCACGCACCCCGCTTCCCCTGCTGTTCGGCATCCCCGACGACGGCATGGCCCAGATCTACTTCCTGCCCGGCAAACCGGGCCCGCAGGTTTCCTTCCCCGGCAACCTCAACATCGCCGGCTACCTCGACCGCAGCCGCGGCCCCTGGTTCCAGCCCATCTACTGCGGCCCCGGCCTCACCACCACGGTGGACGAGGTGGAGCCCGGGCGCCCGGTGGTGAACGCGGTGACCGAGCCGCACCGCTGCTCGGTGGCGCTGCGCACCATCGACGCGGTGGTGGCCAAGACCCAGGCCAACTGCTTCAACCACCCCGGCGCCATCCTGGCCACGCGCCGCGACCAGGTGTCGCAGCGGCTGGCGGGCATCGCCGGCCTGTGCATGCCGCGCACCTTGCGCCTGCAGATCGAGGAACCGGCTGAGCTGGGCGAAACCATCGCCCGCGAAGGCCTGGCCTTCCCGGTGCTGCTGCGCATCGGCGGCAACCACGGCGGCAAGGACCTGACCCGGGTGGACCGCCCGGAAGACCTGCGCGCCGCGCTGCGCGAGCTGCCCTGGGGCGGCCGCCCGGTCTACGTGACCGAGTTCGTGGACTTCCGCGGCGACGACGGCCTGTACCGGAAGATGCGCCTGGTGGTGGTGGGCCGCGACGTGTTCCTGCGCCACCACATCCCCGCCGCCAGTTGGCTGGTGCACGCCGACAGCCGCGTGCCCGACGCCGCGCTGCTCGAACGCGAGCTGGCCGAACTCGAGGGCTTCGAACAGGGCCTGCTGCCGGTGCTGCGCGAGCGCGTGCTGGCCATCGCCGACGCCCTGGACCTGGACTACTTCGGCATCGACGCCAGCCTGCTGCCCGACGGCCGCCTGCTGGTGTTCGAGGCCAACGCCACCATGAACGTGCTGCACGACTCCAACCCGCAGGAGCCGCGCTGGGCCGGCATCATCGCGCGCATCCGCCGCAGCCTGGAGTCGCTGCTGGAAAACCCGGGCCGCTGGCGCCACGCGCCCGCGGGGTCGCGGCAATGAACCTGACCTACCCGGAAATCTTCGCCGCGCGCGGTGACCTCTACCACGCGGCCATGATGGCCTGGCCGCACGCACGCGACGCCGAGTTCGACGCGCTGTTCGCGCGCCGGCCGCTGGCCGCGGGTGAACGCGTGCTCGACTTCCCCTCCGGCGGCGGCTACCTGGCGAAGCACCTTGAAGGGAAGGCACGCGTGGTCGGCTACGAACTCACCGACGGCTTCGCCGCTGGCATCCCGGTGGGCCTGCCTTCGCGCGAGGCCGACCCGGAGCCCTACGACCGCGCCGTCTGCCTGGCCGCGCTGCACCACATCGACGACCAGCCCGGCTTCCTGCGCGAGCTGGCCACGCGGGTGAAGCCCGGCGGCCTGCTGCACGTGGGCGACGTGCCGGCCGGTTCGCCGCTGGGCGGTTTCCTCGATGGTTTCGTCGGCCGCTACAACCAGACCGGCCACCAGGGCATGTACCTGTCGCCGGACCCCGCCGATTACGCCGCGCTGGGCGACGTGCTGCACTGCGCCGAAGTGGCCACGCCCTGGCGCTTCCCCGACGAGGCCGCGATGCTGGGCTTCTGCGCCCAGCTGTTCGGGCTCAGCGGCCACGACCCGCGCGAACTGCTGGCCGCGCTGCGCGAACAGGTCGGCGTGGACACCGGGCCGGACGGCGTCTCGCTGCGCTGGCGCCTGCTGTACGTGGACATCCGGGTTCCCGGCACGCGATGAAACTCGCGCTGGTCACCGCCATCGCCGCCTTCGCGCTCGACGACGACCTCGTCCCGCTGCGCAAGGCCTGCGCGGAGGCCGGCATCGACGCCCAGGTGGTGGCCTGGGACGACCCCACGGTGAGCTGGGCCCGCTTCGACGCGGTGCTGCTGCGTTCGCCCTGGGACTACGTGGACCGGCTGCCGGAATTCATGGCCTGGTGCGAGCGCGTGGCCAGGCTCACGCGCCTGTGGAACCCGCCGGACGTGGTGCGCTGGAACACCGACAAGCGTTACCTCGGCGAGCTGGCCAGGGCCGGCGTGCCGGTGATCGAAAGCCACTACCTGGCGCCCGGCGACGACCCGGCCTCGCTGCCCGACCTCGAGGAATTCGTGGTCAAGCCCACCGTCGGCGCCGGTTCGCGCGATGCGAAACGCTACCTGCGCGCCGACCGCGCCCAGGCCGTGGCGCACGCCGCGCGCCTGCTCGGCGAAGGCCGGCACGTGCTGGTGCAGCCCTACCTGCGCGCGGTGGACGAGCAGGGCGAAACCGCGCTGCTGTTCTTCGGCGGCCAGTTCAGCCATGCCATCCGCAAGGCGCCGCTGCTCAGGCGCGGCGAGGAGCCGACGCGGGCGCTGTTCAAGGAAGAACACATCCAGCCGCGCGAGCCCTCGGCGCAGGAGCGCGAAGTGGCCGCGATGGTGCTGGCCGCCCTGCCCTTTGGCCCGCTGGTGTACGCGCGCGTCGACCTGCTGCCCTCGCCCACCGGCCCGCAGCTGCTGGAGCTCGAACTCACCGAGCCGTCGGTGTTCCTGCCCTACGGCGAAGGCGCCGCGGCGCGCTTCGCCCAAGTATTGCTCGAGAAGCTGGCGGCTCCCCTGTAGGAGCGGGGGGGGGCCCGCCAGCGAGCCCGGCGGGCCGGCCGGGGGGGCGAACCCCCAACCCAACACCTATACAACACACGCGGGGGGCCG
>NZ_JAYSEG010000039.1:17311-25801 GCF_041913985.1 Arenimonas sp.
AAGCTTTTCGCGAAGAGCTTCGCGGCTGAAGCCGCTCCTACAAAAGACTTCAGGACACCTGCAGCGCGGCGATCACGCGCGCGGCCATCTGCTCGGCCGTTTCGCGGCCGCCGTCGAGGTGCAGCTCGGGGTTTTCCGGCGCCTCGTAGGGCGAATCGATGCCGGTGAAGTTGCGGATCTGGCCCGCGCGCGCCTTGGCGTACAGGCCCTTCACGTCGCGCCCTTCGGCCACGGCCAGCGGCGTGTCCACGAACACTTCGACGAACTGCCCGGCCGGGAACAATTCGCGCGCCATCCGCCGCTCGGCGCGGAAGGGCGAGATGAAGCTCACCAGCACGATCAGGCCGGCGTCGGTCATCAGCTTCGCCACCTCGGCCACGCGGCGGATGTTTTCCACGCGGTCCTCGTCGGTGAAGCCCAGGTCCTTGTTCAGGCCGTGGCGCACGTTGTCGCCGTCGAGCAGGTAGGTGTGGTAGCCCTTGGCCAGCAGCTGCTTTTCCACCAGGTTGGCCACGGTGGACTTGCCCGCGCCCGACAGGCCGGTGAACCACAGGCAGCGCGGCTGCTGGCCCTTGATGCCGGCGCGCGCCGCCTGGTCCACCTCCAGGTGCTGCCAGTGGATGTTGGCCGCGCGGCGCAGCGCGAAGTCGAGCGTGCCGGCGCCGACGGTGGCATTGCTCTGGCGGTCGATCAGGATGAAGCCGCCCAGCGCGTGGCTGTCGGCATAGGCCTCGAACGGGATCGGCTGGTCGAGGCTGAGGTTGCAGTAGGCCACCTCGTTGAGCTCGAGCGACTTGGCGGCCAGCCGCGCCTGCGTGTTCACGTCCACCTTGTGCTTGATCTCGGTGACCTGCGCGGCCAGCGTCCGCGCGCCGATCTTCAGCCAGTACGGGCGGCCCGGCAGCAGCGGCGCGTCGCCCATCCACAGCAGGTGCGCGGCGAACTGGTCGGCCACCTGCGGGGGATTCGCGGCGGCGGCGATCACGTCGCCGCGGCTCACGTCCACTTCGTCGGCCAGCGTCAGCGTGATGGCCTGGCCGCGGCCGGCGCTGGCCAGCTCGCCATCGGCGGTGACCAGGGCGCGCACGCGCGAGCGCCGGCCCGAGGGCAGCACCACCACCTCGTCGCCAAGTGCCACCTGGCCGGCGGCAATGGTGCCGGCGAAGCCGCGGAAATCCTGGTTCGGGCGGCACACCCACTGCACCGGCAGGCGGAAGCCGGTGGTCCCGGCGCCCCGGCCCACGTCCACGGTTTCCAGGTGTTCGAGCAGCGTGGGCCCGGTGTACCAGGGCATGGCCGCGGAGCGCGCGCTGAGGTTGTCGCCCTTGAGCGCCGACAGCGGCACGCATTCCACGTGCGCGATGCCCAGGCGCGCGGCGAGCTCGCGGTAGCCTTCGGTGATGCGCGCGAACACCGCCTCGTCGTAGCCCACCAGGTCCATCTTGTTCACCGCCAGCAGCACGTGGCGGATGCCCAGCAGCGAAACGATGTAGCTGTGCCGGCGGGTCTGGGTGAGCAGGCCCTTGCGCGCGTCCACCAGCACCACGGCCAGGTCGGCGGCGGAGGCGCCGGTGGCCATGTTGCGCGTGTACTGCTCGTGGCCCGGGCAATCGGCGACGATGAACTTGCGCCGGTCGGTGTCGAAGAAGCGGTAGGCCACGTCGATGGTGATGCCCTGCTCGCGCTCGGCGGCCAGGCCATCGACCAGCAGCGCGAAGTCGATCGCCTCGCCCTGGGTGCCGTACTTCTTCGAGTCGGCCTCGACCGCGGCGAGCTGGTCCTCGAAGAGCATCTTCGACTCGTAGAGCAGGCGCCCGATCAGCGTGCTCTTGCCGTCGTCCACGCTGCCGCAGGTGATGAAGCGCAGCAGGCCCTTGGTTTCGTGCTGGCGCAGGTAGGCGGCCACGGCCGCGGCGTGGTCGGTGCCGGCCATCAGAAGTAGCCCTCCTGCTTCTTCTTTTCCATCGAGGCCGAGGGGTCGTGGTCGATCACGCGGCCCTGGCGCTCGGAGGTGGTGGCCACCAGCATCTCGGCGATGATGGCTTCCAGCGTGTCGGCGTCGGATTCGATGGCGCCGGTGAGCGGGTAGCAACCCAGGGTGCGGAAGCGCACCTTGCGCATCATCGGCACCTCGCCCTCGCGCAGCGGCAGGCGCTCGTCGTCCACCATGATCAGGGCGCCGTCGCGCTCCACCACCGGCCGCTCGGCCGCGAAGTAGAGCGAGGGCACCGGGATCTTCTCGCGGTAGATGTACAGCCACACGTCGAGCTCGGTCCAGTTCGAGATGGGAAACACGCGCACGCTCTCGCCCTTGTGGATGCGGGTGTTGTACAGGTCCCACAGCTCGGGGCGCTGGTTCTTCGGGTCCCAGCGGTGCTGGGCGCTGCGGAAGGAGAACACGCGCTCCTTGGCGCGCGACTTCTCCTCGTCGCGGCGGGCGCCGCCGATGGCCGCGTCGAAGGCCCACTGGTCGAGCGCCTGCTTGAGCGCCTGGGTCTTCATCACGTCGGTGTGCACGGTGGCGCCGTGGCTGACCGGGTTCACGCCCTGGGCCAGGCCCTCGGGGTTGGTGTGGGTGCGCAGCTCCACGCCGGTCTCGGCCGCGCGGCGGTCGCGGAAGGCGATCATCTCGCGGAACTTCCAGGTGGTGTCCACGTGCAGCAGCGGGATCGGCGGGCGCGCCGGGTAGAAGGCCTTCACCAGCAGGTGCAGCAGCACCGAGCTGTCCTTGCCCACGGAATAGAGCATCACCGGGTTGCGGAATTCGGCCGCCACTTCGCGCAGGATGTGGATGGCCTCGGCTTCGAGGCGGTCGAGGTGGGACAGGTCGGGCGTCATGCCCGCAAGGATATCAACGCAGCAGGTTGTAGACGCTGACCCCCGCCACCATCAGGCCCACGGCCGCCATCATGGGCCGCGCCGGCACCCGCCGGGCCAGCCAGGCCGCGAACGGCGCCGCCACCACGCCGCCCAGCAGCAGGCCCAGCACCACGTGCACGTGGCTGATGCCCAGGGTGAACAGGAACACCGCCGACACCGCCAGGCTGACGAAGAACTCGGCCGCGTTCGCGGTGCCGATGGCGATGCGGGGCTCCAGGTGCCGGGCCATCAGCTGGGTGGTGGCCAGCGGGCCCCAGCCGCCGCCGCCCACCGCGTCCAGGAAGCCGGCGCCCAGGCCCAAGGGCACGTTGTTGGCGTGGCGCGGCTCGCGCCGGCGGCCGTGCCAGGCCCGCCACACCAGCAGCAGGCCCAGCACCAGCAGGTAGGCCGAGACCAGCGGCCGCAGCCAGGCCCAGTCGGCCCAGCTCAGCAGCAGGGCACCGGCGACGGCGCCCAGCACCCCGGGCAGCACCAGCGACCACATCAGCCGGCGGTCCACGTTGCCCAGCAGCCCGTGGCTCAGTCCCGACACGCCGGTGGTGGCGACTTCGGCTGCGTGCACGCTGGCGCTGGCCACCGCCGGCGGCAGGCCGAAGGCCAGCAGCAGGCTGGAGCTGGTGACGCCGTAGGCCATGCCCAGGGCGCCGTCCACCAGCTGCGCGGCCAGGCCGATGGCCACGAACACGAAGAATTCCGGGGGCAGGTCGAAGGGCAAGCGGCGGGTCCGCGGTGGGGAGGCCAGGCGCAAGTCTGCCCGGTCGGCGGCGGGCCCGGCATGACCTCGCTCAAGGCCGGGCGCATTTCACGCCTAAATCACTGATTCGCAAGGCCGCGCACCCACGTTTTCACGCCACCGAGGCTGGGCCGCGGCGGCGCGAAAGGTTAGAATCGCGGTTCCCTTCAAGCCCGACGCGCGGCCCCACGCCGTGCGCCGGCCTGCCCCACAGGAAATCGCGACGATGAAGATCTTGGTCGGTTACAAGCGGGTGGTGGACTACAACGTCCGCATCCAGGTGAAGCCGGATGGCTCGGGCGTGGTCACCGAAGGCGTGAAGCTTTCGGCCAACCCGTTCGACGACATCGCGCTGGAAGAAGCGCTGCGCCTGCGCGACAAGGGCATCGCCACGGAAGTGGTGGTGGCCACGCTCGGCCCCGCCGACTGCCAGGCGCACCTGCGCAATGGCCTGGCCATGGGCGCCAACCGCGCCATCCACGTGGTCACCGACCAGGCCGTGCAGCCGCTCACCGCGGCGCGCGCCCTGCTCAAGCTGGTGGAGAAGGAGCAGCCGCAGATCGTGCTGCTGGGCAAGCAGGCCATCGACGACGACGCCAACCAGACCGGCCAGATGCTGGCCACGCTGTGGGGCCGCCCGCAGGCCACCTTCGCCGGCAAGGTCGAGGTGTCCGGCGGCGCCGCCACCGTCACCCGTGAAGTCGACGCCGGCCTCGAGGTGCTGGAAGTGCAGCTGCCCGCCGTCATCACCACCGACCTGCGCCTGAACGAGCCGCGCTTCATCAAGCTGCCCGACATCATGAAGGCCAAGTCCAAGCCGCTCGAGACCATCAACTTCGCCGACCTCGGCGTGGAGTCGGGCGACCACCTCAAGACCAGCCACTACGCCCCGCCGGCCAAGCGCAGCAAGGGCGTGATGGTGAAGGATGTCGCCGAGCTCGTGTCGGCGCTCAAGGCCAAGGGCCTGGTGTAAGGAGACCATGACGATGAGCAAGATCCTGATCGTTGCCGAACACCTCGGCGGCCAGCTCAATTCCTCGACCGCGCGCTGCGTCAGCTGCGCCCAGGCCGTCGCCGGCGCGGAAATCCACGTGGCCGTGCTCTCCGACGCGCCCGAAGCCGTGGCCGCCGAGGCCGCCAAGATCGCCGGCGTGGCCAGGGTCATCACCGTGGCCAACGCCGCCAACGCCCACCCGGTGGCGCAGGTGCTGGCGCCGCAGGTGGCGAAGCTGGCCGCGGGTTATTCGCACGTGTTCGGCCCCTCCACCACCTTCGGCAAGGACCTGATGCCCTGCGTGGCGGCCCTGCTGGGCGTGGCCCAGGTGTCGGACATCATGGCGGTGGAAGGCACTCACGTGTTCAAGCGCCCCATCTACGCCGGCAACGCCATCATCACCGTCGAGGCGCCGTCCTCGATGGCCGTGGTGGGCACCGTGCGCACGGCCTCGTGGCCGGCGGCCGGCGCCGGTGGTTCGGCGACGGTGGAAGCGGCTTCGGTCGACGCCGCCCTGCCCTCGCACACGCGCTTCGTGTCGCTGCAGCAGGGCAAGTCGGACCGCCCGGACCTGCAGGGCGCGTCGAAGGTGGTGTCGGGCGGCCGCGCGCTGGGCTCGGCCGACGCGTTCAAGATCATCTACTCGCTGGCCGACAAGATGGGCGCGGCCGTGGGCGCCTCGCGCGCCGCGGTGGACGCCGGCTACGTGCCGAACGAACTGCAGGTGGGCCAGACCGGCAAGATCATCGCGCCGGAGCTGTACGTGGCCATCGGCATCTCGGGCGCCATCCAGCACCTGACCGGCATCAAGGACGCGGGCACCATCGTCGCCATCAACAAGGACGCGGAAGCGCCGATCTTCGAGATCGCCGACTTCGGCCTGGTCGGCGACCTGTTCCAGATCGTGCCGGAGCTCGAGCAAGCGCTCTGAACCCCGCAGGCTTCAGCTTCACCAGGAAAACGGCCGCCTCAGCGGCCGTTTTCTTTTCCACCCTCCGCGGCGCGGCGGGCCGCTTCGATGCGTTCGTGGCTGGGCGGGTGGGTGGAGAGGTAGCCGATGGGGCCGGCGGTGGTTTCGCCGTCGCCCTCGGAAAGCCGGGCCATGGCGCGGGCGAAGGCCTCGGGCGAAATGCCATGCCTGGGCAGCAGGGCGAAGGCGAACGCGTCGGCTTCGCGCTCGTGCCGGCGCGAGAAGCCGCTGTTCACCAGCAGCGTCGGGATCGACACCGACAGCGAACCCGTGCCCGACAGGTCGCCGAACAGGAAGCCGATCACCACCACCGCCGCCGAGCTTTCCAGGCCACGGCGCATGCCGTGGCGGTGCTCGTGGTGGCCGGCCTCGTGCGCCATCACCGCCAGCAGCTCCTCGTCGTCCGGCACAAGCGCCACCAGCTGGTCGGTCATCACCACCTGTCCGTCCGGCAGCGCGAAGGCGTTCGGGCCGAGCGAAGGCGCGTCGCGGAAGTCCAGCCGCAGCCCGTCGGCGCGCGGCAGCCCGCGCGTGAGCGCGTGGAACTTCACGCGCAGTTCCTCCCGACGCGCCGCCGGCAGCCGCGAGGGCCGCAGGTGCGTGCTGTCGAGCAGGGCCAGCGCCTGCCGGCTGATGGTTCGCTCCATGGCGGGCGGAATCACCGGCGCGAGCTCGTTCGCCATCCACGGCAGGCCCAGCTGGAAGAAACCCACCACGCCGCCCACCAGCAGCACGGCGGCGCCGAGCATCGTCGTGCGCCGGCGCTCGAGCCAGTCGGCGGCGGCTTCCACCCGGCTCGGCGCCGGCAGCCAGGCGTCGAGCAGCGGCGAATCGGCGACCTCGAGCTGGCCGCCGTCGGGCAGCCGCAACTGCCGCGACAGCCGGCCCAGGCGCGGGCTGAGCGCCAGCTCGCCCACGTCGAACTCGCGCACCTCGTCGCCCCACTGCACGCGCAGCCGCCCGGGCGCCGGCTGCGACAGCGTGGCGGCCACGCCGCGGCTGCCGCGCCCGTCGTACCCGATGGCCTCGAGCGTGTTCAGAGGCTGAGGTCCATGTCCAGGTCGAGCGCGTCCACCAGCTCGGCGCCGGCGGCGCCCTCGGCCAACGCGGCCTCGGCCGTGAAGTCGTCCAGCCCGCCCATCGCCAGCAGTTCGAAATGCGCGGCGCGGTAGCGCGCCAGCCGCACCATCGCCCAGGGCACCGCCAGGCCCAGCGAGAACACGATGGCCAGGCCGTTGCTGAAGTACAGCCAGATCACGTCGCGCGCGCGCAGCGTGCAGCGGAAGCAGTGCGGGCCCAGCGCCGAGTTGGCCCACATCAGGTTGGTGTAACGCGTACGCAGGAACACCGGCAGCGCCAGGAAAGCCAGGTACACGATGAGCACCGGCACGAAGACGGCCACCATTGCCGCCTCCGAGGGCTTTCCGCCTTCCCCGCCCGCGCCATGCATCGCGAACGCACCGCCCACCGCGATCGCCACCAGCAGGACATAGGCCGCGACGCCCAGCCCGATGCAGATCAGGAAGGGCACGTAATACGGCCCCAGTTCGCCGCGGAAGGAGAAGCGCAGCCCGCCGAAGCGATGCCCGGTGACCACGTATTCCTGCTGCTTCAGGCGCACCCAGGGCAGCAGCATGTACAGCGTGGGCAGCTGCAGCATCGGCCGGAACAGGAAGTTAATGTAGGCGTCGTCCACGCCGTTGACGAAGCGGAAACGCAGCCCGCGCCAGGCCGAATAGCGCGCCCGGAACCGCAGCGTGCGCTGCAGCAGCCAGGGCAGCAGCACCAGCACCAGCAGGATGAGCGGCACGTACAGCGCCCACAGCTGGAAATGCGCGCTCAGGCCCAGCGCGATGGTGAAGGCGTAGGCCAGCAGCCGCCCCTTCAGGATGGCGATGGGGTTGGCCAGGTACTCGAAGGCGCTGCCGCCCAGGCGCGTGTTGCCGTAGAAATAGCGCTCGGTGCGCACCTTGGCCCAGGCCGAGTAGATGCCCAGCGTGAGCAGCGACAGCACCACGTTGACGATCCAGATGCCGAAGTACTCGCCGGCGCGACCGGTGAATTCGACGCCGTGGCGGGTGGGTCCGGCGGGCGGCTCCGCCGGCATGGCGGGCGGCAGCACGGGGGGTGGCGTCGCCGCGTCGAGCACGGCGTCGAAGTCATTGCCTGGCATGGCGGGTCCGGAATCCCGGCTCCCCGCCGGCCCTTGGAATCTACCGGGGCCGGTGCGTCGCGGCCAGTCCGCGAATTCTCAGCGGTAGATCCAGTACTTCGCCGCCACGAAGCCCAGCGCGGCCAGCAGCGCGTCCACCACCGGCTTGCCCAGCCAGGCCGCGTGCAGCCCGCGCAGCTGGTCCAGACCCATCACGGCCAGCGTGCTGAGCACGCTCATCGCCAGCCAGAAGGCCAGGTAGCGCAGCAGCCGGCGGCGGCCCAGGCGCGGCGGCTCGCCGGGCCGCGCGAAGGTGAAGCGGCCATTGGCCCAGAAGCCCAGCGAGGCGCCGGCGACGCGACCGGCCAGGTTGGCCGGCACCACCGGCAGGCCGAGCGCGGTGAGCGCGACGAAACAGGCCCAGTCGGCCAGCAGCTGCAGGCCGCCCACCAGCCCGAAGCCGACGAGCTCGCGCACCATGCGCGGCTCAGGCCGCGCGGCGGAACGGCACGCCGGTCTTGGTGCGCAGTTCGTCCTCGGTGACGCCCGGCGCCATTTCCACCAGCACCAGGCCGCCCTCGGCCACGTCCATCACGGCCAGTTCGGTGATGATGCGGTTCACCACGCCCACGCCGGTCAGCGGCAGCGTGCACCTGGGCAGGATCTTCGGTTCGCCGGTTTTCGTGGTGTGCTCCATCAGCACCACCACGCGCTTGACGCCGGCCACCAGGTCCATGGCGCCGCCCATGCCCTTGACCATC
>NZ_JAYSEG010000040.1:0-23391 GCF_041913985.1 Arenimonas sp.
GGGACGGCTCCGAGTGGAGAACCGTACCGATCTGAACAAGACAGTTGCTCCTACAGGAAATGTCCAAGAAGCCAGGCCCAGGCGGGCAGCGTGGCCAGCGACAGCAGGATGCCGTAGCCGACCAGCGCCGAGGCCAGACCCGGCGCCAGCCGGTGCGAAATGGCCAGCGCGGCGGCGGTGACCATGGGCGGCATGGCCGATTCGAGCACCGCGGTATCGTGCTGCACGCCGTCCAGGCGCAGCAGCGCCGCCAGGCCCAGGGCCACCGCCGGCATCACCGCCAGCTTCAGCGCCAGTCCCGCGGCCAGCGGACGCAGTTCGTCGCGCGGCAGCTTCAGCTTCAGGCCCAGGCCGATCGCCAGCACCACCAGCGGCAGCAGCGCGTCGGCCAGGCGCTGCAGGCCGCCGGCGATCCACGACGGTGGCTCGGCCGGCATCAGCGTGAGCCCGAACACCATGGCCAGGAAGGGCGGGAAGGTGGCGACGCGGCGCAGCATGTCGCGCGGCGTCGGCTCGGCGTCGCCGCCGTAGCGCGCCAGCACGTACAGGCCGAAGGTGGACAGGATCAGGAAGGCGCCGAACTGGTCGTAGATGACCGCGTATGGCAGCGCGTGCTCGCCCAGCAGCGCGCGCACCAGCGGGTAGCCCAGGAAGCTGGTGTTGCCCAGGGCCACGCACAGCAGCAGCACGGCGTGTTCGTCGCGGCGCAGCCGCAGCCAGCGCGTCACGCCGCCCACCAGCAGCACCGTGGCGCCCACCAGCACCCAGGGCACGGCCGCCACCGCCAGTACCTCGGGCCCCAGCTCCAGCCGCGGCGCGTAGCGCAGCACGGCCGCCGGCAGGCAGACGTAGAGCACCACCTTGTTGAGCACCTCGGCGGCGCTGTCCGGGAACACCCGCAGGCGCTGGAACAGCAGGCCCAGGGCCAGCATCGAAAAGATCAGCGCGAAGGCGTCGAAGGCCATGCCGGCAGGGGCTCCAGGGGAAGGGGCGGCCCGCCGGAACCGCGGCGGGTTTCACGTCGCGGCAAGGCGGGGCCGGGGTATCTTCACCCATCCACTGCACGGGAACCCAGCCATGCGTCTGAAATTCACCGCCCTCGCCCTGGCCGCCACCCTGGCCGGCGGGGCCGCCGCCGGCGACCGCATCACCGGCCTGCCCTTCGCCACCCGCTCCGAGGTGTACGCCACGGAAGCCATGGCCGCCACCTCGCACCCGCTGGCCACGCAGATCGCGCTGGACATAATGCGCCGCGGCGGCAGCGCCGTGGACGCGGCCATCGCCGCCAACGCCGCGCTCGGCCTGATGGAGCCCACGGGCAACGGCATCGGCGGCGACCTGTTCGCCATCGTCTGGGACCCGAAGACGAAGAAGCTGCACGGTTACAACGGCTCCGGCCGTTCGCCGCGGGCGCTGTCGCTCAAGTGGTTCCAGGACAACGGCTACGAGGACATTCCGCCCCACGGCCCGCTGCCGGTGACGGTGCCGGGCGCGGTGGACGGCTGGTTCGCCCTGCACGGCCGCTTCGGGAAGCTGAGCATGGCCGAGGTGCTCGCGCCCACCGTGCGCTATGCCCGCCAGGGCCACCCGGTGCACGACACCATCGCCTACTACTGGGGCCGCAGCGTGCCGGTGCTGTCGAAGTGGCCGGGCTTCGCCGAGCAGTTCACCATCGGCGGCCGCGCGCCACGCACGGGCGAACTCTGGAAGAACCCGAACCTCGCCAACACGCTCGAAACCATCGGCCGCGAGGGCCGCGACGCCTTCTACAAGGGCGACATCGCCCGCACGATCGACGCCTACTTCAAGGCCAACGGCGGCTTCCTGCGCTACGAGGACCTGGCCGCGCACCAGGGCGAGTGGGTGGAGCCGGTGAGCACCAACTACCGCGGCGTGGACGTGTGGGAAATCCCGCCGAACGGCCAGGGCATCGCCGCGCTGCAGATCCTCAACCTGCTCGAGGGCTACGACTTCTCGAAGATCCCCTTCGGCAGCGCCGAGCACGTGCACCTGTTCGTGGAGGCCAAGAAGCTCGCCTTCGCCGACCGCGCGCGTTATTACGCCGACCCGGCCTTCCACCCGGCGCCGGTGGCGAAGCTGATTTCCGAGGATTACGCCGCTGAACGCCGCAAGCTGATCGACCCCGACCGCGCCGCGCGCGCCGTGGACGCCGGCATCCTGCAGGACGGCGACACCATCTACCTCACCACCGCCGACAAGGACGGCATGATGGTGTCGCTGATCCAGTCGAACTACCGCGGCATGGGCAGCGGCATGGCGCCGCCGGGGCTGGGCTTCATCTTCCAGGACCGCGGCGAGCAGTTCGTGCTCAAGCCCGGCCATCCGAACTCGTTCGAGCCGGGCAAGCGGCCCTTCCACACCATCATCCCGGCCTTCCTCACCAGGGGCGGCAAGCCCTGGGTGAGCTTCGGCCTGATGGGCGGCGCGATGCAGCCGCAGGGCCACGCCCAGATCGTGATGAACCTGGTGGACTTCGGCATGAACCTGCAGGAGGCCGGCGATGCGCCGCGCATCCAGCACGACGGCAGCACCGACCCGGCCGGCCGCATGCTGGAGATGACCGACGGCGGCGTGGTGAACCTGGAAACCGGCTTCCCCTACGAAACCATCCGCGCGCTGATGCGCAAGGGACACCGCATCGAATTCGCCGACGGCCCCTACGGCGGCTACCAGGCCATCGCCCGCGACCACGCCAACGGCACGTACATTGGCGCCAGCGAAAGCCGCAAGGACGGCCAGGCCGCCGGCTACTGAGCCGCCAAAGGAAAGGGCCCGCCTTCGCGGGCCCTTCCCGTCTGCCTGATGTAGGAGCGGCTTCAGCCGCGAAGCCTTTCGCCGGATATCAGTTCAACCCCGGCCGCACCATCACATGGTTGCTGATCGTGCCCGAGTCCGGGTTCACGATCTGGTACAGGCCCTGGATCTGGCCGTTCGGGCCGGCGATGGTCACGTTGAGCGTGGCGCGCGGCGCGGCGGTGAAGCCGGTCAGCACGGTCGTCAGGTCGACCACCTGGGTGCCGCCCGCCGGCACGGTGCCGGTGAGGTTGGCGGTGGAGATGACGTTGCCGGTTTCGCCGAACACGCGCACTTCGTACACACGATCCTGCGAGCCGGTGTTGGTGAGCACCATGCGCGAGAGGTAGTTCTCGGGCACCTGCGCCAGCGGGGCCTGCAGCTCGGCGCCGTTGCGGGTGATCTCGCCCAGGGCCAGCGGGCCGCGGCCACCGACGGCGTAGGTGGCCGGGTCGGCCGACACCGGGGCCAGCGCCACGGTGAACTCGCTGGCGCGGATCGGGTCGCCGCCCGCGGCGTAGCACAGGAAGTGGTTGAAGGTGGCGGCGCTGCCGATGGTGAACACGGCTTCCGTCTCGTCGAAGCTGTCGGCCGACTGGATGTTCGCCGAGCAGTCCGCGGCCGGGCTGAAGTACACGTCGGACGCCGCCTCGAAGTCGCCGGTGAACACCAGCGCGGTGTCGGCGTCCATCAGGTCCACCAGCTCGATGGCCTGGCCGTCGAGGGTGATGGGCTGGTCGCCGCCGAGCACGCCCGCGGTGGTGCCATAGCTGAAGCCGCCGACCTGGCCACGCAGGATGTCGAAGGTGGGCGCGCCGAACACGAACTCGCTGTAGGCCGGGTCCGCGGACTCGACGTTGGCGACCGGGTTGCCTTCGCCGGTGACGCGCAGCGCGTAGCTGGGCGCGAAGCGGAGATAGGCACCCGAGGTGGTGGCGACGCGGCCGGTGCTGCCGCCCGCCTGCGCCTGCGACGGGAAGTCGTACAGGCCGTAGGTGCAGTCCACCGGCGCCTTGCCCGTGAGGGTGCGGTCGCCGTTCACCACCAGCATGTCGTCGGCGACGGCCGGGGTGGCGCCGGCGGTGATGGAGAAGTAGATCGCGTCCGAACCGACGCCGTTCACCGAGCCGATCAGGTTCGAGGCGTCGCCGGTGAAGGTGACCGCCGTGCCCGGCGCGAATTGCGCCCCCGGGCAGTGCAGGCGCGCGTAGCGCACTTCGCCCGGGGAGAACGAGTAGGCCAGCGGCGTGCTGATGTCGAGCGTGTTGGAGGAATTGGAGATCGTGCGCGAGGGCGGGATCACCAGCTCTTCGGCCACCAGCACCGGGTTGTTGGTGCCGCCGGTGGCCAGGCTGCCCTTGGCGACGCCATCGAGCTCGAAGGTGATCGGGCCGCAGACCACGTTCGGCGCGTTCGGCACGCCGCTGGCCACCAGCACCATGGGCGTGTTGGGCGTCACCGCGAAGCTGTTCGAGAACGTGTTGGTGGACGAACCCTGCGACCAGACGAAGTTGTCGCAGATGTTGCCCGGGTTGAAGGGCGCTTCATGCACCGTGAAATAGACATTGACACCGCAGCTGTTGGTGTTGACCTCGATGCCCAGGCTGCCGCTGCCGTCGGTCAGGAACGGGTAGGTCCGGTACTGGAAGTCGCCGGACGAGAATTCGGAACAGGGGTCGCCGGGGACGCCCGGGCGGAAGAAGCGCGGCGACATGATCGGGTCGTTGCCGTCGAAGACCACGCCGGCATTGACCAGCGCCTTTTCGAAGGCGCCGGCCGGGGCCGGCTTGGGCTTGGCGGCCGGCGCGGCGGCCGGGGCCTGCCCGCCGACGTCATCGACCTGCTGTGCGTGGGCGAAGGCCGGCAGGGCCAGGGCGATCGCCGCCACCAGGATGGAATGCTTTTTCACGGGGGTTCTCTCTCTCGGACAAGGCGCGGGGCCAGTAACCCTCGGAACGCACCCCCGGCCTGCCAACGGCCAAAAAAGGAAGGGCCCGCTTCCGCGGGCCCTCCCAGTCTGCTTCCCGTAGGAGCGGCTTCAGCCGCGAAGCCTTTCGCCGGATATCAGTTCATCCCCGGCCGCACCATCACATGGTTGCTGATCGTGCCCGAATCCGGGTTCACGATCTGGTACAGGCCCTGGATCTGGCCGTTCGGGCCGGCGATGGTCACGTTGAGCGTGGCGCGCGGCGCGGCGGTGAAGCCGGTCAGCACGGTCGTCAGGTCGACCACCTGGGTGCCGCCCGCCGGCACGGTGCCGGTGAGGTTGGCGGTGGAGATGACGTTGCCGGTTTCGCCGAACACGCGCACTTCGTACACACGATCCTGCGAGCCGGTGTTGGTGAGCACCATGCGCGAGAGGTAGTTCTCGGGCACCTGCGCCAGCGGGGCCTGCAGCTCGGCGCCGTTGCGGGTGATCTCGCCCAGGGCCAGCGGGCCGCGGCCACCGACGGCGTAGGTGGCCGGGTCGGCCGACACCGGGGCCAGCGCCACGGTGAACTCGCTGGCGCGGATCGGGTCGCCGCCCGCGGCGTAGCACAGGAAGTGGTTGAAGGTGGCGGCGCTGCCGATGGTGAACACGGCTTCCGTCTCGTCGAAGCTGTCGGCCGACTGGATGTTCGCCGAGCAGTCCGCGGCCGGGCTGAAGTACACGTCGGACGCCGCCTCGAAGTCGCCGGTGAACACCAGCGCGGTGTCGGCGTCCATCAGGTCCACCAGCTCGATGGCCTGGCCGTCGAGGGTGATGGGCTGGTCGCCGCCGAGCACGCCCGCGGTGGTGCCATAGCTGAAGCCGCCGACCTGGCCACGCAGGATGTCGAAGGTGGGCGCGCCGAACACGAACTCGCTGTAGGCCGGGTCCGTGGACTCGACGTCCGCGACCGGGTTGCCCTGGTTGTCCACCGCCAGCGCGTAGCTGGGGGCGAAGCGGATGTAGGCGCCGGCGGTGGTGGCCACGCGGCCGGTGGCGCCGCCCGCCTGGGCCTGCGACGGGAAGTCGTACAGGCCGTAGGTGCAGTCCACGGGAGCCTTGGCGTTGAGGGTGCGGTCGCCGTCGACGATCAGCAGGTCGCCCTCGACCACCGGGGTGGCGCCGGCGGTGATGGAGAAATAGATCGAACCGTCGGCCGAGGTGTTGACCGCGCCGATCAGGTTCGACGGATCACCGCTGTAGGTCACGGTCGTGCCCGGGGCGAAGCCGACGCCCGGGCAGTGCAGGCGCGCGTAGCGCACTTCGCCCGGCGAGAAGGAGTAATCGACCTCGGTGGTGATGTCGAGGTTGCCGGCATTGGTGAGGGTGCGCGCCGGCGGGATGACCAGCTCTTCGGCGACGCGGATGGGGTTGTTGCTGGCCGGGTTGGTCAGCATCACGCCGCCCGCATAGGTCACGTTCGCGACCGGGCAGTTGATGGTGAGGTCGTACGGGCCCTCGTCGCTGTTCGAGAAGCCGGTGGAGACCGCGTAGTAGGTGGTGCCGGCGTTCAGGGCCACCGCGCCGATCAGGGAGTTGAACCCGGCGCCGCCGTCATCGTCACTCGCGATGCCGTTGACCAGCGGGGCCATCGGATCGAAGGCGTTTTCGTAGATGAACAGGAAGGTGTCGTGCGCGCCCAGGGTGTCGAGCGCCACGCTGCAGTTGTCGTTGGCGGACACGATGAAGGGGTGCGCGACGTAGGGCACGGCGGTGCCGGTGGCGGACAGTCCACCGAAGCCCGAGAGCGGGCGGTTCCAGGTCGGCGCGCCCGCCGTGGTGTTGGAGGCGATCTCGACGTCCTTGGTGCGGATGCCGGCACGGGCGGGTTCGAGGCCGGCGGCCTCCTGCTCGGCGGCGAGGCGCTTGGCGGCGAGTTCGTCGTGCGCGGCGTCGTTGGCGTGGGCCGGCGCCACGGCGAAGGCGGCGGACAGGGCAAGGAAAAGGATGGACGGCTTGTTCACGATCAACTCCCGGGACATGAGGGTTCGAGCTGCTGATTTCCGATAACGCGAGGATTATCCCGCTGTCCCTAGCCCATGCAATGGGTACCCACCGACCGTTCGGTCAGATGGCCGGTTTGTCCCGCAAATGGCGTTTCAGCCGCTCCACCGCGGTTTCCACGTCGGCCACGCAGGGCAGCACGGCGGACCAGTCGCCCGCCTTGGCGGCGGCTTCGGCCGCGGCCGCCGCCTCGCCCAGCGGCAGGGCGCCCACCAGGCGCGAGGCACCCTTGATCTTGTGGGCCTGCCGGGCCGCCGCGGCCAGGTCGCCGGCGGCGCGGGCGGCCACCAGGCCGGCCAGGTCTTCGGCCGTGGTGGCCAGGAAATCCTCCAGCACCGCCCCGGCCTCGGCCGGGTCGCCGCCGGTGAGCGGGCCCAGCACCGCCGGGTCCACCGGCAGGGGTTCCCCGTGCAGCTGCGGCAGCGGCAGCGGCGCCTTCATGTCGGCCAGCAGCGGCACGGTGTGCGGCAGCCAGCGCTGCAGGGTGGCCACCAGCTCGGGAATGGACACCGGCTTGGCCAGGTAGGCGTCCATGCCGGCGGCCAGGCAGCGCTCGGCCTCGCCCTTGAGCGCGGCGGCGGTGAGCGCCACCACCGGCGTGTGCGGCTTGCCGTCGCGGGCCTCCTCCTCGCGCAGGGCGCGGGCGAATTCGTAGCCGTCCATCACCGGCATGTGCACGTCGGAGAGCACCAGGGCGTAGCGCCCGCTGCGCCAGGCCTCCAGGCCCTTGCGGCCGTCCTCGGCGCTTTCGCTGGCGTAACCGGCCAGGGCCAGCTGGCGCGCCACCACCAGGCGGTTGGTGGGATGGTCGTCGACGATCAGCACCAGGCTGCGCTCGGCCAGCGCGTCCTCGACCGAGGGCAGCGGCCGCGCCAGGAAACCCTGGCTCGGGTCGGGCGCGATCTCCGGCTCCAGGTTCGCCACCTCGCCGCGCGGCAGCACCAGGCACAGCCGCAGCGTGGTGCCGGCGCCGGGCGTGCTTTCCATGGTCACCTCGCCGCCCATCAGCTCGGCCAGGCGCCGCGAGATGACCAGGCCCAGGCCGGTGCCGCCGAAGCGCCGCGTGGTGCTGCCCTCGGCTTGGGCGAAGGCCTGGAACAGCCGCGCCTGCTGCTCGGGCGTGACGCCGATGCCGGTGTCGGTGACGCGGAAGCAGACGCGGTCGCCTTCGCCCTCGCGGCCCTGCCATTCCAGCGCCGCCTCGACCACGCCCTTCTCGGTGAACTTGATGGCGTTCGACAGGAAGTTCGACAGCACCTGGCGCAGGCGCAGGCCGTCGGCCACGTGCGCCGGGCCGATGCGGTCGTCCACCTCGCACAGCAGCACCAGGCCCTTGCTGGAGGCCGAGCCGCTGAAGTTGGCCACCGTGGACTGCAGCAGCCGCGGCAGCGAAACCGTGGTGGGCGTGAGCTCGAGCCGCCCGGCCTCGACCTTCGAGAAGTCGAGGATGTCGCCGATGATCTGCAGCAGCGAACGCGCCGACTGCTGGATCACCTGGATGGTGCGGCGCTGGTCCTCGTCGAGCCGGCTGTGCGAGAGCACCTCGAGCATGCCGGTGACGCCGATCATGGGCGTGCGGATCTCGTGGCTCATGGCCGCCACGAAGCTGCTCTTGGCCTCGCTGGCCTCCAGCGCGCGCGCCTCGCTGGCGCGCAGGCGCTGCTCGAGCTGCTTGATCAGGGTGAGGTCGGTGGCCACCGCCAGGTAACCCACCACCTTGCCGCTGCCGTCGCGCATGGCCGAGGTGGCCAGCAGCACCGGCACGCGGCTGCCGTCCTTGCGCACGAAGGTCCATTCCAGCGGCGGCGAACCCTGCTCCACCAGCACCGGGATCAGGCTGGCGTCGGGCGCCACCGGCCGGTCCAGCGCCTGCGACAGCTGCGCCGCCACCTTCGACACCTCTTCCGGCAGCAGCAGGCGGTTGGTGCTGCGCTGGCCGATGATTTCCTCGGCGCGGTAGCCGGTGAGCCGCTCGGCGTAGGGGTTGAAGGTGGTGAAGCGGGCCTCGAGGTCGAGCGAGATGATGGCCACGCGCGCGGCGGCGAACAGCGAACGCTGGAACACCTCGCTTTCCTGCAGCGCCGCGCGCACCTGCTCGGTGCGGGCCAGCTGCTCGTTGAGTTCGGCCTCGAACTTGCGCACGTCGTCGCGCATGCCCAGAAAGGCGTCCATCACCTCGCCCAGCTCGCCCGAGGGCACGAAGCGCGGCACGCCCTGGTAGTCGTGCCGGCGCATCTGCTGGGTCAGCGCGGTCAGGCCCTCGACGCCCTTGTAGATGTTGCGCAGCAGCTTCTGCCCGACCACCGCCACCACCACCAGCGTGACCAGGCTGGCCAGGATGCGCAGCAGCGAGGCCCGGCTGGCGCGCTGCGCCTGCGCGCGCACCTTCTGCTCGGCCTCGATCATCTCCAGGTCGCCCAGGTGCTTCATGCGCGTGGTGACCGGGTCGATGGCCGGGTAGAGCTCGGTGTCGGCGAAACGCCCCAGCGCCACGATGTCCTGCTGCTCCAGGATCTTCGCCAGGGTTTCGGCCGCGGTGTCGGCGCGCACGCGGGCGTGCCGCACCTGGGCGAACAGCTCTTCCTGCTGCCCGCTCAGCGGCAGCCGCTCGAGTTCGTCCCAGTGCTCGCGGATGCGCAGGCGGGCGTTGGCCAGCACCTGCGCGCCCTCTTCCCAGCTGATCAGGTAGTTGCGGACGCGGAAGGTGGTGTCCACCACGTCCAGGCCGTAGGCGTCGGACACCGCCTTGATGCGGCGCAGGCCAGCCAGCGATTCGTCCTTGAGCTCGAGCAGGGCGCGCTGGTTGTACTGGCGTTCGACCTCGTCGAGCACCAGCACCGTGGCGCCGGTGAGCAGCAGCAGGCCGAACAGGCCCAGCAGCTGCAGGCGGATGCCGAAGCGCGGACGGCGCGGGGCGGCCATGCGGCGCCCTAGTGGTGGGTCTGCCGCCAGCGCTGGATGGCGTCGGGCAGCTGTTCGCCCGGAACCGGCGCCGAAATCAGGTAGCCCTGGGCGTAGTTGCAGCCCAGCTGGGCCAGCAGCTGCCACTCGTCGATGGTCTCGACGCCTTCGGCGACCACCGCCAGGCCCAGCTTGCGGGCCAGGTCCAGGCTGGTCTCGATCATGGCGCGCTTGCGCGGCTGGGTCGGCGCGCCCGAGACGAAGCCGCGGTCGATCTTGAGTTCGGTGAAGGGGATCTGGGAAAGCTGCGACAGCGAGGAGTAACCGGTGCCGAAGTCGTCGACGCTCAGGCCGAAGCCCTTCAGGCGCAGGCGCGCCAGCATGCCCAGGCCGCGCGCGGTGTCGCTCATCACCGAGCTTTCGGTGATCTCGAGCACGATGCGATCGGGGCTGACGCCGTGCTCGCGCAGCACGGCCTCGTAGCGGTCGGCCACTTCCGGGCCGGTGAGGTTCTGGGCCGAGACGTTCACCGACACCTTCAGGTCGAGCCCGCGCGCCTGCCAGCGCTTGGACCAGGCGCAGGACTGCACCAGCATCAGGCTGGTGAGTTCGTCGATCAGGCCGCCGGCCTCCATGATGGGAACGAACACCGCCGGCGGCACCATGTGCCCGTCGGGCAGGCGCCAGCGCGCCAGCGCCTCGACGCCGATGACCTTGCCGTTGCCGAATTCGGCCTGCGGCTGGAAGAAGGCCTGGATTTCGCCGCGGGAGAGCGCCTCGCGCGCCTGCTCGAGCGAAACCTCCACGTCGGCGGCGGCCACGGCGTGGCTGGCGTCGCTTTCGTACAGCGACAGCACGGTGGTGAGCTTGCCGGGCGTGAGCGGCTTCTCGATGCAGCCCAGCACGCGCAGGCCCGAGGCCTTGGCCATCACCTGCACGGTGTGCAGCAGGGCCGGTTCCATGGCGCTGACCACGGCGATGGAATGCGCCAGCCGTTCCTGGGCGACGATGCCGATGAACTCGACGCCGTCCATGCCGGGCATGTCCAGGTCGACCAGCACCACGTCGGGCGGTTCGGGCAGGCCGCGCAGCAGGTCGAGCGCCTGGAAGCCGTCGGCGGCTTCGTGCAGCCCGCTCAGGCCGAGGTCGGACAACAGGCGCAGCCCCAGCCGGCGCTGGAACCCATGGTCTTCGACCAGCATGACCCGCAAGCCCGCCAGGCTCATAACCCCGTCACCCCCCTCTCCGTCCGCCGACTGTACCTTTGCGCCGTTCAGGTGGAAAGCGGCCAACCGGGTGGCCGGTCGCAGTTTCACGCCGGGGATGGCGCAACCGAGAAATCTTCTGACAGGATGGGCCGTGGTCCCGACCCGACCGCCGCTGCGCCACCTCCTGCCCGCCGCCCTCGCGGCGGCGCTGGCCTGCTGCCCCGCGGCGCAGGCCACCGCGCCGGCGCCGGAGCGGATCGGCGAGATCACCCTCATCCGCCACGACGTCTTCGACACCCGGGTCGAGGGCGAGAACAAGCGGGCGTACCGCTTCGCCAACCGCCTGCACCGGCGCACCCGCGAGCCGGTGATCGAGCGCCTGCTGCTGTTCGAACCCGGCCAGGCCTACGACCCCGCGCTGCTGGAGGAAACCGCCCGCCTGCTGCGCGCCCAGGGCTACCTGCGCGAAGCGGAAGTGCGCGCGGTGCCGCGCGGGGACGGCCGGGTGGACGTGGTGGTGGAAACCTGGGACGCGTGGACGCTCAACCCCGGCGTGCAGGGCAACGTGGGCGGCGGCAACAGCGAGTACGGCTTCGAGATCGAGGAAGGCAACCTGCTGGGCACCGGCACCCGGGTGTCGCTGTCCCAACGCAGCAAGCGCGACCGTGACGAAACCCGGCTCAGCTGGCGCAACGAGCACCAGTTCGGCCGCTGGATCGGGCTGGAGGCGCAGCTGCGCGACAGCAACGACGGCAGCGGCTGGGCCGCCGCGGTCGGCCAGCCCTTCTACGCCCAGGGCACGCGCCGGGCCTGGCGCCTGTCGCTGGACCGGCAGACCAGCGTCGAACCCTTCTACGCCTACGGCGACAAAGTAGCCGAGTACCGGCAGCGCAACCGCGACGTCGAGGCCTGGTGGGGCGCGTCCGCGGGCTCCGACGGCAACCGCGTGCGGCGCTGGCTGTTCGGCCTGCGCGAGCAGCAGCGCCGCTTCCTGCCGTCCACCGACCCGGCCCTGGCCGGGCCGGTGCCTGCCGATCGTCACCTCGTGGGGCCCTGGGCCGGCGTCGAGTGGCAGCAGGACGAGTGGGTGGTGGCGCGCAACCGCGACCAGATCGGCGTCACCGAGGACATCCGGCTGGGCCTGCGCTGGTCGGCGCGGGTCGGCTGGTCCGACACCAGCCTGGGCGCCGACCGCGACGCCGCCTGGTGGGAGCTCGAGGCCAGCCGCGGCTACCCGCTGGGCGCCACCGACCTGCTGCGCGTGGATGCCCACAGCTCGGGCCGGCTGGAGGGCGGCCGGGCCCGCGACGCCGTGGTCGGCGCCCGCGCCCGCTACTACCGGCAGATCGACGACCGCCAGCTGTTCTTCGCCGTCATCGAGGGCGAACACGGCCACAACCTCGACCTCGACGGCCGCCCGACCCTGGGCAGCGACATAGGCTTGCGCGGCTACCCCGACCGCTGGGCCACCGGCGAAAGCTGGGCGCGGCTGAGCCTGGAGCGGCGCTATTTCACCGACTGGTACCCCGGCCGGCTGTTCCGGGTCGGCGGCGCCGCCTTTGTCGACGTGGGCCGCACCTGGGGCCGGGATGCGCTGGGCGGCGAGAATCCCGGCCTGATGGCCGACGTGGGCGTCGGCCTGCGCCTGGGCAACACGCGCTCGGCTTTCGCCCGCATGATCCACGTCGACCTGGCGGTGCCGCTGGACGGCGACCCGCGGCTGGACAAGGTGGCCCTGGTGATCGAGGCCCGCACCGAGCTCTAGCCGCGCCCCGCCCAGTGCGCCGCCGGCTGCGGCCGGCCGAAGAGGTAGCCCTGCGCCTGGGTGCAGCCCATGGCCAGCAGCGCCTGGCGCTGGGCCTCGTTCTCCACGCCCTCGGCCACCACCTCCAGCGCCAGCGAGTTCGCCAGCGCCAGGATGGCGCTGACGATCGCAGTGCTGCGGTCGGCCACTTCGCCGCCCAGCGGTGCCACGAAGCTGCGGTCGATCTTGATCATGCGCAGCGGGAAGCGGTGGATGTGGCTGAGCGAGGAATAGCCGGTGCCGAAGTCGTCGAGCGCGGCGTCCACGCCGGCCTCGCGCAGGCGGCCAAGCGTGCGCGCCACGGCCTCGGGTTCGCCGAGCAGGGTGCCCTCGGTGACTTCCACGCGCAGCTGGCGCGGGTTGAAGCCGGCGCCCGCGGCCAGCGCCAGCAGGCGCTGGTCGAAGGTTTCGTCCAGGAAGTGGCGCGGCGAGACGTTGATGGTCAGGTAGCCGTCCTTGCCCAGCAGCGGCGCCGCGTCGCGGAAGTCGGCGCGGTAGAGCTGCCAGTCGATGGCCTCGAGCAGGCCGCATTCCTCGGCCACCGGCAGGAATTCGCCCGGGCCCAGCAGGCCGCGGGCCGGGTGGCGCCAGCGCACCAGCGCCTCGTAGCCCGCCACGGCGCCGTCGGCCAGGCCGACGATGGGCTGGAAGTGCGGCTCGAATTCGCCGTTCGCCAGCGCCGCGCGCAGCTGGTGCTCCAGGTCGAGCACGTCCATGGCGTTGCGGTGCAGGGATTCGTCGAACAGCACGAAGCGCTGGCGGCCGGCGGCCTTGGCGCGGTAGAGCGCCACGTCGGCGTCGTGCAGCACGGCATCGGTGTTGGCGTGGTGCGCATTGCCCAGCGCGATGCCGATGCTGGCCGAGGCCTGCAGTTCGCGGCCGCCCACCTGCATGGGCGCCTGCAGCGCCTTCTGGATGCGCGCGGCCACCTTGCAGGCGGTCTGCGGCAGCGGGCTGTGCTCGAGCAGCACGGCGAACTCGTCGCCCGACAGGCGCGCCACCACGTCGGGCTCGCGCACGCAGGCCTGCAGGCGACGCGCCACTTCGCGCAGCACCTCGTCGCCGGCCAGGTGGCCCAGGCTGTCGTTGAAGACCTTGAAGCGGTCGACGTCGAGGTACATCAGGGCGAACTGCTGGCCCGGGTTGCGGCGCTGGCTGGCCAGCGCGCGTTCGAGCCGGTCGCGCAGGTACAGGCGATTGGGCAGGCCGGTGAGCGGGTCGTGCATCACTTCGTGCTGCAGCCGCGCTTCCACCTGCTCGCGCACGGCGATCTGCTCGCGCAGTTCGCGGGTGCGCTCCTGCACGCGCTGCTCGAGTTCGACGTTCAGGCGCCGCAGCGCCTCGGCGTGCTCGCGCCGCTGCAGGCTGTTGGCGATCTGGTTGGATACGAAGGTGAGCAGGCTGGCGTCGCCTTCGTCGTAGCTCACGTCGCTGCGGTAGCTCTGCATCGCCACCGCGCCGATCACGCCGCCGGCGCCGCGCAGCGGCACGCCCAGCCAGTACAGCGAAGGCTGGCCGTAGCCCTGCTGCGGCGATCCGAACTCGATTTCGCCGCGGGCGGCCAGCGCGTCCATGGCCGCCCGGTCCAGCAGCACCGGCTGGCCCTGGCGGATGACGTATTCGGTGACGCCGCGGCCGAAGGAGCGCGAGCCGACCGAGGGGTTCACCGCGTCCACGTGGTAGGGGAAATCCAGGCGCTCGCCGCCCTCGGCCACCAGTGCGATGTAGAAGTTCTCGGCGTTGAGCAGCTCCGCCACCGCCTCGTGCACGTGGCGGTAGAAGTCCTCGCTGGTCTGTTCGTCGTGGGTGAGCGCGGCGATGCGGTAGAGCGTGGCCTGCAGGTGGCGGGCGCGTTCGCCCCGGGCCATCTGCTGCTGCAGCTCGGCGTTGGCCTCGGCCAGCTGGCGGGTGCGCTCGGCCACGTGCTGCTCCAGCCGCGCCTGGCCCTGCTTGCGCTCCACCGCGGTGAGCACGTGCTCGGCCACGAAGGCCAGCACGGCGCGGTCGGATTCGGTGTATTCGATGCCTTCGACGTAACTCTGCACCACCAGCACGCCGGCGGCGCGGCCGTCGCGCACCATGGGCACGCCGAGCCAGTCGTGGGCCTCGGCGCCGTGCAGCACCAGCGGGCCCGAGACCTGCCGGCGCATCGCCTCCATCGAGCCCATCAGCGGCTTGCAGTCGTTCACCAGGTACCAGGTGAGGCCCCGGTCGAGCGCCGAAAGCGGCATTTCCTCGCCCGGCTGCGGCTCCTCCTTGTCGACGGTGTCGGCGAAGTACAGGAAACGCAGGCTGTCGTTGCCGGGCTCGTAGAGCGCGATGAACAGGTTCTCGGCGTACATCAGCTGGCCGATGATCTCGTGCAGGCCGCGCAGCATGGTGGTCATGTCGCGGTCGGAGCCGGCCAGGTCGGCGATGGCGAACAGCGCGCGCTGCAGCTTCTCGGCCTGCGCCAGCGCCTGCACCGAACCCGAGAGGTGCTTGAAGGCGAACAGGTCGCGGAAGCGGCGCGCGCCCAGTTCAAGCAGTTGCTGCTGGGCCGGCGTGGGTTCGGGCAGGCTGGCGCCCGGCGCGGGCAGCAGCCAGGCGGCGGCGCCCGGCGCGTCGCAAAGCAGGCGGGCATGGCCTGGCGCGGCCGCGGCATCGCCGCGCAGGGAGGGCAGGTCGCCGGGCACGGACGCCGGGTGGGCGTGCAGCGCCCCGTCGGGGCCCTCCCAGGCCACGCGGCAACCGGGCAGGCCCGCCTCGCCCAGCGCCGCCACCAAGGCCCCGGCCGCGCCGGCCAGGGTGTCGGCCAGCAGGATGGCCATGCCCGTCCGCGTGGCAAGCGACGGCGTGGACGGCGTCACGATCGGTGCCTCCGCGAGCGTGCACATGCCATGGCCTCCAGTGTTCGCCCTTCGCCACCGGGAAATTCCGGCAATCCCATTGGGCCCCGGCGCCGCGCCAACCGCTGCGAATGCCGTCGCAGTTCCCGAAGGCATACCCCCGGGGGTTGTCGGCTCTGTGACCGGTTTCACGCGCCGGCGCGCGGCCCACCCCCGCGGATGCGGGAGCGCTTCGCGGCGGCGCGGGTGCCAGAATCCCGGCCATGAGCGCAGTCGCCCTGGAATGGTTGCTTCGAGGCTTCGGCGCCGCGTGGATCGTCGGCAGCGGCCTGGCCTTCCACAAGGCGCGCGAAGCCGCGCTCATCGACCGGGTGCTGGGCGCCCTGTCGGGCACGCCTGAAGACCCGCTGGTCACGCGTTTTCTCTTCGTCGGGTCGGTGCTGACCCTGCTCAGCGGCGTGGGCCTGGTGCTCGCCACTGCCTGGGCGCTGGTGCCGCTGGGCCTGCTGGTGCTGTCGCAGCTGGTCTATTTCGCGCTGGTACGGCGCAAGCGGGCCCGGGCGCGGACCCCGGAAGAGCGGGAGGAGGCGAGGGTGCAGCCGGCGACCATGCGGGCGTTCCGGCTCTCGCTGCTGGTCATGCTCGCCACCGGCGTCGCCGCCTGGCTGGGCCGCTTCGGCGGGTGAACCGCCGCCGCCCGTCACGGGCGGCGGCGGGGTCGGTCAGAGCGCGTCCTTGCCGGGGGTCAGCTCCATCTCGAGGTTGTCGGCCTCTTCCGCGAGGGCGGCCAGCAGCTTGCGCAGCTGCTCGGGGCTCACGTCGGTGGACAGCTTGGCGCCGAAGTACAGGGCATTGCCGGCCACCATCCAGCCGCCGACCTTGTAGTTGGCGTTCTTCTCCAGCAGCGAGCGCATGCGCGCGGAATCGAGCGTGACGTCGCCGTTGAGCAGCGCGGCCGGGGCGAACGCCGTGTAGTGCGGCATGCCGCTGAATTCGTCCACCTCCGGCGACACGTACACGAGCTGGGAGCGCTTGTCCTGCTCCCAGTTGACGAGCACCTTGAAGTCGCCGTCCTGGTCGATTTCGAAGGGCAGGCCGGTGGCCTTGAGCTTGATTTCGAGGATGGCGTTGCCCGATTCGGCCCGGGCCGACGGCGCGGCGACGGAAACCGCGACGAGGGCGGCGGCGAGCGTGGAGGCGAGGCGGAGCGCTTTCATGGTGGTTTACCCGAGGGCTTGGAGGTGGCCCGATTCTCGGCGCCGCCCTTCCGGGCCCACCATCCCGCAACTGCGGGATGGGACGCCGCCGCCGCGCTCCCTAGCCTGTGCAAGGGCCGGCACTTCCTTGCCCGGCGACTTCCAGGGGAACGGTATGGAAAGACAAGGCATCGGCAGGACGGTGGCGGCGCTGGTGGCGGGCATCTGCCTGGCCTGGGCGGGCGCGGCGGCGGCGAGCGCCTTCACCGAAGGCGGCGCGGACCTGTGGAGCGCGCGGGCGGAGCGTTTCGTCCACGCCTTCCGCGACCGTGCGCCGGGCGTGAGCACGCAGGAAGCGCTGGGCCAGGCCTGCGAAGGCATCGGCGGCGAGATGTTCAGGTACGGCATGTACAAAACGCAGGTCCCGAACCATGCCTCGCAGGGCTTCCGCCGCCTGTGCGACGGCATCGCCGCGCTCAACGGCGAGGCGCGCGGGCGGGTCAAGGTCTGCAAGGAATTCCGGGCCGCGCGCAAGCTCTTCGCCCGCATCGACGCGGAAGAGGCGCCGGCGCGCGTGGTGGATCTCAACGAGCGCTTCCTGCTCAAGATGATCGACGCCCTGGTGGCCCAGGGCGAACGCGACGGGTGGCCGGGCTGCTGAGCCCGCGCCGCGCCGCCGCGCTCAGCTGCCCGCCACGAGCCCCAGGCGAACCGCCTCGAGCGCGGCTTCGGCGCGGCTGTTGATGTTGAGCTTGCGGTAGATGTTCTTGAGGTGGTCGGACACGGTGTGCCGGCTGATCTGCAGCCGGTCCGCCAGCTCCGGCAGCCGGCAGCCCTTGCTGACCAGCACCAGCACCTCGCGCTCGCGCGCGGTGAGCTGTTCGCAGCCGGGCGCGGGCATGGGCTCCGGCGCCGCGTTGAAGACGCGCAGCAAGCGCTGGGCGATGGCCGGCGACAGCGGCGGTTCGCCCCGCAGGATGCCTTCGAGCGCCGCGCCCAGGCGGTCGGCGGGCTGGTCCTTGAGCAGGTAGCCGTGCGCCCCGGCGCGCAGGGCCGGGAAGACATGCGCGTCGTCGCCGAACAGGGTGGTCACCACCAGCGTGCAGCCGGGGTGGCGCTGCGCGAGCTCGCGGATCAGGTCCACGCCGCTGCCGTCGGGCAGCCCCAGGTCGACCAGCGCCAGGTCGGGCGGCGGGCCCGCGTCCAGGCACCGGCGCGCCTGGGCCAGCGTGCCGGCGTGCACGACCTGCACGCCGGGAAAGCGCTGCTCCAGCAGCCGCGCCAGCCAGCCGGCCACGTCGGGCAGGTCTTCCAGCACCAGGGCATGGCGGGGCGGCGCGTTCATGGCGCCATGCTCCCCGGCGCGGCCGCCGGCTGCCATCCCGCGGCTGCGGGAGCCAGGGCCGGCGGCAGCGGGAAACGCAGGCAGACCTTGGTGCCGCCCAGGGTGCCGGCCTGCCAATGGATGTTGCCCTGCAGTTCGCCGGCGCGCGCCTGCATGCTGCGCGTGCCGCGGCCGCGGCCGATGCGGGCGGCGTCGAAGACGCCGTCGTCGGTCACTTCGAACACCAGGTCCGCGCCGACGCGCTCCACCACCACCCGCAGCCGGTGCGGCGCGGCATGCCGCAGCGCGTTGGTGATGGCCTCGCGGCCGATGCGGAACAGGTGCATGGCCTGGGCCGGGTCGAGCACCGGATCGGGCAGGTCGGCGGCCTGGCGCCAGTCGAGCGCGATCTCGCGCGTGTCGAGCCGCTGTTCGGCTTCTTCGCGCAGCTGCGCCAGGACCTCCAGCAGGGTGCCTTCGACGCCGCGCTCGCGGGCCAGGATGGCGCGCAGGTCCTGCAGCACTTCGCGCACCAGCTGTTGCTGCTCCGGCTCGTGCACCCGGTGCAGCAGCGTCAGCAGGCGGCTGCCGACGTCGTCGTGCAGGTCGTCGTAGATGCGGCGGCGCTCGGCCTGCAGCGCCTGCGCGAGGTCGAGCTGGCGCTGCAGCGCGGCCACGTGCTCGCGGGCCTCTTCGGCCGCCCGCGGCCGCCGCGCGGTCCGCCAGGGCCACCAACGCTTCATGCCGCCTCCCCGGCGGCGCGCAGGCGCTCGCGGTTCTTGCGCGTGCGGGCATGGTCGGCGCCCAGGTGCGACTCGAGGATCGCCTGCGCCTCGTGCAGCTCCCGGCGCGCCTCGGCCGGGCGGCCCGCGCGGGTGAGGATCTCGCCGTAGTTGCTGCGGAAGATGCCGACGTAGGGATGTTCGGCGCCAAGCGCGCGGGTGGCGTCGTCCAGCACGGCGCGCATGGTGGCCATCGCCTCGGCGTGGTTCTCCCGCTTGGACAGCAGCATCGCCAGGTTGCTGCGCGGCGCCAGGCGTTCGGGGTGCACGTCGCCGCCCTGCGCCGCCTGCACGGCCACGATGGCGCGCAGCTGCGCCTCGGCTTCCTCCAGCCGCCCCAGGTCCTCGAGCACGTAGGCGCGCTGGTTGAGCGCCATCAGCGTGCGCGGCGCCTCGGGGCCGAAGCGCTCGGTGGTGGCCTGCGCCAGTGCGTCCACCAGCGGGCTGGCCTCTTCCAGCGCGCCGCGCTGGACCAGCAGCGCGGTGAGGTTGTTGAGCGTGACCAGCGTGCCCGGGTGGCGCGGCCCCAGCGCCTCGCGGCGTGCCTCGTAGGTTTCGCGGTAGATGGCCTCGGCCTGCTCCACCTGGCCCAGGCGGTCGAGGATGCCGCCCAGCTGGTTGTACGAGTACAGGGTGAGCGGGTGGTGGTCGCCGAGCGCGGCGCGCCGGCGCGCGTGCACGTCGCGCGCCAGGGGTTCGGCGGCGGCGTAGTCGCCCCGGTACTTGAGCAGGCCGGCGTGGTTGTGGCGCGCGGTCAGCGCGTCCGGGTCGTCCGGGCCCAGCGCACGCGCCGCCCGCTCGTCGGTGCGCGCCGAGAGCGCGTGGGCTTCGTCGATGCGGCCCTGGGCTTCCAGCATCGTGGTCAGGGCGATGCCTGCGCGCACGACCAGGCGGTCGTCGCCGCGCGCCTCGGCCGCCTGGAGGATCGTGCGCAACCGCCTTTCGCCTTCGCCCGGATGCGCTTCCGGGTCGATGGCCGCCGCGGCATTGATGCGGATGGCCTGGGTGTCGAAGGCCTCCTCGCCGCGCAGGCGGGTGGAAAGCGCGTCGGCGGCCTCGAGCAGCTCGGCGGCCTGGGCCGGTTCGCCCAGGTGCAGCAGGGACGTGCCCAGCGTGGCCGCCAGCGCCATGCGCGCCTCCGCCGGCAGGCGGGCGGACTGGCTGGCGAAGCCCTGGCGCGTGATCACCAGCCACTCGCGCAGGCTCAGGTCGGTGCCCGCCCCCTGTTCCGGGTCGGAGGAGTGCAGCATGTCGGACAGGAAGTCGTTCACCGCGTCGCGCTCGGCCAGGTGCAGCTCGGCGATGCGGCGCGCCTCGGCTTCCGCGAGCGCCATGCGGGTGGACACCACGGTGGCGGCCACGAGCACCACGGCCGTGCCCGCGACGGCCCAGGACAGGGCGCGGTGGCGGCGCACGAACAGGCGCACGATGCGGCCGATGCCGGCCGGCGCGGCTTCCACCGGGCGCCCCTCGGACCAGCGGCGCAGTTCGTCGGCCAGTTCGGCGGCCGAACCATAACGATCGCCGGGGTCGTGGGCGATGGCCTTCATCACCACGGTCTCCAACTCGCCGCGCGCCGCCGGCGCGATGCGGCCCAGCGGCACCGGTGCACGCGCCTCGACGAGCTTCAGCGCCGCCACCACCGACGTGGCCTCGGCCAGGCCGGGGTACGGCAGCGCGCCGCCGAGCAGTTCGTAGGTGATCACGCCCAGCGCGTACACGTCCCAGCGCGGGTCGGTGCGCGAGCCGCCGTCGAGTTGTTCCGGGCTCATGTAAGGCAGGGTGCCGAGCACCGAACCGGCGGTGGTGACGCGCGTGAGGTCGCCGCGCTCGAGCGCGGTGGCGATGCCGAAGTCGATGATGCGCGGCTGGTCCTGGGCGTCCACCAGGATGTTGGAGGGCTTGAGGTCGCGATGGATCACGCCGCGCGTGTGGGCGAAGTGCACCGCCCGGCACAGCGATTCAAGCAGGCGAACCCGTTCGCGCAGCGGCGGGTTGGCCGCGGCCCAGGCGTCGAGGGGCCGGCCGTCGACGTATTCCATCGCCAGCCAGGGCACCGGCCCGGAGGGGCCGTCGACGGCGCCCGATTCGTACAGGCGGGCGATGCCGGGGTGTTCGAGCATGGCCAGGAGTTCGGCCTCATGGCGGAAGCGCGCGGCCAGCTCGGCGCCGGCCAGGCTGCCGTTGAGGATCTTCAGGGCGACCCGGCGCCGGGGAAGGGCCTGGTCGGCCAGCCAGACGGTGCCGTGGCTGCCCTCGCCCAGCAGTGACAGACGCCGGAAGGGGCCGAAAACGGCGCCTTCCCGCAGTATTTCCCCCTCGCCCATGGCCTCCCCCGGCTCCCCCCAGGTGCATGGTCGATTGTAGGAGAAATCGTGAAAGCGGCGCTGCCGCGGGGCCGGGCGAACCCGCCCTGACCCGGCCGCGACGCCCCCGGCTGCTATAATTCCGAGTCTTTGCTCAGCTTCCGGAACGCCGCCGCCATGTCTGCCATCCCGACCCTGCCCGTCGCGCTCGACCGCGAGTACGACCTCGAGTCCAAGTACACCCGCGAAGAGGGCCGGATCTACCTCTCCGGCGTCCAGGCCCTGGTGCGCCTGCCGCTGATGCAGCAGATGCGCGACCGCGCCGCCGGCATCAACACCGCCGGCTTCATCTCGGGCTACCGCGGCTCGCCGCTGGGCGGCTTCGACCTGGAGCTGTGGAAGGCGCGCAAGCACCTCAAGGCCAGCAGCATCGAGTTCACCCCGGGCCTGAACGAGGACCTGGGCGCCACGATGGTCTGGGGCTCGCAGCAGACCAACCTGTTCCCGGGCGCGAAGTACGACGGCGTGTTTTCCATGTGGTACGGCAAGGGCCCGGGCGTGGACCGCTGCGGCGACGTGTTCAAGCACGGCAACGCCGCCGGCACCTCGGCGCTGGGCGGCGTGCTGGCCCTGGCCGCCGACGACCACGCCTGCCGCTCGTCCACCCTGCCGCACGGCTCCGAGGGCGAGTTCGAAAGCGCCATGATGCCGGTGCTCAACCCGGCCGGCGTGCAGGACATCCTGGACATGGGCCTGCTGGGCTGGGCCATGAGCCGCTACACGGGCCGCTGGATCGGCTTCAAGACCATCGCCGAAACCGTCGAGTCCTCGGCCTCGGTGAACGTGAACCCGCACCAGCTCGACATCGTGCTGCCCACCGACTTCGAACTGCCCCCGGGCGGCCTCAACATCCGCTGGCCGGACCCGCCGCTGGACCAGGAAATGCGCCTGCACCAGTACGCGGTGAAGGCCGCGCAGGCCTTCGCGCGCGCCAACCACATCGACAAGGTGGTGGTGGATTCGCCGCGCGCCCGCCTGGGCATCGTGACCACCGGCAAGAGCTACCTGGACGTGCTGCAGGCGCTGGAATACCTGGGCATCGACCGCAAGGTGGCCGAGGACATCGGCATCCGCGTCTACAAGGTGGGCATGACCTGGCCGCTGGAGCCGCTGGGCATCCGCGAGTTCGCGCGCGGCCTGGAGGACATCATCGTCGTCGAGGAGAAGCGCAGCTTCGTCGAGCGGCAGATGAAGGAATACATGTACAACTGGGAGCACGGCCAGCGCCCGAGCATCGTCGGCAAGTACGACGAGCAGGAGAACTGGGTGCTGCCGAGCACCAACGAGCTCACCCCGGCCCGCATCGCCCGCGTGATCGCCGCGCGCGTGCAGCGCTTCTTCCAGTCCGAGGCGATGGACAACCGCCTGAAGTGGATCGCCGCCAAGGAGAAGGAGCTGGCCGCGCCGCGCGCCAACTTCCCGCGCGTGCCGCACTACTGCTCGGGCTGCCCGCACAACACCTCCACCGTGGTGCCGGAAGGCAGCCGCGCGCTGGGCGGCATCGGTTGCCACTACATGGTGACCTGGATGGACCGCAAGACCGACACCTTCACCCACATGGGCGGCGAAGGCGTCACCTGGAGCGGCCAGGCGCCGTTCACCGAGGAAAAACACGTCTTCCAGAACCTGGGCGACGGCACCTACTTCCACTCCGGCTCGCTGGCCATCCGCCAGTCGATCGCCGCGAAGGTGAACATCACCTACAAGATCCTCTACAACGACGCCGTGGCCATGACCGGTGGCCAGCCGGTGGACGGTACGCTCACCGTGCCCGACATCGCCCACCAGGTGCGCAGCGAGGGCGTGAAGACCATCGTCGTGCTCAGCGACGACATCGAGAAGTGGAGCGACAAGTCGATCTTCCCGAGCGGCGTGGAGTTCTATGACCGCGCCGAGCTCGATGCCCAGCAGAAGCGCCTGCGCGAAGTGCCGGGCACCACCGTCATCATCTACGACCAGACCTGCGCGGCCGAGAAGCGCCGCCGCCGCAAGCGCGGCAAGATGCCGGATCCGGCCAAGCGCACCGCCATCAATTCGCTGGTCTGCGAAGGCTGCGGCGACTGCGGCGTGAAGTCGAACTGCGTGTCGGTGCTGCCGAAGGAAACCGAGTTCGGCCGCAAGCGCGAGATCGACCAGAGCAACTGCAACAAGGACTTCAGCTGCGTGAAGGGCTTCTGCCCCAGCTTCGTCACCAT
>NZ_JAYSEG010000041.1:0-18591 GCF_041913985.1 Arenimonas sp.
CCCCCACAGTCCAAAACAGACTAGCGTTGCGATGACCGGTTGAGACCGCCGCCTTCATTTCGCGGGAATCGACCCTCGCCTTCACGGCGCGTCCGGTGCGGGGCAACCGGTTGGCTGGACGAAAGGCCCGTGGCTGTCCGCTCCGATGCTTGCGCGTCACGCTCGGGGGCCAAGGCGAGGCATTTTTCTTGCGGATCAGGCTGGGCTAAATCGGTTCCGGCACGAACCAGGGCATGACCTGTCGTTCGCGTCCCTCCGGACGCGGGGTGTGGCTGCTTCGCCAGCATGGAAGATGGCCAGTACGAACCGGCTCGCCGCCCGGCGGCGGAGGTGGGGTTGCGGCGAAAGGCTCTTCGCCAAGCCCGGAACCCTCGATCAGACGCCGGAGGCCTCGGTGTACCCGCCTCGAACCCACACCCGCCGCCGGGCGGCGAGGACTCTCACGCTGGCCACCTTCCACGCTGGCCCTGCCGCCGCATCAAGTGTCCGAAGGGACACGCAGGCGCGCACGCGCTGGTGGCAAGTACGTGCACCGGTTCAACCCACCGGGTCGGCAAGAGAAATCGTTCCCTGCGGCCCGGGTCGAGACGCGCAAGCATCGGAGCGCGGCCCCGCCTGCCCTTCGTGGGGCGCCCATGCCGGCAGGTACCGGCGGCGCGGTGGAAGCGAGGGTCGCTTCCCGCGAAATAAAGGCTCCACTGAGCGGGAAGCGACCCTCGCTTCCGCCGTGGCGACGGCGCCGGACTTGGGTGAAGAACCTTTTTTGGGCTCAGCCCGCGGCTTCGAAGCGGTTGGCGGCGACGTTCTTGCGGACCTTGAGCGGGTCCCAGATGCGGCCGTTCATGGCGATGTACACGCCGGCCGGCAGCGACTGCACCGCGCCCACGGCGGTGCCCACGTTGAACTCGGCGTCCGAGCCGCGGAAGCGCGCCGGGTTCAGCGCGCCGGTGAGCACGATGGTCTTGCCAGGGATGGCCGCCAGCACCTTGGCGGTGTCCACCATGGTGTCGGTGCCGTGGGTGACCAGCACGTGCGCGGCCGGCTGCGCGGCGATGGTGGCGCGCAGCAGCTCGCGGTCCTCGGCGGTGATGTGCAGGCTGTCCTTGCGGATGATGGGGATCACCGTGAAGCGGAAGGCGACGCCCAGTTCCTGCAGGATGCGGCCGATCTGCGGCTCGCCGACCTGGTAGTCGGACTTGTCGTCGAAATACACCTTGTCGATGGTGCCGCCGGTGGTGACGACCAGAAGCTCGTCCATGGGGATCCTCCTTGGGGCCGCGATTATACGTTCGCGCCGCGGGCCCGGCGCGCGGCGAAGCGGCCGCGCATGCCGTCCCAGCTGGCCGCCACCACCAGCGCGGCCGACAGCACGGCCTCGGCCAGCGCCAGGCCGCGCTCGGCGGGCACGGCCCAGGCCACCATCACGCCGTGGCAGAAGTAGAGCAGGGCGGCCAGCGCACCCCAGAAGCCGGCGCGGCGGTGCCGCAGCAGCACCAGCACCACGGCCGGCAACAGCGGCAATGCGAAGAACAGCGCCATCGCCCAGGGCGCCACCCGGGCCGGCGGGGCCAGCCAGCCGTGCCAGGCCAGCTGCAGCGCCAACAGCGCCAGCGTGGCGACTGCGGTGGCCCGGGCCGCGCGCATCATGCCTGCAGCTTCCGGGCCGCATCGGCCAGGCGCCGGCCGAGGGCGCGCGCCAGCTGCTTCTCGTCGTCAGTGAGGGCCGGGTCGTCCGAGCCGCCGGCCACGTGGCTGGCGCCGTAGGGCGTGCCGCCGCTGCGGGTGGTGTTGAGCGCGGCCTCGGTGAAGGGGATGCCCAGCACCAGCATGCCGTGGTGCAGCAGCGGCACCATCATGGTGAGCAGGGTCGATTCCTGGCCGCCGTGCTGGGTGGCGGTGGAAGTGAACACGGCCGCGGGCTTGCCCACCAGGGTGCCCGAGGCCCATTCGGCGCCCAGGGTGTCGATGAAGTGCTTCACCGGCGCGGCCATGTTGCCGAAGCGGGTGGGGCTGCCCAGCGCCAGGCCCACGCATTCGCCGAGGTCGCGCTTGTGCACGTAGGGCGCGCCGTCCTCGGGCACCGGCGGCGCCGCGGCCTCGGTCACCGGGGCCACCGGCGGCACCGTGCGCAGCCGGGCCTGCATGCCGGGGACTTCCTCGATGCCGCGGGCCACCTGGCGGGCGAGCTGCGCCACCGAGCCGCCGCGGCTGTAGTAAAGGACCAGGATCTCGGGCATGGCGGGCTCTTGCGGGCGGGGACGGGGGGATTATCGCGGATAAATCCGTCGCGGCCGCGTTTGTTACCCTTGCCGCATGCGACTGAACGAGCACCTCAGGCAGTGGTGGCACCGGCTGGACCGCGAGCGGATCCAATCCTTCGCCCAGTTCCTGTGGACCCGCTTCCTCGACGACCGCTGCTTCGAGACCGCCGGCGCCCTGGCCTACACCACGCTGTTCGCGCTGGTGCCGCTGAGCATGGTGGTGTTCGGCATCCTCTCGGCCTTCCCGGTGTTCGACGCCTGGAGCGCCCAGCTCACCAACTTCATCTTCTCCAACTTCGTGCCCAGCTCGGCGCGGGTGGTCGAGGCGCACCTGCGCGACTTCGCCGAAAGCGCCCGTTCGCTCACCCTGACCGGCGTGGCGGCGCTGCTGGTGTCGCTGCTGCTGACGATGTGGAGCATCGAGTCCACCTTCAACCGCGTCTGGCGGGTGCCGACGCCGCGGCCGCGGCTGCTGCGCTTCCTGGTGTACTGGACGCTGCTCACGCTGGGCTCGCTGGCGGCGGTGGCCAGCCTGGCGGTCACGTCCTACCTGTTTTCGCTGCCGGCACTGTCGGGCGAAGTGGCGCTGGACTGGCGCCAGCAGCTGCTGCGCTACCTGCCCAACCTGGTCGAGCTCACGGTGTTCACGCTGGCCTACTGGCTGATCCCGCACCGCCGCGTGCCGCTGCGCTTCGCGCTGGCGGGCGGGCTGTTCGCGACGGTGCTGTTCGAACTGGCCAAGCGCGGCTTCGCGGCCTACCTGCTGGGCGTGCCGACCTACGAGCAGCTCTACGGCGCACTGGCGGTGGCGCCGATCTTCATGATCTGGCTCTACCTGAGCTGGGTGGTGGTGCTGCTGGGCGCCAGCTTCGCGGCCTCGCTCTCGTCCTTCCGCTACCAGCCGCGCGCGCTGCGGCTGCCGCCGGGCCTTGAGCTTTACGGCTACCTGCGCCTGCTGGGCCGCATGAACCAGGCCCGCCGCGACGGCCGCGGCCTGCACCTGGCGGATATCCAGGCCAGCGAGCCCATGCTCACCGACGACCTGCTGCAGCGCATGCTCTCGGGCCTGTCCGCGCTCAACATCGTGCGCCGCGGCGAGGACGGCGGCTGGCTGCTCAGCCGCGACCTCGACACGGTGTCGCTGGGCGAGCTGCACGAAGGCCTGGGCCTGCGCGTGCCCGGCCCGGCGGAAGGCCTGCCCGGCTTCGACGACCCCATCGGCCGCGACGCCACCCGCGCCCTCGAACACCTCCGGCAACCCCTGCAGGGCCCGCTGGCCAGCAGCGTCGGCGGTTTCTTCACACCGAAACAGGACACTTCCCCGCAATGAAAACCCTGATGCCTGCCGCGTTGCTGCTCCTGCTGGCCGCCTGCCAGCCCGCCGCCGAAGCCCCGGCCGCCGCCGACGCCGCGCCGCCCCCGCCGCCCGCCGCCGCGCCGGCCGCCGAGCCCGCCACCGACGCGGCCCCCGCCTCGGACCTGCCGGCGCAGCCGACGCTGGTGGTCGAGACGCTGGACGATGGCGCCTTCGACCTCGCCGCGATGCGCGGCCAGTGGGTGGTGGTGAATTTCTGGGCCACCTGGTGCAAGCCCTGCCTGAAGGAAATCCCCGACCTGTCGGCCTTCGACGCCGCCCGCGACGACGTGCGCGTGATCGGCCTGGCCTACGAGGAGATCGAGCCCGACGCCATGCGCGAGTTCCTGAAGAAGTACCCGGCCGGTTATCCCATCGCCCTGCTCGACGTGTACAACCCGCCGGCCGACTTCGAAACGCCGCGCGGCCTGCCCATGACCTACCTGATCGCGCCCGACGGCACGGTGGCCAAGAAGTACCTGGGCCCGATCACCTCGCAGGAGCTGGCCGAGGCCATCGACGGGGCGCCGGCCGCCGGCTGAGCGGGCGCCTGCGGCGAAGCGTGTCCCCGGTGCGCCGGGACGTTCGGCGCCGGGGCCGGCCGGGTTTAGCATGGGCGGCATTCCTCCACGGACGCGCCGCGTGCACACCGCCGACGAAGACTCCCGCGCCCGCCGCCTGTTCTGGTGGCTGCAGTTCGGCGGCTGGGCCGCCTACGGCAGCCTGGGCTACCTGGGCGGCCTGGCCCACGGCAAGGGCGTGGACTACTGGCGCCTGCCGCTGGGCGTGGCCATCACCGGCTTCCTGGTGACGCTGCTGGTGCGGCAGGTGCTGCGCCGGGCCTGGGGCCTGCCGCCCGCGCGCTTCCTGGCGGTGGCCGCGGCCTGCGTGGTGGCCGCGTCGTCGACCATGGGCGTGGTGTTCCTGTCGCTGCTGATCGACTGGTGCGGGACCGACTGCCGCCCCACCAGCACGCTGGGCTACGCCGCCTACAGCACCGGCCACCTGTACGTGGTGCTTAGCTGGGTGGGCCTGTACACCGGCATCAAGTATTACCGGCAGCTGCAGCAGCAGACCCGCCAGGCCCTGGCCGCCACCGCCATGGCGCACGAGGCGCAGCTGAAGATGCTGCGCTACCAGCTCAACCCGCATTTCCTTTTCAACACGCTCAACGCCATCTCGACCCTGGTGCTGGACCGTTCCAACGACGTCGCCAACCAGATGGTGCAGGGCCTGAGCGCCTTCCTGCGCCATTCGCTCGACAGCGACCCGATGCAGCGGGTGACCCTGAAGCAGGAACTCGACGCGCTCAACCTGTACCTGGGCATCGAGAAGATGCGTTTCGGCGACCGCCTGGTGGTGGAGACGCGGATCGCGCCCGAGTGTTATTCCGCGTTGCTGCCCAGCATGCTGCTGCAGCCGCTGGTGGAGAATTCGATCAAGCACGCGGTGGCGCGCATGGTCGAGGGCGGCCGGCTGGTGATCAGCGCGGAGCGCCGCGACGGCCAGCTGCTGCTGCGCGTGGCCGACAACGGCCCCGGCTGCAAGGACCTTCCCGCCGGCGGTGCCCAGGGCAATGGCAACGGCAACGGCGTCGGCCTGGCCAACACACGCGAGCGCCTGCGCGTGTTGTACGGCAACGCGCAGTCGGTGCAGGCGCGCAACCGCGCCTCGGGTGGCCTGGAAGTGACGCTGGCGCTGCCGTTCGAGCCGGGCGGGGCGCCACGCGAATGAACCGGCGCATCCGCACCCTGCTGGTGGACGACGAGCCGCTGGCCCGCCGCGGCCTGGAGCTGCGGCTGGCCGACCAGCCCGACATCGAGGTCGTCGGCCAGGTGGGCGACGGCCTGTCGGCGATGAAGGCCGTCTCGGCGCTGGAGCCCGACCTGATGTTCCTGGACGTGCAGATGCCCGGCCTGGACGGCTTCGGCACGCTGCGCGCCATCCCGGCGGCGCAGATGCCGCTGGTGGTGTTCGTCACCGCCTACGACCACTACGCCATCCGCGCCTTCGAATCGAGCGCAGTGGACTACCTGCTCAAGCCGGTGGACGACAGCCGGCTGCACCAGGCGCTGTTCCGGGTGCGCGAACAACTGGGCAAGCGCGAGGCGCAGGCCCACTGCGAACAGCTCCTGCGCCTGCTGGGCGACCTGAGCGGCAAGCCCACGCTCACGCTGGAGGAGGCGCTGCAGGGCGCCGGCGAGCGCCGCCTCGGCGTCGGCGACCGCATCAGCATCCGCGACGGCCAGCGCACGGTGCGGGTCGAGCTGGCCAGCGTGCGCTGGGTGGACGCCGCCGGCGACTACATGTGCATCCACACTGATTCCGAAACCTTCGTGCTGCGCGCCACCATGCGCGAGCTCGAGGGCCGGCTCGACCCGCGCCAGTTCCCGCGCGTGCACCGCTCGACGCTGGTGAACGCGGCGCGCGTGGCGGCCCTGCGACCGCACCTCAACGGCGAACAGTTCCTGACGCTCGACTGCGGCCACGAGATCAAGCTCTCGCGCAGCTACCGCGACCGCCTCGAGCTGCTGAAGTAAGCCGCGGCGTAACGTTTCGCCGCAGCCGCCGCACGGCTCGGCGCGGCCCGTGACTTTGGTCATGCGATGCCGCTCCGGCGCGCGCGCACAGTGGCGCCGCACTTGCCCCGGGCGCCGCCATGAAGCTCACCGAATCCTCGCTCGCCAATCCCGCCGCCGTGGCCGTGGTCGTGGCCCTGGCCACGCTGTTCGGCCTGCTGGCGCTGCTGGGCCTGCCGGTCCAGCTGTTCCCCGACATCGACCGCCCGCAGGCTTCGGTGGCCACGCTGTGGCGGGCGGCGTCGCCGCAGGAGATGGAGGCCGAGATCGTCGAGCCGATCGAAACCGTGCTCGAGGGCATCCCGGGGCTCGAGCAGATGGAAGCCAACGTCAACACCGGCTTCAGCGCCATCAACCTCACCTTTTCGGTGGGTACCGACATGGAGGCCTCGCTGGTGGAGATCCTGGCGCGGCTCAACCGCCTGCAGCCGCTTCCGCGCGACGCCACGCCGCCGCGCGTCGCCCTGGGTTCGGACGACGCCAACCAGTCGCTCACCTACTTCTTCGTGCAGAAGCTGCCGGGCACGCCGGGCGACATCAACGACTACCGCCGGTTCATCGAGGACCGCGTGGTACCGCGCATCACCGCGGTCGAAGGCGTGGCCGGCGTGGACGTCAACGGCGCCGGCGGGGACGAGCTGGCGATCGAGGTCGACCTGGACCTGGCCGCCGCCCTGGGCATCCCGCTGCCGCTGGTGGCCGAAGTGGCGGCGCGCGCCACCGACGTGTCCGGCGGCAGCTTCGACGCCGGGCGCCGGCAGGTGATCCTGCGCTTCGCCGGGCGCTATGCGCCGGAGGCGCTGGGCGAACTCATCCTGGCCTGGCGCGACGGCCGGCCGGTGCGGCTGGGCGACATAGCCACGGTGTCGGTGAAGCGCCCCGAGCAGATCTTCTTCGCCTACCAGAACGGAAACCCCGCCATCGGCCTGCGGATACGGCGCGAGAGCGGCGCGAACGTGCTGGCGACGCTGGGCGAGGTCAAGCGCGTGGTGGCCGAGGTGCGCGAGCAGGAGCTGGCGCCGCGGGGGCTGGGCATCGAGCAGAGTTTCGACGCCTCGCTGTTCATCAACCGCGCCATCGGCCTGCTGTCGGGCAGCCTGTTCGCCGGCGTGGCGCTGGCGGTGGGCTGCCTGTGGTGGTTCCTGCGCGACGCCCGCGCCACGCTGCTGATCGCCAGCGCCATCCCGGTGTCGCTGCTGGCCACCTTCATCGTGCTCCAGCTCACCGGCCGCAGCCTCAACGTGATCTCGCTGGCGGGCCTGGCCTTCGCCGTGGGCATGGTGATGGACGCGGCGGTGGTGGTGGCCGAGAACATCGTGCGCCTGCGCGAAACGGGCCTGGGCGCGGCGAAGGCGGCGCTGGAGGGCACGCGGCAGGTGGCCGGCGCGCTGCTGGCGTCCACGCTGACCACGGTGGCGGTGTTCGTGCCGGTGGTGTTCATGCGCGACGTCGAGGGCCAGCTGTTCTCGGACCTGGCGCTGACCATCTCCATCGCCGTGGGCATTTCCCTGCTGGTGGCGCTCACGGTGCTGCCGGCGGCGGCCGGGCGCCTGCTGCGCCCCGGTGCCGGCGCACCCGACCCGGGGTATTCGCGGCTGGCGGCCTGGACCCTGCGCGCCACCGACGGGCGCCGCCGCCAGTGGGCCTGGGTGCTGGGCGGCGTGCTGGTGCCGGTGCTGGCCTCGGCGCTGCTGCTGCCGCGCGTGGACTACCTGCCGCCGGTGAAGCGCGCCGCGGTGGACGTGTGGTTCAACTTCCCGCCCGGCATGGGCCCGGCCGCGGTGGACCGCGAGATCGCGCCGCGCCTGCTCGAGCGCATGCGCCCCTTCATGGAAGGCGAGCGCGGGCCACGGCTGAGCAACTGGTACCTCAACCTCTGGCCCAACGGCGGCACGCTGGGGGCGCGCGTCGTGGACGAGTCGCGCATCGGGGAGCTGGAGGCGATCATCCGCGACGAAGTGGTGGCCGGCCTGCCCGACACCCGCGCCTTTGTCGCCGAGGGCAACCTGTTCGGCGGATTCGGCGGCTCCAGCCGCGCCATCGCCATCCACCTGCAGCATGCCGACGGCGACGCGCTCAACGCCGCGGCCGAGCAGGGCCGGCGCCTGCTGGCGGAGAAATTCCCGGGCGCCAACGTCCAGGCCTGGCCCAACGCCGACGGCGCCGCCGAGGAGCTGCGCGTACTGCCCGACGACCGGCGCCTGGCCGAAGCCGGCTGGCGCCGCCCCGACCTGGGCACGGTGGTGCGCGTGCTGGGCGAGGGCGCCTGGCTGGGCGAACACTTCGACGGCGAACGACGCCTGCCGATCGTGCTGCGCGCCGACCCCGCCGCGGGCCTGGACGCGCCGGCGCTGTTCGCCGCGGCGCCGCTGGCCACGCCGGGCGGCGGCGTGCTCAGCCTGGGCGAACTGGCGCGGGTGCAGTCCACGCTGGCGCCGGGCCAGCTGCGCCGGGTGGACGGCCGACGCACGATCAGCCTCACCGTCGACCCGCCGGCCAGCCTGTCGCTGGAGGAGGCGCTGGAGGTCGTGCAGGGCGACGTAGTGCCGGCCCTGCGCGCCGCGCTGCCGCCGGACGCCGGCGTGCGCGTGTCCGGCAGCGCCGACCGCCTGGGCGAGGTGGTGCGCACCATGTCGGGCAACTTCGCGATGGCGCTGGGCGTGCTGTTCCTGCTGATGGCCGCGCTGTTCAAGTCGGTGCGCGACAGCGCCTTCGTCATGGCCACCCTGCCCATGGCGGTGCTGGGCGGCGCGCTGGCGCTGCGGGCGGTGGCGCTGTTCACGCCGCAGACCCTGGACCTGCTGTCGATGATCGGCTTCATCATGCTGCTGGGCATGGTGATCAACAACGCCATCCTGCTGGTGGCACAGGCGCGCGCCGGCGAAGCGGCGGGCCTGTCGCTCGAGGCGGCGCTGGCGCAGGCGCTGTCGCAGCGGCTGCGGCCGATCCTGATCGCCACGCTCACCGGCGTGTTCGGCGCGCTGCCGATGGCCATCAACCCGGGGCCGGGCGCGGTGATCTACCGCGGCCTGGCCGCCGTCACCGTCGGCGGCGTCGGCCTGAGCCTGGTCTTCACCCTGGTGCTGGTGCCGGCGCTGATGCGCCTGGCCGCGGGCCTGCGTGACGACCTGCGCCAGCGCCGGAGTCGCCCCGCCACCGCCGTCCCCACGAACGCCTGATCCAAGGAGAACCCCCCATGCGCCGCGCCTTCCGCCTGCCGCTGCTGGCCTTGCTGGCCACCGCCTGCACGGCCGCCGCCATCGCCCAGTCCCCGCCCGCGCCGCCGCCGGCACCGGTGGACGTGGCGCCGGCGGTAGCCGCCGAATTCGCCCCGCTGCACTGGTCGCCGGGCAGCGTGGCCAGCCGCGAGGATGCCCGCGTGGCGGGCGAGATCGGCGGCCGCGTGGTGGCCGTGGCCGAGGTGGGCACGGCGCTGCGCCGCGGCGACGTGCTGGCGCGCATCGACGACGCCGCGCTGCGCCTGCGGGAACGGCAGGCCGCCGCGGACATGGCGCGCCTGCAGGCGCAGGTGGACTACGCGCGCCGCCAGGAGGAGCGCTACACCGCGCTGGTGCGCGACGCCGGCATCTCGGGTGCCCAGCTCGACCAGGCCATCGCCGAGCGGCGCATGCGCGAACAGGACCTGGCGGCCGCGCGCGTGGCGCTGGAACAGTCGCGCCTGCAGCTGCGCCAGGCCACCGTGCGCGCGCCCTTCGACGGCGTGGTGGTGGAGCGCTCCATCGCGCCGGGCGAATTCCTGGCGCCCGGCACGGCGGTGGCGCGGCTGGTGAACACCGCCGCGCTGGAAGTGCGCGCCCGCGCGCCCGTGGCCCTGGTCGGCCACCTGAGCGAAGGCGTGGCGGTGACCCTGCGCGATGGCGCGCGGGTGGGCGCGCACCGCCTGACCACGCTGGTGCCGGTGGGCGACGAAGCCTCGCGCCAGGTCGAACTGCGCATCGCGCTTTCGCCCGAGGAGGCGGCGCGGGCGGGGCTGGTGGTGGGCGCCGCGCTGCAGGTGGGCGTGCCCAGCGACGCGCCGCGCCGGGTGGTGGCGGTGCCGCGCGACGCGCTGGTGCTGCGCCGCGAGGGCAGCCACGTGGTGCGCGTGGGCGCCGGCGACGCGGCCGAACGCGTGCCGGTGGAAGTGGGCGCGGCGCAGGGGGAACTGGTGGAAGTGCAGGGCGCGCTGCGCGCCGGCGACCGGCTGGTGGTGCGCGGCGCCGAGCGCCTGCAGGTCGGCCAGGCCTTGCGCGTGTCCGCGGCCGGGCAGGTCCCCGCGGTGGCGCTGGCGGGCACCGCGACGCGCCAGCGGCCCTGAGCCGCCGGGCTCAGAGCTTGACGCGGGCCTTGATGGGCTTCACCGGGCCCGTGTAGCGCTCCTTGCCCAGCCGGCCCTTCAACGGCGGCAGCGCCAGCTTCGGTTCCGGCACGGCCTGGTCGGGAAGGTGGTCGAGCAGGTGGCGGATGAGGTTGAGCCGGCCGGTCTTCTGGTCGTTGAAGTCCACGACGTGCCAGGGCGCGAAGCGGTGGTGGGTGGCCTTGAACATGGCGTCGCGGGCCTTGCCATACTCGACGTACTTCTCGCGCGCCTTGAGGTCGATGGGCGAAAGCTTCCAGCGCTTGAGCGGGTCGGCCAGGCGCTCGGCGAAGCGCTCCTCCTGCTGCTCCTGGTCCACCGCCAGCCAGTACTTGAAGAGCAGGATGCCGTCGTCCACCAGCAGCTTCTCGAACACCGGCGCCTGCGCCAGGAAGGCGTCCACCTGCTCCGGCGTGGCGTAGCCCATCACCTTCTCCACGCCGGCGCGGTTGTACCAGCTGCGGTCGAACAGCACGATTTCGCCGGCGGCGGGCAGGTGCGGCACGTAGCGCTGGAAGTACCACTGCCCCTGCTCGCGTTCGCTGGGCTTGGACAGCGCCACCACCCGGCACTGGCGCGGGTTCAGGCCGTCGGCGATGGCGTTGATCGCGCCGCCCTTGCCGGCGGTGTCGCGGCCTTCGAACAGCACCACCAGGCGCTTGCCGGTGTGCTGGAGCCAGCGCGCCATGGCGTTGAGCTCCACCTGCATTTCCTCGAGCTTGTCCTGGTAACGCCGGCGTTTTTCCTTGCTCATGCAGCGGCTCCTGGTGGGCGCCCGGGCTCAGCGTTCGCGGAGGCGGGGGCGCAGGTTGGCGAGGTTGCAGGGTTGGGTGCGGGCGTCCAGCTGGGCGCGGATGAGCTTTTCCCAGCCGGTGCGGCAGGCCGAGGTGGAGCCGGGCAGGGCAAACAGGAAAGTGCCGTTGGCCAGGCCGGCGAAGGCGCGCGACTGCAGCGTGCTGGTGCCGATTTCCTCGAAGCTGAGCGCGCGGAACAGTTCGCCGAAACCTGGCATTTCCTTGTCCAGCAGCGGCAGCAGGGCTTCGGGGGTGGAGTCGCGGCCGGTGAAGCCAGTGCCGCCGGTGACCAGGATGCCGTGCACGGCCTCGTCGGCGATCCAGCGCGAGACCAGGGCGCGCAGCGCGTACTTGTCGTCGCGCACGATGGCGCGCTCGTGCAGGCGGTGGCCAGCCTCGGCCAGCGCGGCGGCGAGGTAGTCGCCGGAGCCGTCGTTTTCGGCGGTGCGGGTGTCGGACACGGTCAGCACGCACAGCGACAGCGGAATGAATTCTTTGGTGGCGCTCATGCGGCCTCCGTCAGCAGTTTCAGTTCGTCGGCCTGGTGCTCGCGGGCGAGGCGGTCGACCAGTTCGTCCAGGTCGCCGTCCATCACCTGGGGCAGGGCGTAGAGCGTGAGCCCTTCCACCCGGTGGTCGGTGATGCGGCCCTGGGGGAAGTTGTAGGTTCGGATGCGCTGGCTGCGGTCGCCGCTGCCCACCTGCAGCCGGCGCGACTGCGCCTGCGCGGCGGCCTGCTTCGAGCGCTCCTCGTCGAGCAGCCGGGCCTTGAGCAGCGACAGGGCGCGGGCGCGGTTCTTGTGCTGGCTGCGCTCGTCCTGGCACTCCACCACGATGCCGCTGGGCAGGTGGGTGATGCGGATGGCCGAGTCGGTCTTGTTCACGTGCTGGCCGCCGGCGCCCGAGGCGCGGAAGGTGTCCACCTTCAGGTCGGCGTCGCGCACTTCGATCTCGTCCACCTCGTCGAGCTCGGGCAGGATGGCCACCGTCGCCGCCGAGGTGTGGATGCGGCCCTGCGATTCGGTGGCCGGCACGCGCTGCACGCGGTGCGTGCCCGATTCGAACTTCAGGCGCGAATAGGCGCCCTTGCCCTCGATGCGCGCGACGATTTCCTTGTAACCGCCGTGTTCGCCCTCGCTGGCGGAGACGATTTCCACGTTCCAGCGCCGGCGCTCGGAGTAGCGCGCGTACATGCGGAACAGGTCGCCGGCGAAGATGGCCGCCTCGTCGCCGCCGGTGCCGGCGCGCACTTCGAGGAACAGGTTGGCTTCGTCGCGGGGGTCCTTGGGCACCAGCAGCAGGGCCAGCTCCTCGTCGAGCGTGGCCAGGCGCTGCTGGGCCGCGGGGATTTCCTCCTCGGCCAGCTCGCGCAGCTCGGGGTCGGCGCGCATGGCCTCGGCGGCCTGCAGGTCGCGCTGGGCCTGCGCCCACGACGCCAGGCCGGCGGCGACCGGCTCGAGCTGGGCGTATTCCTTCGACAGCGCGCGGAAGCGCGGGTTGTCGGCCAGCACGGCCGGGTCCGATAGCAGGCGGCCGACTTCCTCGTGGCGTTCGGCCAGGGCCTCGAGCTTACGGCGCAGGCTGGGCGTCATCGCGGTCGTCGTAGAGGCGCGAGGCGGCGCGCAGCAGGTCGAGGTCGCCGTCGAGCGCGGCCTGGCGCAGCGCGGCGCTGGGGCCGTGCAGCAGCTTGTTGGTGAGCTGGTGCGCCAGCAGCGCCAGCACTTCGTCGGCGGGCTTGCCGGCGGCCAGCTGTTCGCGGGCGCGCGCCAGCGCTTCCTCGCGCGCGGCCTCGCCGCGGCTGCGCAGGGTGCGCAGCGCGTCCTGGCGGCCCTGGGCGCGCCACCAGGCCATGAAGTGCTCCACCTGCAGGTCGATGATGGCCTGCGCCTGTTCGGCGGCCTCGCGGCGGGAAGCGCGGTTTTCCTCGATCACCTGCTCCAGGTCGTCCACGGTGTAGAGGTAGACGTCGGACAGTTCCGCCACGCTGGCTTCGATGTCGCGCGGCACGGCCAGGTCGAGCATGAAGATCGGGCGGTGCCTGCGCGCCTTGAGCGCCGATTCCACCGCGGCGCGGCGCAGCACCGGTTCGCGGCTGGCGGTGGCGGTGATGACGATGTCGGCTTCGGGCAGGTGCCGCTCCAGCTCCGACAGTGGCAGGGCATAGCCGCCGTGGCGGCTGGCGAGCGTCTGCGCGTGTTCGAGCGTGCGGTTGGCCACCAGCAGGCGCTTGGCCTTCGCATCCACCAGGTGGCGCGCGGCCAGTTCGATGGTGTCGCCCGCGCCGACCAGCAGCACGGTGGCGCGGTCGAGTTCGCTGAACACCTGGCGCGCCAGCCGCACCGCGGCGTAGGCCACCGACACCGGGTGGGCGCCGATGCGGGTGTCGGTGCGCACGCGCTTGGCGACCTGGAAGCTCTGCTGGAACAGGCGGTCGAGCGGGGTGCGCAGGCGCTGCTGGCTGCGCGCGGCCTGCCAGGCTTCCTTCACCTGGCCGAGGATCTGCGGTTCGCCCAGCACCAGCGAATCGAGGCCGGTGGCGACGCGGAAGAGGTGCCGCACGGCGTCCTCGTCGCGGTGTTCGTAGAGGTAGTCGCCCAGCGCCTCGGGCGCCAGGCCGTGGTGCCGCGCCAGCCATTCCGCCACCGCGCCCTCGCGGCCTTCCGCCACCTGGGCATAGACCTCGGTGCGGTTGCAGGTCGAAAGCACGGCGGCTTCCTCCACGCCCGGCACCTCGCCCAGGCCGGCCAGCGCCGCCGGCAGCTGGCCCGCGTCCAGCGCGACGCGCTCGCGCAGGGCGAGCGGGGCGGTCTGGTGGTTGAGTCCTAGGGCTAGCAGGGGCATGGCTGGGGACTTTGGCGGCACGCGTTGCGCTAAGCTTCGGCGGGCTGGGCTCTTGGTGGATTCCGGCGCTCATTCTAGCCCCAGGCCGCGAAAACCCCATGATCTGGAGCAAATCCTCCGCACCCGCCGCCCTGCTGCTGGCACTGGCCCTGGCCGGACCCGCCGCCGCCCGCGGCGAAGGCCCGGTGGGCGAGGTGATGGCCGGCGAGTTCGCCCTGCAACAGGGCGACCTGGCGCTGGCGGCCGAGCATTACCTCGAGGCCGCGCGCAGTTCGCGCGACCCGGGCCTGGCCGAGCGGGCCGCCCGCATCTCGCTGCTGGCCGGCCCCGGGGCGCCGGTGGCCGAGGCGATCGACCGCTGGCGCGAGCTCGCGCCCGACTCACTGGCCGTGCGCGCCGCCGCCATTTCCTTCGCGCTCGAGCAGGGGCACCCCGAGGCGGCCCTGGACGAGGCCGGTGCCCTGATGGCCCTGCCGGCCGCCGATGGCCTGCCGGTGCTGCTTTCCGCGCTCGGCGACGCCCGCGGCGACGCCGCCATCACCGCGCGCGCCGTGATGCGCGGTCTGTATGAAACCGACCGGTTGCCGCCCAGCTTCGGCGGCTGGCTGGCGATGGCCGGGCTGGCCCGCCGGCTGGAAGACCCGGTGCTGTCGGAACAACTGGTGGTGCGCGGCCTGGAGCGCTTCCCCGATGACCCGCGCGCCCACCTTCTGCAGGCTTCCCGCCTGCGCGAACGCGGCCTGGACGACGCCGCGCGTGGCCACCTCACCGCCCTGGGCCCGCCGGCCGGGCTGGCGCCGGAGCTGCGTCGTGCCGCCGCGCGCGAATACGGCCTGCTGGGCGAGCCGCTGCTGGCTGCCGCCACCCTGGCCGCCGGCCCGCAGGACGAGTCGAGCCTGCGCCAGCGCGCGCGCTGGCTGCTGGCCGCCAACGACCGGCCGGCGCTGGCGGCGCTGTACCTCGAGACCGCCGCGCCGTCGCCATCGCCCGAGCGCCGCCTGCTGCTGGGCCACCTGGCCGAGGCGCTGATGCGTTGGGGCGAGGCCGAGCAGTGGTACGCCAGCGTGCCGCGCGGCCCCGGCCACGACCAGGCCACGCTGCGGCTCGCCGGCGCGCGCGGCCGCCTGGGCCGGCTGGACCAGGCCCTGGCCACCCTGCACGAACTGCAGGTGGACCAGGCCGCCGACGGCGAGTTCGTGCGCGACAGCTACCTGCTCGAAGCCGAACTGCTCGAGCGCCGCGAACGCGGCGACGAGGCGCTGGCCACCTTCGGCCGGGCACTGGAAGTGTTCGAGGACGACCCCGCGCTGCTCTACGGCCGCGCCATGCTGCACGAGCGCGCCGGGCGCATCGGGCCGGCCCTGGCCGACCTGCAGCGCATCCTCGACGAGGACCCGGACAGCGCCCAGGCCCTGAATGCCTACGGCTACGCGCTGGCCGAACACCGCCAGCGCTATCGCGAGGCCCTGCCGTACCTTGAGCGGGCGCTGGCGCTCGCGCCGGAATCCGCCGCCATCCTCGACAGCATCGGCTGGGTGCACCTGAAGCTGGGGCGGCACGCCAGCGCGGTGGAGTTGCTCGAGCGCGCCTGGGCCCGGCAGCGCGACCCCGAGATCGCCGCGCATCTGGGCGAAGCCCTGTGGCAGGTGGGCCGGAAGGCCGAGGCGCGCGAGGCCTGGCGTGCAGGGCTGCGCCTGGATCCGGACAATGCCGCGCTGAAACTCGCCCTGGAGACCCACGGACCATGATGCGTCGCCTTTCCCTCGGCCTGCTGGCCCTGTTGCTGGCTGCCTGCGCCCCCGTGCCGGTGCGCACCGGCGGCGACGCCGGCCTGCTGGCCGCGCAGTCGGCCCGCGAGTCCCAGCTGCGCGAGGAAAGTGCCTGGCACCTGACCGGCCGGCTGGCGGTGAGCGCCGGCGGCGAAGGCGGCAGCGGCCGCCTCGACTGGCGCCAGCAGGCCGACGGCTACGACATCCAGCTGGCCGCGCCGGTCACCCGCAAGAGCTGGCGGCTGGTCAGCCGCGCCGGCCAGGTGCGGCTGGAGGGCCTGGAGGGCGGTACCCGCGAGGGCCCCGATGCCGAGGCGCTGCTGGCCGAGGCCACCGGCTGGGACATCCCGGTGGCGTCCCTGGCCGACTGGGCGCGCGGCGCCAGGGCGCCCGGGCCGGCCCGCATCGAGTTCGGGCCGGAGGGCCTACCGGCGCTGATCGTCCAGCAGGGCTGGACGGTGGAGTACCGGGACTGGCTGCCGGGTGAGTCGCCGCGGCCGCGCCGGGTCTTCGCCTCGCGCGAGGGCGCCACGGTCCGCCTGGTGGTGGAAAGCTGGGGCCAGCCGTGAACCCGGGCGGGCAGGGCGGTTGGTCGGCCTGGCCGGCACCGGCCAAGCTCAACCTGTTCCTGCGCATCACCGGCCGCCGGCCGGACGGCTACCACCAGCTGCAGACGGTGTTCCAACTGCTGGACTGGGGCGACACCGTGCGCCTGCGGGTGCGCGACGACGGCGTCATCCGCCGCCAGGGCGCCGAGGGTTATGCCGTGCCCGAGGCCGAGGACCTGGTGATCAGGGCGGCAAAACTCCTTCAAACGGAATCGAAAACCAACAAAGGCGCCGATATCGTCGTTGAAAAAAGGATTCCGCTCGGCGGCGGCTTCGGCGGCGGATCTTCCGACGCGGCCACCGTGCTGGTGGCGCTGGACGCGCTCTGGGGCACGAACCTGGGCGAGGACCGCCTGGCGGCCCTGGGCCTGGCCCTGGGGGCCGACGTGCCGGTGTTCGTGCGCGGCCGCAGCGCCTGGGCGGACGGGGTGGGCGAGGTGCTCAGCCCGCTGGCCCTGGCGCCGGCCGCCTACCTGGTGGTGGACACCGGGGTTTCGGTGCCCACCGCCGAACTTTTCCAAGCGCCTGATTTGACCCGGGATGCGCCCGCGGCGACAATATCGGACTTCGTTTCTGGCTCTGCGCTCGGCAATGCCTTCGAGCCGGTGCTGCGTTCGCGTTCCAAAGTCGTTTCGGCGGCACTGGACGCCCTGGCGCAGCTCGGTCCGGCGGCCCTGACCGGGACCGGCGGCGGCTGCTTCGCGCGCTTCGGCGCGCGCGCCGAGGCCGAAGCCGCGCTGGCGCGCCTGCCCCCGGGCCTGCGCGCCTGGGTGGCGACGGGCGTGGACGTGTCGCCGCTGCACCGGGCGCTGTCCGCGGGCCGGGCCGGAAACGGGTAGTTCCAGCGGTGGGGCGTCGCCAAGTGGCCTAAGGCACCGGGTTTTGATCCCGGCATTTCGTAGGTTCGAATCCTACCGCCCCAGCCATCCCGGTCGCGCCACCCGTCCACCCAACCCTTCGCGGAAGGCACCAGCATGAGCAAGCAGAACCTGCTCGTTTTCACCGGCAACGCCAACCGGCCGCTGGCACTGGCCGTCTGCCGCCAGTTGGGCATCCCGTTGGGCAAGGCCCAGGTGGGGCAGTTCTCGGACGGCGAGGTGCAGGTCGAGATCGAGGAGAACGTGCGCCGGCAGGAGGTGTTCGTCATCCAGTCCACCTGCGCGCCGACCGCCGAGAACTTCATGGAACTGCTGGTGCTGATCGACGCGCTCAAGCGCGCCTCGGTGGCCAGCGTCACCGCGGTGGTGCCGTACTTCGGCTACGCCCGCCAGGACCGCCGCATGCGCTCGGCGCGCGTGCCGATCACGGCCAAGGTGGCCGCCAAGATGTTCACCGCCGTCGGCACCGACCGCGTGCTCACGGTGGACCTGCACGCCGACCAGATCCAGGGTTTCTTCGACATCCCGGTCGACAACGTCTATGCCTCGCCGCTGCTGCTGGCCGACATCTGGCGCACGCTGGGCACCGACAACCTGGTGGTGGTCTCGCCGGACGTCGGCGGCGTGGTGCGCGCGCGCGCCATCGCCAAGCGCCTCGACGACGCCGACCTGGCCATCATCGACAAGCGCCGCCCGAAGGCCAACGTCGCCACCGTGATGAACATCATCGGCGACGTGTCGGGCAAGACCTGCGTGCTGGTGGACGACATCGTCGACACCGCCGGCACGCTCTGCGCCGCCGCCGCGGCCCTGAAGGCCAACGGCGCGAAGAAGGTCGTGGCCTACTGCACCCACCCGGTGCTGTCGGGCGCGGCCATCGCCAACGTTTCGAATTCGCAGCTCGACGAACTGGTGGTGACCGACACCATCCCGCTTTCGGAAGCCGCCCGGGCTTGCCCGCGCATCCGCCAGCTCAGCGTCGCCGAGCTGCTGGCCGAAACCATCCGCCGCATCGCCTTTGGCGAGTCGGTGAGTTCGCTGTACGTGGATTGACCCCCGGCGGGGGGGGGGGGGGGGGGCGCCCCCCCCGGCGCCCCCCCCCCCCCCCCCGGGCCCCGCGCGGGGGGGCGGGGGGGGGGCGCCCGGGCCCA
>NZ_JAYSEG010000041.1:18601-22853 GCF_041913985.1 Arenimonas sp.
CCCCAACCAACCCCCCGATCCGCCTTGGGGGAGGGGTTTTGTGCGCTTTCGGGGTTTTCACCCCGGGGGGGGAAGCGGGTAGCGGCCCCGCGGGGCCCCGACCCCCGATTCCCGGAACGGGAACGGCGCGGGGCCTGGTCGCGGGCCGCGCGGAAAGCGCCGCAAGGCGCATCACACTTGAAGAAGGCAACATCAACATGGCTACCAACCACAACATCACGGCCACCGGCCGCAAGGACGAGGGCAAGGGTGCGAGCCGCCGCCTCCGTCGCAGCGGCCAGGTCCCCGCCATCGTCTACGGCGGCCACCAGGACCCGCAGAGCATCCAGATCGAGCACAACCACCTCTGGCTCGCCAGCCAGAACGAGTGGTTCTACTCGGCCATCCTGGACATGAGCGTCGACGGCAAGGTGCAGAAGGTCCTCCTGCGCGACATGCAGCGCCACCCGTTCAAGCAGCAGATCCTGCACCTGGACTTCCTGCGCGTGAGCGAGAACGAAGCCCTGCGCGCCAAGGTGCCGCTGCACTTCGTGAACCAGGAAATCTCCCCGGCCGGCAAGTCGGCGGGCGTCGTGGTCACCCACGAGCTCAACGAAGTCGAAGTCAGCTGCCTGCCGAAGGACCTGCCGGAGTTCATCGAGGTCGACCTGTCGGCCTTGGCGGTCGGCGACATCATGCATCTGTCGCAGGTCAAGCTGCCCAAGGGCGTCACCATCCCGGCCCTGGCCCACGGCAAGGAGCATGACCTGGCGATCGTGATCGCCAAGCACGCCCGCGTCGAGGCCGAGGAAACCGCCGCGCCAACCTCCGCCGAGGTCCCGGCTGCGAAGGTCACCAAGCCGGACGCCGCCCCGGCGGCGCCGAAGAAGAAGTAATCCGGCCTGCCGTCCCGGCCCCGGCCGGGACGGCATCCGAACGCTTCCGACGTGGCTGGTCTCCGCCTCATCGTCGGCCTGGGCAATCCCGGTGCCGAACACGCCCGAACCCGGCACAACGCCGGGTTCTGGTTTCTTGACGCCCTGGCCGAAAAGGCCGGCGCGCGCTTCGGCCTGGAGTCGAAGCTGCACGGCGAGACCGCCAAGGTCGAGCTGGGCGGGCAGTCGCTCTGGTTGCTCAAGCCGGCCACCTTCATGAACGCCTCCGGGCGCTCCGTGGCGGCGGCCCTGCGTTACTGGAAGATCGAGCCCGGGCAGGCCCTGCTGGCCCACGACGAGCTCGACCTGTCGCCTGGCACCGCCCGCCTGAAGTTCGACGGCGGCCACGGCGGCCAGAACGGCCTGCGCGACACCATCCAGCACCTGGGCCACGGCAAGTTCCACCGCCTGCGCATCGGCATCGGCCACCCCGGCCACAAGGACAAGGTCACCCCCTGGGTGCTTGGCCGGCCCGGGAAGGACGACGAGGCCGCCATCCTCCGGGCCATCGACGACGCCCTGGCGGTCCTGCCGCTGGCGGTCGCCGGCGAGTTCCCCGAGGCGATGAAGCGCCTGCACACCCCCAAATCCTGAGGAAGAAGACCCCACCATGGGTATCAAATGCGGCATCGTCGGCCTGCCCAACGTCGGCAAGTCCACCCTGTTCAACGCGCTGACCAAGGCCGGCATCGCCGCCGCCAATTTCCCCTTCTGCACCATCGAGCCCAACACGGGCGTGGTGCCGGTGCCGGACCCGCGCCTGAACCAGCTGGCCGAGATCGTCAAGCCGCAGAAGGTCATCCCGACTTCGTTCGAGTTCGTGGACATCGCCGGCCTGGTCGCCGGCGCGTCCAAGGGCGAGGGCCTGGGCAACAAGTTCCTGGCGCACATCCGCGAGGTGGACGCCATCGCGCACGTGGTGCGCTGCTTCGAGCACACCGACATCGTGCACGTGGCCGGCAAGGTGGACCCGATCTCGGACATCGAGACCATCGACACCGAGCTGGCCCTGGCCGACCTGGATTCGGTCGAAAAGGCCCTGAACCGCGCCGAGCGCGAGGCCAAGACCGGCAACAAGGACGCCATCGCCCGCAAGGAGGTCCTGGCGCGCCTGCGCGCCGGCCTCGACGACGGCACCCCGGCCCGGGCCCTGGGCCTGTCGGCCGAGGACAGGGCGGTCGTCCGCGACCTGTTCCTGCTGACCCTCAAGCCGGTGATGTACGTGGCCAACGTGCTCGAGGACGGCTTCGAGAACAACCCGCATCTGGACGCCGTCCGGGCCCGGGCCGTGAAGGAGGGCGCCCAGGTGGTGCCCGTCTGCGCCGCCATCGAGGAGGAGCTGGCCCAGCTCGAGGACGCCGACCGGGCCGAGTTCCTGGCCACCATGGGCCTGGACGAGCCCGGCCTGAACCGCGTGATCCGCGCCGGCTACGCCCTGCTGGGCATGCAGACCTACTTCACGGCCGGCGTGAAGGAAGTCCGGGCCTGGCAGGTGCACAAGGGCGCCACCGCGCCCCAGGCCGCGGCCGTGATCCACACCGACTTCGAGAAGGGCTTCATCCGCGCCGAAACCATCGCCTTCGACGATTTCATCAAGTACAAGGGCGAATCCGGCGCCCGCGACGCCGGGCGCCTGCGCCTGGAGGGCAAGGAATACGTGGTCCAGGAAGGCGACGTGCTGCATTTCCGCTTCAACGTCTGAGCCCCGGGAAAAATATTGTCCGGAAGGCGTTGACAATTAGGGCGGGTGCCGTGAAAATTACGGGCTCCCTGACGGAGGGATACCCAAGCGGCCAACGGGGGCAGACTGTAAATCTGCTGGCTCACGCCTTCGGTGGTTCGAATCCACCTCCCTCCACCAGCTCGGCAGGACCAGTCGGCACCGGTCCAGCAGGGCGGGAGTAGTTCAATGGTAGAACCTCAGCCTTCCAAGCTGATCATGCGGGTTCGATTCCCGTCTCCCGCTCCATTGGATTGAAGTTCCACCGCAAGACCCAAGATTCGCTCATGTAGCTCAGTCGGTAGAGCACTTCCTTGGTAAGGAAGAGGTCGCTGGTTCGATTCCAGTCATGAGCACCACCACCCCGGTCCCGCACCGCGCGGGTCCGGACGAAGACAAACCTTGACTCCACCGGGTAAACGCTAATGTCCAAGGAAAAGTTCGAGCGCAAGAAGCCGCACGTGAACGTGGGCACCATCGGTCACGTTGACCACGGCAAGACGACGCTGACGGCGGCGCTGACGAAGGTTGGCGCGGAGCGTTTCGGTGGCGAGTTCAAGGCGTACGACGCGATCGACGCGGCGCCGGAAGAGAAGGCTCGCGGCATCACGATTTCGACCGCGCACGTGGAGTACGAGTCGCCGACCCGTCACTACGCGCACGTGGACTGCCCGGGCCACGCCGACTACGTGAAGAACATGATCACGGGTGCGGCGCAGATGGACGGCGCGATCCTGGTGTGCTCGGCCGCTGACGGCCCGATGCCGCAGACGCGCGAGCACATCCTGCTGGCTCGCCAGGTGGGCGTTCCGTACATCGTGGTGTACATGAACAAGGCCGACCTGGTCGACGACGCCGAGCTGCTCGAGCTGGTCGAGATGGAAATCCGCGAGCTGCTGAGCAAGTACGACTTCCCGGGCGACGACACCCCGATCATCAAGGGTTCGGCGCGCTCGGCGCTGGAAGGCGACCAGTCGGAGATCGGCGTGCCGTCGATCATCAAGCTGGTGGACGCGCTGGACACCTGGATCCCGGAGCCGCAGCGTGACATCGACAAGCCGTTCCTGATGCCGGTCGAGGACGTGTTCTCGATCTCGGGCCGTGGCACGGTGGTGACGGGCCGCATCGAGCGCGGCATCATCAAGGTGGGCGACGAAATCGAGATCGTGGGCATCCGTCCGACGGTCAAGACGACGGTCACCGGCGTTGAGATGTTCCGCAAGCTGCTGGACCAGGGCCAGGCGGGCGACAACGCGGGCCTGCTGCTGCGCGGCACGAAGCGTGACGAAGTGGAGCGCGGCCAGGTGCTGTGCAAGCCGGGTTCGATCACCCCGCACACCGAGTTCGAGGCGGAGGTGTACGTGCTGTCGAAGGACGAGGGCGGCCGCCACACCCCGTTCTTCAAGGGCTACCGTCCGCAGTTCTACTTCCGCACGACCGACGTGACTGGCGCCTGCCAGCTGCCGGAAGGCGTGGAGATGGTGATGCCGGGCGACAACGTGAAGATGGTGGTGACCCTGATCGCGCCGATCGCGATGGACGAGGGCCTGCGCTTCGCGATCCGCGAGGGTGGCCGCACCGTCGGCGCCGGCGTGGTTGCCAAGATCATCAAGTAAGC
>NZ_JAYSEG010000042.1:0-22446 GCF_041913985.1 Arenimonas sp.
AGCGGCGCACCAAGAACAACCCCGTGCTGATCGGCGAGCCCGGCGTGGGCAAGACCGCGATCGTCGAAGGCCTGGCCCAGCGCATCGTCAACGGCGAAGTGCCCGAGGGCCTGCGCGGCAAGCGCGTGCTCTCGCTCGACATGGGCGCGCTGATCGCCGGCGCCAAGTTCCGCGGCGAGTTCGAGGAGCGGCTCAAGGGCGTGCTCAACGACCTGTCCAAGCAGGAAGGCCAGGTCATCCTGTTCATCGACGAGCTGCACACCATGGTGGGCGCCGGCAAGGCCGAGGGCGCCATGGACGCGGGCAACATGCTCAAGCCGGCGCTGGCGCGCGGCGAGCTGCACTGCATCGGCGCCACCACGCTGGACGAATACCGCAAGTACGTGGAGAAGGACGCCGCGCTGGAGCGCCGCTTCCAGAAAGTGTTCGTGGGCGAGCCGTCGGTGGAGGACACCATCGCCATCCTGCGCGGCCTGAAGGAGCGCTACGCCGTGCACCACGGCGTGGAGATCACCGATCCGGCGATCGTCGCCGCGGCCACGCTGTCCCACCGCTACATCGCCGACCGCCAGCTGCCGGACAAGGCCATCGACCTGATGGACGAGGCGGCCTCGCGCATCCGCATGGAGATCGACTCCAAGCCGGAGGAGATGGACCGCAAGGAGCGCCGCCTGATCCAGCTCAAGATCCAGCGCGAGGCGCTGAAGAAGGAGAAGGACAAGGAATCGCAGCAGCGCCTGGCGGATCTCGAGGCCGAGATCGCCACGCTCGAGCGCGAGTTCAACGACCTGCTGGAGATCTGGAAGGCCGAGAAGGCCACACTCACCGGTGCCACCAAGGTGAAGGAACAGCTGGAGCAGGCGCGCCTGGAGCTCGAGGCGGCGCACCGTCGCCAGGACTTCGCCAAGGCCAGCGAGATCCAGTACGGCCGCATCCCGGAGCTGGAAAAGCAGCTGGCCGCGGCGCAGGAAGTGGAAACCAAGGGCTTCCAGCTGCTGCAGGACAAGGTGACGGCCGAGGAGATCGCCGAGGTGGTGTCGCGCTGGACCGGTATCCCGGTGAGCAAGATGCTCGAGGGCGAGCGCGAGAAGCTGCTGAAGATGGAAGACGCGCTGCACGGCCGCGTGGTGGGCCAGCACGAGGCGGTGAAGGCCGTGTCCGACGCCATCCGCCGCTCGCGCGCCGGCCTGTCCGACCCGAACCGGCCGAACGGCTCCTTCCTGTTCCTGGGCCCCACCGGCGTGGGCAAGACCGAGCTGTGCAAGGCGCTGGCCGGCTTCCTGTTCGACACCGAAGACGCCATGGTGCGCATCGACATGAGCGAGTTCATGGAGAAGCACTCCGTGGCGCGGCTCATCGGCGCGCCCCCGGGTTACGTGGGCTATGAGGAGGGCGGCTACCTCACCGAGGCGGTGCGGCGCCGGCCCTACAGCGTGCTGCTGCTCGACGAGGTCGAGAAGGCGCACCCGGACGTGTTCAACGTGCTGCTGCAGGTGCTCGACGACGGCCGCCTCACCGACGGCCAGGGCCGCACGGTGGACTTCCGCAACACCGTCATCGTGATGACCTCGAACCTGGGCAGCCAGCACATCCAGGAGCTCAGCGGCGAGGGCGACGCGGCCTACGTGCAGATGAAGGCGGCGGTGATGGGCGTGGTGCAGACGCACTTCCGCCCGGAGTTCATCAACCGCCTCGACGAGATCGTGGTCTTCCACCCGCTGGGCCGCGACCAGATCCAGGCCATCGCCCGCATCCAGACCGCCTACCTCTCCAAGCGGCTGGCCGAGCGCCAGATCAAGCTGGAGATCAGCAACGACGCGCTGGCGCTGCTGGGCAACGTGGGCTTCGACCCGGTGTACGGCGCCCGTCCGCTCAAGCGCGCCATCCAGCAGCAGCTGGAGAACCCGCTGGCCCAGAAGATCCTGGCCGGCGAGTTCGGCCAGGGCGACACGGTGCACGTGGGCGCGCAGGGCGGCACGCTGGTCTTCCAGCGCGCCTGACCCTTTCCGCCCCTGTAGGAGGGCCTTCAGGCCCGAAGCTCTTCGCCGAAAAGCTTCGGGCCTGAAGGCCCTCCCACAAGGGGTTCACGGCCACCCGGGCACGCTTGGTGGATGCCTGTCCACCTCGTCTGGTTCAAGCGTGACCTGCGCACCCGCGACCACGCGCCGCTGGTGGAAGCCGCGGCGCGCGGTCCGGTGCTGCCGCTTTACGTCGCCGAACCGGCGTACTGGACCCAGCCCGACGCCAGCGGACGCCAGTGGGAGGCGGTGGCCGACGGCCTGCGCGACCTGCGCGAGGACCTGGCCCGGCTGGGCCAGCCGCTGGTCGTGCGCCGCGGCGATGTCCTGGACATCTTCGAGGCGCTGCGCCGCGAACACGGCATCGCCGCCCTGTGGTCGCACGAGGAAACCGGCAACGGCTGGACCTACGCCCGCGACCGCGCGGTGGCCGCCTGGGCCCGCGGCCACGGCATTCCCTGGCATGAAACGCCCAGCGGCGGCGTGGTTCGGCGCCTGCGCAGCCGCAACCGCTGGGCCTCGCAGTGGGAGGCGCGTCTGGCGCCCGCGCCCCTGTCCGAGCCGGCGCTGGCACCCGTGCCTGGCATCGACCCCGGCGCCATCCCCACGGCAGGCGAGCTCGGTCTGGAACCCGACCCCTGCCCGGGCCGCCAACGCGGCGGCCGCCGTCGCGGCGAGCGCGCCCTGCAGACCTTCCTCGCCGGCCGCGGCGCCGGCTATATGCGAGGCATGAGTAGCCCGCTGTCGGCGGAGACACGCTGTTCGCGCTTTTCGGTCGCCCTGGCCACCGGCACGCTCTCGCTGCGCGAGGTGGTGCACGCCGTGCGCGCCGCTCGCGAAGCCGGCGCCCCGGTGCCGGCCCGCGACCTGGCCTCGCTGGAAAAGCGCCTGCACTGGCACTGCCACTTCATGCAGAAGCTCGAGAGCGAGCCGGAGATCGAATTCCGCAACGTCCACCGCGGCTTCGACGGCCTGCGCGAAGGCGACTTCAACCGCGAATGGTTCGAGGCCTGGCGCCGTGCCGAAACCGGCTGGCCCTTCGTCGATGCCTGCCTGCGTTCGCTGCAGCAGACCGGCTGGCTCAACTTCCGCATGCGCGCCATGCTGGTCTCGATCGCCAGCTACCACCTGTGGTTGCACTGGCCCGAGCCCGCGCGCCAGCTGGCCGCGTGGTTCACCGATTACGAACCGGGCATCCACTACCCGCAGGTGCAGATGCAGGCCGGCGTCACCGGCATCAACATCCCGCGCATGTACAACCCGGTGAAGCAGAGCCAGGACCAGGACCGGCGCGGCGAATTCATCCGCCGCTGGCTGCCCGAACTCGCCGGCGTACCCGACGACTGGATCCACACCCCGTGGCTGATGGGCACCGCGCAGCAGCGCGCCGCCGGCCTGCGCCTGGGCGAGACCTACCCGCTGCCCGTGCGCGACCACGAACAGGCCGCCCGCGAGGCCCGCGCCAGACTCACCGCCTGGAAACGCGCCTACGTCGAGCGTGAAGAAAGCCGCCGCGTCTTCGAAAAACATGGCAGCCGCGCCCGCCAGCCCCGCCGCCGCGGCGGTTCAATCGCCCAGTCCGCGTCCATCGCGCCCGCGACCCACCAGGGCGAACTCTTCTAGAAAATGGGACCAGGGAGCAGATTTTTTGAACGCTAATGTTCTCTAACCCCATTTTCGACGCGACGCAGGAGGGAAGCGGTGTCGAGGAGGGTGATGCCGGGGGTGCTGGCAAGGTCGCGGCGCAGCCAGTAGCCATGCTCGGCGCCGACCAGCGCCACGATGCGCTTCCCGGGATGCTTCGCCGCGGCTTCCCGCACGCGCTCGGAAAAGTGGCGGTTCCAGGCCGCCCAGCCGGCGGCTTCGCCCGGGCCGATCAACGCCTCTTGGATCGCGTGCTTGCCCTGCATCATCTGGTCGGTGGTGGCGTCGTTGACGCTGGCGGCGTCACGCCAGTGGTGCTTGAGCAGCGCGTACATCGCTTCGCCGTAGCCCGAAAAGGCCTTGGCTGCGTCAGGCGATCCGTCCGAGAACGCCTGATTGGCGGCGACGTAGGGCCCGATGATCGCCTGCGCCGCCTCGCGCTCCGGTTCCAGCGTGCAGGTGTCGTAGCGCTCCCGGTCGAGCAGGGGATAGACGACAGCCGGGTATTCCACCTTCACTTTCTCGGCCCGGCGTTCGGCCAGTGCCTCGGGAGAAACCTCCAGGCAGAGCACATCGGGCGAAAGGTCCCGGATCGCGTCTGCCAGGGCCGCGTCGCCATAGCCAGGCACCTCTGCGTGAAGTCCGTGCAGGGTGGAAAGCACCGCCACCTCGGTGGGCGGCGCGGCGGCGCCCGCAGCGGCGAGCAGCAGAGTGGTGATCAGGTTCATGCCAGGTTCTCGCCGGACCGTCGGGGTTTTCGGAAGGGCGGCGCCGACATCGCCATCTCGGCCATGCTGTGCGCCAGCTCCTTCTCGGCCAGCACCGCGCCGTCGGCGCCGTGGGCGAGCAGGTGCCGCACCTCGGCCTCGCTGTGGGCGCGGGCCAGCAGCACCAGTTGCGGGTTGGCGGCGCGCAGGCGGGCAATGACCTCGCCGGCCTCCAGCGGCTGCGGCACGGCCAGCACGCCGATGGCGGCGCCGGCCGGATGGGTTTCGTCCAGCACGTTGGGCGCGGCGGCATGGCCCTTCACCGCCGGGAAGCCGGCGTTGCGCGCTTCGTCCACGCGGTCGGCGTCGGCGTCCACCACCAGCACCGGCACGCCGCGGTCGCGCAGCAGCCGCGCCAGCTCGCGGCCGACGCGGCCGTAACCCACCAGGATGGCGTGGCCCTCCGTGGGCCGCGGCGGCCCGGGCGCCGGCTCGGGCGCGGCCGCCGCCACGGTTCCGCTGGCGATGCGCCGCGCCTGCCAGGCGTCGAGCAGGGCGAAGATCAGCGGGTTGGCGATGATCGACAGCAGCGCGCCGGCCAGCACCAGGTCGCGGCCTGACTCCGGCAGGATCGCCAGCGACACGCCCAGGCCTGCGAGGATGAAGGAGAACTCGCCGATCTGCGCCAGGCTGGCCGAAATCGTCAGCGCGGTGTCGTTCGGGTGCCCGAACGCCCGCACGATCACGTAGGCCGCCAGCGACTTGCCCACCGTGATGATCAGGAACGTGGCCACCACCGCCACCGGCTGCTGCACCAGGATCATCGGGTCGAACAGCATGCCCACCGACACGAAGAACAGCACCGCGAACGCGTCGCGCAGCGGCAGCGAATCGGACGCGGCCTTGTGGCTCAGGTCGCCGTTGAGCAGCATGCCGGCGAAGAAGGCGCCCAGCGCGAACGAGACCCCGAACAGCTTGGCCGAGCCGAAGGCCACGCCCAGCGCGATCGCCAGCACCGACAGCGTGAACAGCTCGCGCGAGCCCAATCCCGCGACCTTCTCGAGCATCCACGGGATCACCCGCCTGCCCACCAGCAGCATCAGCGCCACGAAGGCGCTCACCTTCACCAGCGTCCAGCCCAGCGAGCCCAGCACCGAGCCCGCGCCGGCCCGCTCGCCCGCCCCGGTGGTGCCCATGGAGTCGGCCAGCGCCGGCAGCAGCACCAGCGCCACCACCATCACCAGGTCTTCGACGATCAGCCAGCCCACCGCGATGCGGCCACGCCGGGTTTCGAGCAGGCGCCGGTCCTCCATCGCCCGCAGCAGCACCACCGTGCTGGCCACCGACAGCGCCAGGCCGAACACCAGGCCCTGCAGCACTGGCCAGCCCAGGACCCAGGCCAGGCCCCAGCCCATCGCCGTGGCCACGGCGATCTGGGCGATGGCGCCCGGGATGGCGATGGTCTTCACCTCCATCAGCTCCTCGACCGAGAAGTGCAGGCCCACGCCGAACATCAGCAGGATCACGCCGATTTCCGAAAGCTCCATCGCCAGCGCCGGGTCCGCCACGAAGCCGGGCGTGAACGGCCCCACCAGCACGCCGGCCAGCAGGTAGCCCACCAGGGGCGAAAGGCGCAGCCGCTGGGCGAGGGCGCCCAGGACGAAGGCCAGCACCAGGCCGACCGCGAGCAGGGAAATCAGGGGCGTGTCATGGGGCATGGGCGCTCCGGCGGGGGAGGGGCGGCCGAGGGGGGCTGGCCGGCCTGTTAGACTACACGGCCCACGGTTGACCCCTCGTCATGATCGCCTTCCGCAACTTCGCCCTGCGCCGCGGGGAACGCCTGCTGCTTTCCCAGGTGGACCTCGCCCTGCACGCGGGCTGGCGCGTCGGCGTCATCGGCCGCAACGGCTGCGGCAAGTCCAGCCTGTTCGCCGCCATCCTGGGCGAAGTCGAGGCCGACCAGGGCGACATCGACCTGCCGGGCAAGGTGCGCATCGCCAGCGTGGCCCAGGAAACCCCCTCGTTGCCCGACCCGGCCATCGACTTCGTGCTTTCGGGCGACACCGAGGTGCACGCCGTGCTGCAGGCCGAGGCCGCCGCCACCGCCGCCGAAGACTGGGACGCGGTGGCCGAGGCGCACCAGAAGCTCGCCGAAATCAACGGCTACGACGCCACCGCGCGCGCCGGCCGCCTTCTGCACGGCCTGGGCTTCCCGCCGGAAACGCATTCCACGCCGGTGTCGGCCTTCTCCGGCGGCTGGCGCGTGCGCCTGAACCTGGCGCGGGCGCTGATGATGCCGTCCGACCTGCTGCTGCTCGACGAGCCCACCAACCACCTCGACCTCGACGCCGTCCTGTGGCTCGAGCAGTGGCTGCTCAAGTACCCGGGCACGCTGCTGATGATCTCGCACGACCGCGAGTTCCTCGACGGCCTGAGCACCCACACCCTGCACCTGCACGAGGGCAAGGCCAAGCTCTACACCGGCGACTACACCAGCTTCGAGCGCCAGCGCGCCGAGCACCTGCGCCAGCAGCAGATCGCGCACGAAAAGGAACAGGCCGAGCGCGCCCACCTGCAGAGCTTCATCGACCGCTTCAAGGCCAAGGCCAGCAAGGCGCGCCAGGCCCAGAGCCGCATGAAGCGCCTGGCCAAGCTGCAGGGCACCGAAGCCGTGCGCGCCGAGCGCGCCTTCCGCATCGCCTTCGCCGAGCCGGCGCGCCTGCCGCACTCGCTGATCCGCCTCAACCACGTCGACGCCGGCTACGGGCCGGACGCCCGCATCCTGCACGACGTCGGCTTCGGCCTCGAGGCCGGCGACCGCGTCGGCCTGCTGGGCCCGAACGGCGCCGGCAAGTCCACGCTGGTGAAGACGCTGGTGGGCGAGCTTCCGCTGCTGGCCGGCGAGCGCGTGGCGCACCCCGACCTGCGCATCGGCTACTTCGCCCAGCACACCGTCGAAAGCCTGCACGAAGGCCAGAGCCCGCTCTGGCACCTCAAGCAGATCGCGCCCAACGCCGGCGAGCAGCAGCTGCGCAACTACCTGGGCCGTTGGAACTTCGTCGGCGACCGCGCCTTCGAAAACGTCGACGGCTTCTCCGGCGGCGAGCGCGCGCGCCTGGCGCTGGGCCTGATCGCCTACCTCGAGCCGAACGTGCTGCTGCTCGACGAACCCACCAACCACCTCGACCTGGACATGCGCGAGGCGCTGGCCGAGGCGCTGGCCGACTTCCCGGGCGCCATCGTGCTGGTCTCGCACGACCGCCACCTGATCGGCCTGGTCTGCGAAACCTTCTGGCGCGTGGCCGACGGCAAGGTCGAGGAATTCAACGGCGACCTGGACGAATACGCCGCCTGGCTGCGCAGCCGCAACAACGAACCGCGCGCTGCCAAGCCCGCCGCCGCCGCGAAACCCGCGCCGGCGCCCGCGAAGCCGGTCAAGCCGGCGCGCAGCAAGCACGAGCAGGACCTGGCCGCGCGCCGCCTGCGCCAGGTCGAGGCCCGGGTGGCCGAACTCGAGGCCGAGCTGGGCCAGGTCGAGTCCCAACTGGCCGACCCGGCCGTGTACGGCAACGACGGCGGCATCGAGGTCGCCCAGCTCGCCCAGCGCCAGGAGAAGCTGGCGCGCGAGAAGGAAGGCCTCGAGGCCGAATGGCTGCAGCTGCTCGAAGCGGCGGAGCCTTGAAGCCGGGCCGCCCCGACCCCATTCCCGCCCCACGCACCACTTCCCGCCGGATTTTCGCCATGCCCATCTACGCCTTCGAATGCAGCGCCTGCGGACACGCCTTCGACCGGCTGCAGAAGCTTTCCGACGCCGACCCCACCGACTGCCCGGCCTGCGGCGCGCCCCAGGTGCGGCGCCAGGTGACCGCGCCCAGCTTCCGCCTGGCCGGCGGCGGCTGGTACGAAACCGACTTCAAGAAGGACGGCGACAAGAAGCGCAACCTCGCCGACGGCGGCAGCGACGCCAAGCCCAAGGCCGCCGAGCCCGCCAGCAAGCCGGCCGAGACCAAGCCCGCCGGCTGACGGCTTGCCGCGCCCGCGCGGCGCGCGTTAGCTTCGGGGCATGAAGACGCCGAAGCTCGCCCTCCCACTGCTCGTTTCCACGCTCTGCCTCGCGGCCTGCGCCGGTGGCGGCGACACCACGCCGCAGGCCGCGGCCACCGCGCCCGCCGACGCCTTCCTGGCGCGCATCGCCCGACACTGCGGCCAGGTCTTCGCCGGCAAGGTGCTGGTGGACGAACCGGCCCAGCCCGGCAACGACGTCTTCGCCGGCAAGGCCCTGGTGATGCACGTGCGCGAGTGCGGGCCGGGCGAAGTGCGCATTCCCTTCCACGTCGGCGACGACCATTCCCGCACCTGGGTGCTCACCCGCACCGGCGCCGGCCTGCGGCTCAAGCACGACCACCGCCACGCCGACGGCAGCCCCGACGCGGTGACGATGTACGGCGGCGACACGCTCGACCCGGGCACGCCCACCCGCCAGGCCTTCCCGGTGGACGCCGAATCGGTGGCGATGTTCGGCCGCGAGGGCATGAAGGCCTCGGTCAGCAACACCTGGGCCATGGAAATCGAGCCCGGCGAGCGCTTCCTGTACGAACTGTCCCGGCCGGGCGGCCGGCTGTTCCAGGTGGAATTCGACCTCAGCCGGCCGGTGGACCTGCCCCCGCCGCCCTGGGGCAGCGAGGGCGGGGCGCCCTGAGGGCGCGGTTCAGCGCACGCCGAAGCGGGCGCGGCAGCCGTTGTCCACCCAGAGCTGGCCGCGGCGGTAGCCCCAGTCGCGGCCTTCGTCGCAGGCCGAATTCGACAGCCGCTGCTGCAGGCGGGGTTCGCCGTAGCTCGCGTTCCAGGCGCAGGTGGTGTAGCGGCCATTGGTGGAGCTGCAGGTCACGTTGTAGCCGCCCTCCGGGCCCCAGCCGCGTCCCTCGGAGAAGCGCCCGCGGCAGCCGTTGTCCACCCACACCATGCCCTTGCGGCTGCCCCAGTTCTGGTTCTCGATGCAGCGGGTCTTGGAGAGGTTCTCCACCAGCTTGGCCCGGCCGCGGAAGGGCGTGGCGCACTGGGCGTAACGGTCCCGCACGCTGGAACAGATGACCGAGTGCGCCTGCCAGTCGCCCGGCGGGCCCCAGCCGCCGCCCGGCGGGCGGTTGCCGTTGCCGCCGGCCAGGGAGCGGGCCATGTCGGACTTGATGCGGCTGAAGGTCCAGCCGGACTCGATCTGGTCGAGGTAGAACTCGAGCTGGTCGTCCGGCAGGCTGCGGCCGTTGGACTGCTCGCGGTATTCCTTCTCCAGCACCCGGATCCGGTCCGGCACGCGCAGCTGGCGCAGGTCTTCGGGGGCATAGGCCCTCTCGCCGCCCAGGGACTGGGCCAGGCTGGGCTGGGGCAGGGCGGCGGCGCCGGCCGCCAGGCAGAGCAGCAGCAGGATGCGGATCATGGTTCCCCTCCGGTGGTGGTCCGTGCGGCGACTATAGGACGGCCCCGGCAAGCCGTGGTGAAGCCGGCGGGCGCGGCCCTGAATTGCCCGGGGGGCCGCCAGGACCTACCATTAAGGGCTTTCCCGACGCCCGGCGACCGCCGCGTCCCCCCTGATTCCGGAGCCAGCATGCGCAGCCATTTCTGCGGCCTCGTGGACGAGTCCATGATCGGCCAGACCGTCACCCTCTGCGGCTGGGCCGACGTCGCCCGCGACCTCGGCGGCCTCTGCTTCATCGACCTGCGCGACCACGAGGGCATCGTCCAGGTGGTGGCCGAGCCGTCCGACGACGCCGGCAACGCCGAGGTGGTGAAGGCCGCCGCCGCCGTGGGCTACGAGGACTGCCTGCGCATCACCGGCGTGGTGCGCGCGCGCCATGCGGTGAACGACAAGATCCGCACCGGCAAGGTCGAGGTGCTGGCCACCCGCATCGAGCTGCTCAACAAGGCCGCGCCGCTGCCCTTCCACGCCCACGAGAACGCGGGCGAGGACGTGCGCCTGAAGTACCGCTACCTCGACCTGCGCCGCCCCGAGATGCAGAAGATGATGCGCACGCGCATCCGCCTGGTGCAGGCGCTGCGCCGCTGGCTCGACGCGCGCGGCTTCCAGGACATCGAGACGCCCATCCTCACCAAGGCCACGCCCGAGGGCGCGCGCGACTTCCTGGTGCCGGCGCGCATGCACCCGGGCGAGTTCTACGCGCTGCCGCAGTCGCCGCAGCTGTTCAAGCAGATCCTGATGGTGGCCGGCTTCGACCGCTACTACCAGATCGCCCGCTGCTTCCGCGACGAAGCCCTGCGCGCCGACCGCCAGCTGGAATTCACCCAGCTCGACATGGAGTTCGCCTGGGTGCGCGAGCGCGACGTGCAGGACGCCGTCGAGGGCATGATCCGCGAGGTCTTCAAGGAAGTGATCGGCGTCGAGCTGGCCGATCCGTTCCCGCGCATGACCTACGAAGAGGCCATGCGCCGCTACGGCTCCGACAAGCCCGACCTGCGCATCGAACTCGAGTTGCAGGACGTGGCGGAGCTGGTGAAGGACAGCCAGTTCAAGGTCTTCACCGACTGGGCCTCGAACCCGGACGGCCGCGTGGCCGCGCTGCGCGTGCCCGGCGGCGCCGGCTTCTCGCGCAAGCACATCGACGACTACGGCGCCTATGCCGCCAAGTACGGCGCCAAGGGCCTGGCCTACATCAAGCTCGGCGAGGACGGCGCGGTCAGCTCGCCGATCCAGAAGTTCTTCGAGCCGGCCGCGTTCGACGCGCTGGTCGCGGCCATCGGCCTGCGCAAGGGCGACCTGGCCTTCTTCGGCGCCGGCACCTACAAGTCGGTCAGCGACTTCATGGGCGCGCTGCGCCTGAAGGTCGGCAAGGACATGGGCCTGGTGCAGAACGGCTGGAAGCCGCTGTGGGTCACCGACTTCCCGATGTTCGAGTGGGACGAGGAAGAGCAGCGCTACGTGGCGCTGCACCACCCGTTCACCGCGCCGGCCGTGGACGACATCGCCGACCTCAAGGCCAACGCCCGCATCGCCGTTTCGCGCGGCTACGACATGGTGCTCAACGGCAACGAGATCGGCGGTGGTTCCATCCGCATCCACCGCCCCGACATGCAGAGCGCGGTGTTCGACCTGCTGGGCATCGGCACGGAAGAGGCGGAGGCCAAGTTCGGCTTCCTGCTCGACGCGCTGCGCTACGGCGCGCCGCCGCACGGCGGCATCGCCTTCGGCATCGACCGCATTGCCGCGCTGATGGCCGGCACCGAGTCCATCCGCGACGTGATCGCCTTCCCGAAGACCACCACGGCGCAGTGCCTGATGACCGGCGCGCCCTCGCCGGTGCCGGACGCGCAGCTGGCCGAGGTGCACGTCTCGGTGCGGCCCAAGCCCGACAAGGCCTGAGCCATGGCGCTGGCCATCCGTCGCGCCACGCCGGCGGATGCCGCGCTGCTCTCGGCGCTGGCCGAGCAGACCTTCGTCGAGGCCTTCGGGCACCTGTACCCGCCGGAAGACCTCGAGGCCTTCCTGCGCGAGTCCTATGACGTCGACCGCCAGCGCGTGATCCTGGAAACCCCGGGTTACGCGGTGTGGCTGCTCGAGGACGACGGCGTCGCCGTGGGCCACGCCGCGGCCGGCCCCTGCGGCCTGCCGAACCCGGCGGTGCGCCCGGAAGACGGCGAGCTCAAGCGCCTTTACGTGCTGGCGAAGTACCAGAACGCCGGCTGGGGCGCGCGCCTGTTCCAGGCCGCGATGGACTGGCTGCAGGCCGACGGCCCGCGCACGATCTGGATCGGCGTGTGGTCGCAGAACCCCGGCGCGCAGCGTTTCTACGCCCGCCACGGTTTCGAGAAGGTCGGCGAGCACACCTTCCCGGTCGGGCGGGTGGTGGACCTGGAGTTCACCCTGCGCCGCGAAAAGGCCACCACGCCGGCATAAACTGCCAGCCTCGCCACCGCCCGAGCCCCGCCTTGCGCGAACCCACCGGCCCCCGCGTCATCCTGCTTCACGGCGTCTGGATGCGCGGCTTCACGCTGTGGCCGCTGGCGCGCCGGCTTCGCGGCTTCGGCTATCGCGCCGAGGTGTTCGACTACGCCAGCCTCCTTCACGGCCCGGCGCCCTCGGTGGACCGGCTGGCGGCGCGGCTGCTGGCCCTGTCGCCCGGCCCGGTGCACCTGGTGGGCCACAGCCTGGGTGGCCTGGTGGCGCTGGAAACGGCGGCCAGCTACGCCGGCCTGCCGCCCGGCCGCATCGTCTGCCTGGGTTCGCCGCTGGCCGGCTCCAGCGCCGCCCGCGGCATGGCGCGCCGCCACCTGGGCTTCTGGCTGGGCCGCAGCGGCACCCTGCTGCGCAGCGGCCTGCACGCGCTGCCGCCGGGGCGCGAGGTGGGCATGGTCGCCGGCAGCCACGCCGTCGGCCTGGGCCAATGGTTCGGCGACTTCGACGGCCTGAGCGACGGCACCGTGGCGGTCTGGGAAACCCGGCTGCCCGGCCTGGCCGACCACCGCGTGCTGCCGGCCAGCCACAGCGGCCTGCTGTTCGATGCCCGCGTGGCCGACCTGGTCGCCGGCTTCCTGCGCGACGGGCGTTTCCCGGCCTGAGCGGCGCTGGCCCACCCCGCGCGGCCGTATAATCGCGCTTTCGCCAACCAGTGCAGGGCCGGGTTCCATGGGCAGATTGATGGCCATCGAAGGGCGCAAGAACGCCCAGGACGCCAAGCGCGGCAAGGTCTTCACCAAGATCATCCGCGAGATTTCCACCGCCGCGCGCCTCGGCGGCGGCGACCCCAAGGGCAACCCGCGCCTGCGCGTGGCCGTGGACAAGGGCCTGGCGGTGAACATGTCGCGCGACGTGATCGAGCGCGCCATCAAGAAGGCCACCGGCGAACTCGAGGGCGTGAGCTACGAGGAAATCCGCTACGAGGGCTACGCCCCGGGCGGCGTCGCGGTGATCGTGGACTGCCTCACCGACAACAAGGTGCGCACCGTCGCCGACGTCCGCCACGCCTTCAACAAGTGCGGCGGCAACCTCGGCACCGACGGCTCGGTGGCCTTCATGTTCCGCAAGCTCGGCGTGCTCAGCTTCGGCCCGGGCAGCAGCGAGGACGCCATCACCGAGGCCGCCATCGAGGCCGGCGCCGACGACGTGCAGTCGTACCCCGAGGACGGCCTGGTGGAAGTGCTGTGCGCGCCGGAATCGTTCGAGGCGGTGAAGTCCGCCATGGCCGCCGCCGGCTTCACGCCGCTCGAGGCCGAGGTGACGATGCGCGCCGAGAACGACATCAGGGTCGAGGGCGACGTCGCGCTGCAGGTCAAGAAGATGCTCGACATGCTCGAGGACCTCGACGACGTGCAGAACGTCTATTCCAACGCCGACCTGGGCGACGCCGCCTACTCGTGACCCGCATCCTCGGCATCGACCCGGGTTCGCAGCGCACCGGCATCGGCATCATCGACGTCGACGCCACGGGCAAGTGCGCCTACGTGCACTGCCAGGCGCTGAACCTGCTGGTGGACACCGACGATTTCCCGGCGCGGCTGGGCAAGCTGGTGTTCGACCTCGAGGACGTGCTGGCCGAGTGGAAGCCCGCCGTGGTCGCCATCGAGTCGGTGTTCATGGACAAGTCGGCCACCTCGGCGCTGAAGCTGGGCCACGCCCGCGGCGCCGCCATCGCCACCGTGGTGCGCCACGGCCTGGCGGTGCATGAATACGCGCCGCGCCTGATCAAGCAGTCCCTGGTGGGCGGCGGCGCGGCCGACAAGGCCCAGGTGCAGCACATGGTGCGCCTGCTGCTGAACCTGGGCGAGAAGAAGCTGCAGGCCGACGCCGCCGACGCGCTGGCCGTCGCCCTGACCCACGCGCACATGAGCGCCACCGCCGGCCGCACCGGCCTGGCCACCGCCTTGCTCCGGAGACGTCGATGATCGGCCGCCTGAAGGGTTTGCTGGTGTACAAGGCGCCGCCGGCGCTGATGGTGGACGTGGGCGGCGTGGGCTACGAGCTCTCCGCGCCCATGAGCACCTTCTACGACCTGCCGGAAGTAGGGCGCGAAGTCACGCTGTTCACCCATTACGCGGTGAAGGAAGACGGCGTCGCGCTCTACGGTTTCCTCACCGAAGCCGAGCGCCGGCTGTTCCGCGAGGTGCAGAAGGTCACCGGCGTGGGCGCCAAGATCGCGCTGGCGGTGCTGTCGGGCGCCAGCGTCGACGACTTCGCGCGCCTGGTGCAGGCCGGCGACGTGACCGCGCTGTGCCGCATCCCCGGCATCGGCAAGAAGACCGCCGAACGCATGGTGGTCGAGCTGCGCGACCGCGCGGCCGATTTCGCCGGCGGCGCGGTGGCGGTGCTGGCGGGCAAGGGCGGCGCCGTGCCGGCCGACCCGGCCGCCGAGGCCTCGGTGGCGCTGCAGCAGCTGGGCTACAAGCCGGCGGAAATCCAGAAGATGCTCAAGCAGGCCGAGCCCGGCGATAGCGCCGAGGACATCATCCGCAAGGCCCTGCGTTCCGTCCTGCGCGGCTGACCCCCCCTTCCCATCGCCTTCGGGCAAACCCCATGAACAACGCAACCCACGCGGGCGCCAAGGCGCCGCGCACCTGGCCCTTGGTCCTCGGCGCGGTTGGCGTCGTCTTCGGCGACATCGGCACCAGCCCGCTCTACACGCTCAAGGAAGCCTTCGGACCGCACTACGGCATCGAGGCCACGCCGGCGAACGTGCTCGGCGTGCTCTCGCTGGTGCTGTGGTCGCTGGTGCTGGTGGTGACCCTGAAGTACGTGGTGGTGCTGATGCGCGCCGACAACCGCGGCGAGGGCGGCATCCTGGCCCTTACCGCGCTGGTGCAGCGCAGCCTGCCGGTGGCGGCGCCGCTGGGCTACACGGTGGGCATATTGGGGATTTTCGGCACGGCCCTGTTCTTCGGCGACGGCGTCATCACCCCGGCGATCTCGGTGCTGTCGGCGGTGGAAGGCCTGGAAGTGGCCGCGCCGGAGCTCAAGCGCTTCGTCCTGCCGGTCACGCTGGTGGTGCTGGTGGCGCTGTTCTCGCTGCAAAAGCACGGCACCGAGCGGGTGGGACGGATCTTCGGGCCCATCACCGCCGTCTGGTTCCTGGCGCTGGCGGGGCTGGGCGCGGTGGAGATCGCGCAGCACCCCGCGGTGCTCGAGGCCGCCAATCCGCTGTGGGCCATCCGGTTCTTCGGCGAGCACGGCGCCCTGGCCTGGCTGGCGCTGGGCGCGGTGGTGCTGGCGGTCACCGGCGGCGAGGCGCTGTACGCCGACATGGGCCATTTCGGCCGCCTGCCCATCCGCATCGGCTGGCTGGGCTTGGTGCTGCCGGCGCTGGTGCTGAACTACTTCGGGCAGGGCGCCTTCATCCTGTCGCACCCGGGGCAGGTGTCGAACCCGTTCTACGAACTGGTGCCCGGCTGGGCGCTGTACCCGATGATCGTGCTGGCGACGCTGGCCACGGTGATCGCCTCGCAGGCGCTCATTTCAGGCACCTTCTCGGTCGTGCGCCAGGCCATACAGCTGGGCTACCTGCCGCGCATGGAAATCGTGCACACGTCGGCGCACAGCGAAGGCCAGATCTACCTGCCCTGGGTGAACCGGGCGATGCTGGTGGCGGTGATCGCGGTGGTGCTGGGCTTCGGCAGCTCGAGCCACCTGGCCATCGCCTATGGCGTGTCGGTGACCGGCACCATGCTCATCAGCACCCTGCTGCTGGTGATCCTGGCCAAGGTGCGCTGGCGCCTGCCGGGCTGGCAGGTATGGCCGCTGGCCCTGCTGTTCGTGGTGGTCGAGGCGGCGTTCTTCTCGGCCAACGTGGTCAAGTTCGTCGAGGGCGCCTGGTTCCCGCTGGCGCTGGGCGTGATGGCCTTCGCCATGATGCGCAGCTGGCGCCGCGGCCGCGCGCTGGTGCATGCCCAGGTGAACCGCGAAAGCCTGTCGATCGAGCATTTCGTCACCACGGTGGGTGCGCAGGCGGCGGCCCGGGTCGAGGGCACCGCGGTCTTCCTGACGCCCTCGAACCAGTACATGCCGCCGGCCATGCTGCACAACCTCAAGCACAACAAGGTGCTGCACGCCCGCAACGTGCTGCTGAGCGTGGAAGTGCTCACCGTGCCCCGCGCCGACGAGGCCGAGCGGGTGGCCTACACCGACCTGGGCCGCGGCTTCTCGCGCCTGACCCTTCGTTTCGGCTACCTCGAGGACCCGGACGTGCCGCGGGCCCTGAAGTCCTGGCCCATCCCCGGCCCCGGCTTCGACCCGATGCAGACCACCTACTTCGCCAGCCGGGAGACCCTGGTGGCCAAGCCGGGCCTGGGCATGGCCCTGTGGCGGGACAAGCTCTTCCTCTTCATGTCCCGAAACGCCACCCCGGCCACCGAGTTCTTCCACATCCCCGGCAACCGGCTGGTGGAGCTGGGCACCCAGGTCGTGATCTGAGGTCGGAAACCCCCGGCGGGACGCGGTTTCCGGGCCGTTACCTGCCATAATCGCGGCCATGGAAGACACCCGCGTCATCGCCCCCGGCGCCACCCGCGAAGACGACCTGGCCGAGGCCAGCATCCGGCCCAGGCGGCTGGACGACTACCTCGGCCAGCAGCCGGTGCGCGAACAGCTCAAGATCGCCATCGAGGCCGCCAAGGGCCGCTCCGAGGCCATGGACCACGTGCTCATCTTCGGCCCCCCGGGGCTGGGCAAGACCACGCTGAGCCACGTGATCGCCAACGAGCTCGGCGTGAATCTGCGCCAGACCTCGGGCCCGGTGATCGAACGCGCCGGCGACCTGGCCGCGCTGCTCACCAACCTGCAGCCGCACGACGTGCTGTTCGTGGACGAGATCCATCGCCTCTCGCCCGTGGTCGAGGAAGTGCTGTACCCGGCCATGGAAGACTTCCAGATCGACATCATGATCGGCGAAGGCCCCGCGGCCCGCTCGATCAAGCTCGACCTGCCGCCCTTCACGCTCATCGGCGCCACCACCCGCGCCGGCCTGCTGACCGCGCCGCTGCGCGACCGCTTCGGCATCGTCCAGCGCCTGGAGTTCTACAGCCCCGAGGAGCTCACCCGCATCGTGCGCCGCTCGGCCGAGATCCTGGGCATTGAATGCGCCCCCGACGGCGCCGGCGAAATCGCCCGCCGCTCCCGCGGCACGCCCCGCATCGCCAACCGCCTGCTGCGCCGGGTGCGCGACTACGCCCAGGTGCGCGCCGGCGGCGTGATCACCCGCGAGGTGGCCGACCAGGCCATGGCCATGCTCAAGGTCGACGCCGAGGGCTTCGACCAGCTCGACCGGCGCATGCTGCAGATGATCATCGAGAACTTCGACGGCGGCCCGGTCGGCGTCGAATCCCTGGCCGCCGCCCTGAGCGAGGAGCGCGGCACGCTCGAGGACGTGATCGAGCCCTACCTGATCCAGCAGGGTTACCTGGTGCGCAGCGCCCGCGGCCGCATGGTCACCCACAAGGCCTACACCCACCTCGGGCTCAAGGCCCCGCGCAGGACGCCCGCACCGGACGATCTGTTCGAACCATGAGCGCCGCGTTCAGCTTCCCGATAAGGGTCTATTGGGAGGATACGGACGCCGGCGGGGTGGTGTACCACGCCAGCTACGTCCGCTTCCTCGAGCGCGCCCGCACCGAGTGGCTGCGTGCCCAGGGAGTGGGGCAGCAGGCCCTGCGCGAGAGCGAGGACCTGGTGCTGGTGATCCGCGACATGACCCTCGAATTCGAAAAGCCGGCACGCCTGGACGACGAGCTGCAGGCCAGTGTCGCCCTCCTCGAACGCAGGCCCGCCAGCCTGCTGCTCGGGCAGGAGATTTCCCGGGCCGGCCAGGTCCTGGTCCGCGCGCAGGTGCGCGTGGCCTGCCTGGTGGCCTCCAGTTTCCGTCCGCGGCCGCTGCCCCAGTGGCTGGCCGTGGAAAACCCCTGATCCGGAGCCCTCGACGATGTCCCTTGCCACCGCCCTGATCCTCGCCGCCGCCCCGGTGACCGAGCTGCCCGCCGAAGCCGTGCCGGCCGCCGCCGAAGCGGCCGCCGCCGGCGCCGGCGACGGGCTCAACTACCTGCAGCTGATGCTGCACGCCAGCCTGCCGGTGCAGCTGATCGTGCTGCTGATGCTGTTCGGATCGCTGGTGAGCTGGGTCATCATCTTCCGCAAGAACCGCGTCTTCGCCCGCGCCAACGACGAGGCCGACGAGTTCGAGGGCCGCTTCTGGTCGGGCGTCGACCTGACCCAGCTCTACCGCGCCGCCACCGACCGCAACCGCGTGGTCTCGGGCCTGGAGGCCATCTTCGAAGCCGGCTTCCGCGAATACGCCCGCCTGCGCCAGAAGAAGGGCCTCGACAGCCGCACCCAGCTCGAGGGTGCCCAGCGCGCCATGCGCGCCACCTTCGCGCGCGAAGTCGATCGCCTCGAGCACAACCTCGAGCTGCTGGCCAACATCGGGTCCACCGCGCCCTACGTCGGCCTGGTCGGCACGGTGTTCGGCATCATGGTGACCATGCACGGCCTGTCGACCGAGCAGAGCGCGTCCATCGCGGCGGTGGCCCCGGGCATTTCCGAGGCGCTGTTCGCCACCGCCATCGGCCTGTTCGTGGCCATCCCGGCGGTCTGGGCCTACAACCGCTTCGCCACCCGGGTCGAGCGCCTGTCGGTGCGCTACGAATCGTTCGCCGAGGAGTTCTCCTCGATCCTGCAGCGCCAGTCCCACGTCGAGGAATGAGCTGAGGCCATGTCCGCCACCATCACCCGCCGCCACAAGCGCAAGCTCAAGGCCGACATCAACGTCGTGCCCTACATCGACGTGATGCTGGTGCTGCTGATCATCTTCATGGTCACGGCGCCGCTGCTCAGCCTGGGCGTGGACGTGGAGCTGCCGCAGGCCAAGGCCAAGCCGATCGAGCAGCAGAAGGAGCCGGTCGTGGTCACCGTGACCGCGGACGGCGCCTATTCGCTCAAGCTCGAGTCGGCCGACGCCGAGCCGATCGACGCCGCCACCCTGCAGGCCAAGCTGGCCGCCTTCGTGAAGCAGAATCCGGAAGTACCGGTGTTCGTCGCCGGCGCCCGCGACGCCGACTACGCCACCGTCTTCGACACCATGGTGCTGCTGCAGCAGGCCGGCGTGCCGCGCGTGGGCCTGATGGGACAGCCGCCGGAAAATGCACGCTGAGGCCATCCGCCAGCACGAATCGGGCGACGAGCTTGGCACGCCGGTGCTCATGGCGCTGGCCCTGCACGTGGGCATCGCCGTGCTGCTGCTCCTGGCCGGCTGGCTGCAGCCGGCGCCCAAGCAGATTTCGGTCGCCGGCCCGGTGATCGACGCTTCGCTCATCGTTTCCTCGGCCGACATCAGCGCCGCCGAGAAGACCGCCGAGCAGGCCCCGAAGCCCGCGCCGCCGTCGCCGGTGGAAGAAGCCCCGCCGCCGCAGCCCAATCCCGAGCCGCGCCCGCAGGACGCCCCGCAGGAAACCCAGCCGGCGCCGCAGGAAGCCATTCCGGTGCCCGACACCCGCGAGCAGGACGCGGTGGCCAGGCTGGCGCTCGAGCGCGAACAGGCCCGCGAGCGCGAGGAACAGGAAGCCCGCCGGCGCCAGGAGCAGATCGACCTGACCGAGCGCAAGCGCCAGGAAGAGGTGGAAGAGCGCCAGCGCCAGCGCCGCCAGCAGCTCGAGGCCCTGCGCAAGGAGCGCGAGGCCGCCGAGCGCCGCACGAAGATGGAAGAGCAGCGCCTGCGCCAGCTGGCCGACCGCGAGGCCAAGCCCGCGCCGCAGCCGCAGCCGTCCAACCAGCCCTCGCAGCAGGCTGGCGGCAACAACGGCACCGACACCGACCTGCGCGCGCGCTACGCCCTGGCCATGTTGCAGACGGCGCAGTCGAACTGGAACCGCGTGCTGGCGCCGGAGGCCACGCGCTGCGAAGTCCGCTTCACCCAGATCCCGGGCGGCGAAGTGATCGACGTGGCCTTCCAGCGCTGCCCGTTCGACGCCCAGGGCCGCGAATCGGTCGAGCGCGCCCTGCGCCGCGCCCCGATGCCCTACGACGAGTTCAAGTCCGTGTTCGAGCGACAAGTCACCCTGACGTTCTGCTACCCCGAAGAGGCCTGCCGATGAGACGTTTCCTTACTTTCGTGGCGCTCGCGCTGCTTCTCCCGCTGGGCCAGGCCCGCGCCCAGGGCCTGGACATCGGCCTGGTGACGGGCAACGAAGCCGCGCTGCCGATCGCGGTGGTGCCTATGCCCTACCTGGGCACCTCGGTCGCCCCCGACACCGACATCGGCGCCGTCATCCGTGCCGACCTCAACCGCTCGGGCCAGTTCCGCGCGCTGTCCGAGCAGGACGTGATCGAGAAGCCCATCCGCGGCAGCGAGATCAAGTTCCCCACCTGGCGCGTGCTCAAGCAGGACTTCGTGGTGGTCGGCCGCGTGCTCGACAACCCGGACGGCGGCTACCGCGTCGAGTACGAGCTGTGGGACGTGGCCAAGCAGGAGCGCCTGCTGGGCCTGGCCGTGGGCGGCCGCGCCCGTGGCATGCGCGACGTGGCGCACCAGATCGCCGACCAGGTCTATGAAAAGATCCTGGGCGTGCGCGGCGCTTTCTGGACCCGCATCGCCTACGTGACGGCCAACGGCACGGGCGGCAACATCCAGTACGCCCTGATGATCGCCGACTCCGACGGCTTCAACCCGCAGACCGTGGTGCGCTCCCGCGAGCCGCTGCTGTCCCCGGCCTGGAGCCCGGACGGCCGCAAGCTGGCCTATGTCAGCTTCGAGCGGGGCAATTCCACCATCTACATCCAGGAAATCGCCACCGGCGCCCGCGAGGTCGTGGCCAGCTTCCGGGGCATCAACGGCGCCCCCTCCTTCAGCCCGGACGGCCGCCGCCTGGCCCTGACCCTGTCCCGGACCGGCAACCCCGAGATCTACGTGATGGACCTGGCCAGCAAGGGCCTGACCCAGATCACCCGCCACTACGGCATCGACACCGAGGCGGTCTGGATGGCCGACGGCCAGTCCCTGGTCTTCACGTCCGACCGGGCCGGCAAGCCCCAGCTCTACCAGGTGCCGGCGGCGGGGGGCGAGGCGACCCGCCTGAGCTTCCAGGGGGATTCCAACGCCAAGGCCAGTATTTCCTTTGACGGCAAGAAGATAGCTATGGCACAGGGGAACGGAAACGTTTATCGTATTGCCGTTCTAGACCGCAGCTTTGGCGGTGCGGGGCGCTGGCAGACTCTGTCTCCGGGCAACCTCGACGAGTCGCCTAGCTTTGCCCCCAACGCCAGCATGTTGCTGTACGCCACGAAGGAAGGTTCGCGTGGCGTGTTGTATGCCGTGTCGGCTGACGGTCGCGTGCGGCAGCGTTTGGTATTGGCCGATGGTGACGTCCGGGAGCCCGCCTGGTCACCTTACCGGCAGAGGTAAACGTAGGACGGGCCACACCTAACAATAAGCACCACCACTGCATCCGACACCAAGAGGCTTTGCCATGAATACCACCACCCGCGTGCTGCTCGCCGCTTCCATCTGCGTCGCCCTCGCCGCTTGCGCCAAGAAGGTCAAGGAAGAGCCGGCCGCGCCGGTCGAAACCCCGGCCACCACCGCCCCGGTTTCCGACGGCCGCTACACCCCGGCCGACCTGGACACCGACGCGTGCCTGCGCCAGCGTACCGTGTACTTTGATTTCGACCAGGACACCCTGCGTCCGGAGTTCCAGGCCATCATGGCCTGCCACGCCAAGTACCTGACCGACCGTCCGGAGTCGCGCATCACCCTCGAGGGCAATGCCGACGAGCGCGGTACCCGTGAGTACAACCTGGGCCTCGGCGAGCGCCGCGGCAACGCCGTCTCCGGCGCCCTGCAGGGTGCGGGTGGTTCGGCCGGCCAGATCACCGTGGTCTCCTACGGCGAAGAGCGTCCGACCTGCACCGAGTCGGCCGAGTCCTGCTGGCAGCAGAACCGCCGCGTCGAAATCGTCTACACCGCCAAGTAATCGGCGATGGGACGTCAGCGCATTCTTTGCGTTGTGACCGTGGTGGGCGCCCGCCGGGCGGGCCCCCCCCCCCATGGCCACCGCCAGACCCCAGGCGCACCCCGCACCCCGCGCGCGAAACCCGC
>NZ_JAYSEG010000043.1:0-20974 GCF_041913985.1 Arenimonas sp.
TCGTCTTCGGGATGCGGGTCTCGAGGGCGATCTGCCGCTCGGTCATGCCGAGCTCGTCGGCGTAGTAGAGGACCGTCTCGAGTCGGCTCCTCTCGACCTTGGCGCCGGCAGGATCGGCAAGGGCCCGGCTCGTCTCTGGGACCAGGCGCGGCCCGTCGGGGTCGTCGTTGGGCACCTCGATCTCGACTTCGGCCCACTGCAGCGCCAGCGGAAGCGGCGGCTTCCAGTCCTTGCACTTCGTCGCCCGCAGGGTGAGCAAGGTGTCGCCCGGCGCCAGCATGAATTCGCTGTCCAAGGCCGCATAGAAGGCGCTCGACCCCCGCGCGCGGTCGGCGGTGGCGTGGCCGGTGTGGTGAAGGATCAGGACCGTGCAGCCCCATTCCTGCCTGATCCAGTCCATGCCACCGATGAGGGCGCCCATGTCCTTGCTGCTGTTCTCGTCGGCGCCGGCCATGGCGCGCGCCAAAGTGTCGATCACGACCAGCTTGGGGTCGCTGCCGGTCTGGTAGAACAGGTCCTCGGCCGTGTCGCGGATCGCCTCGATCACCGCGGCCGTGCTGACCAGGTCGGCCAGCGGCGGGAGCCCATCGGCCAGCATGAGCGGCGCATTGCCCAGGCTCTCCTTGTGGTGCGCTTCCCAGGCAGCGACGCGCTTCCTCAGCCCGTTCCGGCCCTCGCCCGCGAGGTAGAAGACGGCGCCTTGGTCAACGTCCCGGCCGCCCCATGGCTTGCCGGTGGCGATACAACAGGCCCAGTCCACGGCGAGGAAGCTCTTACCGGCCCCTGAGGGCGCCACCAGCGCGGCGAGCGTGTCGCGCACCAGCCAGCCCTTGAGTAGCCATTCGGTCGGCTTGAGCTGGAGCTTGCCGGCCTGGGCGAAGTTGACCAGACGGGGAGTGGTCGCCCCCTGCGTCACGCGGTAGCCCCACCTCCCCGGGCTTCCCGCTGCAGCGCCGCACGGATGTTCAAGACGTGGCGGCGGATGCCCTCAAGCTCGGTGCTCATCCGCTCGGCCCGCTCTGGCGTCGGGTGCCGGTGCAGTTCGACCAGCTGCGCCTGGATGTGATCGGCCACCTCGGGCAGTGCCCGGAGCAGAAGGTCGGAGTCGAGTTGCGCTTGCTGGCGCGCGGCGATCTCAGCGGGGCTCATTCGCGGATGCTCCCGGCGGCGCCGTCGAGCGCCTGGCCGATGCGCGCCTCGATGCGCTTCATCTCCTCGAGCATCGGGAGCAGCTCCTCGAGCCCTTCGCGTGCCAGGGCGAGTTGCTGGCGCCCGACCATGAGGGTTTCGCGGGTCTCGGGCTTCTGCGCCATCGCCGTGAGCTGGGCGTCGGTGAACTGGCCGATGCCGTTGCGCAAGGTCGCGATCAGCTGCTTGATGTCGGCGCTCATGCGGTCACCTCCCGCTGGGCGGCGCGCTGGTCGCACCAGGCGCGCACCTCTGCGGCCAGCCAGGCCGAGGTGTTCGGCCCGAGCTTCACGGGCTTGGGGAAGGTGGTGTCGCGGTAGATCGCGGTCTTGCTGCGCTGCGTGTAGGCCATGACGGCCGGCAGGCGCCAGAACTTCGCCTCAGCGTCGGGCTGGTGCGGCTTGTGGTCTTCGGGTTTGCGTGGCATTTCGGACACTCCGTGGGGCTGGTGTGTCCGTCATGCTCCTCGCTAACACGTGGATTAAATAACGCCGTTATTCCGCCAACTCAGGATCAGCAGCCAACGTCGGCAGTATCTCTCGATAGAGCTTCCGCAGATAACTCGGCGTCTTATCGAAATGCCGGGCAACCAAGGCGAAGATCGCGTCTTCGTTTCCGGTCTTTGCAATGGCGCGGCGCATCATCCAGCAGAGGTCTACGTGATCCGGAAGGGAGACATCCCGGCCCTTGATATATCCGTTCGAATTGCTGCCCCTCGGGCGCCCCCGTGTCTCGCCCACGAGTACTTTCTGAGGGTCTTCGCCTTGGGCCATTCGTTGGAACCAATCCGAAATTAGCGCGGCTTCATCCGGCGTCAGTAGTTGCGTTCTCACTCGCTCCGCTACCACGGCGAACAGCTCCGTCCTTTCCTTCCCGCGCAAGTTGGCGTCCAGAAGTCGCAGCAGTGATTGAGCCCCCGCCGAAGCGGGGGGCGTGCCTTTTCGCTTATTGCCTGCCATATCAGCCAGCACCGCCAGGGCGCCGAGCATCACGGCGGGCCTTGGTTCGCTGAAGCACACGGCGCACCATCTCGCCACGCGCCGGCAGGGGTCGCCGCTCCTGTTCGCGCTGCTGCTCGAGCTCCAAGCGATAGCGCCTTCCCTCAATGATGTCCCGCTTGTCCACGCCCATCATCACGAGGTTGGCGAACGCCTCTCGATCCTCCCGCGTGGACTCGGGAAACAACGCACCGAACTCGCGTGCCAGCGCGGCGCGCTCGCTGGGGAACGGGATGATGGTGGCGCTCATGCCGCCTTGCGCCCCCGGCGCTTCTTAGGCTGGTGCACGGGGATCTCCACGAACTCGGCCAGCTTCGCCTCCGCGGCGAGCATCCGCTCGTACATGGCGTTGTCGCCGGCCTGCCGGACCATCTTGGAGAATTCGCCCAGCAGTTCAAGAAGGCAGCCAATATCGCCCAAGGTGTCGGTGTCGATGGGATCCTGCTCACTCTGCGCGGCCGTCCACAACAGCTTGCCGATGGCCGAGATTCCAGCGTCGAGCGGGGTGGCCACATTCAGGGCGGCCATCTCGGGGATGTCCTTCCGCGCTTCGAGCAGGTCCCAGAGGCCCGCGATGCGGGGATGGTCCTTGGATACAATCACGCTTGCCATGTCGTTCTCCTTGTAGAACGGGGTGGAAGGCCGCCCGGGTGCGCTATCACCCGGGTCGGCCGCTTTATCCGGCTACCCGCCGGAATGGGGTCACGTTGGCCGTGCCGGCCTTGAGCTGGTCGAGGTAGTCGGCCCAGTCCTGCATCATGCGGATGCGCTCGGGCAGGAACTTGGCGCGGTTGTAGGCCGCGCGCACCTTGTTCCCCGGCGTGTGGGCCAGCTGCGCTTCGATGGCGTCGGCGTTGTAGCCCAGCTCATTGAGGAAGGTGGACGCGATGGAGCGGAAGCCGTGCCAGCTCATCTGGTCGCCGGTGTAGTCCATGCGCCGCAGCGCGGCGGTGATGGCGTTCTCGCTCATTGGCTTGCCGTCGCTGCGCGCGCCGGGGAAGACGAAGCGCCCGCTGGCGGTGAGGTCGTGCACGTCGCGCAGCACGGCCAGGGCCTGGCGGCTCAGCGGCACAATGTGCGAGCGCGAGGGGTCGGCCTTCATCGCCTTGCCGAGCTTCATGCGCGCCGCCGGAATCACCCAGGTCGCGGCCTCTAGGTCGAACTCGCTCCACTCTGCCGCGCGCAGCTCGCCCGGGCGGACGAAGACCAGCGGCGCCAGCCGGAAAGCGCACCGGACCACATGGGTGCCGCTGTAGGCGTCGATCGAGCGGAGTAGGGCGCCGACGTCGGCCGGCTTGAGGATCGCGGCCATGGGCTTCGGCTGGGGCGCCTTGAGGGCCTTCCCGCGGTCGATGCCGGCGGCAGGGTTGCTCTGGGCCAGGCCCACGGCCACCGCGTAGCCGAAGACCTGGCTGATCACGGTGAGGATTCGGTGCGCGCTCTCGATGGCGCCGCGGGCCTCAACCCGGCGTACCACCTGCAGGATGTCGGGCGCCGCGATGGCGTCGATCTGGCGCCGGGCGAAGTAGGGCAGAACGTCACGATCAAGCCGGCTTCGAACGGTGAGGGTGTGGCCCTCGGTCCACGCCGGCGCCTGGTGCTTGAGCCAGTCCTCGGCGATGGCGCCGAAGGTGTCGGCGCCGGACTCGCGCAGCTTCTCCTCGCGGCGCTTCTCGCCGGGGTCGATGCCATCGGCGATCTGGCGGCGCGCATCGTCGCGGCGGTCGCGCGCCTGGCGAAGGCTCACGTCGGGGTAGGCGCCCAGGGCGAGCAGCTTCTCCTTGCCGCCGATCCGGTACTTCAGGCGCCAGAGCTTCGAACCGCTCGGGTTCACCAGGAGGTAGAGGCCGCGCTCGTCCGCCAGCTTCTGCGGCTTGGTGCCAGCGCGCGCGGCTTTGACGGTGGACTCGGTGAGGGGCATCGCGGGTCGCTCCGTACCCCCGGCAGGGGTCTATACCCCCAAAGCTACCCCCACTTTCTCCGGGATTGCAAGGGACTGGGTGCGACTCCCTAACCCTCGCCAGACACAAAAAACCCCGCAGATTCGCGGGGTTAGGTGTCGGGCTGGGCCCGGGTGCAACTATCAAATGGTGGAGGTGGGGGGAGTTGAACCCCCGTCCGAGAGCACGCCATCTCCGGCACTACATGCTTAGCTCGTTGTTGGTTCTCGTACGACGGCAACACAACGTGCGAGGCACACCGTCGTCCACACCCGCTAAGTTCACTCCCGGTTGGCGGGTCGCCGCCGGGAGCTGTTCCGTGATGATGACCCTACATCCACGAGCACGGGCACAAGTGGGTTCGGGGCTTACGCCTTAAGCGGCGAGAGCGTAGTTGTCGTCGTTGGCAACTAAAGTTTTGCCGCTGGATTAACGAGGAAAGCTGCCCCCTCGGCATGCGCCAGTCGACTTTGCAACCCCCGTCGAAGCCAGGACACCCCCGGAAACGCGGAAATCGTTCGGTACAACCGACACCCACAGTATGGGGCTGGTGTCCTCACGCCACAAGTTGGCCGTTCAGCGGCGGGCAGGGGGAGCCCCCTTGGCCAAGGGGGTGAACGCCGGACGACTACGCGCTCTTGTTGTGGCGGCGCATGGTGCGCTCTTTCTCGCGCTGCCAGTCGCGGTCCTTGCTGGCCTGGCGCTTGTCGTGGCTCTGCTTGCCCTTGGCCAGGGCCAGCTCCAGCTTCACCTTGTTGCCCTTCCAGTAGGCGGCGGTGGGGATGAGCGTGTAGCCGTCGCGCTCGACCTTGCCGACCAGCTTGTCGATCTCGTGCCGGTGCAGCAGCAGCTTGCGGGTGCGGCGGTCGTCGGCCACCACGTGGGTGGAGGCCTGGCTGAGCGGGGTGATCTGGGCGCCGAACAGGAAGATCTCGCCCTTCTTCACCACCGCGTAGGCGTCGCCCATGTTCATGCGGCCTGCGCGGATGGACTTGAGCTCCCAGCCCTGCAGGGCGATGCCCGCCTCGAAGCGGGCCTCGAGGTGGTAGTCGTGCCGGGCGCTGCGGTTGAGGGCGATGGTCTTGTTGGCTTCCGCCTTGTCCTTGCCGCTTCCGGTATTCTTGGCGCTGTTTTTCTTCGACATGTCCTTTCCTTGGCGGCCATTGTCCCATGACGAGCATCCAACGGCACGCGCTGGTCCGGCATTCGGCCCGCCGCATGTTCGACCTGGTGAATGACGTCGCCGGCTACCCGGCGCGATTCCCGTGGTGCGAATCGTCGCAGGTGCTGGAAGCCTCCGACACCCACATGCTGGCCCGGCTGGACCTGCGCCTGGCCGGCCTGCGCACCAGCTTCACCACCCGCAACACCCTCGAGGCGCCCACCCGCATCGACCTGCAGCTGGTCGAGGGGCCGTTCCGCAAGCTCGCCGGCGCCTGGCATTTCCACAGCCTGGCCGAGGACGCCTGCAAGGTGAGCCTGGCCATGGACTTCGAGGTGGCCGGCAAGGTGCTGGGTTCGGCCCTGGCCCTGGGTTTCCAGGGCGTGGCCGACCGCATGGTGGACGATTTCTGCCGCGAGGCCGACCGGGCCTGAGATGGCGGCCGGCGCGGTGTCCGTCGAAGTGGTTTACGCGCTGCCGGCGCGCTGCTGGCGCTGGCCGCTGGTGCTGCCGGCCGGGGCCACGGTGGCCGACGCGCTGGCCGCGGCCGACGTCGCCGCGGTGGTGCCGGGCTGGGTGCCCGACCCGGCCGGCCTGGCGGTGTACGGGCAGCCGGTGGCGCTGGAAACGCCGCTGCGCGACGGGGACCGGGTGGAAGTGCTCAGGCCGCTGCTGGCGGACCCGAAGCAGGCGCGGCGGCGCCGCGCCCGCGAAGCCGGGAACGCTTAGCCGCCGCTCGGGGCGGGGCGGCGCGGCTTGTCCTTGTCGCGCGCGAGGTTGCCGAAGCGGCGCATTTCGGCGGCGAGCTTGGAGTCGGCCTCGGGGAAGTATTCGCCTTCCCAGCGGGTGAGCGAATCGCCTTCGAACCACAGGGTCAGGTTCTTCACCTCGGTGTCACCGACGCGGCGGCGTTCCGTGGCAACGTAGTCCCAGCGCGACTGGTGGAACGGGTCGGCCACGGGCGGCGAGCCCAGCAGGCTGAAGACCTGGCCGCGGGTCATGCCGACCTGCAGCTGCTCGACGTTCTTCGATTCCAGCAGGTTGCCCTGGAAGACGGGCTGGCGGTAGATGATGCCGCAGCCGCCGATCAGGGCGGTGGCGAGGAGGAGCGTCAGGGCCTTGCGCATTGCGTGCTGATCCGGGGTCGGTGACGGTCCGATGATACACTACCGATTGCAACCGCCAGCCACGCCCGCGCCGCGCGACGGACGGTATTCAGGAGACGACATGGAATCCCAGGACCTGCGAAAGGCCGGCCTCAAGGTCACCCATCCGCGCATCCGCATCCTCGATGTGCTCGAGTCCACCAGCCCCAAGCACCTGACGGCCGAGGACATCTACCGCCAGCTGCTGGAAAAGGGCGACGACATCGGCCTGGCCACGGTCTACCGCGTGCTCACGCAGTTCGAGGCCGCGGGCCTGGTGCTCAAGCACAACTTCGAGGGCGGCCAGGCCGTCTACGAACTCGACCGGGGCCAGCACCACGACCACATGGTGGACGTGGACACCGGCAAGGTGATCGAGTTCACCAGCCCCGAGATCGAGCGCCTGCAGCACGAGATCGCCGCCAAGCATGGCTACGTCATCGAAGAGCACTCGCTGGTGCTGTACGTCCGCGCCAAGAAGAAGAAATAAGCTCAGCTTTCCTGCGCGCGCGAAAGCATCTGGCGGGCGTTGGCCCGCACTTCTTTCGTGATCTCGACGCCGCCGAGCATGCGGGCGAGTTCCTCGACGCGGGCCTTGGCGTCCAGGGCTTCGACCTGGCTGTGGGTGGCGTCGGCTTCGACGGCCTTGCTCACGCGGTAGTGGTGGTGGCCCTGGGCCGCCACCTGGGGCAGGTGGGTGACGCACAGCACCTGGCGCTCGGCGCCCAGCGCCCGCAGCTTCTGGCCCACCACCTCGGCCACGGCGCCGCCGATGCCGGTGTCCACTTCGTCGAACACCATGGTGGGCACGGCGTCCAGGCCCAGCGCGGCCACTTCGATGGCCAGGCTGATGCGCGCCAGTTCGCCGCCCGAGGCCACCTTGCGCAGCGCGCGCGGCGGCTGGCCGGGATTGGCGGAGACCAGGAATTCGCAGCGCTCGGCGCCCTGCGGGGCTGGGCGGGTGGTGTCGAGCGGCTCCAGCGCCACCGTGAACACGCCGCCGCCCATGCCCAGCTCCGACATCAGCGCCGCCACGGACTGGCCCAGGCGGGCCGCGGCGGCGGCGCGCGACTGGCCCAGCCGGCTGGCGGCGGCCTGCCAGTCGCGGGCGAGGGCGTCGAGTTCGCGGCCGAGCTTCGCGGCGCGTTCGCCGGCGCCGCTCAGGCCATCCAGTTCTTCCTGCAGGGCGTCGCGGCGGGCCGCCAGGGCGTCGAGCGGCACGCGGTGCTTGCGGGCCAGTTCGTGCAGGCGCGCCAGGCGCTCTTCCAGCCGGCGCAGGCGCTCGGGGTCGAGGTCGAGGTCGTCGTGCAGGCGCTCGAGGCCGGCGGCCGCCTCGGCCAGTTGGATGCCGGCTGATTCGAGCAGGCCCAGCACCTCGGCCAGGCGCGGTTCGTCGGCGGCCAGGCGCTGCAGGTCGCCGCGGGTCTGGTGCAGCAGGCGCTGTACCGACAGGCCCTCGTCGCCGGCGAGGCGGGCGAGGGCGGCCTGGCAGCCCTGCAGCAGGCCGGCGGCATTGGCCTGGCGGCGGTGCGCGGCGGCCAGTTCGGCCAGGTCGGCGGCGTCGAGGTTTTCGGTGGCCAGCTCCTCCACCTGGTGCTGCAGCCAGGCGATGCGCTCGCCGACGTCGCCGGCGCGGGCCAGTTCGCCCAGCTCGCGGTCGAGCGCGGCCCAGCGGCGGGCGAGGTCGCGCACCTCGGCCAGCAGGCCGGCGTGCTGGCCGAAGGCGTCGAGCAGGGCCAGCTGCTGGCCGCGGTCGAGCAGGGCCTGGTGTTCGTGCTGGCCGTGGATTTCCACCAGCATCCCGCCCAGCTCCGAGAGCTGGCCCAGGGTGGCGGGGCGGCCGTTGATCCAGGCGCGGGAGCCGCCGTCGGCGCGGATGACACGGCGCAGCTGGCAGCCGTCGCCGTCGTCGAGCTCGTTCTCGCGCAGCCAGGCCAGCGCCGCCGGGGCGTCGTCGAGGCGGAATTCGGCGGCCAGCTCGGCGCGCTCGGCGCCGTGGCGGACGATGCCGGCGTCGGCGCGGGCGCCGGTGAGCCACATCAGCGCGTCCACCAGCAGCGACTTGCCGGCGCCGGTTTCGCCGGAAACCACGGTCATGCCGGGCCCGAAGGCCAGTTCGGCGCGGCTGACGACGGCGAAGTCCTGGAGCGTGAGGTGGCTGAGCATGGCGGGCCAGATTCTGCCTGAAAGCCGGCAGCCTGCGCTGCATCCGTCTCACGGGACAAGACGCCGGCGCCCCGGCGCGAGCCAGGAAAACGGCGGCTTGCGCCCGTGGCGAACCGGCCTTATCTATGGGGGATGGACCTGAGCCTCGACCCGCGCGCCCGCCGCCTGCTGCGGACCCTGATTTCCCAGCACATCCGGGACGGCGAGCCCGTGGGCTCGCGCACCCTGGCCAAGCGCTCGGGCCTGGACGTGAGCCCGGCCACCATCCGCAACATCATGGCCGACCTCGAGGAGATCGGCCTGGTCTCGGCCCCGCACACCTCGGCCGGCCGCGTGCCGACGGCCCAGGGCTACCGCGTGTTCGTCGACAGCCTGCTGCAGATGAAGCCGCTGCAGGACGCCGAGGTGATGCAACTGCGCGCCCAACTGCCGGCCGGCGCCGGCACCCAGGCCCTGCTGTCGAACACCAGCGAGCTGCTGTCGGCCATGAGCCAGTTCGTGGGCGTGGTCACGGTGCCGCAGCGCAGCCAGTTCGCCTTCCGCCACATCGACTTCGTGCCGCTCGACGGCCAGCGCATCCTGGTGATCCTGGTCTTCACCGACAACGAGGTGCAGAACCGCATCATCAGCCCGCGCCGCACCTACACCCCGTCCGAGCTCGAGCAGACCGCCAACTACCTCAACGCCCACTTCGCCGGGCGCCCGCTGGCCGAGATCCGCGCGGCCCTGATGCGCGACCTGCGCGACACCCGCAGCGAGATGGAGCGCCTGCTCTCGGCCGCGGTGGAGCTGTCGGAGCAGGCCCTGGGCGCCGCCGCCAGCCCGGCCAGCGCCGAGGACATGCTGCTGGCCGGCCAGACCCGCCTGATGGGCCTGCAGGACCTGTCCGACCTGGACCGCCTGCGCGACCTGTTCGAGGCCTTCGCCCGCAAGCGCGAGATCCTGCAGCTGCTCGACCGCACCCTGCAGGCCCAGGGCGTGCGCGTGTTCATCGGCGAGGAAACCGGCCTGGCCCCGCTCGACGCCTGCACCGTGGTCACCGCGCCCTACGGCGCCAACGGCAAGGTGCTGGGCGTGCTGGGCGTGATCGGCCCCACCCGCATGGCCTACGAGCGGGTGATCCCCATGGTCCAGGCCACGGCCGACCTGCTCGGCGCCGCCTTGAATCCCGAGCCGTCGGCCCCATAGCCTTGCCGACCCCCGCCGGACGCGGGGCAGCCACTGGAAACCCATGCACAGCGAAAACCCGACCCCGGGCGCGCAGGCGCCCGCCGACGTCCCCGACCTCGACACCGACACCCTGGGCAGCGAGCTCGAGCAGTTGCGCCATGCCCTGGCCAGCCTGCGCGAGGAGGCCCTGCGCGAGCGCGCCGAGCTCGACAACCAGCGCAAGCGCCTGGCCCGCGACGTCGACCAGGCCCGCCGTTTCGCCAATGAAAAGCTGCTCTCGCAGCTGCTGCCGGTGCTCGACAGCCTCGAGGCCGGCCTCAAGGCCGCCGGCGACGCGGGTGGCCCGCTCAAGGACGGCCTGGAACTCACCCTGCGCCAGCTGCTGAAGGTGGGCGAGGACAACGGCCTGGCCCAGATCAGCCCCGAAGGCCAGGCCTTCGACCCGGAATGGCACCAGGCCATCAGCCAGCTCGCGTCCCCGGACGCGGCCCCCGGCACCGTCGTGCAGGTGTTCCAGAAGGGCTATGCCCTGAACGAGCGCCTGCTGCGCCCGGCCCTGGTGGTGGTCGCCGCCGGCTGAGCCCTTCACGGGCCTTGAACAACCCGCGGCGGGCCCCATCTTCGAACCATCCGCGGCCGCCGCCGCAAACAACGCATCGAAATCCTTCAGGGAGCATCACCATGGGCAAGATCATCGGCATCGACCTGGGCACCACCAACAGCTGCGTTTCCGTGATGGAAGGCGGCGTTTCCAAGGTCATCGAGAACTCCGAGGGCGACCGCACCACGCCCTCCATCGTCGCCTTCACCAAGGACGGCGAAGTCATCGTGGGCGCCTCGGCCAAGCGCCAGGCCGTCACCAACCCGAAGAACACCTTCTACGCGGTGAAGCGCCTGATCGGCCGCAAGTTCGCCGACGCGGAAGTGAAGAAGGACCTCGACCTGGTGCCCTACGGCATCGTCGCGCACGACAACGGCGACGCCTGGGTGTCGACCGCCGAGGGCAAGAAGATGGCGCCGCAGGAAATCTCCGCGCGCGTGCTCGAGAAGATGAAGAAGACCGCCGAGGCCTACCTGGGCGAGGCCGTCACCGAGGCCGTGATCACCGTGCCGGCCTACTTCAACGACAGCCAGCGCCAGGCCACCAAGGACGCCGGCCGCATCGCCGGCCTCGACGTCAAGCGCATCATCAACGAGCCGACCGCGGCCGCGCTGGCCTATGGCCTGGACAAGAAGGGCGGCGACCGCAAGATCGCCGTGTACGACCTGGGCGGCGGCACCTTCGACGTGTCGATCATCGAGATCGCCGAGATCGACGGCGAGAAGCAGTTCGAAGTGCTGGCCACCAACGGCGACACCTTCCTGGGCGGCGAAGACTTCGACAAGCGCGTCATCGACTACCTCGTCGAGGAGTTCCAGAAGGAGCAGGGCATGGACCTGCGCAAGGACCCGCTGGCCCTGCAGCGCCTGAAGGACGCGGCCGAGCGCGCCAAGATCGAGCTCTCCTCGTCGCAGCAGACCGAGGTGAACCTGCCCTATGTCACGGCCGACGCCTCGGGCCCGAAGCACCTGAACATCAAGCTCACCCGCGCCAAGCTCGAGGCGCTGGTGGAAGACCTCATCAAGAAGACCATCGAGCCCTGCCGCGTCGCGCTCAACGACGCCGGCCTGCGCGCCAGCGAGATCTCCGACGTCATCCTGGTCGGCGGCCAGACCCGCATGCCCAAGGTGAAGGCGGCCGTGGCCGAGTTCTTCGGCAAGGAGCCGCGCCAGGACGTGAACCCCGACGAGGCCGTGGCCATCGGCGCCGCGGTGCAGGGCGGCGTGCTGGCCGGCACCGTCAAGGACGTGCTGCTGCTCGACGTCACCCCGCTGAGCCTCGGCATCGAGACCCTGGGCGGCGTGATGACCAAGATCATCGAGAAGAACACCACCATCCCGACCAAGGCCTCGCAGGTGTTCTCCACCGCCGAGGACAACCAGTCGGCCGTGACCGTGCACGTGCTCCAGGGCGAGCGCGAGCAGGCCCGCTTCAACAAGTCGCTGGCCAAGTTCGACCTCAGCGGCATCGAGCCGGCGCCGCGCGGCATGCCGCAGGTGGAAGTGTCCTTCGACATCGACGCCAACGGCATCCTGCACGTGTCGGCCAAGGACAAGAAGACCGGCAAGGAGCAGAAGGTCGAGATCAAGGCCGGTTCGGGCCTGAGCGAGGAGGAGATCGCGCAGATGGTGCGCGACGCCGAGGCGCACCGCGAGGAAGACAAGAAGTTCCACGAACTGGTGACCGCGCGCAACGCCGCCGACGGCCTCATCCACGCCACCCGCACCGCCATCACCGAGCACGGATCGAAGGTGCCGGGCGAGCAGCTGGCCGGCATCGAGACCGCGCTGTCCGAGCTCGAGACCGCCATGAAGGGCGACGACAAGGCCCAGATCGAAGCCAAGACCAACGCCCTGCAGCAGGCGGCGCAGTCGCTCTACGCGGCGGCCGCGGCCGGTAACCAGGGCCCGCAGGACGGCGGCGATGCCGGCCCGCAGGGCAAGGCCGAGGACGTGGTGGATGCCGAGTTCACCGAGGTCAAGGACGAGAAGAACTGATCGTCCTTCCGGGCCCGGGGCACTGAATGAGCAAGCGTGACTATTACGAGGTGCTGGGCGTTTCGCGCAGCGTGACCGAGGACGAGCTGAAGAAGGCCTATCGGCGCGCTGCGCAGAAATTCCACCCGGACCGCAACCCGGGCGACGCCGAGGCCGAGGTGCGCTTCAAGGAGGCCAAGGAGGCCTACGAAGTCCTGTCCGACGGCGGCAAGCGCCGCATGTACGACCAGCACGGCCACGCCGCGTTCGAGAACGGCATGGGCGGCGGCAACGGCGGCCCGGGCTTCGCCGACGTCAACGACATCTTCGGCGACATCTTCGGCGACATCTTCGGGGGCGGCCGCCAGCGCGGCCCGCGCCGCGGCGCCGACCTGCGCTACGTGGTCGAGCTCGACCTCGAGGAGGCCGTGTTCGGCGTCGAGAAGCGCATCGAAGTGCCCACCCTCGTGGCCTGCGAACCCTGCAAGGGCAGCGGCTCCGAGGACGGCAAGGTGGAAACCTGCAAGACCTGCGCCGGTCGCGGCCAGGTGCGCATGCAGCGCGGCATCTTCGCCGTGCAGCAGGCCTGCCCGGCCTGCGGCGGCCGCGGCCAGACCATCGCCAAGCCCTGCAAGAGCTGCCACGGCAACGGCCGCGTGCAGCAGGAGAAGGTGCTGCAGGTGAAGATCCCCGCCGGCGTGGACAACGGCGACCGCATCCGCCTGGCCGGCGAGGGCGAGGCCGGCCCGCCGGGCGCGCAGCCGGGCGACCTGTACGTCGAGGTGGACGTGCGCCAGCACGCCATCTTCCAGCGCGACGGCAACGACCTGTACTGCGAGGTGCCGATCCGCTTCTCTCAGGCCGCGCTGGGCGCCGACATCGTGGTGCCCACGCTGGGCGGCGAGGCGCTGATCAAGGTTCCGCACGAAACCCAGACCGGCAAGCTGTTCCGCCTGCGCGGCAAGGGCGTGAAGTCGGTGCGCGCGCACGCGCCGGGCGACCTGCTGTGCCGGGTGGTGGTGGAAACGCCGGTCAACCTCACGGCGAAGCAGCGCGAACTGCTCAAGGACTTCGAGGCCACCTTCGAGGGCGAGCACGGCGCCCGCCATTCACCGCGCTCCAGCGGCTTCCTCGACGGCGTCAAGGCGTTCTGGGAACGCATGACCTCCTGAAAACGCGGCGCCCGGGGAGACCCGGGCGCCGTTTTGTTTTCAGGGCTGCTGCGAGCGCACCATGCGCGCCGGCGTCTCGACGTTGGCGAACGCCTCCAGCTTGTCGCCCACCACGTCCTCGAGGTGCTCGATGCGGCTGACCGAGGTCGGGTGGGTGGAGAACATCAGCGCCACGCCGGTGTCGTCGGCGCGGGTGCCGTCGAGCGTCTGCAGCACGCTGGCCAGGGCGTAGGGGTTGTAGCCGCCGCGCGCGGCGATGACCATGCCGTGCACGTCGGCCTGGTACTCGTCGCCCTTGTCCAGGCCGCGCACGAAGATTTCGGTGCCGGCCTTGAAGGCCTTCTCGCCGAACATCTGCACCATGGTGTTGTCGCTGCGGCCGGCGGCTTCGCCGGCGAGCTCGGTGGCGAAGGCGGTGCCCATTTCCTTCTTGATGGCCTTCACCTGGTGGCGCTCGACCACGTGGGCGATCTCGTGCGAGAGCACCGAAGCCAGTTCGGCCTCGTCGCGCAGACGGTCGTACAGGCCCTGGGTGATCAGGATGGTGCCGCCGGGCAGGGCGAAGGCGTTGACGTCGGTGCTGTCCATCACGCCGAAGCGCCAGGGCAGGTTCGGGCGCTCGGTCTGCAGCGCCAGCCACAGGCCGACGCGGTTGACGTACTGCTGCACGGCCTGGTCGCGCACCAGCGGGCGGGCGCCCAGCAGGTTGGCGGCGATGCCGCGGCCGAGCTCGATTTCCTGCTCGTCGGTGATGGGCGCGGTGGCGTCGGCGGCCTTCTTGCCGAGGCCGAACAGGCGCTCGGCGTCGCCGAGGCGGCTGAAGGCGGCCGCGGGCGCGGCCAGGGCGATCGCCAGCGCGGCGACCAGGACACGGGTACGGTTCATCGCTGCTTCCTCCGGCCGCCGCGGCCTTCCTTGAGGTAATCCACCTGCTGGGCCGACAGGCCGCCGGTCATGGCGAACAGGCGGGCGTCGTCGCCGGAGGCGGCCAGGGACTCGAGCATCTCGACTTCGGACATGTCCGGGTAGGCGCCGCGCAGGATGTCGGGCGAAAGGCCCTTCACGCCGGTGGTGACGGCGCCGCCGCTGGAGCCGGTCTGGAACACGGCGGCCAGGGTGTTGCCGCCGCCGGCGGCCTTGCCGTCGGCGCTGCCGGTGCGCAGGTTGAGCAGGCGCACCCAGCCGGCCGCGCCGGCCGGGGTCTTCACGCCGGCCCAGGCGCCCTTGCGCTCGGTGATGTCCACCGGCTCCTTGGCGGCCAGGCGGGCCACCACGTCGGCCGAGCCCAGCGGCTCGCTGCGCATTTCGGTGGGCTTGATCACGGTGCCGGACTCGGCCAGCGCGGCGCCGGCCGCCAGCGCGGCGGCGAGCGCCAGCGCCAGCGGCGCCAGGCGCCGGGCGGTTGGGGCGTGGGGATGTCGCATCGCGGGTTCCTCCTCAGGATGCCTCGTCGGCTCGTTCGGGTTCGTACAGGTCCACGGGCTGTTCCCGGCCCTTGACCTTGAACTGCCCCCGGTGGGTAAAACGTAATTCTGGGCTGCCGGCGCACGCGTCGCGTGTGCTGTTCGACACAAGGACCCGCGCCACGCCCTTGGTGGTGCCCTCGATGCGGCTGCCCAGGTTCACGGTGTCGCCGATGGCGGTGTACTCCATCCGGCTGTCGCTGCCCAGGAAGCCCACCACGGCCGGGCCGGTGTGCAGGCCGATGCCGATGTCGAACTCGCCCAGGCCCTCGCCGCGCTCGGCCAGCTCGCGCTTGAACTCGTCCAGGGCCACGAGCATGTCCAGGGCCGCGTGCACGGCCCGGCGGGCGTGGTCGGGGCTTTCGGTGGGCGCGTTCCAGAAGGCCATCACGGCGTCGCCGATGAACTTGTCCAGGGTGCCGCCGTGGCGGTAGATCACCTCGACCTGGCGGGTGAAGTAGCGGTTGAGCAGGTCCACCACCTGCTCGGGGCTGCGCGTTTCGGAAAGCGTGGTAAAGCCGCGGATGTCCGAGAACAGGATGGTGATCTCGCGGGCCTCGGGGCGGCGTTCGCGGTCGAGTTCGCCGCTTTCCACCAGGCCCTGCACCACGCGCGGGTCGAGGAAGCGGCCGAACAGGCCCACCGTGGCCTCGCGCTCGCGGCGCTCCCGGCGCTGGCCCTCCACCGTGAACACCGCAAAGGCCAGCCAGCCCAGCAGCAGGGCCCCGCCCACCGGGGCGTAGAGCTCGACCCGCAGCAGGCCCCAGGCCGCCAGCCCCAGGCCGGCGCTGGCCAGGGCCAGGGCCACGCCGGTGCGCACCGGGCTGGCCCGGCGCTTGAAGCCCACCGTCAGCGCGGCCGACAGCAGCAGGGCCAGCGGCCAGCGGCTGGGCACGTCGCGCAGCCAGTCGCCGGTGCGCAGGTTGGCGATGGCGGTGGTGAGGATGTGCACGCCCGGCGTGGCGGGGGGGCCCGGCGTCGGGCGCAGGTCGAACAGGCTGGGGGCGGTGGGCGCGACCAGCAGGATCTTGCCGCGCAGGGTGGGCGCGAGGCGCGGTTCGGCCTGGCCGAGGTCGTTGAACAGGTCGGCGTAGGCGATCGTCGCCGGTGCCTGGCCGAACCAGTTGAGCCGGACCCGTTCCCGGTCGGGCAGGGTGGCACCGGTGAAGGCGGCCACGGTGGGCGCCATCGAGGGCAGGCGCCAGCCGCCGATGTCCTTCCATAGCCGGTAGTGGCGGCCGCTGCCGTCGTCGTCGGCCTCGAAATTGATCAGGCCGCCGCGCCAGCTGGCGGGGTCCAGCACCCCGGGCACCAGCAGGGTGGCGCCGGCCTCCGGGTCGGCCCCGGGCCCCGCCACGGCGCCAAACGAGGGCGGCAGCCGGGACAGGGGCGCCAGGTTGCCGCTGTCCATCAGCGCGGAGGGCATGAACAGGTTCTCCTGCGCCGCCACGACGTCCTTGAAATACAGGTCGCTTTCCTCGCGGAACCTGTCGGCTTCGTTGAACATCAGGTCAAAGGCGATGGCCTTGGGTTCAAAGCGCGCCAGCCCTTCCAGCAGCTCGCCGTGGATGGCCCGGGGCCAGGGCCAGGAGCCGGCCACGTCGATCATCTGCTCCAGGCTGCGCTGGTCGATGGCGATGACGACGATGTCCTCCGGCGGCAGCCGGGAGGCGGCGTGGCGGGCCAGCAGCCAGTCGCCGACGCGGTGGTCGGCGCGCTCGAGCAGGCCGGACAGCTGCAGCGCTAGCGCGATCGCCGCCAGCGCCAGCAAGGGCAGCCTTACCGACACCCGCTTGTTTCCCGCCATGCGTTTCCCCCTCCGCGACGGCCCCGAGTGTAGCGTTTGCCAGTTCCCGCGGGTTTCCGCTAGCGTTGGCCCCGATGAACCTTTCGCCCCTCCGCATCCTCGTGCACGGCGCCTCCGGGCGCATGGGCCGCGCCCTGCTGCGCCTGGCGTCCGAGCGCAGCGACCTGGTGCTGGTTGCCGCCGCCACCCGCGCCGGCGCGCCGTTGCCGGAGGCCCCGGGGTTGCCGGTGCTGGCCACGGCGGCGCTGGACGCCGCGCCGGTGTTCGACCTGGCCATTGATTTCAGCCTGCCCGAGGCCTTCGACGGCATCCTGGGCCTGTGCCGGCGCCGCGGCGTGGGCCTGGTCAGCGGCACCACGGGGTTGTCGGAGGGGCAGTTCGAGGCCTTCAACGCCCTCGCGGAAGTCCAGCCGGTGCTGTGGTCGGCGAATTTCAGCGTCGGCGTGGCCGTGCTGCGGGCGCTGGTGCAGCGGGCGGCCGCGGCGGTGCCCGGCTGGGACGCCGACGTGGTGGAGTCGCACCACGTGCACAAGAAGGACGCGCCCTCGGGCACCGCGCTGCTGCTGGGCGCGGCGGTCGCTGAAGGCCGGGGCAGGGCGCCGCACTACGCCTCGCTGCGCGCCGGCGACATCGTCGGCGAGCACCTGGTGCAGCTGACGGGCCCGGGTGAACGCCTGGAACTGGTGCACCGCGCCACCAGCCGCGACATCTTCGCCCGCGGCGCGCTGGAGGCCGCGGCGCGCGTGGCCCGGCTGGGGCCGGGCCGGCACGATTTCGGCGCGCTGCTGCTGGGCGAGCCGCGCGCCTGAACGAAATCCGCGTTTCCCTTTTGGGCCGGGTGCCGCTAAAATTCCGGCTCGCCTGAACCCTCACCCGCACGGACCTGGTTTCGCCCAGTCCGCGGGTGCTCGCACATCCAGCGAACGGGTTCCCCCATGCAAGGCGATAGCCCGTGACCCATCCCGCAATCCTCGCGCTCGAAGACGGCACCGTGTTCGAGGGCGTTTCCGTCGGCGCGCCCGGCACCAGCGTCGGCGAGGTGGTGTTCAACACCGCCATGACCGGCTACCAGGAGATCGTCACCGATCCCTCGTATGCCCGCCAGCTGGTCACCCTCACTTACCCCCACGTCGGCAACACTGGCTGCACCGCCCAGGACGACGAGGCCGAGCGCCCCTGGGCCGCCGGCCTGATCGTGCGCGACGTGCCGCGCCGCCCCAGCAACTGGCGCAGCCAGGCGCCGCTGCCGGAATGGCTGGCGGCGCGCGGCGTGGTGGCCATCGCCGGCCTCGACACCCGCAAGCTCACCCGCCTGCTGCGCGACCGAGGCGCCCAGAACGGCTGCCTGATGGCCGGCGAGCACATCGACCGCGACCAGGCGGTGGAGCTGGCGCGCAAGTTCCCGGGCCTCAAGGGCATGGACCTGGCCAAGGAAGTCTGCACCCGCGAGCGCTACACCTGGACCGAGGGCCAGCTCGACCTCGACGCCAACGCCTTCGTGCGCGCCGAGCCGCGTTTCCACGTGGTGGCCTACGACTTCGGCGTGAAGCGCAACATCCTGCGCATGCTGGCCGAGCGCGGCTGCCGCGTCACCGTGGTGCCGGCGCAGACGCCGATGGCCCAGGTGCTGGCCGAGAAGCCCGACGGCGTGTTCCTGTCCAACGGCCCCGGCGACCCGGAGCCCTGCGACTACGCCATCGCCGCCATCCGCGAGGCCCTGGCCGCGAAGCTGCCGGTGTTCGGCATCTGCCTGGGCCACCAGCTGCTGGCGCTGGCCGCCGGCGCGAAGACGCTGAAGATGAAGTTCGGCCACCATGGCGCCAACCACCCGGTGATCGACCTTGGCAGCAAGCGGGTCATGATCACCAGCCAGAACCACGGTTTCGCCGTGGACGAGGCCAGCCTGCCGGCCAACGTGCGGGTCACCCACCGCTCGCTGTTCGACGGTTCCAACCAGGGCATCGAACTCACCGATGCCCCGGCCTTCAGCTTCCAGGGCCACCCGGAAGCCAGCCCCGGCCCGCGCGACGTGGCGGGGCTGTTCGACAAGTTCGTCGACATGATGTCGGCGCGGAAATAACCACCCTGGGGAGAGGGTAACGATGATGAAGTTCAAGGAGTTCGCGCTGGCCGCGCTGCTGGCCCTGCTGCCGGCGCTGGCCTCGGCCGACGGCGCCCAGGTGCCGCTGGGCGATTTCTTCAAGGATCCCGAGTTCACCTCGGTGTCGCTGTCGCCGACCGGCGAGTACATCACCGTGTCGGTGCCGCAGGGCGACCGCACCGTGCTGGCCGCGTTCCGCGTGGACGGCATGCAGCTGGTGGGCAAGTGGGACTACGGCGCGAAGAGGCACATCGACCGCGTCGACTGGGTGAACGACGAGCGCTTCTTCATGTACGTCTCGGAGAAGGTCGGCCGCTTCGACGCGCGCGTGGGCAACCCCGACGTGTACGCCAGCAACGTCGACGGCTCCAAGCGCATGGACGTGCCCAACGGCGGCACCTACTTCATCGTCGACAAGACCTGGGACGACCCGGCCAACATCCTGGTCGTGCGTTCGGTGGATTCGGCCTACCTGTCCAAGCTCAACGTCAACACCGGTCGCGTGACCACGGTGGCCAGCGCGCCGCTGCGCATGGGCACCTTCATCATCGACCACGAGGGCGAGGTGCGCTACGCCGTGGGCCAGGACGAGGAAGGCGTGCGCGTCACCCTGCGCCGCAAGGGCGAGGGCTGGGACGTGCTGGGCCGCGCCAAGCTGGGCGACGCCATCCGCACCCCGCTGGGCTTCGACGCCGAGAACAAGCGCGTCATCTTCTCCAAGAGCGACAAGGGCGAACCCGCCCGCCTGGTGCTGGCCGACCCGGCCGGCGGCGAGGAGACCCTGCTCTCGCGCAATCCGAACGTGGACCCGACCGGCTACCTGGCCAGCAGCGACGAGCGCCACCTGCTGGCCATCGCCTACATGGACGGCACGCCGGGTTATGACTTCATCAACCCGGACCATCCGGAGTCCAAGACCTACGCCGGCCTGATCAACGCCTTCCCGCAGCACGCCGTGCGTTTCGACGGCATCAGCCGCGACGGCCGCCTGGTGCTGTTCCGCACCTACAGCGACGTCGACCCGGGCGCGTACTACCTGTTCGATCGCCAGACCTCGCGCGCCCAGTTCCTGCTGGCTTCGCGCGACTGGATCAAGCCCGACCAGATGTCGCCGATGCAGCCGATCACCGTCACCGCGCGCGACGGCCGCAAGCTGCACGGCTACCTCACCGTGCCGGCGCACACTGACGGCCGCGACCTGCCGCTTATCCTGCACCCGCACGGTGGCCCGCACGGCCCGCGCGACGAGTGGGGCTTCAACCCGGAGGTGCAGTTCCTGGCCAGCCGTGGCTACGCGGTGCTGCAGATCAACTTCCGTGGTTCGGGTGGCTACGGCGACGAATTCGAGGGCACCGGTTACCGCAACTGGGGCACCACGATGATCGACGACATGACCGACGCCGTGAACTGGGTGGTCGGGCAGGGCATCGCCGACAAGAACCGCATCTGCACCTACGGCGCCTCCTACGGCGGCTACGCCGCGCTGCAGAGCGTGGTGCGCGAGCCGGACCTGTACCGCTGCGCCGTCGGCTACGTCGGCCTCTACAACATGTCGCTGTGGATGAAGGACAGCGACGTGGCCGAGAGCGAGTGGGGCCGCAACTACCAGCGCGACGTCTTCCCGGACAGCGAAGCCGGCCGTGCCGCGCAGTCGCCGGCCTTCAACGTGGACCGGATCAAGGCCGCGGTGATGCTGGTGCACGGCGCCAAGGACCCGCGCGTGCCGATCTCGCAGTACGACTTCCTGCTCGACCGCCTGCAGAAGGCCGGCAAGCCGCCGGAAGTGACCATCGTCGAAGAGAAGGAAGGCCACGGCTTCTACGACTACGACAACCAGGTCGAGCTCTACACCGCCCTGGAAGCCTTCCTCGGCAAGCACATCGGCAAGCCGCGCGCGGCCGCCGGCGCGCCCTGAAGCACCGGCGCCCGCCGACGAGGCGGGCGCCAAACCCCACGAACACCCCGGACGAACCAAGGCCATGCCCAAGCGCACAGACATCAAGACCATCCTGATCATCGGCGCCGGCCCGATCGTCATCGGCCAGGCCTGCGAGTTCGACTACTCCGGCGCCCAGGCCTGCAAGG
>NZ_JAYSEG010000044.1:0-19713 GCF_041913985.1 Arenimonas sp.
ATTGACTTAAAGCTCTTGGCTGAACGTCTGCAAGAAATGGACTCATCCATCCCCTGCAGGCGCCCGCACAAATTTCCTGCGCACACTGTCAAAGATCAATCACTTGCGAGGTCTTTTGAACCCCGCTCCTCATGGCGTTTCGCCCGAGGGAGCCGCACATTATACGGCAGTTTTGGAGGACGTCAACACCTCGTTTCGTCCTTTTTTCACCCCCGCCGGCGGCTTGGCCGTCGAGGGGCGCGAACTATAGCCGGGCCTTCCGGAATTGGGAAGGGGGGGCGGCCGCATTCGTTAGGCCACCCGCCGCCAGCGACTCGCGCCTTGACACTGTACGTGGGCATGCACGAACGTCCTTTCAAGCCTTTCCGGAGATCCAAATGCGCCCTTCTATCGCCCCGCTGGCGCTGCTCGCGCTGTCGCCCCTGGCCAGTTGCGCGTCCGGCGGCCAGCCCTGGGTCGAGATCAAGGGGCAACGGTTCACGGTGGAAGTCGCCGACGACCACGACGAACGCGCCCGCGGCCTGATGTTCCGTGACCAGCTGGCGGACGGCAGCGGCATGCTCTTCGTGCACGACGCCGAGCGCCCGCTGGCCTATTGGATGAAGAACACCCGCATCCCGCTCGACATCTTCTACTTCGACGCCTCGCGCAAGCTGGTGTCGGTGTCGCGCGGCGTGCCTGCCTGCTCGCTGGGCGACCGCTGCCCGCCGTATCCCAGCGACGGTCCGGCCCAGTACGTGCTCGAACTCAATGCCGGGCAGGCCAACGCGCTGGGCGTGGCGCCGGGCGACGCCATCACCTTCGGCCCCGGCATCCCGGAGCGCGGCGCACCTTGATTCAAGCGGCGAAGGGGACCACATTGCAGGCATGCACTCCCCACACGCCCTCCCCGACTGGAACGCGCTGGCCACGCTCGGCGACGACGAGCTGCCGCTGCTCGACACCGCGCTGCTGATCGCGCGCGACGAGTACCCCGACCTCGACCCCGCCGGCTATTCCGCGCAGGTCGACACCTACGCCGACGCGCTGCGCCCGCAGCTGGAAGGCGACGTCGACCTGCCCGCGCGCCTCACCGCGATCAACCGCTACCTGTTCGAGGAAATCGGTTTCGCCGGCAACAACCAGCAGTACGACGACCCGCGCAACAGCTACCTCAACCAGGTGGTCGACCGGAAGCTGGGCATCCCCATCTCGCTGGCGGTGATCCAGATCGAAGTCACCCGCCGCCTGGGCATGCCGCTCGACGGCGTGTCGTTCCCGGGCCATTTCCTGGTGCGGCTGCCGGTGGACGACGGCATCCTCGTGCTCGACCCCTTCAACAAGGGCCGGCCGGTGAGCGCCGAGGAACTGCGTGAGCGCGCTTCACCGCACCTCGGCGGGCAGCCGCCGGACGACCAGCAGCTGCTGCAGATCCTGGCGCCCGCCACGCACCGCATGATCCTGATGCGCATGCTGCGCAACCTGAAGGGCCTGTACCTAGAGCGCGGCGACTGGGAGCGCGTGGCGCGCAGCGCCGACCGCCTGCTCAAGCTTTCGCCCGACACCGCCGAGGCGCATCGCGACCGCGGCCTGGCTTATCGCGAGCTGGGTTACGCGAAGGGCGCGCGCGAAGACCTGGCGCGCTACCTGCAGCTGCTGCCGGAGGCCGACGACGTCGAATCGGTGCGCTCGGCGCTGATCGACCTCAGCGGCGCACCCTCGCGCCTGAACTGAACCGAGGGCTCAGCCCGCGGGCACCATCTCGAAGTCGTCCTTGGTGACGCCGCAGTCGGGGCACACCCAGGTGTCCGGGATGTCTTCCCAGCGGGTACCCGGCGCGATGCCCTCGTCGGGCAGGCCGTCGGCCTCGTTGTAGATGAACCCACAGACCACGCACATCCAGGTGCGGTAGGCGGTGGCGGCTTCGCTGGTGCTCATTTCGGTCTCGCAGTCTCGGGAACGGCTACCATTCTCGCATCTGGACGGTCGCGCCGAAATGAACGCCCCCACCCCCTGGCCGCCGCGCGGCCTGTACCTGATCACCCCCGACGAGCCCGACACCACGCGGCTGCTGGCGCGCCTGCGCCCCGCGCTGGCCGAAGGCCCCGCCCTGCTGCAGTACCGGAACAAGGCCGCCAGCCCGGCCCTCCGCTGCGAACAGGCGCAGGCCGTGCTGGTGCTGTGCCGGGAAGCCGGGATTCCGCTGGTGGTGAACGACGACTGGCGGCTGGCGCTCGACATCGGCGCCGAGGCTGCCCACCTGGGCGGCGACGACGGCGACCTGGCCGAAGCCCGGGCCGCGGCGCCCGGCCTGCGCCTGGGCGCCTCCTGCTACGACGACCTGGCCCGCGCCCGGGAAGCCGCCGCCGCCGGCGCCGACTACGTCGCCTTCGGCGCCTTCTTCCCCTCGGGAACCAAGCCGCTGGCCCGCCGCGCCCACCCCGGCCTGCTGCGCGACAGCGCCGGCCTCGGCCTTCCCCGGGTGGCCATCGGCGGCATCACCCCGGACAATGCCCGTGGCCTGGTCGCCGCCGGCGCCGATTTCCTGGCCGTCATCGCCGGCGTTTTCGCCGCCGACGACCCGGCCGCCGCCGTGCGCGCCTACCGCCGCGCCTTTGAACCCCTTCCGTAACGAGACTCCAGCCGAATGAACACCGCCACCAGCCACGACCTCTTCACCCGCGCCCTCGACCTGATGCCGGGCGGCGTCAATTCGCCGGTGCGCGCCTTCAAGTCGGTCGGCGGCGAGCCGTTCTTCGCGGCCAAGGCCGAAGGCGCCTACCTCATCGACGTGGACGGCAACCGCTACGTCGACTACATCGGCAGCTGGGGCCCGATGATCGCCGGCCACGCGCACCCGCAGGTGCTCGACGCGGTGGCGCGCACGATGCGCAACGGCCTGAGCTTCGGCGTACCCAACGCGCTCGAGGTGACAATGGCCGAAACCGTGCGCAGGCTGGTGCCGTCCATGCAGATGATGCGCATGGTGAATTCGGGCACCGAGGCCACGCTGTCGGCCATCCGCCTCGCCCGCGGCGCCACCGGCCGTACCCGCATCGTCAAGTTCGAGGGCTGCTACCACGGCCACGGCGACAGCTTCCTGGTGAAGGCCGGCTCCGGCGCGCTCACCTTCGGCCTGCCCAACTCCCCGGGCGTGCCCAAGGCCCTGGCCGACCTCACGCTCACCCTGCCCTACAACGATTTCGAAGCCGCCACGAAGCTGTTCGACGAAGTCGGCGGCGAGATCGCCGGCGTGATCGTCGAGCCCATCGTCGGCAACGCCAACTGCATCCTGCCGCGCGAAGGCTACCTGCAGCACCTGCGCGAGCTGTGCACGAAGCACGGCGCCATCCTGATCTTCGACGAGGTGATGACCGGCTTCCGCGTGGCGCTCGGCGGCGCGCAGGCGCGCTACGGCGTCACGCCCGACCTGAGCACCTTCGGCAAGATCATCGGCGGCGGCATGCCGGTGGGTGCCTATGGCGGCCGCGCCGACCTGATGCGCCAGGTGGCACCGGCCGGCCCGATCTACCAGGCCGGCACGCTCAGCGGCAACCCCGTGGCCATGGCCGCGGGCCTGGCCACGCTGGAGCTGATCCAGGCACCGGGCTTCTATGAGCGCCTCGAACAGAACACCCACAAGCTCTGCGACGGCCTGGAGGCCGCTGCGCGCGAGGCCGGCGTGGCGGTCACCACCACCCGCAGCTGCGCCATGTTCGGCCTGTTCTTCACCGACAGGCAGGTCGAAACCTTCGCCGACGCGGTGGCCTGCGACACCGCCGCCTTCAACCGCTTCTTCCACGCCATGCTCAAGCGCGGCGTGTATTTCGCACCCTCGGCCTTCGAAGCCGGCTTCCTGTCGTCGGCACACGGCGAGGCCGAGCTGGCGCACACGCTCGAAGCCGCGCGCGAGGCCTTCCGCGAGGCCCGCGCGGGGTGAGGCGCCCGGCGCTGGTGCTGTTCGACCTGGACGGCGTGCTGGCGCACTACGACCACGCGCCGCGCCTGCGCGTGCTGGCCGAACGCACCGGCGCGACGCCGGCGGCCGTGAACGAGGCCCTGTTCGAATCGGGCCTCGAACGCTCGGCCGACCTCGGCCAGGTCGACACCGATGGCGTGCTGGAAGAATTGTCGCGCCGGCTCGGCGTGGCCGTTTCGCTGGACGACTGCCTGGCCGCCCGCGCCGCCGCCATGCAGGCCAACGCCGCCGTGCTCGCACTGGCCGACGCCGCGTCGCGCCACGCCCGCCTCGCCATCCTCACCAACAACGGCCTGATGCTGCGCGACCATCTGGCCGCGCTGTGCCCGCCGCTGGCGCCGCTGTTCGGCGACCGGGTGTTCTGCTCGGCGCAGTTCGGCCTGGCCAAACCCGAGCCCGAGCTGTTCCGCCGCTGCCTGGCCGAGCTCGGCGTGGCGCCGGCGCAGGCCCTGTTCTTCGACGACAAACCCGACAACGCCAAGGGCGCGCGCCGCGCCGGGCTGTTCGCGCACACTTACCGCGACGTCCCCGGACTGCGCGCCCACCTTGCCGGATACGAACTGCTGGAGCCCCGCCATGACCCGCATTGAAACCCTGGCCGTGCACGCCGGCGGCGAACCCGACGCCGCCACCGGCGCGGTGTCGCCGCCCATCCACCTGGCCACCACCTTCCGCCACGGCCCGGCCGGCGAGCGCGCCGCGGGCTACGAGTACCAGCGCGAATCCAACCCCACCCAGGACCGCCTGGAAGCCGCGCTGGCCGCGCTCGAAGGCGGCGAAGCGGCGCTGGCCTTCGGCTCGGGCATGGCGGCCATGGCGGCGGCGCTGGAGTCGCTGCCCAACGGCGCGCACGTGCTGATCCCGTCGGACTGCTACACCGGCCTGCGGGTGCTGGGCGCCGAGTTCCTGCCCCAGCGCGGCATCACCACCACGGCGGTGGACATGGGCGACCTGGCCGCGGTGCGCGCGGCGCTTCGCCCGGATACCCGGATGATCTGGGCCGAAACGCCTTCGAACCCCCAGCTGCGCGTGGCCGACATCGCCGCGCTGGCCGGCATCGCCCACGGCCACGGCGCCCTGCTGGCCTGCGACAACACCTTCGCCACGCCGGTGCTGCAGCGCCCGCTGGCCCTGGGCGCCGACCTGGTGATGCATTCGACCACCAAGTACTTCGGCGGCCACAGCGACGTGATGGGTGGCGCGCTGGTGTTCGCGCGCCGCGACGCCTTCCACGACACCGTCTTCCACCGCCGCCACCTCACGGGCGCCATCCTGGCGCCCTTCAGCGCCTGGCTGATCCTGCGCGGCTGCCGTTCGCTGCCGGCGCGCATGGCCTGGCACTGCCGCAACGCCCGCGCGCTGGCGGAGATGCTGGCCGCGCACCCGGCGGTCGCGGCCGTGCACTACCCGGGCCTGGCCACGCATCCGGGCCACGACGTCGCCGCCCGGCAGATGTCCGATTTCGGCGGCATGCTCAGCCTGCGCGTGAAGGGTGGCCGGGCGGCGGCGCTGCGCGTGGCCGGCGCGCTGAAGCTGGCCATCAACGCCACCTCGCTGGGCGGGCCGGAAACCCTGGTCGAGCACCGCGCCTCGATCGAGGGCGCCAACGCGCTCAGCCCCGACGACCTGTTGCGCGTGTCGGTGGGCCTGGAGGCCGCGGAAGACCTGCTGGCCGACTTCCGCCAGGCGCTGGACGCGGCGGTCGCATGACGCCCACCCGCTTCGCCGGCAAGGACTTCGGCCCAGCCAGCGAGCACGGCTGGCGCGCGCGCTGGTTCGACATCATCTTCCGCCACGACGCCGGCGCGCCGCGCCGCTTCGACCTGATCCTGATCGGCGCCATCGTCGCCAGCGTGTTCGTGGTGATCCTCGACTCCGAAGCCGAGCTGCACGCCCGCTGGGCTCGTTGGTTCTACATCGCCGAGTGGGGCTTCACCCTGCTGTTCACGGTGGAATACGCGGTGCGCCTGGCGGTGGTGCGCAACCCGCTGCGCTATGCGCTGAGCTTCTACGGCATCGTCGACCTGCTCTCGATCCTGCCCACCTACCTGTCGCTGTTCCTGCCCGGCAGCCAGGCGCTGCTGGTGGTGCGCATCCTGCGAATCCTGCGCATCTTCCGCGTGCTCAAGCTGATGCAGTACACCGAGGCCAGCGGCGCGCTGCTGTCGGCGCTTTACCGCTCGCGGCGGAAGATCGCGGTGTTCCTGATGGCGGTGCTGACGCTGGTGGTGGTGTTCGGCGCGGCCATGTACGTGGTGGAAGGGCCGGAAAACGGCTTCACTTCCATCCCGGTGTCGATGTACTGGGCCATCGTGACCATGGCCACCGTGGGTTTCGGCGACATCGCGCCGGTGACGGCGCTGGGCCGCTTCATCACCTCGGTGCTCATCCTGATCGGCTACGGCATCATCGCCGTGCCCACCGGCATCTACACCGCCGAGCTGGCGGCCGGGCTGCGCGAGCACCGCAAGGTGGCCTGCGAAGGCTGCAGGCTCGCCGAACACGAACCCGATGCAGCGCACTGCCGCCGCTGCGGCGCGGAGTTGCCGGCGCCCTGATTCACCAGGCGCCGGTGTTGGGCATCGACGCCCAGGGCTCGGCCGGCGGCAGCGCCTCGCCCTTCTGCAGCAGCTCGATGGAAATCTGGTCGGGCGAGCGCACGAAGGCCATGCGGCCGTCGCGCGGCGGGCGGTTCACCACCACCCCATGGGCCTGCAGCCGCTCGCAGGCGGCGTAGATGTCGTCCACCTCGAAGGCCAGGTGGCCGAAGTTGCGGGCGCCGCCGTAGTCCTCGTCGTCGTAGTTGTAGGTGAGCTCCACCTCGACGTCGGGGTTCGCGGGCGCGGCCAGGTACAGCAGGGTGAAGCGGCCCTGCGGGTAGTCGCGGCGGCGGGTTTCCACCAGCCCGAGGGCGTCGCGGTAGAAGCGCAGCGAAGCGTCCAGGTCGCGGACGCGCACCATGGCGTGCAGGTATTTCATCGGCGCAGGGCCTCCATCAGTTCGGGGTCGTCCAGGAACAGGTCCGGCAGCAACGGCTGGGACGGGTCCACGGCATAGCGGCTGAAGTCGGTGACACCGGCTTCGCGCAGCACCGCTTCGTCCACCAGGAATTGGCCGGCGAATCCTGCCGCGGGGCGGGTGAGCACGGCGTGGGCGGCGTCGGCCATGATCTCCGGCGTGCGGCACTTGGCCGGCTCGGTGCCCGGGATCATCTTCAGCGCGTCGGTGGCGATGACGGTGCGCGGCCACAGCGCGTTCACCGCCACGCCGCGCGAGCCGAATTCGGCCGCCAGCCCCAGCGTGACGAAGCTCATGCCCATCTTCGCCAGCGTGTAGCCGGTGTGCGGGCCCCACCACTTCGGGTCCAGGTTGGGCGGCGGCGCCAGCGTGAGGATGTGCGGGTTGGCCGCCTTGAGCAGGTGCGGCAGGCAGGCCTGGGCGCACAGAAAGCTGCCGCGGCTGTTGACCTGCTGCATCAGGTCGAAGCGCTTCATCGGCGTTTCCAGCGCGCCCTGCAGCCAGATGGCGCTGGCGTTGTTGACCAGGACGTCGATGCCGCCGAAGCGCTCCACGGTGGCTGCCACCGCGGCCTGCACCTGGTCTTCCTCGCGGATGTCGCACTGCAGGGCCAGGCCCTGGCCGCCCGCTTCGGTGACGGCGGCCGCGGCCGTGTGGATGGTGCCGGGCAGCTTGGGATTGGGCACGCCGGACTTGGCGGCGATGGCCACGTTGGCGCCGTCGCGCGCCGCGCGCAGGGCGATGGCCAGGCCGATGCCGCGCGAGGCACCGGTGATGAAGAGGGTCTTGCCGCGCAGTGTGGACATGGGGTTCTCCCGGACTCTGGACTTAAGTGTAAACCGGGCGCCCTGATGGCCAGCCTATAATCCCACCCCATGGATTCCGCCCGGCTCGAAGCGCTCGTCGCCTGGATCGCCCAGAACCCGCTTGCCGCGGGCCTGGTGATCTTCCTGATCGCCTTCGGCGACGCGCTGGTGATCGTCGGCGTGGCCATCCCCGCCGTGCCGCTGCTGTTCGCGGTGGGCACGCTGGTGGGCCTGGGCCATGTGGACGGAGGTTACGCGCTGGCCTGCGCCACCCTGGGCGCCTTCGCCGGCGACGGCATCAGCTACTGGGTAGGCCACCGCTATGGCCCGCAGCTGCGCCAGCGTTGGCCCTTCCACAAGCATCCGCAATGGCTCGAGCGCGGCGAAGTCACCTTCCGCCGCCACGGCATGAAGAGCATCGTGATGGCGCGCTACGTCGGCGCCATCCGTCCCTTCGTGCCGGCCATCGCCGGCATGCTGAAGATGAAGCTGCGCCAGTACGTGCCCGCCAGCGCGTTCGCGGCGGCGGTGTGGTCGGCCACGTTCCTGGCGCCGGGCTGGGTGTTCGGCACCTCGCTCGACCTGGTGGCCGCGGTGGCCGGGCGCCTGGCCATCGTGCTGGCCGTGGTGCTGGTGCTGGTGGCGGGCATCTGGGCCACGGTGTTCTACACCTGGCGCTGGCTGGGCGCGCATGCCACCGAGCTGCTCGAGCGCGCGCTGGCCTGGTCGCACCGTCATCCCGTGCTGGGCCGCTATTCGGAAGCGCTGATCGACCCGAACCGCCCGGAATCGGCCTCGCTGGCGCTGCTGGCCATCGTGCTGGGCCTGGCCGGCTGGGGGTTTTTCCACATCCTGATCTCGGTGGGCGGCGGCAGCGCGCCCTCGCAGCTCGACCTCACCGTGCACCAGCTGATGTTCGGCCTGCGCAACCCGCTGGCCGACATCCCCATGGCCTTCCTGGCCACGCTGGGCGACGCCGCGGTGCTCACCCCGGCGGTGCTGGGCGTGTTCGCGTGGCTGATGTGGCGCCGGCGCCGCGTCGCGGCCTGGCACTGGCTGGCGGCGCCGGGATTCGCGCTGGTGCTCACCTGGTTCCTGGGCTACCTGCTGGACATGCCCAAGCCGCCGGCCTCCACCGCGGTGTTCGGCTTCAGCTTCCCCTCGGCCTCGGTCACGCTGGCCACGGTGGTGTACGGCTTCTTCGCGGTGCTGATCGCGCGCGAGCTGCCGGGCCGCAACCGCGCCTGGCCCTACGTGGTGGCCGGCCTGGTGGTGGCGCTGCTGGGCTTCTCGCGCCTGTACCTGGGCGCGCACTGGCTCAGCGACGTGCTGGCCGGCACCCTGCTCGGCCTGCTGTGGATCGCGGCGCTCGGCATCGCCTACCGCCGGCGCGTGGTGCGCTCGTTCTGGGTGCGCCCCACCGCCACGGTGTTCTTCGTGGCCATCCTGGCCATGGCCACCTGGCACGGCAGCCGCAGCGCCGACGAAATGCTGCTGCGCTTCCAGCCGCCGATGGCGGGCGCGCCGGTGGCCATGGACGCCTGGTGGCGCGACGACTGGCAGGAAAGCCTGCCGGCGCGCCGCAACGAACTGCACGGCCGTGACGCCTGGCCGCTGAACGTGCAGCTGGCCGGCCCGCTCGACTCGCTGCGCGCGCGCCTGCTGCTGTCGGGCTGGGAAAACTACGCCACCGGCGGCTGGTACGGCCTGCTGCAGACGCTCGACAAGGACGTGACGCCGCACGAACTGCCGGTTCTCTCGGCCACCCACCAGGGCCGCGGCGAAGTGCTGGTGATGGCGCGCCGCGACGACGCCGCCGGCCGCATCCGCGTGCTGCGCCTGTGGGCCAGCCCGGTGCTGCTGCAGCCCGGCGACCAGCCGCTGTGGATCGGCACGGTGCAAGACCTTGAATTCACCCGCCGGCTGGATTTCTTCAGCTACTGGCGCGCGCTGCCCGGCGAGGACGCGCTGCTCGACGGCCTGCGCCACGACGTGGGCGAAATGGAATCGGCGCTCGACGCGCGCCGCGACGACGGCCAGCGCGTGCTGCGCCTGCGTTCGCCGGAAGCCCCGGCGGGCTGAGCCCGCCTACTCGGGCTGGAAGTCGGGCAACCGCTCGACCAGCTGCTGCAGGCGCGCGTGCGGGTCGTCGAGCTGCAGCAGCGCCTGGCGCTCGGCCGGCGCCAGCGGCAGCCATTCGGCCAGGCGCCAGCCCACCCAGGCCGCATCGGCCAGCGAACCCTTGCCCGGGCCTTCGTGCTCCACGCCGGCCTTGTCCATGATGCGCGCCAGCAGCACCGAGAGCAGCGCGTGTTCGTCGCGCAGCGGTTCCACCCCAGGCTCTTCCAGCCAGCGCACGTCGGCGACGATCAGGCCGTCGTCGCGCACCCGCGTGCGTTCGACGTGGAAACGGCGGCGGCCTTCCACCGTCAGGCCCAGCAGGCCGTCCTCGGTCATGGCGAAGTCGACGATGGCGGCCTCGGTGCCCACCGCCGCCGGGATGGCCGGCTCGCCGACTTCGCGCCCCGCCAGGATCAGGCAGATGCCGAAGCCCTCGCCGCTGCGGCCGCAGCGCTTGACCAGGTCGAGGTAGCGCGGCTCGAAGATGCGCAGGCCCAGCCCGCCGCCCGGGAACAGCACCTGGCCGAGCGGAAACAGCGGCAGCTCCGCCAGCGCCACGGCTCAGCCCGCCAGCTGCGCCAGGAAGCGGCGCGGCGCGCCGTCGAAGCCGCCGTTGGACATGAACACCACGTGGTCGCCGGCGCGGCAGCGGCGGCCCAGCGCGGCCAGCAGCGCGTCGGCGTCGGGCACGGTTTGCCCTTCGCCGCGCAGCGCGCCCACCACCTTGCCCGCGTCCCAAGCCAGTTCGGGGCGGTGCAGGAAGACGACGGCGTCGGCCTGGTCGAGCGACGGCGCGATCTGCGCGGCATGCGCGCCCAGGCGCATGGAATTGCTGCGCGGCTCCATCGCGACCACGATGCGCGCCGCGCCCACGCGGGCCCGCAGGCCTTCGAGCGTGGTGCGGATGGCGGTGGGGTGGTGGGCGAAGTCGTCGTACACGGTGATGCCGCCGCGCTCGCCCAGCACTTCCAGCCGGCGCTTCACGCTCACGAAGTCCGACAGCGCCGGGATGGCGCGCGCGAGGTCGGCGCCCACCGCGTTGGCGGCGGCGATGGCGGCCAGGCCGTTCATCACGTTGTGCCGGCCCACCAGCGGCCAGCGCACCGTGCCCACCACGACGCCACGGTGCAGCACGTCGAAGTGCGTGCCGTCGGCGGTGTGCAGGCGCGCGGTCCAGTCGAAGCCGCCGTCGAGGCCGAAGGTTTCCACCGGCGTCCAGCAGCCCATGGCCAGCACTTCGGCCAGCGCCGCGTCCTCGCCGTTGACGATGAGCCGCCCGCGGCCCGGCACGATGCGCACCAGGTGGTGGAACTGGCGCTGGATGGCGGCCAGGTCGGGGAAGATGTCGGCGTGGTCGTACTCGAGGTTGTTGAGGATGGCCACGGTGGGCCGGTAGTGCACGAACTTGCTGCGTTTGTCGAAGAAGGCGGTGTCGTATTCGTCGGCCTCGACCACGAATTCGCGGCCCGTGCCAAGCCGCGCCGAGACGCCGAAGTTCTCCGGCACGCCGCCCACCAGGAAACCCGGATCGCGGCCGGCGGCGTCGAGCAGCCAGGCCAGGATGGAGGTGGTGGTGGTCTTGCCGTGGGTGCCGGCCACCGCCAGCGTTTCGCGGCCGGGCAGCACGTTTTCGCTCAGCCACTGCGCGCCCGAGGTGTAGCGCAGGCCGGCGTCGAGCACGTGCTCCACCGCCGGGTTGCCGCGCGAGAGCGCGTTGCCCACCACCACCTGGTCGGTGCCGGCGGCGATGTGCGCGGCCGCGTAGCCCGAATGCAGGCCGATGCCCAGCTGCCCGAGCTGGGTGGACATGGGCGGGTAGACGTTCTGGTCGCTGCCGTCGACCGCGTGGCCGAGTTCGCGCGCGAGGGCGGCCACGCCGCCCATGAAGGTGCCGCAGATGCCGAGGATGTGCAGTTTCATGGTCTCAGGATGTCATCAAGCCGCGGCCGCGGGAACCGGCGGCGCCAGCCAAAGCAGCAGCATCAGTTCCAGCAGCACCAGCGCGATCGCCAGCGCCAGCGCCTGGCCGCGGCGGATGTCGAGCGCCTGCCGCCAGATGCTGGCCTCGACCCGCAGTTTCCACACGAACAACGCCAGCGCCGCCAGGCCCGGCAGCATCGCGCTGGCGGGCGGCTGCTCCACGTCCACGTAAGGCCGCAGGGCCAGCGCCGCCGGCAGCATGGCCAGGGTGAACAGCAGGCCGCTGCCGGCCAGGGCCAGCAGCGTCTGCACCGCCCGGTTTTCGAGCCCACGCAGCCTGAGCAGGCCCTGGGTGACGCCGAACAGCATGAAGGCCGTTACCGCCACCCGCGCGGCCAGTTGCAGTGGCGGCGCCTCGGAGGTGGCGCCCATGGCCAGCTGCAGCGCCATCAGCGCCACGGCGTAGCCGGCGACGGCCGGCGGCGAATACGGCAGGTCCTGCGGCCCGCGCCGCAGGAGGCAGAGTTCGAACAGGGGGCGCAGCAGCGCCACCACCGCGGGCGGGCTCAGCCCACTTCGGGCGTGGGCGCCAGGGCTTCCAGGATGCGCTGGAACACCTCGTCCATCGCGCCGACGCCATTGAGGCAGGCCAGGCGACCGGCGTTGCGGTAGTAGTCCACCACGGGCGCGGTGGCCTCGTTGTAGACCTTCAGGCGGTTGCGAACGGCTTCCGGGCTGTCGTCGGCGCGGCCTTCGACCTGGGCGCGGCCGGCCAGGCGCGAAATGAGCAGCTCGGTGTCGACGTCGAGCTGGATGGCGATGTCCATCGGCTGGTGCAGCTTCTTCAGCAGGGCGTCGAGCGCATTGGCCTGGGCCAGGTTGCGCGGGTAGCCGTCGAGGATGAAGCCGTTGCCGGTGTCGCCGGCGGTCAGGCGTTCTTCGAGCATGCCCAGCACGATCTCGTCGGACACCAGGCCACCGGCCTCCATCACCGCCTTGGCCTGCAGGCCCAGCGGGGTGCCGGCCTTCACGGCGGCGCGCAGCAGGTCGCCGGTGGAGATGTGCGGCACCTGCAGGTGCTCGCGCAGCCTGGCGGCCTGCGTGCCCTTGCCCGAACCGGGCGCGCCGAGAAGTACCAGTCGCATGCTTCAAACCCCTGTAAACAAGGACGCACGGCGCCGTCTTAACCCCTTTTGGCTATAGTGGGGCCGCCGACAGGCCGTGCGGACATGGAAACGCTACTGGCCGAGGCGGCTCAAGTCAATGAAAGGCAGGAAAACATGGGCAAGGGAACGCTCCTTTACGCGCAGTCCGGCGGGGTCACCGCCGTCATCAACGCCACCGCCGGGGCCGTCATCCAGGCCGCCCGGGCCCGCAAGGTCAAGGTCCTGGCCGCCCGCAACGGCATCCTCGGCGCCCTGCGCGAGGACCTGGTGGACACCTCGAAGGAATCGGCCGCGGCCATCCGGGCCCTGGCCCACACCCCCGGCGGCGCCTTCGGCTCCTGCCGCTACAAGCTCAAGTCGCTCGAGGAGGACGCCGCGAAGTACGCGCGCCTGCTCGAGGTGATCAAGGCGCACGACGTGCGCTGGTTCCTCTACAACGGCGGCAACGATTCGGCCGACACCGCGCTCAAGCTCTCGAGGCTGGCCGCGGCCTCCGGCTACCCGCTCACCTGCGTGGGCGTGCCCAAGACCGTGGACAACGACCTGGTGGTGACCGACTGCTGCCCGGGCTTCGGTTCGGCGGCCAAGTACACCGCGGTGTCGGTGGCCGAAGCCGCGCTGGACGTGGAGGCCATGGCCGACACCTCCACCAAGGTCTTCGTCTACGAAGTGATGGGCCGGCACGCCGGCTGGCTGGCCGCCGCCGCGGGCCTGGCCGGCCAGGGCAAGGACGCCGCGCCGCACATCATCCTGTTCCCCGAGGTCGCCTACGACGAATCCGCCTTCCTGGCGAAGGTGAAGTCCGTCGTCGCGCGCGTGGGCCACTGCGTGGTGGTGGTGTCCGAGGGCATCCGCCACGCCGACGGCCGCTTCGTCGCCGACGCCGGCGGCGGCAAGGACGCCTTCGGCCACAGCCAGCTGGGCGGTGTCGGCCCGCTGCTGGCCGCCACGGTGAAAGACAAGCTGGGCCTGAAGGTGCACTGGACCGTGCCCGACTACCTGCAGCGCTCCGCCCGCCACCTGGCCTCGAAGACCGACCTGGCGCACGCCCAGGCCGTGGGCAAGGCCGCGGTGGAGTACGCGCTCAAGGGCCTGAACGGCGTGATGCCGGCCATTGTTCGCCTGGCGGACAAGCCCTACCGCTGGAAGGTGGCGCCGGCGCCGCTGTCGGACATCGCCAACCACGAGAAGAAGATGCCCAAGGGTTTCATCGACGCCTCGGGTTTCGGCATCACCCCGGCCTGCCGCCGCTACCTCGAACCGCTGGTGCGCGGCGAGGCGCCGCCGCCGTACGGGCCGGACGGCCTGCCGAAATACGTTCGTCTCAAGCTGTCAGCCGTGCCGAAGAAGCTTCCCGCCTTCGCTGGCTGAACCGGCCGCGCTGGCTGGCGGGTGCCGGTGACCACCGGCACATCCGCGGGCCGGGCGCGACTGGGAGCATTCACCCCTTCATGTCGCACCGATCCCCGGAGAACCCCGTGAAACCGTATCGCTTCCTCATCGCCCCGGTCCTGGCCCTCGGCCTGCTGGCCACCGGCGCCGCCCTGGCCCAGGCCGGCACCGGCAACCTCTACCGCGTGACCACGAAGATGGAAGTGGACGGCATGCCGATCCAGATGCCGTCGAAGGCGGTCGAGGTGTGCGGCCCGAAGAACCAGGCCAGCGACAAGATGGTGCCGGCCGACGAGAACTGCACCGTCACCGACTTCCGCGTGGTCGGGAACAAGTCCACCTACTCGATGACCTGCCGCGGCGAGAACCCGATGACCGCCACCGGCGAATTCGAGCAGCTCGGCCCCGAGGCCTACCGAGGCAAGATGCGCATGCGCACCGAGGGCGCGGACGGCATGACCATGAACATGTCGTTCGAGGGCAAGAAGATCCGCGACTGCGACCTGGCCACCGAATCGCCCGAGGCCCAGGGCCGCGCCATGCTGGCCAAGACCTGCGGCGAGATGCTGCGCACGCCCGACCCGATGCTCTACCAGCACTTCACCGGCCCGGACGCCATGTGCGCCTCCGACAAGGGCAAGTACTGCAGCGCCATGCTGGCGCAGTCGCTGAACCCGAAGTACATCCGCACCGGCGACTACAACCGCGCCAACATGCCGGCCGGCACCACCAGCTTCTGGGACGCGTTCGCGGCCTGCGGCACCTCGCGCCAGGCCGCCATCGCCAAGGCCTGCCCGATGGCCGAGAAGGCCAAGGACTACGCCTTCCTGACCGACTACTGCCCCGAGCTGGTCGCCAAGGCCTGCGCCGCGGCCGACCCGCTCAAGGACGGCGACTTCATGGTGCAGAGCTGCCCGGTCCAGGCCCAGGCCGCCGCCGCCAAGCACTGCGCCGGCCGTGACTTCACCGCGCTGCGCAGCTCGCCCTACGGCAGCTTCTGCAGCCGCTACGCCGCGGGTTCGCTGCAGCAGCGCAACCAGGGCGCCCCGGGCAACCGCGGCCCGGCCGGCGAGCCGGCGCGCGAGCAGCCCAAGCCCGAGGAAGAGAAGAAGCCGTCCTGGCGCGACCGCCTCAAGTCCGCCCGGGACCTCATCGGCGGCTGAGCCCTTGGCCCGCTGGCTGATCGCGGCGCTGCTGTGCCTGGCTTGCGCCGCCGCGCAGGCCAGCGCGCCCCGCGACGCCTACCCCAGCGTCGCCCGCGCCTATTGGGTGGAAATAGACGGCCGGCCCACCTGGGCCGGCCAGCCCGACCAGCCGCTGCCCATGGCCAGCCTGGCCAAGCTGATGACGGCGCTGCTGCTGGCCGAACACGGCCAGCTCGACGGCACCGTGGTGGTAAGCCGCGGCGCCGCGGCCGCCACCGGCACCCGCCTCGGCCTGCGCGCCGGCGAACGCTTCCGCGCCTCCGACCTGTTCACCGCCATGCTGGTGCGCTCGGCGAACGACGCCTGCCGCGCGCTGGCCGACTGGCGCGGCGGCGATCTGGCCACGTTCGTGGCCATGATGAACACCCGCGCCGCCGAACTGGGCATGCACGACACCACCTTCGCCAACGCCTGCGGCCATGACGCGCCGGGCCAGGCCAGCAGCGTGCGCGACCTGGCGAAGCTCGCGCGCGCGGCGATGGCCGAGCCGCTGATCGCCGCCGACGCGAAGCGCGAGGACTTCGCGTTCAAGAGCCTCGACGGCCGCGCCTTCTCGGTGCGCAGCACCAATGCGCTGCTGGGCCAGTTCCCCGGCGCCATCGGCCTCAAGACCGGCTTCACGCCCGGCGCCGGCCGCTGCCTGATCGCGCTGGCCGAACGCGACGGCCACGAGGTGCTGGCCATCCTGCTGCACGCACCCGACCGCTGGTGGGACACCGTGGCCCTGCTCGAGCTGGCCTTCGACGAAGCCCGCCGCACGCCGGCGCCCGGCGCGCGATGAAGCCGCTGTCGGCGCCCGCCGCGGCGCTGGGCACGCTGGTGCTGCTGGCCGCCGTGGCGCTGGTCTATGCGAACAGCCTGGCCGGCCCTTTCCAGTTCGACGACTACAACATCATCGTCGACAACCCGCAGGTGCACGGGCTGGCCGCGTGGTGGCAGTCGATGCCGGGCATCCGGCCGCTGCTCAAACTCAGTTACGCGCTGAACTGGGCCGCCTCGCCCTCGCCCTGGGGTTTCCATGCGGCGAACCTGGCGGTGCACGCCGCCAACACGCTGCTGGTCTGGGCGCTGGCGCGGCACTGGCTGGCGGCGCTGGCGGCGCCGCGCCTGCCGGCCGACGCGGCCTGGTGGCTGGCGCTGCTGTTCGCGCTGCATCCCGCCACCACCGAGGCGGTGACCTACCTCAGCGGCCGCTCGGTGTCGCTGATGGCGCTGCCCTGGCTGGCTTCGCTGCTGTGTTTCGCGGAAGGCCAGCAACGCGGCCACCGCGCGCTGTCGGCGCTGGCCTCGCCGCTGTTGTTCGCGCTGGCGCTGGGCGTGCGCGAGACGGCGGTGACGCTGCCGGCGGTGCTGTTCCTGTTCGCGTGGTTCGCCGGTGCGTCGCCGCGCGCGGCTTTGCGCGGCCTCGCTCCGCACTTTGCCGTGCTGGCCCTGGCCCTGGTCGCGGCGCTGGCCACCGGCGCCTACGCGCGCTTCCTGCACTACAGCGTCGGCGCGCGCGGCCCGCTGGAGCAGCTGCTGGCGCAAACCGAAGGCCTGCGCTACCTCGCCGGGCAGGCCCTGCTGGTGCTGCCGCCGAACGTGGACCCCGACCTGCACGCGCCCACCGGCCTCACGTCCGCCGGCGCGGCAACGCTGGCCGGGGTGGCGCTGCCCGCGGTGATCGCACTGCTCTCGCGCCGCCGCTGGCCCTGGCTGGGCTTCGGCCTGGCCTGGATGGCGCTGCAGCTGGCGCCGACGAATTCGCTGCTGCCGCGCTTCGACCTGGCCAACGACCGCCATCTCTACCTGGCCCTGCCCGGCCTGGCGCTGCTGCTGGTGGTGCCGCTGCTGCAGGTCGGCTGGCGCCGCCTCGGCCGCGCCGGCCTGCTGGCGCTGGCGCTGTGCATGGGCCTGCAGGCGCAGCGCCGCAACGAAGACTGGCGCAGCGAACTGGCGCTGTGGGAAGCCACCGTGGCGAGGTCGCCCGCCAAGGCGCGGCCCTGGAGCAACCTTGGCTACGCGCGCCAATCCGCCGGCGACCTGGGCGGCGCCGCCGCGGCCTACCGCTGCGCGCTCCGCCTGGACCCCAGCCACCGGCAGGCGGCCTGGAACCTCGCCGCGCTTGACCCGGGCCCCCTGCGGCCGCGCGCCGACGACTGCACGCCGCCCGCGCGGCGTCCATGAGACAAGCTCGCATGTCGCGCCCGGCGACCGCGCTGCTACGGTCGCCCTTTGCCACGCGCCGACGCCCATGAACCGACTCCGATGGATCGCCCTGTCCTGCCTGGCCGCCTCGTGGCTGGCGGGCGACGCCCTGGCCGTCGAAGCCGCGGCGCGAATCCACGTGCCCGCGGGAACCGAGCTGGTGTTCGAGATGGTGGACTCGGTGAACTCGAAGACGAGCCGTCGCGGCGACCGTTTCCCCTTGCGGCTGGTTGAACCCCTTCGCATCGAGGGCCACCTGCTGGTGCCGGCGGGCGCCCTGGCGATGGGCGAAGTCATCCACGCCGACCGCGCCAAGGCCGGCGGCCAGGCGGGGGAACTGATACTCGCGGCGCGCCACCTCGAGTGGGACGGCGCCGTGCTGCCGCTGCGCTCGTTCAACGCCGGCGTCGGCCGCGACCGCGGCAAGCCCGCCCTGGCCGTGGCCGTGGCCGCGGGGCCCGCGGGCTTCCTGGTGCGCGGTGGTGAAGTCGAAATCCCGGCTGGCACGCTGGTCGGCGCAAGGCTCCGGGAGGCGGCCGACTTGCCGGCCGTGCCCGAAGACGCAACACCCGAAACACCCACCACCCAAACCACGACCACCGGGGAATCCACCGAATGACCATGACCACCACGCGCGCCATGCTGCTCGCCCTCGCCCTCTGCTTCGGCTCCGCCGCGTCGGCGCAGGAAGCCGGTACCGACGCCACGACGACCGCGCCCGCGACCGAGGCCACCGAACCGGCCGAGCCGGCTGCGGCCGAAGCCACGCCGCAGACCGGCCGCATCGTCTTCTTCCGCCCGAAGAAGTTCGCTGGCGGCGCCATCAGCTTCAAGGTGCGCGAAGGCGAGGCCGTGCTGGGCAAGCTGTCGAACGGCAGCTTCTTCGTCGCCGACGTCCCGGCCGGCGCACACCAGTACCACGCCCGCTCCGAGGGCAAGGACGACACGCTGGCGCTCGAGGTGGAGCCCGGCGAGACCTACTACGTCGCGGGCACGATCTCGATGGGCGTGTTCGCCGGCCAGGGCAACCTGTCGCCGTCCGACCAGGCGGCCTTCGACGCGGCCAACGCCAAGAAGAAGCTCAAGGACCGCACCGGCGAAAAGGTGGACTGAGCCCCGCCCCGGCGCCACGGACCGGTTCTGTGGCGCCCCCTCCCCGACCTTGCCATACTCGGGCAGGGCGGCCGACCGGCCGCTTACGTTTGTTCACTGTTTGACTCTGGGGAGGGTTGGCATGTTCGAGCAGTACGGTTTGATCATCGCGGTCGCCTGTGCGGCGGTCGCCATTCTTTACGGCATCTTCGTGGCGCGCTGGATCGTGGCGCAGCCCGCCGGCAACGAGCGCATGCAGCAGATCGCGGCGGCGGTGCAGGAAGGCGCGGGCGCCTATCTCAGCCGCCAGTACCGCACCATCGCCCTGGTCGGCGTGGTGCTGTTCCTGGTCATCGGCTTCGTGCCCGGCCTGGGCTGGCCCACGGCCATCGGCTTCGCCATCGGCGCCATCCTGTCGGGAGCGGCCGGCTTCATCGGCATGTTCGTCTCGGTGCGCGCCAACGTGCGCACGGCGCAGGCGGCCACGGTGAGCCTCAACACCGCGCTCAACGTCAGCTTCAAGGGCGGCGCCATCACCGGCATGCTGGTGGTGGGCCTGGGCCTGCTGGGCGTGGCCGGCTACTTCTGGTTCGTGATGGGCGGCGCCGTGCCGACCGCCGAAACCGTGCAGGCGGCCATGCAGCCGATGATCGGCCTGGCCTTCGGCAGCTCGCTCATTTCCATCTTCGCGCGCCTGGGCGGCGGCATCTTCACCAAGGGCGCCGACGTGGGCGCCGACCTGGTGGGCAAGGTGGAAGCCGGCATCCCCGAGGACGACCCGCGCAACCCCGCCGTGATCGCCGACAACGTGGGCGACAACGTCGGCGACTGCGCCGGCATGGCGGCCG
>NZ_JAYSEG010000045.1:0-18356 GCF_041913985.1 Arenimonas sp.
TGATCGGCATGATCGCGCTGGCCGGCATCATCGTGCGCAACTCCATCCTGCTGGTGGACTTCATCAACCAGTCGATCGCCGAGGGCCACGCGCTGGCCGATTCGGTGGTGGAGGCCTGCGCCGTGCGCGCGCAGCCGATCGCGCTGACCGGCCTGGCGGCCATGGCGGGCGCCTTCTTCATCCTCGACGACCCGATCTTCAACGGCCTCGCCATCGCGCTGATCTTCGGCATCCTGGTGTCCACCGTGCTCACGCTGGTGGTCATCCCGCTGCTGTATTTCGTGCTGCTCAGCGCCCGCGGCGAAAAGCAGGGAGCCACCGCATGAAGACGATGCTGCGTTTCGTCCCGGTGCTCGCCCTCGGCGCGCTGGTAGCCTGCGGCGGCGCAACGGCGCCGGGCCCGGCAACGACACGGCCCGAGGCCGCGGACGCCCAGGCGCGTGCCCAGGCGGCGCTCAAGGACTTCGGCGACCGCCTGCGCACCGAGCTGCGCGAAGCGATGACCCGCAACGGCGCGCCGGCCGCGGTGGACTTCTGCCACGTCCAGGCGCCGCGCATCGCAGAACAGGTCATGGCCGAACACGGCGTGCGCCTCGGCCGCGTGGCCGTGCCGGGCCGCAACCGCAACCCGGGCAACGTGGCCGAAGGCTGGCTGCAGGAGCTGGCCGTGTCCTTCCAGGCCGCCGTGGACACCGGCGGCGCGCCCGAGGCGCAGATGGCGGTGATCCGCGAGGACGTGCCCGCTGGCGTCGAGCTGCGCCTGGCGCGCGGCATCCGCGTCGAGGCGGCCTGCCTGATGTGCCACGGCGACAACATTGCGCCCGAAATCGCCGCACGCATCGCCGAACACTACCCGCAGGACCGCGCCACCGGTTTCAGTGAAGGCGACCTGCGCGGCCTGATCTGGGCCGAAGTGCCCGCCACGACGGAAACCACGCCATGAGCGACAACCTCGTCCTGGCCTGCCCGCACTGCCACGGCATGAACCGCGTGCCGTCGGCGCGGCTGGCCGCGCAGCCCAACTGCGGCCACTGCCACAAGCCCCTGTTCACCGGCCACCCGGTGGCACTGGGCGTGGACCATTTCACCGCCCACGCCGACCGCAGCGAGCTGCCGCTGCTGGTGGATTTCTGGGCGCCCTGGTGCGGCCCCTGCCAGATGATGGCGCCGCACTTCGAGCGCGCCGCGGCGATGCTCGAGCCGCAGGTGCGCCTGGCGAAAGTGGACACCCAGGTCGAACCCACGCTCGGCCAGCGCCACGGCATCCGCTCCATTCCCACCCTGGTGCTGCTGCGCCAGGGCCGCGAGATCGCGCGCCAGTCCGGCGCCATGGATGCCAACGGCATCGTGCGCTGGACCCGCCAACACCTGGGTGCCTGAGCGCCCGCCGAGAAAAGGAGTTCCCGTGAGCCAGTCCTATCCCGAACTGATCGACGACCTCAATGCCGCCATCGCCCGGCTGCGCGCCGGCGCGCCGGGAACCATGAAGGCCTTCAGCGGCCTGGCGCGCGAGGCCCTGGTGCCTGGCCAGCTCGACGTCAAGACCAAGGAGCTGATCGCCATCGCGATCGCCATCGCCACCCGCTGCGACGGCTGCATCGGCTTCCACGCCAAGGCCGCCATCCGCGCCGGCGCCACCCGCGAGGAAGTGCTCGAGACCATTTCCATGGCGATCTACATGGGCGCCGGCCCGTCGATGATCTACGCCGCCGAAGCGCTGCGCGCCTTCGACGAACTGGCGCCGCCGGCCGACGCCTGAGCCGCTCAGGCGGGCGGGGGCAGCCGCCCTTCGCCGGCTTCCTCGTGGGTCACGCCGTCGCGGATGTGGTAGATGCGGCGGAAGGTGGGAATGATCTTCTCGTCGTGCGTGACCACGATGATGGCCGTGCGGAACTGCGCCGCCATCTCGTTGAGGATGCGCACCACCGCCAGCGCGCGTTCGCTGTCGAGCGGCGCGGTGGGTTCGTCGGCCAGGATCACCGGCGGGCGGTTCACCAGCCCGCGGGCGATCGCCACGCGCTGCTGTTCGCCGCCCGAGAGCTGCGAGGGCATGGCCTTCGCGCGGTGCGACACCTGCAGCGCGTCCAGCAATCCCAGCGCCCGCCGGCGCGCCTCCGCGTTCGGCACCCCGGCCAGCATCGGCAGCAGCGCCACGTTGTCGGTGACGTCGAGGAAGGGGATCAGGTAAGGCGCCTGGAACACGAAGCCGATCAGGTCGCGGCGCAGGGCGCGCAGGTTGCGGATCTTCCAGTGGTCGTCGTAGATGAGCCGGTCGCCGATGGTCATGCGGCCCGCCGTGGGTTCGATCACCGCGCCCAGGCACTTGAGCAGCGTGGTCTTGCCCGAGCCCGAGGGCCCCACCAGCCCGACCACCTCGCCCGGCGCCACGCGCATGTCCACGCCCTTGAGTGCGTCCACGGCGGTGTCGCCCTGGCCGTAGCGCTTGCGCAGGCCTTCGATCACGATGCCGCCGGGCAGGGATTCAGCCACCGATGGCCTCCGCGGGGTCCACGCGCAGGGCGGCGCGGATCGCCACCAGGCTCGACAGCGTGCAGATCACCACCACGGCCAGCAGGCCGGTCACCGCGTCCTGCGGCAGCAGCAGCACGTACTTCGGGAAATGCGGTCCCCAGAAAGTGGCGACGATCTTGCCCACCGCGAAGCCGATCAGGCCGAGCGCGATGGCCTGCTGCAGGATCATGCCGGCGATGGTGCGGTCGCGGGTGCCGATGAGCTTGAGCACCGCGATCTCGCGCACCTTGCCCATCGTCAGCGTGTAGATGATGAAGGCCACCACGGCCGCGCTCACCACCGCCAGGATCACCAGGAACATGCCGATCTGGCGCGCGGCGGTGGCGATGAGCTTGCCGATGAGGATGGCGTCCATCTGCGCGCGGTCGTGCACGCCCAGGTGGGTCCAGCGGCGGATGCGCGCGGCCAGCTCCGCCGGGTCGGTGCCGGGCGCCACGCGCACCAGCACCGCGTTGGCCTGGTGGTTGCCCGACTGCAGCGCGTCCACCGCCTCGCGCAGGCCTGGCACGCCGGGGCGGTCGAAGGCGGGGTTCTGCGCGGTCCGCCTGCGCTGGGCCAGCAGCGCATCGTTGTCCTTCTGGAACTGCGCCTGCTGCGCGTCGCGGAAAGGGATGAACAGCATCGGGTCGCCGTTCGAGGACACCATGCGCCGGGTCAGGCCGACCACGCGGTAGTGGTTGCGGCGGATGCGCACCTCGTCGCCCAGCGCCAGGCCCGAGGCTTCGTCGGCCACGACTTCGTAATGGCCGCGCGTCAGGTGCCGCCCCGCCACCAGGCGCGGCGGCCAGCCCGGCGTGCCGGGACCGCCGTCGGCGATGCCGGTGACCATCGCGCGGAAGTCGCGCCCGGCGTGGTCGACCTGCATGGTCAGGTAGGTGATGTTGGCGGCCTCGGCGACGCCGGGCAGGGCGCGCAGGCTGCGCCAGGCGTCGTCGGGCACGCTCGAGGGTTCGGCGTAGGGGCCCAGCGTCTCTTCCTGCACCACCCACAGGTCGGCGCCGCTGTTGTCGAGCAGCACGCGCGCGTCGTCCACCATGCCGCGGTAGACGCCAGCCATGGTGAGCGTGACGCCGATCAGCAGGCCGAGCCCGACGCCGGTGAACACGAACTTTCCCCAGGCGTGCAGGATGTCGCGGCCGGCGAGGCTGATCACGGCTGGCGGCCCGCGAGGTGTTCCACGACCTCCACCGCAGCGCCCGCGCGCAGCGGTCCGCCGGCGTGCCGTACCACGGTGTCGCCGGGCGACAGGCCTTCCAGCACCTGCAGGTTGCCGTCGAGGTCGGCGCGGCCCAGCCTGAGCGGCGTCCACGCCAGTTCGCCGTCGACGATCCGCCAGGCACCGGTGTCGCCGGCCACATGGAACACGCTGGCGTTGTCGATCACCGGCGCGGCGGGCAGCGTGGCCAGTCGCACGGTGACTTCGGCCAGTTCGCCGATCGGCGGCGGCGAGGCCAGCGCGGGTTCGAAGGCGAACTTGGCCAGCAGTTCCTCGGTGACGGCGTCGGCCACCGGCTCCACGCGCGCGACGCGTGCCGGCAGGCGGGTGCCGGGCGCCGAACGAAGCGTGATTTCGGCCGGCAGCCCGCGTGCCAGGCCCCGGGCCGTGGCCTGGTCGAAGCGCGCGTGCACCCAGGCACCGTCGGCGGCCATGATTTCAAGCGCGGCCTGGCCGGCGACCACCGTCGTGCCGGGGTCGGCGAGGCGGCTGATCACCAGGCCGTCGATCGGCGACACCAGGGCCAGGTTGTCGCGCTGGCTGCGCAGGGCATCAAGTTCGGCCTGCAGGCGTGCGGTTTCGGCCGTGGTGGCGGCCAGCGCGGCGTCGGCGGCGGTGGCCTCCTCGCGCCGGGCCTGGGCGGCGTCTTCGGCCACCAGCTGGCGCTCGCGCAGGGCTTCGAAACGCTGCGCCTGCGAGCGGGCGGTGCGGGCGCGCGATTCGGCCTGGCGGCGTTCCGCGGCCAGGCGGTCGAGTGCGCTGGCGGCGGCACGCAGGCGGTCGTCCAGGTCCACCGGGTCCAGGCGCGCGAGCACCTGGCCGCGCGTGACCGCATCGCCGACATCCACCTCGACGCTGGCCAGGCGCCCGGCCAGCGTGGGCCCGATGCGGTGGCGCCGCCGCGCCTCGACCGTGCCGATGCCGAACAGCGCCGGCGTCAGCTCCGCCGAACGCACCTCGGCGACGGTGACCTCCACTGGCGCCAGCGGCCCGGCGCGCAGGGCCACGTAGCCCAGCAGCAGCACCAGCGGGACCAGGGCCGCGGCGACCAGCAGCGAGCGGGGAAGGGCGGGGCGTTTCATGCGTGGCTCCCGATGCCACGACGGTAGAGCGCGAACGCAGCCGGCGCGCCCTCGCGGATGCGGGCCGGTTCGCCGGACAGCAGCGACTGGATCACCAGGCCCTGCAGGGTGCCGATGAAGCCCGACACGGCGGCGCCGGTGTCCACGTCGGCGGCGATGCTGCCGTCGCGCTTGCCCTGTTCCACCTGCTGCGCGAGGCGTTCGCGGTAACGCCCGAGCAAGGTGCGCACCAGGCGCTTGGCCGCGGTGTCCTCGCTGCGCTGCAGCTCGCCGAAGAGCATGCGCGGCACGCCGGGGTGGTCGGAGACGAAGGCCGCGTGGGCCAGGAAGGCCGCTTCCATCGCGGCCAGCGGCTTCGCGGCGCCGGCCATGGCGGCTTCGACGCGCGAGAGCAGCCGGTCCGACACCCAGGCCATGACGGCCTCGAGGATGGCGTCCTTGTTCGGGAAGTGCCGGAACAGCGCGCCCTGGGTCAGGCCCAGCCGGCTGGCGATGGCCGCGGTGGTGATGTCGCCGGGGTTGCGCTCCGCGGCCAGGGAAATCACCGCTTCGACGGTTTCGGCGCGGCGGGCGTCGGCGGGCAGGTACTTGGCGCTGGGCATGGCCATGGCGGGCGGCGAAAGAAAGTAAGTAGTTACTATCTTTACGCCGGCCCGGGCCGCCGCGCAAGCAGGGCCCGGAGGCCGCCCGGCCACCATTCAGCCTGCCGGCGTCCACTCCCAGGCCAGGAACACGCCGCGGCCGGGCTCGTTCACCTGCACCGGGTCCGGGTTGAACGGGTCGAGGTTGGCGCGGTTGAGGTGTTCGGCGTAGGTGCGGTCGAACACGTTCTTCAGGTCCAGGCGCAGGCGGTGCGCGCCGAAGGCCTTGCTCCAGCCGAGGTCGAGCACGCCGAAGCCGGGCGTGCGGCGGGCGTCGAGGCCGCTGCCGGTGAGCACGCTGTCGTCCACGCGGTCCTGGCGGGCGGCGCCGCGCAGGCGCGCCGTCCATTCGCCCGTGCGGGTGTCCCAGGCCAGGGCGAGCGCGCCGTTGAGTGGCGGCATCTGCGCCAGCGGGCGGTCGTCGCTGCGGTTCTGGCCGCGCACCCAGGCCGCCTCGGCCTCGAGCGACAGCGACTCCGTCCACTGCCAGCGCGCTTCGATTTCGAGGCCATGCAGGGTGGCGTCCACGTTGCGGTACACCGAGGCGCCGTCGGCGAGCAGCACGCCGTCCTGGCCGCGGGCGCGGTCGCGCAGGACGTAGTCGCCCACGCGGTCCGCGAAGGCCACGGCGCTGGCGGTGGCGCGCTCGCCTTCCCAGGCCAGGCCCAGGTCGAGCTGCGAATGTTTTTCCAGCGCCAGGCCCGGGTTGCCGATCCAGCGGCCCGAGGGCATCGCCGCCGGTGCGGCCAGGTAGCGTTCGGTGGCATCGGCGGCGCGCACGGTGCGGCTGAGGCCGGCGAAGGCGGTGACGCCCCCGGCCAGCGGCTGTTCGAAACGCAGCAGGCCGGAAACGCCGGTGTCGTCCCAGCGTGCGTCGGTGCTGCCGTAGTACATGGCGTAGAGCGCGGACGGCGCCATCGCCATCGCCGAGGGGCGCACGCCGGCGCGGCGGGCCTCGGCGCGGAAGCGATCAACGCGCAGGCCGGCGGTGAGCGTGCCCTCGCCGAGCGGGCGGCTGCCTTCGCCGTACAGGCCGGCCTGGTCCAGGCGCGCGTCGGGCCACAGGAAGGCGTTGACCATGGTCAGCATGGCCGGGTTGGGGCCGGCGAAACGCGTGGCCTGGCGGCGGTTCGCGCTGAGGTCGAGGCCGGCGGTGAGCGACCACGCATCCGCCGTGGTATCGAAGCGCACATCGCCGCCCTGGGTGTCGGATTCCGCCGGCGTGCGCATGGCCATCGCCGGCTGCGGGCGCAGGCTGAAGTTGTCCATCACGTGGTCCACTTCATTGCGCCAGGCGCGCAGCGCGAATTCGCCGCCGGCCAGTTCGCGGCGCCAGGCCACGCGGGCGCCGGTCATGCGGTCGAGCGGGGCGTCCATGCCGGCCCCGGCGAAGCGCGCATCCAGCGTCTCGGCGCGTTCGACGCCGAACTCGAGCACGCCGGCGTCGCCGAAGTCCTGGCCGGCCATGGCGTGCAGCGAGCGGCGGCGGAAGCCGCTGCGCACGGCTTCGCCGTCGCCGTCCACGTAGTCGCCGTACTCGGCGGCGCTGGCATCGAGGCGCAGCGCGGCACGTTCGCCGCGCCAGAGCAGCTGCGAATCGGCGCGCCAGTCCAGGCCGTTGTCGCCGGCGCCGGCGCCCGCGCGGCCCGACAGGCCGGCCGTCGCCGACCACGGCAGTTCGCGCTCGACAAGGATCGTGCCGCCGGTGCCGCCGGTGCCATGGGCCAGGCTCTGCACGCCTTTCACCACGGTCACGCGGTCCACGGCGGCAGCCACGGTGAAGGCGGTGGGCGGGTCCATGCGGTTCGGGCACGCGCCCACCACCAGGCCGCCGTCGGTGCGGACATTGAGCTGGCCCTGCGACTGGCCGCGGATCACCGGCTCCAGGCCGTGGCCGCCCATGCGGCCGGCGGAGACGCCATTCACGTCGCGCAGCAGTTCGGCGAGGTCGCCGGCGGCGGGCGCGCGCAGGTCGTCGCCCGTCACCGCCTCTTCGCCGCTGGACTCGATGTGCTGGCCGATGACTTCGACCTGCGGCAGTTGCGGCGGAAGCTCCGCACCCTGGGCGGCGAGGGCGGCGGCGATGGCGAAAGACAGCATGGGTGGCTCCGGCAGGTGGGGAAAGGCGACGCCCCGCCCGCGGCTGCGCGACAATGCCCGCGAAGCGAGGGAAGGAGGCGGGCGTGGCGTCGGGCCGGAAGCTTAGGGAAGCGGGGGCGCGGGCCGGGAGCGACAAGATGTCGCACCCGGGCGCGCTGGCGACGCTGGCGCGGCTGCGCTGGCTGTCCATCGCCGGGCAGGCGCTGGCGATCGCCGGCGTGCCCGTGCTGCTGCCGCTGCACCTGCCCTGGGCGCCGATGGCGGCCGGCGTCGCCGCGTTGCTTGCCTTCAACCTGTGGGCGCGGCGCCGCGCGGATGGCGCGTCGGCCGCCGCGGTGCTGGGCCACCTGGCCGTGGACATCGCCGTGCTGGCCTGGCAGCTGTGCTGGAGCGGTGGCCCGGCGAATCCGTTCGTGTCGCTGTTCATCGTGCCGATCGCGCTGGCCACTTCGCTGCTGCCGGCGCGCGGCGTGCTGGCCACGGCGACGCTGGCGGTGCTGGCCTACAGCCTGCTCTGGCTGGGCCACGAACCGCTGCCGCACGTGCACGGCGAATTCGACCTGCATCTGCTGGGCATGTGGCTCAACTTCCTGCTCACGGCCGCGGTGCTGGCCTTCTTCGGCACCCGCATCGCCGCGGAACTGGCCCGGCAGCGCGCCGCGCTGGCGGCCGAGCGCGAGCGCGGCGCCCGCGACGAGGGCCTGATGGCCGTGGCCACGCTGGCGGCAGGCGCGGCGCATGCGTTGAACACGCCGCTGGCGACGCTGTCGGTGCTGCTGTCGGACCTGCGCGACGGCGTCGCCGGCCTCGACCGCGACGCGCTGCAGGAGGACCTGGCCCTGATGGCCGCGCAGGTGGACGCCTGCCGCGGCGCCGTGGGCCAGCTGGTGTCGGACGCGCGCGCCGAGCCCGGCGCGGTGCCGCCCTCGCGCCTGGACTCGCGCCTGGGCGAGGCGCTGGCGCGCTGGCAATTGCTGCGCCCCGGCTTCGAAGCCCGGCTCGACGTCGCCGCCGACGCCGCGGCGCTGCCCGTCGTCGCCGACCGCAGCTTCGACTACCTGGTGCTGAACCTGCTCGACAACGCCGCCGACGCCTCGCGCTCGGCCGGCAGCGAACGCGTTGGCCTGCGCGCGCGGCGCCGCGGCGACGAACTGGCGCTGGCCTTCCTGGACGACGGCCCGGGACTCGCCGGGGCGCCGGCGCAATTCCGTTCGGACAAGCCCGGCGGCCTGGGCCTGGGCTTCGCACTGGCCACGCGCGTCTGCGAACAGTTTGGCGGCGCGCTGGCGCCGGTGCCGGGCGGCGTCGAGGCCACGCTCTCGGTGGCGCGGCTGGGGCAGGGTGCATGAGCCCGCGCGTGGACATCCTGGTGGTGGACGACGACGCCAGCTTCGGCCGCGTGCTGGCGCGGTCGCTGCAGCGGCGCGGATTCGCGGCGCGCGCCGTGGGGGGCGTGGAGGAAGCGCTGGCCGCCTGCGAACAGTCGCCCCCCAGCCACGCCGTGCTCGACCTGATGCTGGGCGGCGGCGACGACGGCCTGCGCCTGATGCGCCGCCTGCGCGAACGCGTGCCGGGACTGCGCGTGCTGCTGCTCACCGGCTACGCCAGCATCGCCACCGCCGTGGAGGCGATCAAGCAGGGCGCCGACGACTACCTGGCCAAGCCGGCCGACGCCGCCGCGGTGCTGCGCGCCCTCGGCCTGGCCGAAGCCGAGGCGCCCGTCCCGGCGCCGGAAGCACCGCGGCCCATCCCCTGGAACCGCATCGAGTGGGAACACATCCAGCGCGTGCTGGCCGAGCAAGGCGGCAACGTGGCCGCCACCGCGCGCGCCCTGGGCATGCACCGCCGCACGCTGCAGCGCAAGCTGGCCAAGCGGCCTTCGCCGGGCGGCGGCGAGCCGCCCTTATAGCGCGTCGATCGGCAACTTGAGGTAGCGCACGCCGTTCGATTCCGGCTCGGGCAGTTCGCCGGCGCGCATGTTCACCTGCACCGCCGGCAGCAGCAGCGTGGGCATGGACAGGGTGGCGTCGCGCTCGGTGCGCATCTTCACGAAGGCGGCCTCGTCCACGCCGACGCGCACGTGGATGTTCTTGTGCTTCTGCTCGCCGATGCTGGATTCGCAGCGCGGCTCGCGGCCGCCCGGGCCGTAGTCGTGGCAGACGAAGACGCGGGTCTCGTCGGGCAGCAGGTAAAGGCGCTGGATGGAGTGGTAGAGCGTGGCCGCGTCGCCGCCGGGGAAGTCGCAGCGGGCGGTGCCGCCGTCGGGCATGAACAGCGAATCGCCCACGAACAGGGCGTCGCCGACGAGGTAGGCCACGCTGTCGTTGGTGTGGCCCGGCACCGGGATCACGCGCGCGGAAACGTCGCCCACGGCGAAGATCTCGTCGTCGGCGAACAGGTGGTCGAACTGCGAACCGTCCACCGGGAAGTGGTCGCCGAGGTTGAAGATGGGCCGGAAGGTCTTCTGCACCTTGCGGATGCCCTGGCCGATCGACAGCCGCGCCTGCGGGAAATGCTGCTTGAGCCAGTGGCCGGAGCTGAGGTGGTCGGCGTGGGCGTGGGTCTCGAGGATCCAGTCCACCTGCAGGCCGGCGGCGCGGACGTCGGCCAGCATCTTCTCCACGGTGGGCGTGCTGGTGCGGCCGGCCTTGGGGTCGAAGTCGAGCACCGGGTCGACGATGGCGGCGCGCCGGGTTTCCGGGTCGCTGACCACGTAGCTCCAGGTGCCGGATTCTTCGTGGTAGTAGGGCTGGACGAGGGGATGGCGCATGGCCTGGCTCCGTTGGGTACCCCTGGGAGTATAGCTTCCGGCGCCGTGCAGGCAGCGTCAGCCGCCCGGTGCCAGTGCCTCGTTGAGCAGTGCCGCCAGCCGGGCGCCGGCGAGCTGGACGCGCGCCTCGGCCAGCGGCCGGTGCTGGTCGAGGTAGGCGTCGGTGATGCGGTGGCCGCGCGGGTACAGCGATTCGGCGTGGATCAGCCGGCAGGACTCCAGGGTCCAGGCCAGCGGGCGGTTTTCGGCGCCGGTGGCGGCGTCGGCCGGCATCGGCAGGCCCATCAGGCGCTCGGCGTAGGCGGCATTGTCCAGGCCGGCGCTCTGCAGCAGCCAGTAGTCCCAGGTGCCGTGCAGGTTGGTGCCTTCCCCGCCGGGGGCGCCCTTGCCGCGGTAGTTGAGCTGGTAGTCGTTGCCGCCGCGGTCGTGCGGGTAGCCGGCGTGCATGGGCTGGTGCGCGTCGCCGACGAAGTGCACGACGAACTTCAGCGCCTCCAGGCGTTTCTGGCGCGGCTGGCTGCGGTCGGCGAGCACGGCGGCCTGGGCGTTGATGGCGCCGATGATGCAGTTGCCGTCGGGGCAGTCGCGCGCCGGGACGTAGTCGCAGCCCTCGCCGGGGATGTTGACGAAGTGCCAGCGCTTGCTGAGCTTGCCGAGTTCGTTCTCGTCGGCGCGGATCTCGTCGGCCCAGGTGGCCACGCCGGCCAGGGTCGGCACGGCTTCGCCCTCGAGCAGGGCGCGCGCTTCGGCACGGGCTTCGGGCGTGAGCTGGCGTTCGGCCAGTTCGCCCACCAGCTGGTGGCCCTGGCGGCTCCAGGCGTGGGCGGCGGGGGTGGCCAGCGCGAGCGCCAGCGCTGAAACAAGCAGGGTGCGGTTCATGGCCGCGGACTTTACGCCAGCGGCCATGAACTTCGCCATCACGAGGCTCAGAACGACCAGACGAAGGCCGCGCCGTACACCATCGGGTCGATGTTGACGGTGCCGACGTCGGCGCCGTTCACCTTCACGTCGGTGTCGATGTCCATCCAGCGGGCGTCGACGCGGATCCACTTGTTGTCGGCGATCGCGAAGTCGAGGCCGGCGTGGGCCGCCAGGCCCCAGGAGCTCGACAGGTCGAGGTCGGTGCCGTCGATCGGGCCGGTGGTGTCGGTGGAGAAGAAGCGGGTGTAGTTCACGCCCGCGCCGACGAACGGCGTCACCTTGGAGTCGTTGCGGAAGTGGTACTGCAGGGTCACGGTCGGCGGCAGGTGCTTGGTGGAACCCGCCTTGACGCCGTTGAGCTCGATGTCGTGCTTGAACGGCAGCGCGGCCAGGATCTCCAGGCCCAGGTTGGGGCTGAAGAAGTACTCGGCGGTGACCGTCGGCTTCCAGTCGTTGCCCACGTCGGCGTCCAGGGCGCCGCCGGCGAGGCTGCCGTTGCCGGACTTCGGGGCCACCACGTGGGCGCCGACCGAGAAGGTCCAGTCACCGGCCTCCTGGGCCAGGGCGGGGGTGGCGAAGGCGAGGGCCGCGGCGGCGGCGAGCGGGGCAAGCAGGGTGGTGCGCATGTTGGAACTCCGTTGTCAGGGTCGGGAAACTGGAAATAGTCTCCCCCCGGCCCGCGGGCCCGGCCTTGAGAATGGTCAAATCGGCCGCCGGCTGGGACCGGGGCGCCGGGGTTGCTAAAATGCCGGGTTTACACCCACCCGCAATCCGGCCAGGGCCGGTCTCCAGGAGCAGTCATGTCCATCAAGGTCGCCATCAACGGCTACGGCCGCATCGGTCGCAACATCCTCCGCGCCCTGTACGAGTCCAACCGTACCCACGAGATCCAGGTGGTTGCCATCAACGACCTGGGCGACGCCGAGACCAACGCCCACCTCACCCAGTACGACACCGCCCACGGCAAGTTCCCGGGCACCGTGTCGGTGGACAACGGCGACCTGATCGTCAACGGCGACCGCATCAAGGTCTGCGCCGAGCGCGACCCGTCCAAGCTGCCCTGGGGCGCGCTGGGCGTGGACGTGGTGCTCGAGTGCACCGGCCTGTTCACCTCGAAGGCCAAGGCCTCGGCGCACATCGCCGCCGGCGCCAAGAAGGTCATCATCTCGGCCCCGGGCGAGAAGGACGTGGACAACACCGTTGTGTTCGGCGTGAACGAGGGCGTGCTGCGCGCCTCCGACACCGTCATCTCGAACGCCTCCTGCACCACCAACTGCCTGGCGCCGCTGGCCAAGGTGCTGCACGAGAAGATCGGCATCGTGCACGGCCTGATGACCACCATCCACGCCTACACCAACGACCAGGTGCTCACCGACGTCTTCCACAAGGACCTGCGCCGCGCCCGTTCGGCCACCCAGTCGCAGATCCCGACCAAGACCGGCGCCGCCGCCGCCGTGGGCCTGGTGCTGCCGGAGCTCAACGGCAAGCTCACCGGCTTCTCGATGCGCGTGCCCACCATCAACGTCTCGGTCGTCGACCTGTCGTTCGTGGCCGCCCGCGAGACCACCAAGGAAGAAATCGACGCCGTGGTGAAGGCTGCCTCGGAAGGCGCGCTCAAGGGCATCCTGGGCTTCAACACCAAGCCGCTGGTGTCGATCGACTTCAACCACGACCCGCACAGCTCGGTCTACGACAGCACCCTGACCCAGGTGATGGGCGGCACGCTGGTGAAGGTTTGCTCTTGGTACGACAACGAGTGGGGCTTCTCGAACCGCATGCTCGACACCACCCTGGCGCTCATGGCCGCCAAGTAAAGCGAGCTTCCCGTAGGAGCGGCTTCAGCCGCGACAAAAAGCCCCGGCAATGCCGGGGCTTTTTCGTTTCAGGTCGCTTCCGCGTCCAACCCCGCTCCCGCCGCGGACCTCCGCAGCCGGTCGTGGATGGCCACCCAGTCCCCGTGCTCCGGCGGACGCTCGGCCACCAGCAGGTTGGCGCCGCGGCCGTCCAGCGCGCGCAGCGCGGCGTACAGGTCGTGCGCATAGCCGGTGGGAGAGGCGGGCAGCGCCAGTCCGTCCACGCCCTGGGGCAACTCGCCCAGCGCCAGGGCCTGCACGCGCTTGCCCAGCGCCTGCTGTTCGGCGACCTCGGCCACCAGCGCGGCGCGCGGCAGCAGCAGCAGCCGCGTGCGCGGCGCGTAGTGCGCATCCAGCGTGCCCGAGGCGCGCGGGCTGTCGCCGGCCACGCCCATCTGCACGGGGCCGATCAGCGCTTCGATGCGTTCGCGCGGCAGCATGCCCGGGCGCAGGATGCGCGGCGTTTCGCCGGACAAATCCAGGATCGTGCTTTCGATGCCCACCGCGCACTCGCCGCCGTCGAGCACCACCGGCACCGCCTCGCCGAACTCGGCGCGCACGTGCGCGGCGCTGGTGGGGCTGACGTGGCCGAAGCGGTTTGCCGACGGTGCCGCCAGGCCGCCGCCGAAGGCGCGCAGCAGTTCCAGCGCCAGCGGGTGGTCGGGGCAGCGCAGGCCCACGGTGGGCTGGCCACCGGTCACTTCGTCGGGCACCCGTGGCTGCTTGCGCAGGATGAGCGTGAGCGGGCCGGGCCAGCAGGCCGAAGCCAGCGTGCGCGCCGCGGGCGGGATGTCGCGCGCCCAGGCATCCAGCGCCTCGGCGCCGGCCACGTGCACGATCAGCGGGTGGTCGGCGGGCCGGCCCTTGAGCGCGAAGATGCGGCGCACCGCCGCGGCGTCCGACGCATCGGCGGCCAGGCCGTACACGGTTTCGGTGGGCAGGCCGATGGCCTCGCCGCGGCGCAGCGCCGCCAGGGCTTCGTCGAGCGCGGTGCGCGTGCTCATGCGGCGTAATCCTCGCGCAGCAGGCCGTAGAGGAAGGAGTCGCAGACCTCGCCGTCCACCCGCCAGCGGTTGCGCAGCAGGCCCTCGCGGCGGAAGCCGAGTTTTTCCAGCAGGCGCCAGGACGGCTCGTTGCGCGGGTCCACGTCGGCCTCGATGCGTTCCAGGCCCAGCGGCCCGAAGGCATGGCCGAGCACGGTGCGCAGCGCCTCGGTGGCCAGGCCCTGGCCCTGGCGGGCGGGCAGCAGCGAATAGCCGATCTCGGCGCGCTTGTGCGGGCCGCTGAGCGAAAACAGCGTGGTGGTGCCGATCAGCCGGTCGCCCTCGCGCTCGGCCAGGGCCCAGGCGTAGACCGCGGGGGTTTCCAGGGCCATGCGCGCGGCCAGGTAGTCGGCGGCCTGCTCGCGCCGGGTCCAGGCCGGGAAGCTCCAGTAGCGCGTCACCACCGGGTCGCTGTAGAGGGCGTAGATGGCCCGGGCGTCGTCCTGGCGGTAGGGGCGCAGGCGCAGGCGCGGGCTTTCGAGCGTCGGCAGCGGGGGCGTGGACATGCCCGCATTCTCCCATGCGGCCGCGGGGTTTGCCGCCGCCGGCCCGTGCGGGGGAAAATGGCGGCTTTCCCGCTCCGGAGCTGCCCCCATGTCCATCCTCCGCATGGCCGACCTCGACCTGGCCGGCAAGCGCGTGCTGATCCGCGAAGACCTGAACGTGCCGGTCAAGGACGGCCACATCACCTCCGAGCAGCGCATCACCGCGGCCCTGCCGACGATGAAGCTGGCGCTGGAGAAGGGCGCCGCCGTCATGGTCACCTCGCACCTGGGCCGCCCGAAGGAAGGCACCTGGACCGCCGAGGATTCGCTGGCGCCGGTGGCCGCGCGCCTTTCCGAGCTGCTGGGCCGCGAGGTGCCGCTGGTGAAGGACTGGGTGGACGGCGTGCAGGTGCAGCCGGGCCAGCTGGTGCTGCTGGAGAACTGCCGCATGAACGTGGGCGAGGGCAAGGACGACGAGGCCCTGGCCCGCAAGTACGCCGCGCTCTGCGACGTGTTCGTGATGGACGCCTTCGGCACCGCGCACCGCGCCCAGGCCTCCACCCACGGCGCCATCCGCTTCGCCAGGGTGGCCTGCGGCGGCCCGCTGCTGATGGCCGAGCTCGACGCGCTGGCCAAGGCCCTGCACGCGCCGGCGCGCCCGCTGGTGGCCATCGTGGCCGGCAGCAAGGTGAGCACCAAGCTCGAGCTGCTTTCGAACCTGGTGTCGAAGGTGGACCAGCTGATCGTCGGCGGCGGCATCGCCAACACCTTCATCGCCGCGATGGGCCATCCGGTGGGCAAGTCGCTGTGCGAAAACGACCTGCTCGACACCGCGCGCCAGATCATGGCCGACGCCAAGGCCCGCGGCGCCGAGATCCCGGTGCCCACCGACGTGGTGGTGGCCCCGGCCTTCGCCGCCGACGCGCCGGCCACGGTGAAGAAGGTGTCCGAGGTGGGCGCCGACGACATGATCCTCGACATCGGCCCCGAAACCGCCGCGCGCTACGCCGCGATGATCGCCAGGGCCGGCAGCGTCATCTGGAACGGCCCGGTGGGCGTGTTCGAGTTCGACGCCTTCGGCAAGGGCACCGAGACCCTGGCGCGCGCCATCGCGGCGTCCAGCGCCTTCTCGATCGCCGGCGGCGGCGACACGCTGGCGGCGGTGGACAAGTACGGCGTCGAGGCCGGCATCAGCTACATCAGCACCGGCGGCGGCGCCTTCTTGGAGTTCTGCGAGGGCAAGGAGCTGCCGGCGGTGGCCGCCCTGAAGGCGCGCGCGGCCTGACGTGGCGACGCTGTTCTTCGACCTCGACGGCACCCTGATCGACTCCGCCGTCGGCATCACCCGCTGCGTCGCCCACGCCTTCGAGCGCCTGGGCGAACCGGTGCCGGCCGAGCACGAACTGCGCCGCTGGATCGGCCCGCCGCTGCGCGACAGCTTCGGCCCGCTGCTCGGCGACGCCGGCCGCACCGAGCGCGCGGTGGAGTTCTACCGCGAACGCTTCGAAACCCACGGCTGGCTGGAGCACGAGGTGTACGCCGGCATCGGCGAGGTGGTGGCGGGCCTGGCCGCGGCCGGGCACCGCCTGGCGGTGGTCACGGCGAAGAACGAGCCGCACGCGCGCCGCATCATCGGCCACCTGCCGTTCGGCCACCATTTCGAGGACGTGGTGGGCGCCACGCCCTGCGGCCGCCTCAGCCACAAGCCCGAGCTGATCGGCGAGGCGCTGGCGCGCCTGGGCCTGGGCCCGGACGGCTGCTGGATGATCGGCGACCGGCACATGGACATCCATGGCGCCCGCCACCACGGCATGCCCTCGGTGGGCGTGCTCTGGGGCTTCGGCGGCGAAGCCGAGCTGCGCGAAGCCGGCGCCACCCGCCTGGCCGCGGCGCCCGGCGAGCTTGCGGGGCTGTTCGGGCGCTGAAAGGTCATCGCGGCGCATCGGCAGCGCCATGGCCGCGTGCTAGCGTAGCCGCATTCCAACACCGCACTCCGCCATGACCCAGTCCCAGCGCCGCACCAAGATCCTCGCCACCCTCGGCCCCGCCACCGACGCCCCGGGCGTGCTCGAAGAGCTGGTGCGCGCCGGCGTCAACGTGGTGCGCCTGAACTTCTCCCACGGCAGCCCCGAGCACCACGCCGCGCGCGTGGCCGCGGTGCGCGCGGCGGCGGCGAAGCTGGGCCGCGAGGTGGGCATCCTGGCCGACCTGCAGGGCCCGAAGATCCGCATCGAGAAGTTCGAGGAGGGCAAGGTGGTGCTCAGCGCCGGACAGGAATTCACCCTGGTCTGCCGCGCCGACGCTCCCGACGGCGACGCGCGCCAGGTGGGCGTGAGCTACCTGGGCCTGGTCAACGACGTGCACGCCGGCGACACCCTGCTGCTCGACGACGGCCTGATGGCGGTGGAAGTGCTGGCCATCGAAGGCGCGAACATCCGCACCCGCGTGCTCACCGACGGCGTGCTGTCGAACCGCAAGGGCCTCAACCGCCTCGGTGGCGGCCTGTCGCTGGGCGCGCTCACCGACCAGGACAAGGAGCACATCCGCATCGCCGCCGGCCTGGGCGTGGATTTCATCGCGGTGTCGTTCTGCCGCTCGGCGGCCGACATGGAGGAAGCCCGCGCGCTGGCCCGTGCCGCCGGCTCCGACGCCTTCATGGTGGCGAAGATCGAGCGCGCCGAGGCCATCGAGAACCTGGTGGAGATCACCCAGGCCTCGGACGTGGTGATGGTGGCGCGCGGCGACCTGGGCGTGGAAATCGGCGACGCCGAGCTGCCGGGCCTGCAGAAGAAGATCATCCGCACCGCGCTCGAGCTCAACCGCACGGTCATCACGGCCACGCAGATGCTGCAGTCGATGGTGGACAACCCCATCCCGACACGCGCGGAAGTGCTGGACGTGGCCAACTCGGTCATCGACGGCACCGACGCGGTGATGCTCTCGGCCGAAACGGCCTCGGGCAACTACCCGGTGAAGGCGGTGGAAGCGATGGTGCGCATCTGCCTGGGCGCCGAGCGCCAGTTCGACCACGACACCGACTTCGAGAAGGCGCCGCGCAACCTCGAGCGCGCCGACCAGGCCATCGCCATGGCCAGCATGTTCCTGACCGAACACATCCAGGTGCGCGCCATCATCGCGCTCACCGAATCGGGCGGCACGGCGCGCTACCTGTCGCGCTTCCGCTCGGCGGTGCCGATCTACGGCCTGTCCCGCCACGACGGCGCGCGCCGGCGCATGGCCCTGGTGCGCGACGTGTTCCCGGTGAACTACGACAGCGCCGGCCAGGCCACCCGCGAAGCCGCCCGCGGCGCCATCCGCCACCTGTTCGACCTGGGCCTGCTGGCCGAGGGCGACCGCGTCATCATCACCAGCGGCGACCACATGGAACTGCACGGCGCCACCAACACCCTGCGCCTGCTGCAGGTGGGCCCCGGCGGCAAGGCCGAGGGCCTCGGCGAACTTTAGTTCGACTCGCCGGGATCGTTCCCGGCGATGGGCCGCCGCGCCCTCGCGCACGACGACCCTCCAGATTCTCCTGGCCGGCTGATCGGGTTCAGGCGGGCTGCCGCGTGCCCCTTGGGCATGGCGTCGGGACCCCGAGGGCTGAAAAATTCTCGGCTCGCGAGCCTTTGGGATCGACACTCCGGCCAACGCCTCCCGAAGGGGACGTCGCAAGCAAGTGCCCAGGCCGGGGTTTCGAAAACAAGGACGTT
>NZ_JAYSEG010000046.1:0-17239 GCF_041913985.1 Arenimonas sp.
CGGCGGCCCCCACCCCCGCTCCTACAAAAGGGGGTGGTGCTATCATTTGCGGCCTTTCGTGACACCAACCGCAGGACACCATGGAACTCAATCCCGTCCGCCAGCGCATCGCCGACCTCCGGGGCCGGCTGGATTCGCTCAGGGGGTATCTTTGACTTCGACCTCAAGGTCGAACGTCTCGAGGAAGTAAACCGGGAGCTGGAAAGCCCCGACGTCTGGAACGACCCCGAACGCGCCCAGGGCCTGGGCCGCGAGCGCGCCTCGCTCGAGAAGGTGGTCAACGGCATCCGCAGCCTCACCGACGGCCTCGTCGGCGCCAACGAGCTGCTTGAACTGGCGGAAATGGAGGACGACGAGGACACCGCGTCCGCCGTCGTCGAGGACGTCGAGAAGTACGCCCGCGAGGTCGACAAGCTCGAGTTCCAGCGCATGTTCTCCGGCAAGATGGACTCGGCCAACGCCTTCGTCGACATCCAGGCCGGCGCCGGCGGCACCGAGGCCCAGGACTGGGCCGAGATGCTGCTGCGCATGTACCTGCGCTGGTGCGAATCGCGCGGCTGGAAGACCGAGCTGATGGAAGTCAGCGGCGGCGAGGTGGCCGGCATCAAGTCCGCCACCTTCCGCGTCGAGGGCGACTTCGCCTACGGCTGGCTCAAGACCGAGACCGGCGTGCACCGCCTGGTGCGCAAGTCGCCGTTCGACTCCGACAACCGCCGGCACACCAGCTTCACCTCGGTGTTCGTGTCGCCGGAAGTGGACGACAACATCGACATCACCATCAACCCGGCCGACCTCAAGACCGACGTGTACCGCTCGTCCGGCGCCGGCGGCCAGCACGTGAACAAGACCGAGTCGGCGGTGCGCATCACGCACGTGCCCACCGGCATCGTGGTGGCCTGCCAGACCGGCCGCAGCCAGCATTCCAACCGCGACACCGCGATGAAGATGCTCGCCGCCAAGCTCTACGAGCTCGAGATCCAGAAGCGCAACGCCGAGAAGGACGCGGTGGAGGCCACCAAGTCCGACATCGGCTGGGGCAGCCAGATCCGCAACTACGTGCTCGACCAGAGCCGCATCAAGGACCTGCGCACCGGCATCGAACGCTCCGACACCCAGAAGGTGCTCGACGGCGACCTCGCCGAATTCATCGACGCCACCCTCAGGGCCGGCCGGGAAGTCGGCGCGAACCGCGCCGACGCCTGAGCCACCGCGCCCCACCACCCACGAACGACACCGCCATGACCGACCAGCCGAGCCAGACCCCGCCCGCCGCCGACGAGAACAGCCTGATCGCCGAGCGCCGCGCGAAACTCTCGGCCCTGCGCGGGCAGGGCGTGGCCTTCCCGAACGACTTCGTGCGCGCCGACTACGCCGGCGACCTGCAGGCCGAGTTCGCCGACAAGGAAACCTGGACCGCCGAGAAGCTCGAAGCGCTCGACCGCCGCGTGGCCCTGGCCGGCCGCCTGATGGCCAAGCGCGTGATGGGCAAGGCCAGCTTCGCCCAGATCCAGGACATGAGCGGCCGCATCCAGCTCTACCTGCAGGGCGCCGACCTGGGCGAGGCCTACGAGGCCTTCAAGGGCTGGGACGTGGGCGACATCGTGGCGGTGCAGGGCGGGCTCACCCGCACCCGCACCGGCGAGCTGTCGGTGAAGGCCGGCGCTCTGCGCCTGCTGACCAAGTCGCTGCGCCCGCTGCCGGACAAGTTCCATGGCCTGGCCGACGTCGAGCAGCGCTACCGCATGCGCTACGTCGACCTGGTGATGAACCCGGAGGCGCGCGAGGTGTTCGTGCAGCGTTCGCGCATCGTCTCGGCCATGCGCGCCTGGCTCGACGCGCGCCGCTTCCTGGAAGTGGAGACGCCGATGATGCATTACATCCCCGGCGGCGCCACGGCCAAGCCCTTCGTCACCCACCACAACGCGCTGGGCCTGGACCTGTACCTGCGCGTGGCGCCCGAGCTCTACCTCAAGCGCCTGGTGGTGGGCGGCATGGAGCGCGTGTACGAGATCAACCGCAACTTCCGCAACGAGGGCGTGTCCACCCGGCACAACCCCGAGTTCACCATGCTCGAGCTGTACGAGGCCTACGCCACCTACCACGAGGTGATGGACCTCACCGAGGGCCTGATCCGCGACGTGGCGGTGAAGGCGCGCGGCACCGCGCAGCTGCAGTGGGAAGACATGGCCATCGACCTGGGCCCGGCCTTCCGCCGCTGGTCCATGACCGACGCCGTGCTGCACCACAACCCGGAAATCTCCCGCGAAGAACTGCGTGATGTGCAGGCCATGCGCGGCCACTGCGCCCGCCTTGGCATCAAGGTCAAGGAAAGCTACGGCTGGGGCAAGCTGCTGCTCGAGGTCTTCGAGAAGACGGTCGAGCACACCCTGGTGCAGCCGACCTTCATCACCGACCACCCGGTGGAGGTGAGCCCGCTGGCCCGCGCCTCCGACCGCGACCCGCAACTGACCGACCGCTTCGAGCTGTTCGTCGGCGGCCGCGAGATCGCCAACGGCTTCTCCGAGCTCAACGACCCGGAAGACCAGAAGGCGCGCTTCCTGGCCCAGGTGGAGGCCAAGGAAGGCGGCGACGACGAGGCCATGCATTTCGACGCCGACTACATCAGGGCGCTGGAGTACGGCATGGCCCCCACCGGCGGCCTGGGCATCGGCATCGACCGGCTGGTGATGCTCATCACCAACTCGGCCTCCATCCGCGACGTGCTGCTGTTCCCGTACATGCGCCCCGAGGCCTGAGCCGGGTCCTGTTGCACTGCGCAAAGTAGCGGGGCTAACGCCTTGCCGGGGAAAGAATTCCGGGAGTAAGCTGGGGTCGTTGCCGCCCCACGCGGCTTGGCGCCCTGCGCCCGGAGTCCCATGTGAACGTCCTGATCGTCGATGACCAGCCCTCGCAGCGGACGATGTTCCGCCACCTGCTGGAGGACATCAGTCCCGAAGTGAAGGTCACCGACTTCGGCGACCCGGTGGAGGCCCTGCTGTGGTCGCAGCGCAGCTCGCCCGACCTGCTGCTGCTCGACTACCGCATGCCCAAGCTCGACGGCCTGGAGTTCGCGCGCCGTTTCCGCCGCCCGCTGTCGCACCGCGACGTGCCCATCATCCTGATCACCGTGGTGGGCGACGAGCCCATCCGCAACGCCGCGCTCGAGGCCGGCGTCATCGATTTCCTGGTCAAGCCGGTGCGTCCGCGCGAACTGCGTTCGCGCTGCCGCAACCTGCTGGCGCTGCGCCAGCAGCAGCAGAACCTCAAGAGCCGCGCCCACGAACTCGAGCGCCAGCTGCTGGCGCGCATGCACGAGCTCGACGAACGCGAGCGCGAGATCCTGCACCGCCTGGCCAAGGCCACGGCCTTCCGCGACGCCACCTCGGTGGCCAGCTTCGAGCGCCTGGGCCGCTACGCCGGCCTGATCGCCGAGGCCATGGGCCTGGGCGAGGACGAAGTGCGCATGATCGAGCTGGCCGCGCCGCTGCACGACATCGGCAAGCTCGGCATCTCCGACGCCATCCTGCGCAAGCCCGGCAAGCTCGACCCCGCCGAGTTCGAGGAGGTCAAGCGCCACCCGCGCCTGGGCTACGAACTGCTCAGCGACAGCAGCAGCCGCTTCGTGCAGGTCGGCGCCACCAGCGCCCTGGGCCACCAGGAGCGCTGGGACGGCAGCGGCTACCCGGCCGGCCTGGCCGGCGAGGACATCCCGCTGCCGGCGCGCATCGTGGCGGTGGCCGACGTGCTCGACGCCATGACCTCGGACCGCCCGTGGCGCAAGGCGCTGCCGCTGGCCGAGGCCTTCGCATTCCTGCAGGCGCAGTCGGGCGTGCTGTTCGACCCGGCGGTGGTGGACGCGCTGATGGCGCGCCGCGAGCGGGTGCAGGAAATCTTCGCCTTCCTCTCGCCGACGCGCTCGCTCGGCTAGTCCCAGCCCCCGCGGCGGCCCCGTGAACGCCTCCCTCCAGCGCCTCGCCGACCGGTTCCGGAACCGGCCCGACAGCGAGCATGGCCAGGCGATCACCCGCGTGGTGGTCACGGCGGTCATCCTGGTCTACCTGCTGGGCGTGACCTCCACGGCCGAGGTCGCCAACGAACCGCTGCGCCTGGTCTTCATTTTCTTCGCCATCGAGTTCGTGGTGGGCCTGGGCATCCTGGCCTCCATCGCCATCCGCCCCGGCGTGGCGCACGTGCGGCGCGTGCTGGGCATGCTGCTCGACTACGGCATGATGGGCGCGGCCATGCACGTGCTCGGCGAGTCGCTGGCGCCAGTGTACGTGGTGCTGATGTGGGTCACCATCGGCAACGGCCTGCGCTTCGGCGAACGCTACCTGGTGGCGGCCATCCTGATCGCCAGCGCCAGCTTCCTGGGCGTGCTGCTCAGCACCCCGTACTGGCAGCAGAACCAGATGCTCGGCTGGGGCCTGCTGCTCGGCCTCACCGCCATCCCGGCCTACCTCACCTCGCTGCTGCGCGCGCTGACCCGCGCCACCGAGGAGGCCAAGCGCGCCAACGAGGCCAAGAGCCGCTTCCTGGCCAACATGAGCCACGAGTTCCGTACGCCGCTCAACGGCATCGTCGGCATGTCGCAGCTGCTCAGCACCACGCGCCTGAGCAAGGAGCAGCGCGAGTGCACCGAAGTCATCCAGACCTCGGCGCGGGCGCTGCTGGCGCTGGTGGAGGACGTGCTCGACATCTCGGCCATCGAGGCCGGCAAGCTGCGCCTGAACGTCGAGGACTTCCAGCTGCGCGAGCTCACCCGCGGCGTGCAGGTGATGCTGCAGCCGGCGGCGGCGGCCAAGGGCCTGGCCTTCACCGTGAACGTGTCCGACCGCGTGCCCGACGGCCTGCGCGGCGACGTGGACCACCTGCGCCAGATCCTGGTGAACCTGCTCAACAACGCCATCAAGTTCACCGACGTGGGCAAGGTGACGCTGGATGTCGGCCTGGCGGCGCCGCGCAAGCGCGAGCTGGCGGAAGCCGGCAAGGCGGCGCCCGAGATCATGCTGCGCTTCTCGGTGCGCGACACCGGCATCGGCATCCCGCTGGAGGCCCAGAAGCGGCTGTTCGAGGCTTTCGAACAGGTGGATACCGCCAAGACCCGCCGCCACGGCGGCACCGGCCTGGGCACCACCATCGCCAAGGGCCTGGCCGAAACCATGGGCGGCCGGCTGGGCTTCGAGAGCGAGGAGGGCGCCGGCTCACACTTCTGGGTCGAGCTGCCGTATTCGCTGGTCGACGCCGGTTCGCAGGCGGTGGCCGCGGCGCCGGCCAACGTCATCGCCTTCGACGACCCGTTCGTGCGCCACCGGGCCCGGGTCAAGCCGCTGCACACGCTGATCGCCGACGACCACGCCGCCAACCGCATGGTGCTGCGCCGCCTGCTGGAGAAGGCCGGGCACCACGTCGAGGAAGTCGAGTCCGGCGACGAAGTGCTGGCCCTGCTCACCGAGCGCGACTTCGACGCGGTGCTGGTGGACCTGCACATGCCCGGCGTCAGCGGCCTGGACGTGATGCGCGAGGTGCGGGTGATGGAAGCCGGCGGCAGCCGCCGCACGCCCTTCCTGGTGCTCACCGCCGACGTCACGCCGGAGGCCATCCAGGCCTGCGAACAGGCCGGCGCGCGCGCCTTCCTGCCCAAGCCCATCGTCGCCGGGCGCCTGCTGGAGGCACTGGCCGAGGTCGCCACCGGCGGCAACGAGGCCTCGCCGGCGAACGAAGAGAAGGGCGCCGCCGCCGTCGAGCAGGTGGTGCTGGACGACACCGTGCTGGGCGAACTGGCCGAGCTCAACCTCGGCAAGGATTTCGTGGCGAACTTCGTGCAGCAGTGCGTGCGCGATGCGCTGCGCTGCCTGGGTTCGCTGGAGCAGTGCGGCCAGTCGGCCGACTGGGACGGGTTCCGGGACCACTGCCACGCGCTCAAGGGCGTGGCCGGCAACCTGGGCATGTCGCGGGTGGCGACGCTGGGTTACGAGATCATGCAGCTGCCGAACTGGCAGCTCGCCAAGGATTGGCGCGCACGCGAACGCGCGCTGCGCGAGCAGTTCGAACTGGCCCGCGAGGCCCTGTCCCGGCTGCCCCCCCGGTCGGGGGGGCAGCGCTCGGACGACGCCTCGGGCTGAGCCCCAGGCCGGGGCGCGTCAGAGGGCGGCGGCGAGCGAAGTGGCCGCGGCCGCCTCGTTCGAACGGCGCTCCTGCGCCTTCACCAGGCGTTCCATCGTGCGCAGCGACTTCTCGCCCAGCTGCAGCGCGGTGTCCACCCAGATCTCGGTGATGCGCATCAGTTCTTCCATTGGCACCGGCGTGGCGTAGTCGCGCACCCGCTGCATGGCCAGGCGGGCGTGCGGCGAGCGGCGGTGGCTGCGCAGCAGGTCCTGCACCGCCTGCACGCCCTGGCCCTTGGGCACCAGCACGTCGACGATGCCCATCTCGTACATCTGCTCGCTGGTGTAGACGGTGCCGTCGAGCATCAGCTTCTCGGCCTGCACCGGGCTGACCCGGCGGCACAGGAAGGAGTAGGCGCCCATGCCCGGGAACAGGTCGAACAGCACCTCCGGGAAGCCCATGCCGACGCCGGCCTCGGCAACGATGGTCTGGCAGGACAGGGCGAGCTCGAGGCCGCCGCCCAGCGCGTCGCCCTGAACCAGGGCGATGGTGTCGACGCGGCCGCCGAGCTGGGTGTGCAGGTGGTACACGCCCTCCACGCACATGCGGGCGTAGGCGAGCAGGGAGGCGCGGTCGCGCTCGCGAATGAGACGGGCGAAGAGCTCGAGGTCGCCGCCCAGGTTGAAGGCGCTGGCGTCGGAGGTGACCACCAGGTGGTCCAGGCCGGGCTCGCGGCCGTCGATGGCGGTCTGCTGGCTGCGCTGGCCGACGCCGGCCAGGTAGTCGCGCATGTCCTTCATCAGGTCGAGCGTGAAGCAGGGGCGGCGGCGCGCGCCGTCGTTGGCACGCTCGGCGTGCATGTACATCCAGCTGGTGCGGGTGCCCGGGTCTTCCTGGGTCCGCAGGGTACGGTAGGCGAAGGGGCGGGGATTGTGCAGTTCGACGACGGGGCTCATGGTCGTGTCCTCGGGGCTCATGGGGGCGGCTGGCCGCCCGCATGGCGCGTGGGACCGGGCGGCGGTTAAGGAACCGTTAGGCTCCTCCGCCCGATTCTAGACCCTGTTCAGCCCCCGTTGTAAACCGCCCCCTGTTTGGTGTAGGCGGCGCCCCGGTTCGTTCAGGCCTTGGCCGCGGAATCGCGCAGCTCCCGGCGCAGGATCTTCCCGACGTTGGACTTGGGCAGTTCCGTGCGGAATTCGACGTAGCGCGGGTGCTTGTAGCCGGTGAGCTGCTCCCGGCAGAAGTCCTTCACCTGCTCGGCGGTGAGCGCCGGATCCTTGCGCACGATGACCACCTTCACCGCTTCGCCGGACTTGTCGTCGGGCACGCCGACGGCGGCCACCTCGAGCACGCCGGGCATCAGCGCGATGACGTCCTCGACCTCGTTCGGGTACACGTTGAAGCCCGAGACCAGGATCATGTCCTTCTTGCGGTCGACGATGTAGAAGAAGCCCTGCGGGTCCATCTTCGCCATGTCGCCGGTGTGCAGCCAGCCCTCGGCGTCGATCACCTTGGCGGTTTCCTCGGGGCGCTGCCAGTAACCGGCCATGACCTGCGGGCCCTTGATGCACAGCTCGCCCACTTCGCCGACCGGCAGCATGCGGCCCTCGTCGTCCTTGACGCAGGCGTCGGTGGACGGGATGGGCAGGCCGATGGCGCCGTTGTATTCCGGCAGGTCCATCGGGTTGATGCAGGCGGCGGGCGAGGTCTCGGTCAGGCCGTAGGCCTCGACCAGGGTGACGCCGGTGACCTTCTTCCAGCGCTCGGCCACCGCGCGCTGCACGGCCATGCCGCCGCCCAGGGTGAGGTGCAGGCGCGAGAAATCCACCTGGTCGAAGCCGGGCGTGTTGAGCAGGCCGTTGAACAGCGTGTTCACGCCGGTGATGGCGGTGAACGGGATCTTCCTGAGCTCGGCGACGAAGCCCTTCATGTCGCGCGGGTTGGTGATCAGGTAGTTCAGGCCGCCGAACTTCATGAAGACCAGGCAGTTCGCCGTCAACGCAAAGATGTGGTACAGCGGCAGGGCGGTGATGATCACCTCCTTGCCCATGGTGGCGTTGGTGCCGATCCACACCGACGACTGCTGCATGTTCGCCACCAGGTTGCGGTGGGTCAGCATGGCGCCCTTGGCGACGCCGGTGGTGCCGCCGGTGTACTGCAGGAAGGCGATGTCGGAGCCGCGGATGTCGATGGCCGGCAGCTTGTGGCGTGCGCCGAGGGCCAGTGTCTCGTTGAAGCGCACGTGGCCGGGCAGGTCGTATTCCGGCACTTCCTTGCGCACGTGGCGCAGCACGAAGTTGATCAGCGGGCCCTTGGGGAAGCCGAGCATGTCGCCCACGCCGGTGACGATGACCTGCTTCAGCGAAGTCTCGGCGACGACGTCGGCCACGACGTGGGCGAAGTTCTCGAGCACGACGATGGCGCTGGCGCCGGAGTCGGTGAGCTGGTGCCTGAGCTCGCGGGCGGTGTACATCGGGTTGGTGTTGACCACCGTGAGCCCGGCCCGCAGCACGCCGAAGATGGCGATGGGGTACTGCAGGATGTTGGGCATCATCAGGGCGACGCGGTCACCCTTCTTGAGCTTGAGCTCATGCAGCAGGTAGTTCGCGAACTGGGTGCTGAGCCGGTCGATCTCGGCGTAGGTGAGCTTCTTGCCGAAATTGGCGAAGGCCGGGTTGTCGCGGTAGTCGCGGCAGGTTTCCTCGAGCACCGACACGATCGACGGGTATTTCTCCAGGTCGACCTCGGGGGCGATACCCTTCGGATAGTTGGCCAGCCAAGGACGTTCGAAACCCATGCACTTCCCCTCGATTCCCGATGCCTGCACCCCTCGGCGCGAAACGCACGCGTGCGCCGCGAATTGGAGTATTCGCTCGATTGGAGCATACCCCTCGGGGTCAGGCAAGGCGCGCCCCGTATGGTTTCGCGCGGCCTTCACGACTGCCTTTTGCGTCGTGCTGGCGCTGGCCGCGGGCTGTCGCCGCGAGGCGCCCGAAGAGGCGCTGCGCGCCCGCATCGCCGGCCTGGAACAGGCCATCGAGGCGCGCGACGCCGACGCACTTGCCGAGGGCCTGGCCGAGGACTTCGCCGGCCCCGACGGCATGGACCGCGACCGCCTGCGGCGCACGGCGGCCCTGGTCTGGCTGCGCGACCGCGAGGTCGGGGTGGTCCTGGGCCCGGTCGAAGTGGAGCTGGTGGGCGACCGCGCGAAGGCGAGTTTCACCGCGGCCACCCGCGGCGGCGAAGGCCTGTTGCCCGACCGGGCGCAGGTGTACCGGGTCGAGACCGGCTGGCGGCTCGACGACGGCGAGTGGCGGCTGATCTCGGCCCGCTGGGAGCCGGCGCTCTGACACCGATCTTGCAGGAGGGGCGTAAGGCGCGGACCGTTTGGGGGGGGGGCGTCGGGGCGGCAGGCCCCCCCACAAAAAAAAAAGCCCACCGGGGGGGGGGGCCTTTCTGGGTCCGCCGGGCGCCGCGGTATCAGGCCGCCTTGCGGGCGGCCAGCTGGCGCAGCACGTAGTGCAGGATGCCGCCGTGGCGGAAGTACTCGACTTCCTTCGGCGTCAGCAGCAGCACCTTGACCTGGAAGCGCAGCTCGGTGCCGTCCGGGCGGGTGGCGACCACGGTCGCCTCCTTGGCGGCGCCGTCCTGCAGGCCGGTGATCGAGACCACCTCGTCGCCCTTCAGGCCCAGGGTCTGGGCGTTCTGGCCCTCGAGGAACTGGCAGGGCAGCACGCCCATGCCGACCAGGTTCGAGCGGTGGATGCGCTCGAAGCTCTCGGCCACGACCGCCTTCACGCCCAGCAGGTTGGTGCCCTTGGCCGCCCAGTCGCGCGACGAGCCGGTGCCGTACTCCTTGCCCGCGAACACCACCAGCGGCACGCCCTCGGCCTTGTACTTCATGGCCGCGTCGTAGATCGCCAGCTTCTCGCCGGTGGGGTAGTGGATGGTGTTGCCGCCTTCCTCGCCGCCCAGCATCAGGTTCTTGATGCGGATGTTGGCGAAGGTGCCGCGCACCATCACGTCGTCGTTGCCGCGGCGCGAGCCGTAGCTGTTGAAGTCGGCCGGCTGCACGCCGCGCGCCTGCAGGAAGCGGCCCGCCGGCGAGCTGGCCTTGATGTTGCCGGCCGGGCTGATGTGGTCGGTGGTGATCGAGTCGCCGAAGATGCCCATGACGCGGGCGCCCTGGATGTCGGCGATCGAGCCCACGGCCATCTTCATGCCGTCGAAGTAGGGCGGGTTCTTGATGTAGGTGGAGGCGTCGTCCCAGGCGAACTTGGCGCCGTCCGGCGAGGCGATCTGGTTCCAGCGGGTGTCGCCGCCGAAGACGTTGGCGTAGTTGTGCTTGAACATCTCGGGGCCGACGGTCTTGGCGATGAAGTCGCCGATTTCCTTGTTCGAGGGCCAGATGTCCTTGAGGTACACCGGCTGGCCGTCGCTGCCCGTGCCCAGCGGCTCGGTGGTCAGGTCGATGTCGGTGGTGCCGGCGATGGCGTAGGCGACCACCAGCGGCGGCGAGGCCAGGTAGTTCATCTTCACTTCGGCGTGCACGCGGCCTTCGAAGTTGCGGTTGCCCGAGAGCACCGAGGTGACCACCAGGTCGTTCTCGGCGATGCCCTTGGAGACTTCCTCGGGCAGCGGGCCGGAGTTGCCGATGCAGGTGGTGCAGCCGTAGCCCACCACGTGGAAGCCGAGCTGCTCGAGGTCGGCGAGCACGCCGGCCTTCTTCAGGTAGTCGGTGACCACCAGCGAGCCCGGGCCGAGCGAGGTCTTGACCCACGGCGCGGCCTTGAGGCCCTTGGCCACGGCGTTGCGGGCCAGCAGGCCGGCGCCGAGCATCACCGCCGGGTTGGAGGTGTTGGTGCAGGAGGTGATGGCCGCGATGACCACGGAACCGTCGGTCAGGTGCGCGTCCTGGTCCTTGATGCGGATCTTGGACTTCGGCTTGGAAGCCAGGTGGTCGGCCTGGTGCTGGTGGCCGCCCTCGGAATCCATGCGCGCCACGTCGCCGTTCTTCTGCTTGCGGCTGGCGGTGAGGCCGCCGAGGTTGGCGTTGAAGTTGGCCTTCATGTCGCTCAGCAGCACGCGGTCCTGCGGGCGCTTCGGGCCGGCCAGCGAGGGCTTCACCTCGCCCATGTCGAGGCTCAGGGTGGAGCTGTACTCGGCCTCGGGCTGGCCCGGGGTGCGCCACAGGCCCTGGGCCTGGGCATAGGCCTTGACCAGCGCGACCTGGGCGTCGTCGCGGCCGGAGAGGCGCAGGTAGTTCAGCGATTCCTCGTCCACCGGGAAGATGCCGCAGGTGGCGCCGTATTCCGGGGCCATGTTGGCGATGGTGGCGCGGTCGGCCAGCGGCAGGTGGTCCAGGCCGTCGCCGAAGAACTCGACGAACTTGCCGACCACGCCGTGCTTGCGCAGCATCTGGGTGACGGTGAGCACCAGGTCGGTGGCGGTGGCGCCCTCGGGCAGCCTGCCGGTGAGCTTGAAGCCCACGACCTGCGGGATGAGCATCGAGCTCGGCTGGCCCAGCATGGCGGCCTCGGCCTCGATGCCGCCGACGCCCCAGCCCAGGACGCCGATGCCGTTGATCATGGTGGTGTGCGAGTCGGTGCCGAACACGGTGTCCGGGTAGGCGTAGAGCACGCCGTCCTTTTCACCCGTCATCACCACGCGCGCCAGGTGCTCGAGGTTGACCTGGTGCACGATGCCGGTGTTCGGCGGCACGACCTTGAAGTTGTCGAAGGCCTTCTGGCCCCAGCGCAGGAAGCTGTAGCGCTCCTGGTTGCGCTCGAACTCGATCTTGCCGTTGAGGTCCAGCGCCTCGGGCTTGCCGAACACGTCCACCTGCACCGAGTGGTCGATGACCAGCTCGGAGGGGATGAGCGGGTTAATCTGGTCGGCGTTGCCGCCGAGCTTGACCACGGCATCGCGCATGGCGGCCAGGTCGACCACGCAGGGCACGCCGGTGAAGTCCTGCAGCACCACGCGGGCGGGCATGAAGGCGATCTCGGTGTCCGGCTCCTTCTTCGCGTCCCAGGTGGCCACGGCCTCGATGTGCTCCTTGCCCACCGTCATGCCGCCGTCTTCGCAGCGCAGGAGGTTTTCGAGCAGGATCTTCATCGAATACGGCAGGCGGGCCAGGTTGAAGCGCTGGCCGAGCTTGGCGAGGCTGAAGTAGGTGTAGGTCGTGCCGTTGACGGCCAATTGGTCGCGGGTCGCGAAGGAGTCGCTCATGGACAGGCTCCGGGCTGGTTCGTGGGGGCTGGGAGTGGCGCGCAGTGTGGCCGCGTCAGCCCGGTATTATGCCCCAAACCATACCCCGCCGTCCGCTGCGGGCGGCGCCGCGGGCGCGACTCAGCGTGTCGCGTCGAGCCAGTCGCGGGCCGCCTGCACCAGCGCGCGGCGGCCGAACAGGAAGTCCCAGTAGCTGCCGCCGAGCTGGCGCCAGAGCACCGCGGCGCGGACCGCGGCGAGCAGGGTGGCGCGCACTTCGCCCACCACGTCGGGCTGGCCCAGGTACACCGGGTTGCCCTGCACCAGCACGCGCGGGCCGACCGGGCTCACTTCGCGGGCGTAGAGCTCGCCCAGCCGCGCCAGCACCGTCGGGTGCGTCGGGCCCCAGTGCTCGCGCTGGCGCGCGATGTCCTTCAGGCCCTCGTGCACCGCGCCGGGCGCGCGGCCGTGGCCGATGAACTTGCGCTCGAGGTGCAGCACGGTCATGGCCATGCGCGTCACAGCGGCGTCGCGGCCGGCGCCGCCCTCGAGCTGGTTGACCAGCCGGCCCAGGCCCACGCGCAGGTTGCCGGCGCCGCCGAACACCGCCTCGGGCGACTCGGCGTCGAAGCGGAACAGGCTGTCGATGCTGGCGCCCAGCGGGCCGGTTTCGGCCTGGCCGTTCTGGGCCATCTGCTGCACCAGGTGCACGGCCTGCAGCAGGCCGGCGAGGGCGAGGGCGCGTTCCTTCATCACGGGCGGGTCTTGGCTTCCAGGGGGGCGTCGGTGCGGGCGATCACGGCGCCACCGAGGCATTCGTCGCCCTGGTAGAGCACCACGGACTGGCCGGGGGTGACCGCGCGCTGCGGGGACGCGAAGGCTACGGAAAGCGACCCGTCCGCGTCCACCTCCACCGTGCAGGGCTGGTCGGCCTGGCGGTAGCGGGTCTTGGCGGTGCACGCGAAGCGGGTGGCGGGCGGCGCGCCCGCGACCCAGTGCGCCGGCTCCGAATGCAGGTGGTTCGAGAGCAGCCAGGGGCTGTCGGCGCCCTGGTCGACGTAGACCACGTTGGCGTGCACGTCCTTGCCCACCACGTACCAGGGCGCCGCGGCGCGGCCCTTCACGCCGCCGATGTTCAGGCCCTCGCGCTGGCCCAGGGTGTAGTACCAGGCGCCGGCGTGTTCGCCCACCACCACGCCGTCCACGTCGCGGATGGCACCGGGGCGGGCGGGCAGGTAGCGGCCCAGGAACTCGCGGAAATCACGTTCGCCGATGAAGCAGATGCCGGTGGAGTCCTTCTTGGCCGCGGTGGGCAGGCCGGCCTCGGTGGCCAGGCGGCGCACCTCGGCCTTGGGCAGGTGGCCGATCGGGAACAGCGTGGCGGCCAGCTGGGCCTGGCCCAGCTGGTGCAGGAAATAGCTCTGGTCCTTGCCTTCGTCGGCGCCGCGCAGCAGCACCCAGCGACCGTCGCGCCGGGCCACCTGCGCGTAATGGCCGGTGGCGATGCACTCGGCACCCAGGGCGTGGGCTTCGTCCAGGAAGGTCTTGAACTTGATCTCGCGGTTGCAGAGCACGTCCGGGTTGGGCGTGCGCCCGGCCCGGTACTCGTCCAGGAAGTGCTGGAACACGTCCTTCCAGTACTCGGCGGCGAAGTTGCGGGTGTGGAAGGGGATGCCGAGCAGGCCGGCGATGCGCAGCGCGTCGCGGCGGTCCTCGGCCGCGCGGCATTCGCCGCCGGCGTCGTCGGCGTCGTCCCAGTTCTGCATGAACAGGCCGGCCAGGGATTCGCCCTGGCGCTGCAGCAGCAGGGCCGCGACCGAGGAATCCACGCCGCCGGACAGGCCGACGATGACCCGCGCGGGCCTCATGCGCAGTGCGTCAGGGCCTGCAGCGGCAGCCGGCGCCCGGACAGGAAGTCTTCGGCGACCTTCCAGACCAGCGGGCTGCGGTGGCGGGCCGATTCGGCCGCCAGTTCCGCTGGCGTGAGCCACAGCGCCTGCACGATGCCGTCGTCGAGCGGGCGTTCGGGATGGTGGCGGAGCGGCTCGGCCGCGAAGGCCATGCGCAGGAAATGCTTGCCGTCGCGCGGGGAGGTCCACTGGTAGGCGCCGATGAAGGCGGTCAGCGCGACCTCCCAGCCCGTTTCCTCGAGGGTTTCACGCAGGGCCGCCTCCGCCAGGCTTTCGTCGGGCTCGAGGTGCCCGGCGGGCTGGTTCAGCACCCGCTCGCCCCGCACCTGTTCCTCGACGACCAGCAGGCGGCCGTCGCGCACCACCACGGTGGCGACGGTCACGTCCGGCTGCCAGAAGCGGCCGCTGCGATAGCTCAAAGATCGTCCTTGCCGGTGAGGTCGAGCTCGACCGCGTCGGCCGCGCTGGCCGCCAGGTCGATGGCCTCGTCCAGGGCGTCGGCGCTGGCGTCGGCCGGGATCTTGATGACCAGCATGGCCACGCGCTCCTGCTTCACCCAGGAGCCGAGCTTGAGGGTGTTGCTGCGCTCGAGCAGGTCGTTGGCGATGGCGGCCGGGAAGGCGGCGCCCTCGGCCTGGTAGCCGGGCGACCAGATCTCGCGCACGCGCTGGTGGTTGGTGGATTCGACCACGGAGCGGACCCAGACCAGCTGGGTGCGGCCGTTGCCGACGTTGACGGTGATCTGGAAGTCGCCATCGTCGTCGATGGTGAAGGGGGTGCCCTTCTTCTCGAGCTGCGCCTTCACGACGGAGTCATGGTCGGCGGCGGAGAGCGGGGCGGCGAACAGCAGGGCAGCGGCGATGCAAGCGGTAAGCAGGCGCATGGCGTGGTCTCTGGTTGGGTGGCCGGCGGGACTCCGGCCCGGCCATTCTCGGCGGAAAACCTCGTGGCCGTCCACGAGGGCGGGGCGTTACCGCCGGTCCGGCGCGACTTATACTGGCGCCATGCCCCAAGACCCCCACCCGGAACGCGAGCGCGACCACGGACTGGCGGTGGAATCCGCCCGACCCGAGGTCGTGCGGCCGCCGCTTTACCAGGTCGTCCTGCTCAACGACGACTTCACCCCCATGGACTTCGTGGTCGAGGTCCTGCAGTCCTTCTTCGCCATGAACCGGGAGAAGGCCACCCAGGTCATGCTCCACGTGCACACCCGCGGCAAGGGCGTTTGCGGCGTGTACACGCGCGAGGTGGCTGAATCCAAAGTTACCCAGGTCAACGAGTTCTCCAGGCAGCACCAGCACCCCCTGTTGTGCACCATGGAAAAAGCCTAGGCTGGCCCCATATCGGAGCAAACGTTCCGGAGTAGCCCATGTTCAGCAAGGACCTCGAGTACACCATCGGCCAGTGCTACAAGCAGGCCCGCGAAGCCCGCCATGAGTTCATGACGGTCGAGCACCTGCTGCTGGCGCTGCTCGACAACCCGTCCGCGGCCGGCGTGCTCAAGGCCTGCGGCGCCGACCAGCCCAAGCTGGCCACCGGGCTGCGCCAGATCATCGCCGACACCGTGCCGGTGCTGCCGGCCGACGACCCGCGCGACACCCAGCCCACTCTGGGCTTCCAGCGCGTGCTCCAGCGCGCCGTCTACCACGTGCAGTCCTCGGGCAAGAAGGAAGTCACCGGCGCCAACGTGCTGGTGGCCATCTTCGGCGAGAAGGACTCGCACGCGGTGTATTTCCTCAACCAGCAGGAAATCACCCGCCTGGACGTGGTGAACTACCTCTCGCACGGCATCGCCAAGATCGGCGACGGCGCCGAGGAGAAGCCCGCGCCCGAGGCCAAGCCGGAAGGCGAGGAGGGCGGCGAGGCCAAGGGCAACCCGCTGCAGGAGTTCGCCTCCAACCTCAACGAGCTGGCGAAGGAAGGCAAGATCGACCCGCTGATCGGCCGCGAGGACGAGGTCGAGCGCACCATCCAGGTGCTCTGCCGCCGCCGCAAGAACAACCCGCTCTACGTCGGCGAGGCCGGCGTGGGCAAGACCGCGCTGGCCGAGGGCCTGGCCTGGCGCATCGTCGAGGGCAAGGTCCCGGCGGTGCTCAAGGACGCGGTCATCTATTCGCTCGACCTGGGCGCGCTGGTGGCCGGCACCAAGTACCGCGGCGACTTCGAGAAGCGCCTGAAGGCCGTGATCCAGCAGATCCGCAAGGAGCCGGGCGCCATCCTGTTCGTGGACGAGATCCACACCATCATCGGCGCCGGTTCGGCGTCGGGTGGCACCATGGACGCCTCCAACCTGATCAAGCCGGTCCTGCAGAGCGGCGAGCTGCGCTGCATCGGCTCGACCACGTTCCAGGAATACCGCGGAGTGTTCGAGAAGGACCGCGCGCTGGCCCGCCGCTTCCAGAAGATCGACGTGGTCGAGCCCACCGTGGCCGAGGCCGTGGCCATCCTCAATGGCCTCAAGACCCGCTTCGAGGCCCACCACGAGGTGGAATACGCCGCCGACGCCCTGCAGGCGGCGGTGGACCTGTCGGTCAAGCACATCAACGACCGCCTGCTGCCGGACAAGGCCATCGACGTCATCGACGAGGCCGGCGCGCGCCAGCGCCTGCTGGGCGAGGACAAGCGCAAGAAGGTGGTGGACGTCGAGGAGATCGAGCTGATCGTGGCCAAGATGGCCCGCATCCCGACCAAGCAGGTCAGCGCCTCCGACAAGGACGTGCTCAAGAACCTCGAGCGCAACCTCAAGATGGTCATCTTCGGCCAGGACCCGGCCATCGAGACCCTGGTCTCGGCCATCAAGCTGGCCCGCTCCGGCCTGGCCAACCCCGACAAGCCGATCGGCAACTTCCTGTTTGCCGGCCCCACCGGCGTGGGCAAGACCGAGGTCACCAAGCAGCTGGCCATGCAGCTGGGCATCGAGCTGGTGCGCTTCGACATGTCCGAGTACATGGAGGCGCACTCGGTGAGCCGCCTGATCGGCGCGCCCCCGGGCTACGTCGGCTTCGACCAGGGCG
>NZ_JAYSEG010000047.1:0-17011 GCF_041913985.1 Arenimonas sp.
TGCTTCGCCAGCATGGAAGATGGCCAGTACGAACCGGCTCGCCGCCCGGCGGCGGGTGTGGGTTCGGGGCGGGTATACCGATGCCTCCGGCGTCTGATCGAAGTTCCGGGCTTGGCGAAGAGCCTTTCGCCTGAACCCTGCACCCGCTGCCGGGCGGCGAGGACTCCCACGCTGGCCACCTTCCACGCTGGCCTTGGCGCCGCATCAAGTGTCCGAAGGGACACGCAGGCGTACACGCGCTGGCCGGCATGCGCGTGGGCCCGTTCAACCCACCGGATCGGCAAGAGAAATCGTTCCCTGCGGCCCGGGTCGAGACGCGCAAGCATCGGAGCGCGGCCCCGCCTGCCCTTCGTGGGGCGCCCATGCCGGCAGGTACCGGCGGCGCGGTGGAAGCGAGGGTCGCTTCCCGCGAAATAAAGGCTCCACTGAGTGGGAAGCGACCCTCGCTTCCGCCGTGGCGACGGCGCCGGTCCCCGACTTGGGCGAAGATCCCTGCCTGTTCCTAGCGCCGCGCGCGGATCTCAGCGACGAGGGCGCGGGTGACCGGGTCGCTGGGCTGGGACTGGCCCGAGATGGCGGGCAGCAGTTCGCCGGCGATCTTCTTGCCCAGCTCCACGCCCCACTGGTCGAAGGCGTTGATGCCCCAGAGCACGGCCTGCACGTAGACGCTGTGTTCGTACATGGCCAGCAGCGCGCCCAGCGAGGCCGGGGTGAGTTCGTCGAGCAGCATGAGCGTGCTTGGACGGCCGCCGGCGTGGTGGCGGTGCGGGTCGTCGTGGCCGGCGCCGTTGGCAAGGGCTTCGGCCTGGGCCAGCAGGTTGGCCATCAGCGCGCGGTGGTTTTGCTCGTGGCCGTGCGCCGGGCGGATGACGCCGATGAAATCGGCCGGCACCGGGTCGGTGCCCTGGTGCAGGGCCTGGAAGAAGCTGTGCTGCACGTTGGTGCCGGCGCCGCCCCAGAGCACGGGCACGGTGGACACTGGCACCGGGCTGCCGTCGGCGCGCACCGACTTGCCCAGGCTTTCCATCACCAGCTGCTGCAGGTAGCTGGGCAGCAGCGCGAGGCGTTCGTCGTAGGGCAGCACCGCCTGGGTGGCGGCGCCGAGCGCGTTGCGGTTCCACACCGCGAACAGGCCGTGCCAGGCCGCCAGGTTGTGCGCCACCGACGCCTCGCGCACGTGCCGGTCCATCAGCGCGGCGCCTTCGAGCAGCCGTGCGAAGGCCTCGCGGCCGATGGCCAGCTGCAGCGCGAAACCCACCGCCGACCACAGCGAATAACGCCCGCCCACCCAGTCCCACATCGGCAGCACGCGCGCCGGCGCGATGCCGAAGGCCTCGGCGCGGCCGGTGTTCGCGCTCACGGCGAAGAGCCTGTCGCAGCCGCCCAGCCAGTCGCGCAGGATGCCGCCGTTGAGCAGGGTTTCCTGCGTGCCGAAGCTCTTGGACACCAGGATGCCGGCCGTGCGCGCCGGGTCGAGCCGCTGCAGCAGGTGCTGGGCCGCGCTGCCGTCCATGTTGGTGAGGAAGTGCACGCGGAAGCGGCCGTCGTGGAAGTCGCGCAGCGCGTCCACCGCCAGCCGCGGCCCGAGGTCGCTGCCGCCGATGCCGACGCTGACGATGTCGGTGACCGGGCCATCGGCCAGCGCCGCGTGCAGCGCATCCATGCGGTCGCGCGCGGCGCGGGCCTCGCGCGCGGCGGCCCGGGCCACGTCGCCCTGCCCCACGTCGCCGCGCAGCGCCGAGTGCAGCGCCGGCCGGCCTTCGGTGCGGTTCACCAGCGCGCCGTCGAACAGCGCGTGCAGCGCCTGCCCCAGCCCGGCCTCGTTGGCCGCCGCCAGCAGTTCGTCCCAGGCCTCGGCGTCGATGCGCTGGCGCGCGAAGCTGGCGTAGATCGGCCCCACCCGCAGCGCGAACGCGTCGGCGCGCGCCGGCTCGCGCGCCAGCAGTTCCGGCAGCGACACCTGCTCCAGGCGGCCGGCGTGCCGGCCCAGCGCCAGCCAATGTTCGGGAGTCAGCATCCTTCTTCCTCCTGCCCGGTTCCCGCGGCTCAGGCCGCGTCGAATTCCAGGTTGTCGATCAGCCGGGTGCGCCCCAGGCGCGCGGCGACCAGCGCCACCAGGCCGGGCTCGTCGGGCGAGCGCGGGCGCGTGAGGTCGGCGCGGCGCACTTCGGCGTAGTCCACTGTGAAACCGGCGGCCTCGAGCCGCGAAGTGGCCTCGTCCTCGATGCCCGGCACCGGCAGGCCCTGGCGCGCGGCGTCGCGCATGAAGCACAGCGTCTGGTAGATGCGCACCGCGGTTCGCCGCTCGTCGCCCTCGAGGTACTGGTTGCGGGAGCTCATGGCCAGGCCGTCGGCCTCGCGCAGCGTCGGCGCGGGGATGATCTCCACCGGGAAGCTCATTTCCTTCGCCATGTAGCGGATCACCTGCAGCTGCTGGTAGTCCTTGCGGCCGAACACCGCGAGATCCGGCTGCACCATGTTGAACAGCCGCGCCACCACCTGCGCCACGCCGTTGAAATGGCCCGGCCGGTGCGCGCCGCACAGGATGTCGGTGATGCCCGGCACGTGCATCTGCACGCAGCCGATGGTGCCGAACGGATACATCTGCTCCACCGAGGGCAAGAACAGCGCGTCGCACCGGTGTTCGGCCAGGCCGTTGATGTCGCGGTCGGGGGTGCGCGGGTAGCGCGCGTAGTCCTCGTTCGGCCCGAATTGGGTCGGGTTGACGAAGATGCTGGCCACGACCTTGTCGGCGTGCTTGCGCGCCAGCTCCACCAGCGCGAAATGCCCCGCGTGCAGGTTGCCCATGGTGGGCACGAAGCCGACGCTGGCGCCTTCGCGGCGCCATTGCCGGAGCTGGGCGCGCAGCGCGGCCAGCGTGGTGTGGGTCTGCATCAGTCGTATCCGTGTTCGGGGGCGGGGAAAGTGCCGGCGCGCACGGCCTCGGCGTAGGCGCGGAAGGCGCCTTCGATCGAGCCGCCGTCGGCGAGGAAATCCTTGACGAAGCGCGGGCGGCGGTGGCCGCTGTTCATGCCCAGCAGGTCGTGCAGCACCAGGATCTGGCCGTCGCAGGCCGGGCCCGCGCCGATGCCGATGGTGGGGATGGCGATGGCGGCGGTGATTTCCGCGGCCAGCGCCGAGGGCACGCATTCGAGCACCAGCGCGTCGGCGCCGGCCTCGGCCACGGCTTTCGCGTCCTCGAGCAGGCGGCGGGCGGCGGCGGCCTCGCGGCCCTGCACCTTGTAGCCACCCAGGCGCAGCACCGACTGCGGGGTCAGGCCCAGGTGCGCGCAGACGGGGATCTCGCGCTCGGCCAGGAAGCGGATGACCTCGAGCTTGTGGCCCGCGCCCTCGAGCTTGGCCATGGCGGCACCGGCCTGCAGGAAGCGGGTGGAGGCGTCGAGCGCGCGCTCCGGCGTGGCGTCGGCCTGGAACGGCAGGTCGGCCACCAGCAGCGCTCCGGACAGGCCGCGCGCCACGCAGGCGGTGTGGTAGGCGATGTCGTCCACAGTGACCGGCAGCGTGCTGTCGTGGCCCTGGCAGACCATGCCCAGGGAATCGCCCACCAGCACCAGGTCGATGCCGGCGGCGTCCACGCTGCGGGCGAAACCGGCGTCGTAGGCGGTGATGGCGGCGATGCGCCGGCCCTCGGCCTTCATGCGCCGCAGGGCAGGCACCGTCAGGCGCGCGCGCGCCGGGGCCTTGGGATCGTTGGCGTACATGGCGGGATCCGGAAGTGGGGAGCCCTAAGGTATCGCCTCGATGCCGGTGGCATCCACCGCGGCGAGCAGGTCGGCCACCCGGCCCCGCCCCGGCACCACCAGGCCGGGCGCGATTTCCGCCAGCGGCACCAGCACAAAGGCGCGCTCGTGCAGGCGCGGGTGCGGCAGGGTCAGGCCCGGCTCGTCGCGCACTTCGTCGCCGTAAGCCAGCAGGTCGAGGTCCACCGTGCGCGGGCCCCAGCGCTCGGCGCCCTCGCCGCGCACGCGGCCGAAGCGGGTTTCGACCGCGAGCAGGGCCTGCATCAGTTCATGGGCGTCCAGCGCGGTGTGCAGTTCCACCACGCCGTTGAGGAAGTCAGGTTGGTCGGTGCGGCCCCAGGCCGGCGTGCGGTAGAGCGACGAGCGCCGCTGCACCGACGTGCCCGGCAGCGCGGCCAGGGCGTCGATGGCGGCCAGCAGGTTGGCCTGCACATCGCCTTCGTTGCCGCCGAAGGCGACATAGGCGCGCACCGGCGCCGCTGGGGTCACTCGGACGCCCCCGCCCCGCCTCCCGGCCTCGGGCGGCGGCGACGGCGGCGGCGCCTGGGCGCGGCGCCGGATTCGTCTTCAGCGGAATCATCGGCTGCGTCGCCGTCGGCGTCGCGGCGCGGCGCCTTGGGCACCAGGCGCTCGGCCAGCTCGCCCGGCGCCTGGGCCTGGGCCTCGCGCCAGAAGGCCACGTCCTCGGCCACCTCGGGCGCGGCGGTGGCGCGCAGCTCGAGGAAATCGAAGGCGGCGCGGAAGCGCGGGTGCGACAGCAGCCGGAACACGCGCTTGCGCACGCGCTGGCCAAAGCGCGGCTGCAGCAGCCAGATTTCCTGCATGGGCAGCGAGAACCGGCGCGGCAGCGCGATGCGGTGTGCCTGGTGCAGGGTGACGCGGTCGGCGGCGCGCTGCTGCGCCACCAGCGGGTCGATGCCCGACTTCTGCAGCACCGCCAGTTCGCGGCAGTAGGCCGGCCACAGCAGCGCCGCAAACAGGAAGGCCGGCGTCACCGGCTTGTCGGCGGCGATGCGGGCGTCGGTGTTGCGCAGGGCCTGCAGCACCATGGTGCGCAGCGCGCCGCTGCGGTTGGTGGCCAGGGCCTTGGCGGTCTCGGGGAACAGCGCCGGCAGCAGGCCCAGTTCCTCGAGCAGCAGGAAGCTCTTCTCGGCGTGCCCGGCCAGGAACATCTTCAGGCACTCGTCGAACAGCCGAGCCGGCGGCGCGCCGCCCAGCAGTTCGGCCAGCTCCGGGATGGGCGCGGCGGCTTCGGGCGCGATGGTGAAACCCAGCTTGGCCGCCAGGCGCGCGGCGCGCAGCATGCGCACCGGGTCCTCGCGATAGCGCTCGACCGGGTCGCCGATCAGGCGCAGCACGCGCTGCTGCACGTCGGCGTAACCGCCCACGTAGTCGCGCACCGAGAAGTCCTCGATGGCGTAGTACAGCGCGTTGGCGGTGAAGTCGCGGCGGACCGCGTCGTCCTCGATGCTGCCGTAGACGTTGTCGCGCAGCAGGCGGCCGCCGTCGTCGGTGGAGCGGTCGTCGCTGTCGTCCGAGCTGTTGGAGCGGAAGGTGGCGACTTCGATGATTTCCTTGCCGAACACCACGTGCGCCAGGCGGAAGCGGCGGCCGATCAGACGGCAGTTGCGGAACAGGGCCTTGACCTGTTCGGGCGTGGCGTCTGTGGCGACGTCGAAGTCCTTGGGGTGGCCGCCGACCAGCAGGTCGCGCACGGCGCCGCCGACCAGGTAGCCCTGGAAGCCGCCGTCGCGCAGGCGGTAGAGCACCCGCAGCGCGTTGGGGCTGATGTCCTTGCGGGAGATGCCATGGTCGGCGCGGGCGACGACCAGGGGCGGTATCGGGGTGGCGATGGCGGTGTCCGTCATGGGCTGGTGGCGGCGCGGGATCCTTGCGCGGCGGCGGGAGGCCCCGGGAACGGCGAAACCCTTCCCGGAGGCGATCAAGCCCGGTATACTAGCGTCCGCGTCACCGCTTCGCCATCCGCGCTCCCTTCGTCTAGTGGCCTAGGACACGGCCCTCTCAAGGCTGGAACAGGGGTTCGAGTCCCCTAGGGAGCGCCACCTATTCCAGAAGGCCCGGCCAACGCCGGGCCTTCTTCGTTTCCGGCCCGCGCTGGGCTTGGTGGCGCGCCGGGCGCTAGAATTGCGGCATTGAATCCACGTGCCAGGGAAAGCCCCATGCCCTTCGTCGTCACCGAGAACTGCATCCGCTGCAAGTACACCGACTGCGTCGAGGTCTGCCCGGTGGACTGCTTCCACGAGGGCCCGAATTTCCTGGTGATCGACCCCGAGGAGTGCATCGACTGCACCCTGTGCGAGCCGGAGTGCCCGGCCAAGGCCATCTTCCCCGAGGACGACGTGCCGGCCGGCCAGGAGGGCTACATCGCCCTCAACGCCGAGCTGTCGAAGGAATGGCCGGTCATCACCACCCGCCAGGACCCCCTGCCCGACGCCGCCGAGTGGGACGGCAAGACCGGCAAACTCGGCGAGCTGAAACGCTGAATCGAATGTACCAGGTTGATTTTAGGTAAGAAAAAACGCCCCGATAGGGCGTTTTTTCTTACCTAAAATCAACCTGGTTCGTTTGGTTCAGCCGAGGCGGGCTTTCAGCAGGGCGAGGAGCTGGGTGGCGACGCCGGTGCGGATGGGCTGGCCGTCCTGGCCCAGGGCCACGACGCGGGTCTGGCCGTCCACGGCCTCGGCGCGCACCAGCATGGACACGCCCTGGTAGCTCACTTCGTAGCTGTTGAGCAGCTGCGCGCGGTCGCCGATGACCGCACCCTCGATCTTGCCCAGCGCGATGCCGATGCGGCGCCAGCTGCTTTCGACCGAGTCGGACAGCGTGAACGATTCGATGCCGGCCACGTTCCCGGCCGCCGCGCCACCCACGTCGCTGGGCACGCCCTCGCCCGGGGCGGTCGTGGCGGCGCCCGCCGGGGCCTCGGGGATGGTCACGGCGCCGGCCGTGGACGGCAGGTCCAGGCCCGGCGGCACTTCCAGCGGCTGGTTCTGGCGGCTTTCCTGGTAGGCGCCCTCGTTGCCCCACTTGCTGCGGATCCAGCCGCAGCCGCTGGAGGCGAACACGGTGACGACCAGGGCGCCGGCCAGCAGCGGGCGGAAGGAAAGCGTGGACGGGGTCATGCGGTTCTCCTGGCAGGCCGCGCGGGAAGGCGCGCGGCGCGATGTGTGGGGCGGCAAGGTTACTTCAGTTCCGATTCGATGCGCTCGACCAGGGCGGCCATGGCCGCCGCCTCGCCCTCGTGGGCGGCCGACAGCGGCAGAAGCGGCAGCCGCAGCCCGTGGCCGATGCCCTGGCGGGCCAGCAGGGCCTTCACCGGGATCGGGTTCGGCTCGCAGCCCAGGAAGTCGTAAAGGCCGGCCAGCCGGGCGTCCAGCGCCCGGGCGGCGTCGGCCTCGCCGGCGCGCACCAGGGCGCACAGGCGGGCGAAGGCGCGCGGCACCACGTTCGAGGCCACCGAGATGACGCCGGCGGCGCCGCCCAGCAGGGCGCGCACGAAGGTGGGGTCGTCGCCGCTGAGCAGGACGAAGTCGCGCCCGGCCAGCGGGTACAGGGCCTGCCAGCGCGCCTCGTCGCCGCGCGCCTCCTTCAGGCCGACGATGTTCGGGTGCCGGCACAGGCGCGCCACCGTCTCGGGCTGCATGTCGCAGCCGGTGCGGCCGGGCACGTTGTACAGCACTACCGGCAGGCCGCCCTGCTCCGCCACGGCCGTGTAGTGCGCCACCAGCCCGTCGGGCGTGGGGCGCACGTAGGGCGGCGTGACCACCAGCGCGGCATTGGCGCCGTGGTCGCGCGCCAGGCGGGTCTGGGCGATGGTCTTGGCGGTGCCCGACAGGCCGGTGCCGGCCAGCACGGGAATACGGCCCCCGACCCGGGCGACGGCGGCGCGCAGCAGCGCGGTGTACTCGTCGTCGGAGAGCGTGGCGGCCTCGCCGGTGGAGCCGGCGACGACCACGCCCGAGCTGCCGCCCTCGAGCTGGGCGTCGAGCAGGCGCTGCCAGGCGTCGAAATCGGGCGCACCGGAGGCCGTGAACGGCGTCGCCAGCGCGGTGATGCTGCCGGAAAGGTGCAAAGGAAGGGCCTTGCGTGGACTTTGGGCGATGTTACTTGCGGCCGGAAAGCGGCGGCAAGTATGCTGGCCGCGACCATTCAGCGCGCCTCCCGGCGCGCCGCCACGGAACACCGAATTGACCGACCCTGCCGCGCGCCCTGCCGCCAACGAGAACCACCTGCTGATCAGCGCGTACACCACGCATCCGCAGTCGCCGCTGCTGGCCGTCACCCGCCGCATTTCCGACAGTGGCTGCAACCTGGTGGACGCCCGCCTGTCCACCGTGGGCCGCGACGTCTCCGTCACCGCCCTGGCCACCGGCTCCTGGGACGCCGTGGCCAAGCTCGAGGCCATGCTCACCCGGCTCGAGCGCGAGGAAGGCTTCAAGCTGGTGTGGTACCGCACCGGCCCCAAGGCCCTGCAGTCGAACCTGCTGCCCTACATCGTCGAGGTGGTGGCGGCCGACAAGCCCGGCATCCTGTTCCAGCTGGCCGACTTCTTCGACCGCCAGGGCATCACGGTGGAAAGCCTGCACAGCTCGCGCTACCGGGCCATGCAGACCGGCGCCGACATGTTCTCGGCCCAGGTCACCATCGGCATCCCGGCCAACATGCACATCGCCGCCCTGCGCGACGATTTCCTCGAGTTCTGCGACCACCTCAACCTCGACGCCATCATGGACCCGATGAAGTTCTGAGGAACCGATGATCGAACCCGGCGAAAAGACCCCCGACCTGGCCCTCACCCTCGGCAGCGGCGCGTCCGCCCGGCTCTCCGATTACCGCGGCAAGTGGCTGGTGCTGTACTTCTACCCGAAGGATTCCACGCCCGGCTGCACCACCGAGGGCCTGGACTTCAACGCCCAACTCACCGCCTTCCGCCGCGCGAAGTGCGAGGTGCTGGGCGTCTCGCGCGACTCGGTGAAGTCGCACGCCAACTTCTGCGCGAAGCAGGGTTTCCGCTTCGACCTGGTGTCGGACGCCGACGAAGCCCTCTGCAACGCCTTCGGTGTCATCAAAGAGAAGAACATGTATGGCAGGAAGGTGCTCGGCATCGAGCGCAGCACCTTCCTCATCGACCCGGACGGCCGGGTCGCCCAGGCCTGGCGCGGAGTGAAGGTGCCCGGCCATGCCGACGCCGTGTTCGAAGCGCTCAAGCATCACCAGCAGGCCACCAAGGCAAAGTGATCCACACCGTGCACATCCCCGCCGCCGACTCGCCCCGCGAGCCTCGGCGGCGCCGTCCTTTCCGGGGTGAAAACCCCTAGCCCGAGAAGCCCATGACCCGATCGAAGCGCATCTACGTCCTGGACACCAACGTGCTCATGCACGACCCCACCGCGCTGTTCAAGTTCGAGGAGCACGACGTCTTCATCCCGATGATGGTGTTGGAGGAGCTGGACAACGGCAAGAAGGGCCACTCGGAAGCCAGCCGCAACGCGCGCCAGGTCAGCCGCTTCCTCAACGAGATCATCGAGGCGCACGGCAGCGGCGGCATCGAGGACGGCGTGCAGCTGGTGCGGCCGCAGGGCCTGCAACTGCGCGCGAAGGAGGCCGTGGGCCGGCTGCTGTTCCAGCTGCGCCCGGTGGAAGTGGGCAAGCGCTTCGGCCTGGTGCTGCCCGACAACCAGATCCTGGGCTCGATCCTGCAGCTGATCGAGGACAACCCGGGCGTGCCGGTGGTGCTGGTGTCCAAGGACATCAACCTGCGCATCAAGGCCTCGATCTCGGGCGTGAAGTCGGAGGACTACGAGAACGACCGCGCCATCGACGACTTCAACCTGCTCTTCACCGGCGCCACCGAACTGCCGGCCGATTTCTGGGAGCGCCACGAAGGCAACCTGCGCAGCTGGACCGACCGCGGCCGCACCTTCTACGAAGTGCGCCGCACCGCCGACGACGGCTGGTACCCGAACCAGTTCCTGTTCATGCCCGGCGACGACGAGGTGGAGATGAAGGTGGCGCGCCTGGACGACGACAAGGCCGTGCTTCAGATCGTCGACGACTTCCGCGCGCCGCAGCACCAGGTCTGGGGCATCAACGCGCGCAACCGCGAGCAGAACTTCGCCTTCAACGCGCTGATGGACCCGGAGATCGACTTCGTCACCCTGCTCGGCACCGCCGGCACCGGCAAGACCCTGCTGGCGCTGGCCGCGGGCCTCACGCAGACGATGGACATCCAGCGCTACCGCGAGATCATCATGACCCGCGCCACGGTGAGCGTGGGCGAGGACATCGGCTTCCTGCCCGGCACGGAAGAAGAAAAAATGACCCCGTGGATGGGCGCGCTCACCGACAACCTCGAGGTGCTCACCCACACCGAGGACCACGGCAGCTGGGGCCGCGGCGCCACCAACGAGCTGCTGGCCAGCCGCATCAAGATCCGCTCGATGAACTTCATGCGCGGCCGCACCTTCCTCAACCGCTGGGTCATCGTCGACGAGGCGCAGAACCTCACGCCCAAGCAGATGAAGACGCTGATCACCCGCGCCGGCCCGGGCACCAAGATCATCTGCATGGGCAACGTGGAGCAGATCGACACGCCCTACCTCACCGAAACCACCTCGGGCCTGACCTACGCGGTGGACCGCTTCAAGAACTGGAACCACAGCGCGCACATCACCCTGCGCCGCGGCGAGCGTTCGCGCCTGGCCGACTACGCCTCCGAGGTGCTCTGAGGCCATGGCGGAGCGGCTGGCCACCTGGGTCTGGGTCGGCGCCTCGGCGCTGGCCGTGGTCGCGGGCATGGTGAACGTGGTGGGTTACCTGGGCTTCGAGCACCAGGCCATCACCCACCTCACCGGCACCACCACGCTGTTCGGCGCCGCCCTGGCCGAAGGGCGCGGCACCGCGGCCTGGCAGCTGGCGGGCATGGCGCTGGCCTTCGTGGCCGGCGCCGCGCTCGGCGGCCTGCTCATCCAGGACAGCGTGCTGCGGCTGGGCCGGCGCTACGGCGTGGCGCTGGCCATCGAGGCGGTGCTGCTGGCCGCGGCGGTGCCGCTGTTCCAGCGCGGCCTGTTCGCCGGGCCGCTGCTGGCCGCCGGCGCCATCGGCCTGCAGAACGCCATGGCCACCACCTACAGCGGCGCGGTGGTGCGCACCTCGCACGTCAGCGGCATGTTCACCGACCTGGGCATCATGCTCGGCCATGCGTTGCGCGGGCTGCCGGTGGCGCAGCGGCGGCTGTGGCTGTGCCTGGTCATCATCACCAGCTTCCTGGCCGGCGGCGTGCTGGGCGCGCTGGCCTTCGGCGCCTGGCAGTACGCGGCGCTGTACCTGCCGGCGGCGCTCACCGGCGCCACCGGCCTGGGCTACACGGTCTATCGCCACCGGCAGGTGGCCGCGGGCACAATCACGCCATGAGCCATCGCACCGTCTGCGCCCTGACCATCGCCGGCTCCGATTCCGGCGGCGGCGCCGGCATCCAGACCGACCTCAAGGCCTTCGCCGCGCACCACGTGCACGGCCTGAGCGCGCTGGCCGCGCTCACCGCCCAGCACACCCGCGGCGTCACCGCGGTGCACGTGCCGCCGGCCGATTTCCTGCGCGCCCAGATCGACGCCTGCTTCGACGACTTCCGCGTCGGCGCGGTGAAGCTGGGCATGCTGGCCACCGCCGACATCATCCACGCCGTGGCCGACGCGCTCGAGGCGCACCGCCCGCCGCACGTGGTGCTCGACCCGGTGATGGTGGCCACCTCCGGCGCCAAGCTGCTGGAGGACGATGCCCTGCAGGCCCTGCGCGAGCGCCTGCTGCCGCTGGCCACCGTGCTCACGCCCAACATCCCCGAGGCCGAACTGCTGCTCGGCCACGCCATCCCCGACGACGAGGCCGCCGAGGCCGCGCTGGTGGAGCTGCTGGCGCTGGACGCGAAGGCCGTGCTGCTCAAGGGCGGCCACCTGCCCGGCACCGGCGCCATGGTGGACCGCTTCGACGACGGCCACGTGCTGCTCGAATTCGAACACCCGCGCCTGGACATCGAGGGCCACGGCACCGGCTGCACCCTGGCCTCGGCCATCGCCGCCAACCTCTGCCGCGGCCAGGCGCTGCCCGAGGCCTGTGCCAACGCCACCGACTACGTGGCCGGCGCGCTGGCGAACGCCTACCGGCCCGGCAAGGGCCGGTCGGCGGTGCTCGACCACTTCTGGTGGCTCGCCAAGGGTCGCCCGCCCTCGCCATGAACCCCCTGCCCCCGCGCCGTACGCCCGTCTTCCAGCCCAAGCTGCTGACGATGCTGCGCGAGGGCTACGACACCGCCACGCTGCGCGCCGACGCCGTCGCCGGCCTCACCGTGGCCGTGGTGGCGCTGCCGCTGGCCATGGCCCTGGCCGTGGCCAGCGGTGCCGACCCGGCCACCGGCCTGGCCACGGCCATCGTCGCCGGCTTCCTGATTTCCGCGCTGGGCGGCTCGCGCTTCCAGATCGGCGGGCCCACCGGCGCCTTCATTCCCATCGTCTACGCCATCATCGCCACCCACGGCTTCGACGGGCTGGTGCTGGCCACGGCCATGGCCGGCGTGCTGCTGGTGCTGGCCGGCCTGCTGCGGGTGGGCGCGCTGATGAAATACATGCCGCAGCCGCTGGTGACCGGCTTCACCGCCGGCATCGCCGTGATCATCTTCGCCAGCCAGCTGCAGGAACTGCTGGGCCTGCCGGTGCGCGACGTGCCCGCGGCCTTCCTGCCGAAACTGCAGGTGCTGGCCGCCCACGCCGGCGGCTTCAACCCCTGGGCGCTGGGACTGGCGCTGGGCTGCGTGGCGGTGATCCTGGGCCTGCGGCGGCTGTCGGCGGCCACGCCGGGGTTCCTGGTGGCGGTGGTGCTGGCCTCGGCCGCGGTGGCGCTGCTGGACCTGCCGGTGGACACCATCGGCAGCCGCTTCGGCGGCATCCCCAGCGCGCTGCCCAGCTTCCGCCTGCCGGACGCCAGCCTGCCGCGCCTGCTGGAACTGCTGCCGGCGGCCTTCACCATCGCCTTCCTCGCCGGCGTCGAATCGCTGCTGTCGGCGGTGGTGGCCGACGGCATGACCGGCGCCAAGCACCGCTCGAACACCGAACTCATCGCCCAAGGCGCGGCGAACGTGGGATCGGCGCTGTTCGGCGGGCTGCCGGCCACCGGCGCCATCGCCCGCACCGCCACCAACATCCGCGCCGGCGGCCGCACGCCGGTGGCGGGCATGCTGCACGCGGCCTTCCTGCTCGGCTTCGTGCTGGTGGCCGCGCCCCTGGCCAGCTACGTGCCGCTGCCGGCGCTGGCCGGCGTGCTGGTGGTGGTGGCCTGGAACATGAGCGAACACGGCGCCTTCCGGCACATCCTGCGCTCGGCGCCGCGCGGCGACCGCCTGGTGCTGCTGCTCACCTTCGGGCTCACGGTGTTCGTGGACCTGACGCTCGCCATCGAGGTGGGCATGGTGGTGGCGGCGTTCGCCTTCATGCACCGGATGGCGGGGCTGTTCGAGGTGAGCTCGGGCGTGAAGCTGTTCGAGGCCGGCGACGAGGACGAGGCCGGCGCGGGCAACGGCGACGCCGGCCAGCGCGAGGCCCTGCCTGCCGGCGTGGAAGTGTTCCGCTTCAGCGGCCCGCTGTTCTTCGGCGCGGCCAACCGGCTCGACAACCTGATGGACCGCTTCCCCTCCCCGCCCAAGGTCTTCATCCTGCGCATGGGCCAGGTGCCCTTCGTGGACGCCAGTGGCGTGCATGCCCTGCATGCGCTGGCCGAGCGCTGCCAGCGCCAGGGCATCGTGCTGGTGGTGTCCGGGCTGCAGCCCCAGCCCACCGAGGTGCTTGACCGCATGCACCTGCCGCACGCGGGCCTGGTGCACCGCGTGCCCGACTTCCCGGCTGCGCTGGCGCTGGCCCGGACGCTGGCCGCGCCCCCCGGCATCGGCTAGCATCCGGGCACCACGCCACCGGAGCCCCACGATGCGCAGCGGCAACCCCGCCCTCAACGAAAACACCTTCCTCGACGTCGGCAGCGGCCAGGTCGTTTCCCGCGACGCGTCGCAGGTGATGACGCTCAACGGCACGGTCAACAAGACCGGCTTCCTGCTGCTGCTCGCGGTGGCCACGGCGGCCTACACCTGGAGCCTGTTCGACCCGCTCAACCCGGGCGTGGTGATGCCCTGGATGATGGTGGGCGGCATCGGCGGCTTCATCGTGGCCATCGTCACGGTGTTCAAGAAGACCTGGGCGCCGGTGACCGCGCCGATGTACGCGCTGCTCGAGGGCCTGTTCCTGGGCGGCATCTCGGCCTTCTTCGAAGCGCGCTTCCCGGGCATCGTCATGCAGGCGGTGATGCTCACGCTCGGCGTGCTGGCGGCGCTGCTGATGGCCTACAAGTCGGGCCTGATCCGCGCCACCGAGAACTTCAAGCTCGGCGTCGTGGCCGCCACCGGCGGCATCGCCCTGCTGTATCTCGTGAACATGGGCATGCGCCTGTTCGGCTTCGACGGCTTCGGCTTCATCCACGAATCGAGCCTGATGGGCATCGCCTTCAGCGCCTTCGTGGTGGTGATCGCCGCGCTGAACCTGGTGCTGGACTTCGACTTCATCGAATCGGGCGCCGAGGCCGGCGCGCCGAAGTACATGGAGTGGTACGGCGCCTTCGGCCTGGTGGTGACCCTGGTCTGGCTGTACCTGGAAATCCTGCGCCTGCTGGCCAAGCTGCAGTCGCGCGACTGACCCTGCGTCCGATGGAAAGGCAAGCGCGCCGGCCGCCGCGGCCGCGCGTACCGGCCCGCCGCCAGCCCAAGGCGGCGCTGGGGCTGGTTTCCCTGGGTCTGCTCGCCGGCGGCGCGTGGTTCGCCGGCCTGCCCCGCTTCGTCGCCATCGCCTACGTCGCCATGAGCCTGCTGGCGCTGGCGGCTTACGCGCTCGACAAGTCGGCGGCGCAGACGGGCCGGCGCCGCATTCCTGAAAACACCCTGCACCTGTTCTCGCTGCTCGGCGGTTGGCCGGGGGCGCTGGTGGCGCAGCAGTGGCTGCGCCACAAGTCGGTGAAGGCGCCGTTCCTGGCGATGTTCTGGTTCACCGTCATGCTCAACCTCGGGGCGCTGGCCTGGTTCGTGGCCCAAGGCCATGGCTGATCTCGCGCTGTTCGATTTCGACGGCACGCTCACGACCGGCGAAACCTTCCCGGCCTTCGTGCGCAGCGTGGTGCCCGGGGCCCGGCAGCGCGCGGCGCGCCTGCGGCTGGCGCCGCTGGTCGTGGCCTACCGGCTGGGCCTGGCCAGCGGCACGCGGGTGCGCGCCGCGGTGGTGCGCGAGGGACTGGCGGGCATGGACGCGGCCGCCTTCGAGGCCGCGGCCGCCGACTGGTCGCGGCGCGAGCTTCCCGCCTGGCTTCGCCCGCAGGCGCTGCAGCGGCTGCGCACGCATCGCGAGCGCGGTGACACGGTGCTGGTGGTGTCGGGCAATTTCGAAGCGCTGCTGCGCCCCTGGGCCGAAGCCGAAGGGGTGCAGGTGGCGGGCTCGCGGCTGGAGGTGCGCGACGGCGGCCTCACCGGCCGCTATGCCGGGCCGCAGTGCGTGCTCGCCGAGAAGGTCGTGCGCATCCGCGAGCTGGTGGACCCGTCGGGCTTCGCGCGCATCCACGCCTATGGCGACACGCCCGAGGACCGACCGATGCTGCTGCTCGCCGACGTCGCCCACTACCTGCCGCGCGGCTGGCCGGCCGGTCTCGCGTCCGACCGCATCGACTGACGGGGCGCCCGGCAAGCCGCGCATCCGGGCACGGCGGGTTCGCAAGCGCGGCATAAGCTTCCGTGAGGAATGGCAGGGCCGGCGAGGCCCCGGCCTCCCTAGGCTTGCGGTGGACCCCCAAACGAAGACCCGAACCATGTCCCTGCTTCGCCACCTGCCCGCCGCCGCGCTTGCCGCGGGCCTGCTCCTCGCCGGCCCCGCGCCGGCCGCCGACGCCCCGCCGCCACCAGACGTCCATGCGCCCCTGGCCATGGAAGCCGGCACCTGGGACGCGGAAATCACCTTCTTCCAGGACGGCCAGCCCTCGGGCAGCGCGCGCGGCGTGCAGGTGAACACCCTGCTGGCCAACGGCCACTGGGTGACCAACGACTTCAACATCCCGGCCACCGGCGAATTCCCGGCCTACCAGGGCCACGGCGTCTGGGGCTTCGACCCGGTGGCGGGCGCCTACGTGAACACCTGGGTGGACACCAACGACCGCGCGGTGCGCACCGACTACGGCTACTGGCACGCGCCTGAGCAGACCATGGTCTGGTCGTCCAAGCAGCCCGACGGCAACGGCCATTTCGTCGACTACCGCTTCACCGAGGAATTCCGCGGCGACAAGCGCGTGTTCACGGCCTGGCAGCTGGGCATCGTCAAGCCCGGCGAGCACCTGCTGCTCAGGATCGAATTCACCCGCCGGCCCGAAGCGGCGGCGACGGCGGCGGTGTCCGCGGGAGACGCGCCAGGCCGTTGACCCGCGGGAACCCCACTGGAGTTTCCGATGCGGCGCCACGGCCACCTGACGCGATGGAACGACGACCGCGGCTTTGGTTTCATCACGCCCGCAGGCGGCGGCGCGGATCTGTTCGTGCACGTCTCGGCCTTTCCACGCGACGGCGCGCGCCCGCGCCCCGACGAGCTGATTTCCTTCGAGGTCGAGCCGGGCCAGGACGGCAAGCCGCGCGCGGTGCGGGTGCAGCGCGCGGGCCCGGTGGCGCCGGCGCGGCGTGCGCCCGTACGCCCACCCCGTCAGCCGGGTCCCGGCTGGCGCGGCACGGCCCTCGCCGCGGCGGTCATCGTGGCCGGTGTCCTGGCGCTGCTGCACGTCGTCGAACGCAGGGAGCAACAAGCCGCGAATCCCGTCCCCACGCGCATGGGCCTGCTGCCGGAGACGAAGCCGGACACGCGCTTCCAGTGCGACGGCCGCACCCAGTGCGCCGAGATGAATTCCTGCGCGGAAGCCCGGTACTTCCTCGAGCACTGCCCCGGCACGCAGATGGACGGCGACGGCGACGGCCAGCCCTGCGAAAGCCAGCACTGCAACTGAAGCCGAAAGAAAAGGTTCTTCACCCAAGTCCGGGACGGTTTGGTCGGTTCTTCGCTGTCCATTGATCTGGCGCCGGCCCCACCGCGAAGGCGAGGGTCGATTCCCGCTCAGTGGAGCGGCGGTCTCAACCGGTCATCGCAACGCTAGTCTGTTTTGGACTGTGGGGGCGA
>NZ_JAYSEG010000048.1:0-16720 GCF_041913985.1 Arenimonas sp.
TCAGCCGCGACCGCTCTGCGAAAGGCGGTCGCGGCTGAAGCCGCTCCTACAAAGGCGGGAGCAGCGGGGCTGGCGCGGCTCAGGCCTCGGCGGCGCTGAACTTGAGGGCGCCGCCGAGCACGGCGAACAGGCGCTTGAGCTCGCCGGCCATCAGGGCGTAGCGGGCGTCGAGTTCGGCGTGCAGGCCGTCGCGCTCGCTGCCTTCGAGCTGGTCGACGGCGCCGTCGAGGAACTTGAGCTTGCGCACCACCAGGTCTTCGCCGAGCACGAAGCCGACGTGGTCGTCGAGCACCAGCGCCAGGCGCGTGACCTGCTTGCCGGATTCGAGGTGCTTGCGGATCTCGTCGGTCTGCAGCTCGTGGCGGCTGCAGCGCACCACGGCGCCGCCGTCCACGGGGTCCTTGAGCTCGCATTCGTCGCCCAGCACCAGGCCGCCGGGCAGCGGTTCGCCGGCCAGCCAGCCGGTCATCACCGCGCGCACCGAGGTTTCGGCGTTGAGCGGCAGCGCCGGGAAGCTGCCCAGCGCGTGGCGCAACTCGGACACCAGGTTCTCGGCGGTCTTGCGCGAGCTGGTGTCCACCGCGATGAAACCGTGCTCGAGGTCGATGGTGGCGTGGCAGCGCACCGGGCGCACGAAGGCGCGCGGCAGCAGCTCCATCACGATGTCTTCCTTCATGCGCTTGCGGGCGCGGCCGCCCAGGCGCCGGCCTTCCTTCTCCTCGATCTCGGCGATCTTGCGGCCGAGCTGGTCGTTCACCACGGCCGAGGGCAGCAGGCGGTCTTCGCCGCCGAGCGTGATCCAGATGCCGTCGCCAACGCGGTGGCTCATGGCCGCCTCGTCGCGGCCGAAGGGCGAAACGAAGCCGCGCGACATGAGTTCGCTGGGGCCCACCGGCTTGAGCCGGCATTCCTCCAGGCGTTCATCGAGGTCGTCGAGGGTCTTGGCGAGGGTGGCGGGGAAGCGGAAAAACGTCAGGTTCCGAAAAAACATCAATGGTCCAATGCTTGGAGAATCAGGATTCGGGGTCGCCGGCGAGCCAGGCGTGGGCGTCGGGCAGCGGGCCCTCGCCGTGGCGGCCGAGGGCGAGGAAGTCGAACAGCTTGCCGTCGGCCAGCTGCGAGGGGCGCACGTCGGCCAGGGCCTTGGCGATGGTGTCGATGCGGCCGGGGCTTTCCTTCTCCCAGGCGGCCATCATGCGGCCAACCTGCTTGCGCTGCAGGTTTTCCTGCGAGCCGCACAGGGTGCACGGAATGATGGGGAAGGCCTTCCAGTCGGCGTACTCGACCAGGTCGGCTTCGCGGCAGTAGGCCAGCGGGCGGATCACCACGTGCTCGCCGTCGTCGCTCATGAGCTTGGGCGGCATCGAGGCCAGCTTGGCGTGGAAGAACAGGTTCAGGAAGAAGGTGGCGACCAGGTCGTCGCGGTGGTGGCCGAGCGCGATCTTGGTGAAGCCCTGGGCCTTGGCGTGCGCGTACAGCGCGCCGCGGCGCATGCGCGAGCACAGCGAGCACATCGTCTTGCCCTCGGGCACCACGCGCTTGACCACCGAGTAGGTGTCCTGCTCGAGGATGGTGAAGGGCACGCCGATGGACGCGAGGTAATCAGGCAGCACGTGCTCCGGGAAACCCGGCTGCTTCTGGTCCAGGTTCACCGCCACCAGCTCGAAGCGCACCGGCGCCTTCTTCTGCAGCTGCAGCAGGATGTCGAGCATGGCGTAGCTGTCCTTGCCGCCGGACAGGCAGACCATCACCTTGTCGCCGTCCTCGATCATGCCGAAGTCGGCGATGGCCTGGCCCACCTGGCGGCGCAGGCGCTTGGCCAGCTTATGGCGTTCGTGCGACGGCTTGCGGGGCAGGGGGTCTTGCAGGACTAGGGTCATGGGATGCGGCGACGGCGATGGACGATCATTTTAGGCCATTGCCTCGTGTGGGAGGGCCTTCAGGCCCGAAGCTTCCCGGCGAGGGGCTTCGGGCCTGAAGGCCCTCCTACGGGAGCAGCGGGCGGGGTAAGCTTTGGTGAAGGGAGGGGTGATGGCCGACGAAGATCTCGCCAGGATTGCCGCGCAGCTGGTCGAGCTGCGGGTCGAGCACCGCGACCTGGACGAGGCCATCGCCCGCCTCGCCGCCGACCGCGGCGCCGACGAGCTCACGCTCAAGCGCCTGAAGAAGCGCAAGCTGCGCATCAAGGACATGATCACCGCGCTCGAGAGCCGGCTGATCCCCGACCTCGACGCCTGATCCGGCGCCGGTTCAGGCCGGCAGGTTGCCGCCGCCGGTGGACTGCGCCACCTTGCTCACCGCCTCCGGCGACAGCTTGGCGATGGTGTGCCGCAGGTCGCGGCCCAGCACCACCTTGGCGTCCTTTTCCCAGGCCATCAGCGGCTCGTCGAAGTCGAGCTTGCCGTTTTCGCCCACCCACACCAGCTTCATCTCGCGCAGCTTCTGGATGAAGCCGCGGAACAGGGTCTTGTCGAAGAACTCCGGCGCCGCCGGCGCGTACAGCAGGCTCAGGCGCTGGGCGGTGAGCTGGCACAGGCTCTCGAGCTCGCCGGCGCTGAGCGTGCGCGGGCCGTTCTTCACCAGCGTGGTGATGGCGATGAAGTAGCGCTCGAACGCCTGCTGCAGGCTGTGCGAGATGGCGCGCAGGCGGAAGACCTCGTCGGTCTGGCCCGGGCCGCGCGAGATGTAGCCGCCGTCGTCCTCGCTGGCCACCGAAAGCAGGCCCTCGGCCACGAACAGGTCCACGGTGGCGTCCAGGCGCTCGGCGAAGCCGTCGGCGTCCCAGGGGAGGAACAGCTCCTCCTGCACGAACGGGTAGATCGTGCGGCCCAGGCGCAGCAGGCCGGCGCGGCTCATGCGGCGGTTGTTCTGGAAGCACAGCGCCACCCAGGCCGCCGCCGCGAACAGGTGCAGCACGTTGTTGCGGAAGTAGCTCTGCAGCACCGCCGTCTCGCCCTCGACGCTGAGCACGTCGCCCAGCGGGTGCACGGTGCGGGTGAGCACGCCGATCTTCTCGCCGTAGGCGACGATCTCGGCCGGCTCCATCGCCGTCACGGTGACGCGGTCGGAATAGGGCAGCGCGGCCAGCAGCTTCTTGTACAGGCCCAGCTGCGCCAGCAGGTCGGCCTCGGACATGGCGTGCTTGGGCGTGGCCAGCAGGGCCAGCGCCAGCAGGTTCACCGGGTTCACGTCGGCGGCGCGGTTGATGTTCACCTGGATGCGGGTGGCGATGTCCTCCACCGCGTCGTTGAGCCAGGCCGGCTTCTCGTCGGGGTCGGCGGCGTTGCGTTCGCGCCAGTCGGGCGCGATCTGCTCGAGCACCTTGTCCAGGAAGATCGGCTCGCCGAAGTTCACCGCCACCTTGCCGTAGTGCTGGCGCAGGATGCCGGCCGAGGCCTTGAGCAGGGCCCAGATGGTTTCCTTTTCCTTGGGCCGGCCGGTGAGCTCGTCGAGGTAGCTCTTGCCCTCGATCAGCTTCTCGTAGCCGATGTACACCGGCTGGAACACCACCTTTCGGCGCGGCGCGCGCAGGAAGGCCTTGAGCGTCATCACGATCATGCCGCCCTTGGGCGGCAGCAGCCGGCCCGTGCGCGAGCGGCCGCCCTCGATGAAGTACTCCAGCGAAAAACCTTCCGACACCAGCTGCGCCACGTATTCGCCCAGCACCGCGGCGTAGAGCGCGTTGCCGCGGATCGAGCGGCGGATGAAGAAGGCGCCGCCGCGGCGCAGGATGGGCCCGATCACCGGCATGTTCAGGTTCACGCCGGCCACGATGTGCGGCGGCACGATGCCGCGGGTGTAGAGCAGGTAGCTCAGCAGCAGGTAGTCCATGTGGCTGCGGTGGCAGGGCACGTAGATGACCTCGTGCCCGGGCGCGACCTGCTTGAGCGTGTCGATGTGGTTGACGTTGACGCCGTCGTAGATGCGGTTCCAGAAGCCGGTGAGCGCGAACGAGGCCGAGCGCACCACCGGGTTGGAGTAGTCGGCGGCGATTTCCCAGGCGAAGCCGTGCGCCTTCTTCCAGGCGTCGAGGTATTCGGTGCCGTCGCGGCGGGCCTGGTCGTTGATGGCCTTGCGCACGGGCTCGGCGTCGAGCACGCGGTCCACCAGCAGGCGGCGGGTGGACAGGTCGGGGCCGATGACCGCGGTCTTGGTGCGGCGGAAGTGCGCGCGCAGCACGCGGCTGACCTTGCGCACCTGGCGTTCGTGCGGTAGCTCCTCGCCCAGGATTTCCCACACCCGCACGCCCGGCGAGAACTGCACCAGGGTGTCGCGGCCGTTGAGCAGGATGGCCAGCAGGCGCCGGAAGCGGCCGACCAGCGCCCAGTTTTCCGAGAACAGCACCGAGAACCAGCCCGACTGCCGGGTGGGCGCGCGGCCGACGAAGATCGACACGGGCACCAGCTGCACGTCCTGGTCGGGGTACAGGCGGTGCGCCATCAGCAGGCGCGAGAGCGCGTCGGAATGGCTTCGGTTCTTGGGCCGGCCGAACAGGCCCGCGCGCCGGCGCGACAGCGCCACGTAGGCGCGCTTGCGGCCCAGCGGGTCGCCCGGCAGCGCCGCCAGCGGCGAGGGCAGGCCGGCCTCGCGGCAGGCGCGGTCGAGGATCAGGGTGTTCGACAGCCCGTAGTTCTCGATGACGTAGCAGACCGGGCGGTCGAGCGAAAACGGCGGCACCACCGGCTCGCGCTGGATCTGGATCCAGGGCTGCAGCAGCTTCTCCATGAGCCGCGCCCAGAGCGGCGGGCGGGCGCGCGGGCGCGACGCGGGGGCCGGGCCGGGCGACGGCGGGGTGGTGTCATCCATGGGGCGGGGCTCAGCCGGCGTTGCCGGCTTCCGGGGCCGGCGCCGCCGTGCTGGCGGCCTCGGCGGGCACCGGGCCGGCTTCCGCCAGCTCGGTTTCGGTCTGTTCGATGGCGTCGGCGCTGTACCAGCCGTCGCCCACGCGCTGCATCTCGATCTCGAAGGCCACCGGCTTGCCCAGCAGCGGGTAGCTCACCTTCACCCGGGCGCGCTCGCCTTCGCTGGACACGAGCTCGACCGTGGCCTGGTCGAGCGACTGGTCGAGGTCGAGGTCGTAGGCGCGCGCGGCCTCCTTCAGGCCGGCGAGGGCCACGCCGCCCTTTTCCATGGCCGGCATCATCGGCAGGGCGCGGGCCTGTTCCAGGGTGGGCAGCTCCAGCTCGCGGGCGGTGCGGCTGAGCGCGGCCACGGCGCGGCGGGCGCGCTCGCGGTCGGTGAACAGCTCCGGCTGGGCCCAGGCCAGCAGGGCCTCGACCACGGCGGCGCCGTGCGCCTTCTCGGCCTCGCTCAGTTCGGTGTTGGCCTGGATGGCGGCGCCGAGGAAGATCGAGGCGGTGGCCTGCATCAGCGGCCACTGGCCGGCGGCCTCGGCCTGGAACTTGGCCAGCTTCGGCTCGAGGTCGCGCATCAGGGCCTTCTCGGCGTCGGGCGCGGTGAGGCGGGCCATCATGTCGGCGTATTCGCGGGCGTCTTCCGGGTCCACCGGCTCGGCCTCTGCCTGGCGGCGGGCCCAGAGCGCCTCGCTGCGGGCGTGCAGCTCGGGCGGCAGGCTCAGGCGGGAATAGCGCACCAGGTCGTTGTCGCGCAGGGCCTTCACCTGGGCCTGCACGGCGCCCACCGGGTCGCCCGGCACGGCGGCCAGGTCGGCGGGTTCGCGGCGGCAGGCCACCAGGGCCAGTGCCAGCAGGAGCAGGGCGGCCAGGGCCCGGGCGGTTCGGAATCGGGTCATGGGACGGTCGGGACCGGTCATTCGGGCGCTGAATCTAGCAGATCGGGTGTTCAGGACCCGTTCGCCGCCGGGCGCCGGGGCCTCAGCGCGACAGGGCCGCCGCGACCTGGGACTGGATCAGTTCGGCCGCGGCCACCGGGTCGGCGGCCTGGCGGATCGGGCGGCCCACCACGATGTAGTCGGCGCCGGCGGCAAAGGCCTGGGCCACGTCCACGGTGCGCTTCTGGTCGTCCCCCGACGGGCCGGCGGGGCGGATGCCCGGGCAAACCACCAGGAAACCCGGACCCGTGGCCTGGCGCAGCGCCGCGGCCTCCTGGCCCGAGGCGATGACGCCGTCGCAGCCGGCGGCCTGGGCGGCCAGAGCGCGCTCGACCACCACTTCGGAAGGCTCACGATCGATGCCCAATTGGCGAAGATCGCTGCGGTCCATGGAGGTGAGCACCGTCACGGCCAGCAGGCGAATGTCGCCCTTCTCCTGCGAAGCGGCGTGCATCATGCCGTGATGTTGGCCATGGATGGTGCACAGCGACACCGGGTAGCGGCGCAACCCGCGGATGGTGGCGGCCACGGTGGCCGGCACGTCGTGGAACTTCAGGTCCACGAATACCTGCTTGCCGCGGTCGGCCAGGTCTTCCAGCACGCGGAAGTAGTCGCCGCTGGTCAGCAGCTCCATCCCGATCTTGTAGAAGGACACCGAGTCGCCCAGCCGGTCCACCCAGGCGGTGGCCTCGGCGGCGGTGGGCACGTCCAGGGCGAAGATCAGGCGGTCGCGGGCGGGGATCATGGGCTTACTCGGCGTACTGGAGCGCGTCGAGCTTCATCTGGCGGCGCTTGGCCTCCGGCAGCTCCCAGGCGTTGTTGAACAGGGCCGGCTCCCAGCTGCCGTAGGTCGGGTTGGGCAGCACGAACCAGCGCTCGCCGAACCAGGCCAGGTAGGGGCGCAGGGCGTCCTTGCGGCCGGCCGGGTTGTTGGCCTCGATGGTCACCATGTCGCCGATCTGGTCGCCGAACTGCATCAGCACCCGGTGGGTGCGGCCCACGAACTGGCGGCGGCAGCCCTTCTCGGAGCCCTGCTGCTCGCAGCCCTCGACGAAGAAGCCCAGGCCCAGGAACTGCTCCTTGCTCTCGATCGGGAAGCCGGCCTTGCGCAGGTTGGCCAGGGTGGCCTCCTCGAGGTGGGCGGCGCGGTTGGAGACGTAGAACATGGTCACGCCGCGGGCGGCGGCGGCCTGGGCGAATTCGACCGCGCCGGGCACCGGCAGGGCCTTTTCCTCGCGCACCCAGCCGTCCCAGGTGACTTCGTTGTAGCTGGCGCCGTCGCGCACCAGGCGGGCCTGGTAGGGCGAGTTGTCGAGCACGGTTTCGTCAATGTCCACGATGACCGCCGGCGGCAGGCCGTCGGCCGGGTTGGCACGCTCGGACGGGACCAGCGCGTCCCAGCCCGGGGTCTTGATGGCCCGGTCGAGCTCGGCCAGCGCGGCGCGGTACACCTGGCCCGAGAGCAGCTGGTATTCCTCGGCCGTCTGCACCCAGGCCACGGCGTTGAGGTTGTCGTTCGCAGCCGGGCCGGCGGGCGCGGCCACGGGGGCGGGCGCCGGGGCCGGCGCGGCTTCGGCGGCCGGGCGCGGGGCCGGGGCCGTCTGGCAGGCCGCCAGCGCGAGCACGAGGGTGGACAGGACCAGGGTGCGGGGCAGGGACATCGGCGGCTTCCTTCCAATCAAGGCCGCCGAGTTTAGCCGAGGCGCATGACCGAATTCCCCGCGCCGGCCCGCTGAAGGTGAATCGCGGCTGCACGGGCCCCGGCCGGCCCGGCCCGGATTCGGCGTCCTGCTGTTTCCTGCCCGGGGCGCCAGTCCCCGGAAATACGAAGGATGGAACATGCAAACCCGATTCCCGGCGGCGCGGGCCGCCGAATGGCTGCGCGCCGGCCAGCGTGCGTTCGCGTCCCTGCCCAAGGCGGGCAAGGGCCTGGTGGTGGCCGCCGCCCTGGCCGGCCCGGCCCTGGCCTACACGCTGGCCGGCGGCGACGACGTGCCCGCGGCGCCCGCGGCCGACGACGCCCCGGCCGCCACCGCAGGTGCCGCCGGCGAAGCCAGCTTCCTGCACAGCGCCACCGCGGTGATGTCGCGCGACCTCGACCGCGAGCTGCAGCAGATCACCCGCGCCGGCGCCCGCGCCACCGCGGCCGTGGACCCGGAGCAGGCCGACGAACTGGACTTCGACGAGGCCCTCGAACTGCTGGCCGAACGCGTGGAAGCCGCCGAGGGCGGCGACGGCCTGCTCGATACCCTGCGCGACAGCGAGCAGGCCGACCAGCCCGACCTGCTGCTGGCGCACGCACTGCCGCTGATGGCCACCGGCGACACCTGGGGCGCCGTGGCCAACCTGCTGGTGGCGCAGGAGCAGGACGAGGACGACGCCACGCCGCTGGTGAACCTGGCCGCCGTGGCCAACAGCCAGGGCCTGCCCGCGGTGGCGCTGGCGCTGCTGGAGGAAGCCGAGGCGCGCGGCATCGCCGACGACGCGGCGCCGCTGGGCATGCGCGAACAGGCCGCGCTGCTCAACAACCGCGGCCATGCGCTGGTGTTGCTGGGCCGCCACGAGGACGCCGAGGCGCCGCTGCGCGAGGCGCTGGCGATGAACCCGGAGATGAGCGAGGCCGCGCGCAACCTGGTGCACGTGCTGCTGGAACAGGACCGCCAGGACGAAGCACGCGCGCTGGTGCCGCGCGCGGTGTGGCGCCTGCGCGGCAACCCCGCCAAGCCGGTGCCGGTGCGCTCCACCGAAACCACCGAGGCCCCGGCCGAGCCGCCGTCGCCCGCCGGCAGCCCGGAAGAGCTGCAGCAGTGGGCCGAACAGCCCTGGCTGGAAGACGTGCACGGCGACGCCCGCCTGCCGCTGTGGGTGGCGCTGGACCTGTCGAAGCAGGGCCAGCATGCCTGGCCGGAAATCCTCTATCCGGCCGCCGACGCGAGCTACGGCGGCTACTACGTGCAGGCTTCGGCCCGCTTCCTGGCCGCGCGCGAGAAGGCCGCCGCGCTGCGCGCCAGCATGGCCGGCCCGATGCAGGCGCTGGTGGTGAAGCGCATGACGCTGGGCGAGACGATACAGCAGATCATCCACACCAAGGCCTCGCCGCTGTGGATGATCGAGCCCATCGACACCGACATGCACCCGCTCGACGCCGGCAAGGAGCAGCTGATCCTCGCCAGCGGCGTCCCCACGCGCTTCGCCGCGCTGGACGTGGCGCGCAGCGAGTACGAAATGGAGAAGGCGGCCGACCACCTGTACGAGCGCTACCGGCGCGATTCGCAGTGCCCGGTCGGCAGCACCACCGACGAATGCTGCGGCATCCACCGCCGCGAGGTGGAACGCAACCTCGCCGAGTTCACGCCCTTCGTGCGCGACTACGAAGAACAGATGCGGGTGTTCTTCCGCGAGGCCTACGGCCTGTCCACCGCCATCGCCCGCAACCTGCCGCCGGGCGGCTGGCACGACATGACCCGCATCGACATCGAGCAGGCGGTGCACAACCTGCACGGCCACGTGCAGCGCGAGGTGGCCTTCGCCTACAGCCACGCCGCGCCCACGGGCAGCGCCTGCTACGGCCGCGTCGGCGACCCCGGAGGCAGCGCGGCGGACGTGGCGGTGGACGCCCCGGCCTGCAGCGCCGCCTCGCAGTGGGGCTCGGGCAAGTGGTCCTTCTCCGACGCGATCTCGATGGAAGTGACCTGCGGCAAGATCAAGTTCGTGGCCGAGGTGAACATCATCGGCACCCGCAAGGTGAAGCTGGGCCCGCTCAAGGACCTGGGCGCGGACCTCGGCATGCACGCCGAGGTGGAGATCAGCATGGAGGGCACGGTGACCATCTTCGCCGGACCCAAGGGCGGCGTGTCCGGCAAGGTCGGCGGCGTGGGCGGCGACTTCGGCGTGAAGGACGGCATCTACGCCGTGATCGGCCGCGAGGGCGTCAAGGACGTGGGTTTCCGCGTGGTGGTGGGCGGCGGCGTGGGTGCCGGCCAGGCCGGCGGCACGCACGACGTGGACAGCATGGACTTCTCGCTGGTGTCGGCGCTGTAAGCGCGCCGCTCAGTCGTTGAACAGCGCGGCGATGGCGTCCATGTGGGCGCGGCCGCGCTGCTTCTTCTCGGCGGTTTCGCGCTCGGGGTCGCTGCCGTCGCGCAGCAGGTCGCCGGCCGGCAGTTCGTCCAGGAAGCGGCTGGGCAGCAGGTGCTGCAGTTCGCCCCAGCGCTTGATCTCGGCGCTGTGGGCCAGGTAGAGCCGCTCCTTGGCGCGGGTGATGCCCACGTACATCAGGCGGCGCTCTTCCTCGAGGCGGTTCTCCTCGAGGCTGGCTTCGTGCGGCAGGTTGCCGTCCTCGCAGCCGACCACGAACACCACGCGGAACTCCAGGCCCTTGGCGGCGTGCAGGCTCATCAGGCGCACGGCGTTGCCGGGTTCGCCGCGGTCGGCGTTCGAGAGCAGGGCCAGCTGCGCGGCCAGTTCGCCCGGGCCGCCGCCGCGCGCGCCTTCGAACCACGAGGCCAGTTCGTCGAGGTTGGCCTTGCGGCGCAGGAACGAGGCTTCGTCCTTGCACTGGCTGCGGATCATGCCCAGCAGGCCGCTGCGCTCGGCCAGCACCGGCACCAGTTCGGCCGGGGTCAGGCGCTCGGCTTCGTCGCGCAGGAAGTCCACCACGCGGGTGAATTCGTCCAGGCCCGCGGCGGCGCGCGGCGTGAGCTGCTTGAGGAAGCCGATCTGGCCGGCGGCCTTCGACAGCGGCAGGCCGGCGGCCTGGGCCATGGCGGCGAGCTTTTCCAGCGTGGTGGCGCCGACTTCGCGCTTGGGCGCGGCGATGGCGCGCAGGAAGGCGGCGTCGTCGTCGGGGTTGGCCAGCACGCGCAGCCAGCTCAGCAGGTCCTTCACTTCCGCGCGCTCGAGGAAGGCGGTGCCGCCGGTGAGGTGGTAGGGGATGCGCAGCAGCTGCAGCGCCTTTTCCAGCGGCCGTGACTGGTGGTTGCCGCGGAACAGCAGGGCGAACTCGCCCCAGGGGATTTCCTTGGCCTGGTGCAGGTAGTGGATCTCGGCGGCGACGCGCTCGGCCTCGTGCTCGTTGTTGCGGCAGGCCCAGACGCGCACCGGCTCGCCGTCGCCGTGCTGGCTCCAGAGCTGCTTGAGGTGGGCGTGCGGGTTCTTGGCGATCAGCGTGTTGGCGCAGCGCAGGATGCGGCCGGAGCAGCGGTAGTTCTGCTCGAGCTTGATGATTTTCAGGTTCGGGTAGTCCTGGGCCAGCAGGTCCAGGTTCTCGGGCTGGGCGCCGCGCCAGGCGTAGATGCTCTGGTCGTCGTCGCCCACGCAGGTCATGTTGCCCTTGGGGCCGGCCAGCTGCTTGAGCAGGCGGTACTGGGCGCCGTTGGTGTCCTGGCACTCGTCCACCAGCAGGTAGCGCAGGCGTTCGCGCCAGCCGGCGGCGAGGTCGGCGTCGGCTTCCAGCAGCTGCAGCGGCAGCCGGATCAGGTCGTCGAAGTCGACCGCGTTGAAGGCCTGCAGGCGCGCCTGGTAGCGGGCGTAGATGCCGGCGGCCTCGCGCTCTCGGGTGCTGCGCGCGGCTTCGGCGGCCTGTTCGGGCGTGAGGGCGTTGTTCTTGGCGGTGCTGATCAGGTTCTGCAGCGCGTAGAGCGCGTCGTTCTTCAGGCCCTGGGGCGCCAGGTCCTTGATGATGGCCATCTGGTCGTCGGCGTCGAAGATCGAGAAGCCGCGGCGCAGGCCGGCCTTGTCGTGTTCGATCTGCAGGAAGCGCAGGCCCAGGGAGTGGAAGGTGGTGACGGTGAGGCCGTCGGCGGCGTCGCCCTTGATGCGCCGCGCCACGCGCTCGCGCATTTCCTTCGCGGCCTTGTTGGTGAAGGTGATGGCGGCGATGTGGCGGGCTTCGCGCTGGCCCGAGGCGATCAGGTGGGCGATCTTCTCGGTGATCACGCGCGTCTTGCCGCTGCCGGCGCCGGCCAGCACGAGCAGGGGGCCGGCCGTGTAGGCGACCGCTTCTTTCTGAGGGGGGTTGAGGCCGTGCATGAGTGCGGGGATTGTAGCTTTGTACCAGGTTGATTTTATTGCCCGCCAAGCCGCCCGCAGGAACCGCGACCCCGTGGCCGGACAATAAAATCAACCTGGTACACCCGGTTCAGGTAACCATTACAATCTTGGGATGCTGCAGGTGACGCCGACGCTGGCCATTCCCGACGACGAGCTGGTCGAGCGTTTCGTGCGTTCGGGCGGGCCGGGTGGGCAGAACGTGAACAAGGTGTCCACGGCGGTGGAGCTGCGCTTCGACGTGGCGAATTCGCCGTCGCTGCCCGAGCCGGTGCGCGCGCGCCTGCTGGCCCGGCGCGACCGCCGCCTGACCGACGAAGGCGTGCTGGTGCTCAGCGCCCAGCGCTTCCGCACCCAGGACCGCAACCGCGAAGACGCCCGCGAGCGCCTGGCCGAGCTCATCGCCGCCGCCACCGTGGCGCCCAAGAAGCGCATCGCCACCAAGCCCACCAAGGGCTCCAAGGAGCGCCGGCTCGGCGCCAAGCGCGAACGCTCCACCGTGAAGCGCCAGCGCAGCAGTTCGGGCTGGGACCGCGAATGAAGCCCGTCGTCCCGACGCTGCCGCCGAAGGCCCCGCGCGTGGGTTCCGCCCTGGGCCGCTGGTTCGGCCGAAGCATCCTGCGGCTGGGCGGCTGGCGCGTCACCGGCGAATGGCCCGACATCGACCGCGTGGTCATCATCGTGGCGCCGCATTCCTCGGGCTGGGACGCGGTGTGGGGCCTGGCGGCGAAGCTGGCCATGGGCCTGGACATCGCCTTCATGGCCAAGGCCGAGCTGTTCAAGGGCCCGCTGGGCTGGCTGTTGCGTTGGTTCGGCGGCATCCCGGTGGACCGCAGCGCGCCGGGCGGCATCGTCGACCAGTCGGCCGCGCGCATCCGCGAGACCGCCAATATCTGGTTCCTGCTGGCGCCCGAAGGCACCCGCCGGCGCGTCGAGCGCTGGAAGCCGGGCTTCTGGAAGATCGCGCGCCAGGCCGGCGTGCCGGTGTTCTGCGCCGCCTTCCACTACCCGGAAAAGCGCATCGTGCTCGACCAGCTGGTGCAGCTGAGCGACGACTTCGACGCCGACATGGCCCGCATCCGCGCGCTCTACCGCCCGCACGTGGGCCGCAACCGCGACACCCTCTAGCGCTCCGAGTGCCCCGCGTCGAAGTAGTCGCGGCGCTCGAACAGCCCCGGCTTCACCAGGTCGACGAAGGCGCGCGCCTGCGGGCTGAGGTACTTGCCCTTGCGCATCACCACGCCGTAGCTGCGCGGCGGGAAATATTCGGCCAGGCTGCGCGCCACCAGGCGCTCCTTGTCGGCGTCGGTGAGGCAGATCGCGGTGACGATGCTGATGCCCAGGCCCATGGCCACGTACTGCTTGATCACCTCCCAGCCGCCCACCTCCAGCGCCACCGTGTAGGGCACGCGGCGCTGCTGGAACACCAGGTCCACCAGCCGGTAGGTGGTGAGCCGGCGTGGCGGCAGGATCAGGCCGTAGGGCGAAAGGTCCTCGAGCCGCAGGTCGGGCTTGTCGGCCAGCGGGTGCCCGGGCGGGCAGATCAGCATGGGGTCGAAGGAATAGACCGGGGCGTAGGCCAGGTCGGTGGGCACGTCGAGCATGGAGCCCACGGCCAGGTCCACGGCATCGGAGCGCAGCAGCCCCAGGCCATCCTGGCCGGTCACGTTGTGCAGCACCAGCTGCACTTCCGGGTACTGGGCCCGGAAGGCCTGCACCAGCTTCGGCAGCAGGTAGAGGATGGTGGAACTGCCGGCCGCCACGTGCAGCTCGCCGGCCTGCAGGCCCTTGATGCGGCTGCGGAATTCACCCTCCAGGCCGTCCAGGCCCTCCACCAGCGGGCGGGCCAGGTCGTAGAGCACCTGGCCTTCGCGGGTGAGGCTGAAGCGCCGGCCGATGCGCTCGAACAGGGCCGTGCCCAGCTCCCGTTCCAGGGCCTGCACCTGCAGGGTGACGGCGGGCTGGCTGAGGAACAGGGCCTCGGCCGCACGGGAGACCGAGCCCAGCCGGGCCACCTGGCAAAAAGCGCGGACCGGCTTGAGGCGGTCGCCTTTGTAATAGAAACGGGCGTTGGGACCGGCCATAAGCCCCTGTTTCGGCTTGGATATAAGCGCGGCTTATATTAGTTATCAAAACATTTGCTTTGTCAAAGTGAGATTCCGGGCCCCAGAGTCGAACCGTCCCGACACCGGAGCCGCCCATGGCCGCCATCGCCTCCCCGACCCATCCGCCCGTGGAACTCGTGGGCCCCCGGCTGCCCGGCCAGGAAGACCTGCTCGGCCCGGCCGCCCTGGCCTTCCTGGTGGACCTGCACCGCGCCTTCGAAGGCGAGCGCCAGGCCCGGCTGGCCGCCCGCCGCCAGCGCCAGGCCCGCTTCGACGCCGGCGAGCTGCCTGACTTCCGCGCCGACACCCGCGCCATCCGCGAAGGCGACTGGACCGTGGCCCCGGCCCCGGCCGCGCTCACCGACCGCCGCGTCGAGATCACCGGCCCGGTGGACCCGAAGATGGTCATCAACGCCCTGAACTCGGGCGCCAGCTGCTACATGGCCGACTTCGAGGACTCCACCAGCCCCACCTGGGAGAACCTGCTCACCGGCCAGCGCGCGCTGCGCAAGGCCGTGGCCGGCACGCTCGACTGGATGGCCCCGGACGGCAGCAAGCACTACGTGCTCGACAAGGCCTCCACCACCACGCTCATCGTCCGCCCGCGCGGCTGGCACCTGGACGAAAAGCACGTGCTGGTCGACGGCGAACGCCTTTCCGCCAGCCTGTTCGACCTGGGCCTGTTCGCCTTCCACAATGCGGCCGCGCTGCAGGCGAAGGACCGCGGCCCCTACTTCTACCTGCCCAAGCTGCAGTGCATGGAGGAAGCCGCGCTGTGGGAGCAGGTGCTGTCCTTCATCGAGCAGCGCCTGCGCCTGCCAGCCGGCTGCATGAAGGTGACGGTGCTGATCGAAACCCTGCCTGCCGCGTTCGAGATGCACGAGATCCTGCACGCGCTGCGCAGCCGCATCGTCGGCCTGAACTGCGGCCGTTGGGACTACATCTTCAGCTACCTCAAGACCTTCCGCCGGCACGGGAACCGCGTGCTGCCCGAGCGCGGCCAGGTCGGCATGACCCAGCCCTTCCTCAAGGCCTATTCCGAGCTGCTGATCCAGACCTGCCACCGCCGCGGCGCGCACGCGATGGGCGGCATGGCGGCGCAGATCCCCATCGCCGGCGACCCGATCGCCAACGAAGAGGCCCTGGCCCGCGTGCGCGCCGACAAGCAGCGCGAGGCCAACGCCGGCCACGACGGCACCTGGGTGGCGCACCCGGCGCTGATCCCGGTGGCGCGCGCGGTGTTCGACGAGCGCATGCCCGGCCCGCACCAGCACGCGGTGCTTCGCGAGGACGTGCAGGCCGACCGCGACACGCTGATCCGCCCGAGCATCGGCAGCATCACGCGCAAGGGTTTCGACAACAACGTCGAGGTCTGCGTGCGCTACCTCGCCGCCTGGCTCGAGGGCCAGGGCTGCGTGCCGATCCACTGGCTGATGGAGGACGCCGCCACCGCCGAGATCGCCCGCGCCCAGCTCTGGCAGTGGCTGCACCACGGCCACCTGCACCTCGACGACGGCACGCCGGTGGACTTCTCGCTGTTCGACCGCGCGCTGCTGGCGCTGCCCTCGAAGCTGGCCGACCGCATGAAGCTGCCCGGCGCCTCGAAGATCAACGAGGCCATCGCCCTGCTCGACCAGCTCACCCACGCCGACGAACTCGCCGAGTTCCTCACGCTGCCCGCCTACGAACGCCTGAACTGATCCTCCCCACTTCAAAAGGAACGCCGCCATGACCAGCAAGCTCCCCAGCGCCGAACAACTCAAGCAGCAGTGGGCCACCGACCCGCGCTGGGCCGGCATCCGCCGCGGCTACAGCGCCGAGGAAGTGGTGCGCCTGCGCGGCACCGTGCACATCGAACACTCCCTGGCCCGGATGGGCGCCGAGAAGCTGTGGAAGTACCTGGGCGAGAAGCCGTTCGTGAACGCGCTCGGCGCGCTCACCGGCAACCAGGCCATGCAGCAGGTGAAGGCCGGCCTCAACGCCATCTACCTCAGCGGCTGGCAGGTGGCGGCCGACGCCAACGTGGCCGGCGAGATGTACCCCGACCAGTCGCTGTACCCGGCCAATTCCGTGCCGCTGGTGGTCAAGCGCATCAACAACACCCTGCTGCGCGCCGACCAGCTGCACCACGCCGAGGGCAAGGACGAGATCGACTTCCTGCAGCCCATCGTCGCCGACGCCGAGGCCGGCTTCGGCGGCGTGCTCAACGCCTTCGAGCTGATGAAGGCCATGATCGAGGCCGGCGCCGCCGGCGTGCACTTCGAGGACCAGCTGGCCTCGGTGAAGAAGTGCGGCCACATGGGCGGCAAGGTGCTGGTGCCGACCCAGGAAGCGGTGCAGAAGCTGATCGCCGCGCGCCTGGCCGCCGACGTGATGGGCGTGCCCACCCTGCTGGTGGCGCGCACCGACGCCGAGGCCGCCGACCTCATCACCTCCGACATCGACGACAACGACAAGCCCTTCTGCACCGGCGAGCGCACCGTGGAAGGCTTCTACAAGACCCGCAACGGCCTGGACCAGGCCATCAGCCGCGGCCTGGCCTACGCGCCCTACGCCGACCTGGTGTGGTGCGAGACCGGCAAGCCCGACCTCGAGTTCGCGCGCAAGTTCGCCGAGGCCATCCACGCGAAGTTCCCGGGCAAGCTGCTGGCCTACAACTGCTCGCCGAGCTTCAACTGGAAGAAGAACCTCGACGACGCCACCATCGCCAAGTTCCAGAAGGAGCTGGGCGCCATGGGCTACAAGTTCCAGTTCATCACGCTGGCCGGCTTCCACA
>NZ_JAYSEG010000049.1:0-13596 GCF_041913985.1 Arenimonas sp.
TTTGTGGCGGGGCCGCGCCCCCCCCGCGCTCCGCCCGCCCCCGCGGCCCCCCCCCCCCCCGCTCCTACAAGGTAAAAGGCGGGTGTGCTGGTCAGCGGGAGAGGCCAGCCTTCTCGAGGGCGGCCAGGTAGGCCGCCCAGCGCGTCTCCTGTTCCTCGCCCAGCGTGGCGAGCAGCGACCAGCTGTACAGCCCGCTCTCGTGGCCGTCGTCGAAGCGCAGCAGCACGGCGTAATGGCCGACGGGCTCGACGGCGCGGATGTTCACGTTGCGCTTGCCGGCCACCAGCACCTTCTGGCCCGGGCCGTGGCCCTGCACTTCGGCGCTGGGCGACTCCACCCGCAGGTATTCGCAGGGCAGCCGGAAGCGGCGGCCGTCGTCGAAGGCGACTTCCAGGACGTGCGAAGCCTGGTGCAGGACGATGTCGGTGGGGCGCGGGCTCATGCGCTCATTCTAGTCCGCCCAGCTGGCGGCGCAGGCCGAGCAGGCGCCGGCGGCGCGCGCGGGCGTCGCGGCAGCGCCACAGGCCGTAGAGTCCGAGCACCGGCAGCATGATGATGTTGCCCAGCGTGGCGCCCACCAGGCCGGCCACTTCGCCCCACGGCCAGCCGGCCAGCAGGCCGGCCATCATCAGGCCGTACACCACGCCCCAGATCACCAGCGCGCCCCACATGCCCACGCGCCAGTAGTGCTCGGTGGTGTCGCAGCGGCGCAGCTCCACCTCCACCAGCGCCTCGGCGTCGAGGCCGGCCTCCCTCCATTCGCGCCGGCGCAGCCACAGCATGTACGCCTGGTAGGGCACCAGGAAGGCTGCCAGGCCGCCGAACAGCCAGGCACGCACCGGGCTGGGGTCGCGCCGGGCCAGCCAGGCCAGCATCGCGATCACCAGCACCGCGAAGGCCGTTTCCAGCACCAGCACCACGCGCAGGCGCCGGCCCTGGCGGGTGGCTTCGGCGCGCAGGGCGTCGACGTCGATCGCCGGCACCGCCTGTTCCCGCCAGTCGGCCGACAGCGCATCCCACTCCTTCATCGGGCCGTTCATGCGCCCTCCCCCAGCCAGTCGTTGAGCTGCCGGCGGGCGCGGCTCAGGCGCTGCGCCACGGTGTTTTCCTCGAGGCCCAGGGCCTGGCCGATTTCCTTGAGCGCGAAGCCTTCCAGCGCCAGCACCACCACCTGGCGCTGGCCCAGCGGCAGCCGGCGCACGGCCGCCACCAGGCCGGCGCGGCGCTGCTGCGCCTCGGCGTGGTGCACGGGGCCGGGTCCAGGGTCGGGGTGGGCTTCGTCGAGTTCCTCGCCCAGGGCCTTGCGTTCGCGGGCCAGGTGGTCGATGGCGCGGTTGTGCGCCACCCGCGCGGTGAAGGTGCGCAGCGAGGCGTCGCCGCGCCAGGCCGGCAGCGCCTTCCACACGGCCAGGGTGATTTCCTGCAGCAGGTCGTCGCGGCGCGCCGGTTCGGCCTCGTAGCTGCCGGCGATGCGGGCCAGCATGGGCCCGTGCTCGCGCAGCACGTCCTCGATGCGGGGGCGGTCGGCGGCGGCCACGGGCGCTGCGGCGGGCTCAGGCGCGGGCCGCGGGGGCGGCGCGAAGCGGGCGGCAAGGGCGGCGGGCATGGCGGTCGGACGCTCCAGGGGGACTTGGATCGATAGACCACCCGCGCATGAAAATCCTGACACGCCAGTGAACCAGGTTCATTTTACGGCCCGGGATGCCTCGGTTATCCCGGCTTTTCCGGGCCGTAAAATGAACCTGGTTCACCTGCTTCAAAGGATGTAGCGGCTGAGGTCGGGGTCCTGCACGGCGTCGCCGAGCTGCTCGTCCACCATGGCCCGGTCCACCATCAGCGACAGGCCGCCCTTGTCAGGGGCCTCGAAGCTGAGTTTCTCCAGCAGCTTCTCCAGCACCGTGTGCAGGCGGCGCGCGCCGATGTTCTCCTGGCGTTCGTTGATGAGGTACGCGATCTCGGCCAGGCGCTCGATGGCGCTGTCGTCGAAGCCGATGTTCACGCCCTCGGTGGCCAGCAGCGCCATGTATTGCCGCACCAGCGCGTTCTTCGGCTCGGTGAGGATGCGCCTGAAGTCGGCCTGGCTGAGCGCGGTGAGCTCGACGCGGATCGGGAAGCGGCCCTGCAGCTCCGGGATCAGGTCGGAGGGCTTGGCCAGGTGGAAGGCGCCCGAGGCGATGAACAGGATGTGGTCGGTGCGCACCACGCCGTACTTGGTGGAGACGGTGGAGCCTTCCACCAACGGCAGCAGGTCGCGCTGCACGCCTTCGCGGCTGACGTCGCCGCCGTGCGTGTCCTGGCGCTTGGCCACCTTGTCGATCTCGTCGATGAAGACGATGCCGTTCTGCTCGCAGGCGGCGATGGCCTGGGCGCGGATCTCCTCCTCGTTCACCAGCTTGGCGGCTTCTTCCTCCTCCAGCATCGGGCGCGCGGCCTTGATGGCCAGCGTGCGCTTCTGCGCCTTGCCGCCGCCGAGGTTCTGGAACATCTGGCGCAGCTGCTGGCCCATTTCCTCCATGCCCGGCGGGGTCATGATGTCCATGCCGCCCACCGGCGGCGAGAGCTCGAGTTCGATCTCGCGGTCGTCGAGTTCGCCGCTGCGCAGCTGGCGGCGCAGCTTGTTGCGGGTTTCGTTCTCGCCCTCGGCGTTGACCTCGATGGCGAAGCCGGGGCCGCGGCGGCGCGGCAGCAGCACTTCCAGGATGCGGTCCTCGGCGCGCTCCTCGGCCTGGGTGCGCACGCGCTGCTTGGCCTGCTCGCGGAACATCTTCACCGCGCCGTCGGCGAGGTCGCGGATGATCTGCTCGACGTCCTTGCCGACGTAGCCCACCTCGGTGAAGCGGGTGGCCTCCACCTTCACGAACGGGGCATTGGCCAGCGCGGCCAGGCGGCGGGCGATCTCGGTCTTGCCGACGCCGGTGGGGCCGATCATCAGGATGTTCTTGGGCATCACTTCGTCGCGCAGGGCCGGGTCGAGCTGCATGCGGCGCCAGCGGTTGCGCAGGGCGATGGCCACGGCGCGCTTGGCGCCGGCCTGGCCGATGATGTAGCGGTCGAGTTCGCCGACGATTTCGCGGGGGGTCAGTTCGGACATCACAGTTCCTCGATGACGAGGTTGCGGTTGGTGTAGATGCAGATGTCGCCGGCGACGTTGAGCGCCGCCTCGGCGATGGCGCGGGCGTCGAGCGCGCTGTGCTGCATGAGCGCGCGCGCCGCGGCCAGGGCGTAGGGGCCGCCGGAGCCGATGGCGATGATGCCGTCGTCGGGTTCGATCACGTCGCCGGTGCCGGAGATGACCAGCGAGGTTTCCGCGTCGGCCACCGCCAGCAGCGCCTCGAGCTTGCCGAAGCGGCGGTCGGTGCGCCATTCGCGCGCCATCTCCACCGCGGCGCGCACCAGCTGGCCGCCGTGTTTTTCCAGCTTGGACTCGAACAGCTCCTGCAGCGTGAAGGCGTCGGCCGCGGCGCCGGCGAACCCGGCGATGACCTTGCCGCCGGCGAGCTTGCGCACCTTGCGCGCATTGCCCTTCATGACGGTGTGGCCCAGCGTGACCTGGCCGTCGCCGGCGACGACGACCTTGCCGTTGCGGCGCACCGACAGGATGGTGGTGGCGTGGAAAACGTTCGGATCCATGGGCATTCCCGGGGGGCTGAACTTCCGAAATGGGGCCGCCCGGCAAGGAAACAAGCCTGGAAAGAATAGGGGTCAGAGAACTAATCCCCCGCCGGGTGAATTAGTACTCTGACCCCTATTCTTTCTTGCGGCGGGCGCGGGGGTGGGCGGCGTCGTAGACCTTGGCCAGGTGCTGGTAGTCGAGGTGGGTGTAGATCTGGGTGGTGGCGATGTCGGCGTGGCCCAGCAGCTCCTGCACGCCGCGCAGGTCGCCGCTGGACTCGAGCACGTGGCTGGCGAAGCTGTGCCGCAGCAGGTGCGGGTGCACGCGCTTGAACAGGCCCTGCTGCATGGCCAGCAGGCGCAGCCGCGCCTGCACCGTGCGCGGACTGATGGGCCCGCCCTGGCGGCCCGGGAACACCGGCGCGTCGGGCCCCGGCTTCGACTCTTCACGCCAGGCCTGCAGCGCCGCGCGGGCATGGCTGCCCACCGGCACCACGCGGGTCTTGGCGCCCTTGCCCTGCACCGTCACCAGGCCGTCGGCCAGGTCGAGCGCGCGCCAGCGCAGGCCGCACAGCTCCGACAGGCGCAGGCCCGAGGAATAGAACAGCTCCAGCATGGCGCGGTCGCGCAGCCCGAGCTCGCCTTCGGTGGGCACTTCCACCAGGCGCGTCATCTCGTCGGGGTCGAGCACCTGCGGCAGCTTGCGCGGCGACTTCGGCGCGCGCAGGCCCAGCGCCGGGTTGAGTTCGCTGAGCTGGCTGCGGTTGAGGTGGCGGAAGAAGCTGCGCACCGCCGACAGCCGCCGCTGCAGGCTCTTGCCCGACAGCCCGCGCCGGTGCGCGCCGGCCACGTAGCCGCGCAGCATTTCCTGGCGCAGCTGCGACCACTGTTCAATGCCGTTGTCGCGCATCCAGCCGGCCAGGTCGGCCAGGTCGCGGCGGTAGCCGTCGAGCGTATGCGGCGACATGCGCCGCTCCACCTTCAGGTAGGCCAGGAAGGCCTCCAGCTCCGCCTGCAGCGGCTGGGCGCCGGCCATGCTCAGCCGCGGGCGCCGCGGCCCATGGCGGTGACCAGGGCTTCGCCCATCATGCGCAGGAACAGCGTGCCCATGCCGGGGAAGAAGCGGTTGGCGTCGGTGCTGCCCACCGCCAGCATGCCCAGGCCCGGCAGCGGCAGCAGCACGGCCGACGCGGCCTGCGCCTGCTGGTCGCCGAACAGCAGCGCGAGCTTGTCCTGGTTCAGGCGGCCGCACAGCGGCTCGTTGCCGGCGAGGAAATCGCGGAACGGCGCCAGCGCGGGGTCGGCTTCACCCACCACCTGCAGCCAGGGCGCGTCTTCCAGGCCGGGCACCGGCTGGTGCAGCACGAGGCGCACCGCTTCGCCGTGGAAGTCCTCGCCCAGCACCGCCACCATGGTGCGCAGGGTTTCGGCGGGGCCGGCGGCGCGCATCAGCGCCAGGCTCAGCTGGTGCGTGCGCACGGCCAGGCGCTCGTTCTCCTGCGCGTTGGCGAACAGCTCGTTGAGGCGGCGGGTGAGTTCGCGGTTCTTGTCGCGCAGCACGTCGAGCTGGTAGCTCGCCAGCGAGGCGGCCTGGCCCTCTTCCTTGGGCACCACCAGCGACAGCGCCAGGTCCGGGAACTGGGCCAGGAACTTCGGGTGCCGGCGCAGGAAGGTGGCGACCTCGTGGGCGCCGAGGCGCTCGTTCTTGTCTTCGATCATTGAACTTGCTCCAGCGGGAATTCACCCTCGAACACGAAGGCGGTGGGGCCGGCCATGACGATGCTCGCGTCGTCGGCGGGCCAGGTGATTTCGAGCGTGCCGCCCGGCAGCTCGACGAAGACATGACGGCCCACGCGGCCCTGGCGCACCAGCACGGCCACCGCGGCGCAGGCGCCGCTGCCGCAGGCCAGGGTTTCGCCGGCGCCGCGCTCGAACACGCGCAGGCGGAGGCGGTCGGGGCCCAGCACCTGGGCGAAACCGACGTTCACGCCCTGCGGGAATTCGGGCCGGGCCTGCAGCGCCGGGCCCAGCGTGGCCACGTCGGCCGTGGCGGCGTCCGGCACTTCGATCACGGCGTGCGGGTTGCCCATGGATACCGCGCCGAAGCGCAGGCGCTGCCCGGCCGCGGGCAGTTCGTAGTGCAAGGCTTCAGCCGGCGCCAGGAACGGCAGCGCGCCCGGCGCGAAGTCCGGCACGCCCATGGCCAGGCAATAGCGGCCCTGCCCCAGCGCCTGCACGTCGATCACGCCAGCGGGGCTGTCGAGGCGGAAACGTTCCCCGGGCGCAGCGCCGTCGCGCTGCAGCCATGCGGCGACGCAGCGCGCGCCGTTGCCGCACTGCCCCGCGGCGCTGCCGTCGGCGTTGAGGATGCGGTAGCGCGCCACGCAGCCGGCGGCCACGGGGTCTTCGATGGTCAGCAGCTGGTCGAAGCCGACGCCGGCGTGGCGGTCGCCGAGCGCGCGGGCCAGCGCGGGCGACGGCAGCGGGCGCCCGCCGCGCAGGTCGAGCACGACGAAATCGTTGCCTGCGCCGTGCATCTTGGAAAAGCGCAGGGGCGGGCCCGCGCTCATGACCCGGCGGTGGCCTCGGCCGGTTCGGCCTCGTCGGGCAGGACCAGGTCGCCCTTGGTGCCGCAGGCGGCGACCAGGGCGAGGCTCAGCAGCAGCAGGATGAGGCGGGCGTTTTTCATGCGCCGAGTATAGTCCGGGGCTGGACCGAGGCGAATGGAGGGCGCAATGACGCTTTCGACCTGGCTGCTGGCCATGGCCGCCGGCCTGTTCCTGCTGGGACTGTGGCCCTGGCTGCGGCGCGCGCCGGCCCGGCCGCGCACGCGCCGGCGCGGCTGGCCCGGCCGCACGCTGGGCGCCCTGGCCATCGTGCTGGCCCTGGCCCTGGCCGGCCTGGGCGGCCTGCTGCGCGGCTACCACTGGCTGCTGGCCGACGTGCCGGTAGGCAACATCGCCCTGCGCGAACTGGGGACGCAGCGCTACGAGGCCACGCTCTACCTCGACCGCCAGCCGCCGCGCGTGTTCGAACTGCGCGGCGACGAATGGCAGCTCGACGCCCGCGTGATCCGCTGGACCCTGCCCGGCCGCCTGGCCGGCCTGCCGCCGGTATACCGCTTCGAGCGGCTGTCGGGCCGCTATGGCGACCCGAAGCAGGAGCTGGAATCGCCGCGCACGGTGCACGACCTGCGCACCGGCTGGGATTTCTGGGAATTCCGCCAGCGCTGGCTGTCGCGCTGGCCGGTGGCCGACGCCCGCTGGGGCAGCGCCGCCTACCTGCCCATGCTCGACGGCGCCATCTACGACCTCTCCCTCAACCCCGCCGGCGGCCTCGTCGCCAAACCCGCCGACGCCCGCACCGAAGACCTGCTTCGGCAGGCGGGCTGGTAGCGGCCTTACTTCACCAGGCCGAGCTGGTCCAGCACGAAGGCGTACTCTTCCGCGCGCTCGCGGTAGCGCTGGAAGCGGCCGGACTTGCCGCCGTGGCCGGCTTCCATGTTGGTGCGCAGGAGCAGCGGCTCGTCGTTGGACTTGGTCGCGCGAAGGCGGGCCACCCACTTGGCCGGCTCGAAGTACTGCACCTGGCTGTCCCAGAGGCCGGTGGTGACCAGCATGGCCGGGTAGGGCTTGGCCTGCACCTGGTCGTAGGGCGAGTACGACAGCATGTAGTCGTAGTAGACCTTGTCCTTCGGGTTGCCCCACTCGTCGAACTCGTTGGTGGTGAGCGGGATCGACTCGTCGAGCATCGTGGTCACCACGTCCACGAAGGGCACGTGGGCGACGATGGCCTTGTACTTCCCCGGCGCCATGTTGGCGATGGCGCCCATCAGCAGGCCACCGGCGCTGCCACCCATGGCGGCCACGCGGTGGGGCGAGGCATACCCCTGTTCCACCAGGAAATCGGTGACGTCGATGAAGTCGGTGAAGGTGTTGACCTTGTTGAGCAGCTTGCCGTCGTCGTACCAGGCGCGGCCCATTTCCTGGCCGCCGCGGATGTGCGCCACGGCGTACACGGCGCCGCGGTCCACCAGGCTGATCACGTTGGAGTTGAAGGCCGGGTCCGAGCTCGAGCCGTAGGAGCCGTACGAGTACTGGTACAGCGCCGCCTGGCCGTTCTTCTCGAAGCCCTTGCGGTAGAGCACCGACACCGGCACCTTGGTGCCGTCGCGGGCCGTGGCCCACAGGCGCTCGGTGGCGTAGTTGTTCTTGTCGAAGCCGCCCAGCACCGGCTGCTCCTTGAGCAGCTTGCGCTCGCCGGTGCGGGTGTTGACCTCGTAGGTCGTGGCCGGCGTGGTGAGCGAGGTGTAGGTGTAGCGCAGCCAGTCGGTGCCCGGCTCGGCGTTCACCGACAGGCCCATGGCATAGGCGCTCTCGTCGGCCTTGACGAACTCGTCGCGCTTGCCGTCCCAGCCGCGGATGCGGATGCGCTGCAGGCCGCCGCTGCGCTCGGAGATGGCGATGAAGCCGTCGAACAGTTCCAGGCTGGAGATCAGCACGTCGGGCGAGTGCGGGATCATCTCCTGCCACAGGTTGCGGTTGCCCCAGGGCTGGCCGTCGGCGAGCGTCATGACGCGGAAGTTCTGCGCGTCCCAGTTGGTGTTGAACACCCAGCGGCCGTTGAGGTGGTCGGCCTGGTACTCGAAGTCGCGCTGGCGCGGGGCCAGCACCTTGAACTCGCCCGGCGCGTCGGCGTCGGTGCAGCGCATCTCCGAGGACACGGTGCTTTCCACGCCGATGCACAGGTATTCGTCGGAGCGGGTGCGGCCGATGCCCATGTAGAAGGTGTCGTCCTTCTCCTCGTACACCAGCTTGTCGGCGCTGGCCGGGGTGCCGACCACGTGCGCCTTGACGCGCTTGGACAGCAGGGTGACCGGGTCGTTCTCGACGTAGTAGAGCGTGCGGTTGTCGTTGCCCCACATCAGGCTGGCCGAGGCGCCGGTGATCTCGTCGGCGAAGACCTCGCCGGTGGCGATGTCCTTCACCTTCAGCACGAACTGGCGCCGGCCCACCGCGTCCTCGGCCCAGGCCACCAGGCGGCCATCGGGACTGACTTCGAAGTTGCCGAGCTGGAAGAAGTTCTTGCCGGCGGCCATGGCGTTCACGTCGAACAGCACCTGCTCGGGCGACTCCATCGTGCCCTGGCGGCGGGCGTGGACGGGGTATTCCTGGCCGGTTTCGAAGCGCGTGTAGTACCAGTAGCCGTCCTCGAGGTAGGGCACGCTGGAATCGTCTTGCTTCACGCGGCCGACCAGCTCGGCGTACAGGGTTTCCTCCAGCGCCTCGAGCGGGCGCAGCACCGCGTCGGTGTAGTCGTTCTCGGCGGTGAGGTAGGCCAGCATTTCCGGGTTCTTGCGGGTGTCGTCGCGCAGCCAGTAGTACTCGTCCTGGCGCTCGGCGCCGTGCGGGGCGCGCACCACGTAGGGCTTTTTCGCGGCCACCGGCGGCGCCGGCAGCGAAGTGGCGGCGGCGGCCGGGACCGGCGCATCGGCGGTGCGGGCCGGCTGGGCCGCGCAGCCCGCGAGGGCGACGGCCAGGAAAGCGGCGCTGAAAGGCAGGACGCGATGGTTCATTTCTTGTCCCCGAACAGCTTCTGCTTCAGGAAGGTATAGGCCAGGGCCGACATGTAGGCCGACTGGGCGTTGTTGGCGGCGCCGCCGTGGCCACCTTCGATGTTCTCGTAGTAGGTCACGTCGTGGCCCTGCTCCATCATGCGCGCCATCATCTTGCGGGCGTGGCCCGGGTGCACGCGGTCGTCGCGGGTGGAGGTGGTGAACAGCACCGGCGGGTAGTCCACGTCCTTGCTGACGTTCTGGTAGGGCGAGTAGCGGCGCAGGAAGTCCCACTCCTCCGGCTTGTCCGGGTTGCCGTACTCGGCCATCCAGGACGCGCCCGCCAGCAGCAGGTGGTAGCGCTTCATGTCCAGCAGCGGCACCTGGCAGACCACGGCGCCGAACAGCTGCGGGTACATCACGGTCATGTTGCCCATCAGCAGGCCGCCGTTGCTGCCGCCCTGGATGCCCAGGCGCGCCGGCTTCGTCACCTTGCGGGCGATGAGGTCCTCGGCCACGGCCGCGAAATCTTCATAAGCCTTGTTGCGGTTGGCCTTGAGCGCGGCCTGGTGCCAGCGCGGGCCGTACTCGCCGCCGCCGCGGATGTTGGCCACCACGTACACGCCGCCGTCGGCCAGCCAGGCCTTGCCGACGCCGGCCGAGTAGCCCGGGGTCATCGAGACCTCGAAGCCGCCGTAGCCGTAGAGCAGGGTCGGGTTGTCGCTGTCCAGCGCGAGGTCCTTGCGCGAGACCATGAAGTACGGAACCCTGGTGCCGTCCTTGCTGGTGGCGAAGTGCTGCTCGATGCGGTAGGGCGAGGCGTCGAAGAAGGCCGGCAGCTGCTTGAGCACCTGCGGCTCCTTGCCGATGGTGCCCATCAGCAGCGAAGTCGGGGTGAGGTAGTCGGCCACGGTCATGAAGTAGTCGTTCGACTCCTCCGGGTCCACCGCGCTGATGCTCACGGTGCCGAACTGCGGCGCGCCCACCAGCGGCTCCTTCTTCCAGCCGCCTTCGCCCGGGGTCAGGACGTAGATGCGATTCTTGACGTCCTCGAGCACGTTGATGAAATAGAAGTCCTTGGTGGCGCCGCTGCTGGCCAGCGAGGTGTTGGCGCTGGGCTCGAACAGCACGTCGAAGTCGCGGTCGCCGCGCAGGAAGTCGTCGAGCTTGATCGCCAGCAGCGAACCGGCGGCGTAGTCCTTGCCGCCCACCGACCAGGGCTGGCGCAGCTCCACGCTCAGCCATTCGCGGAACACGCCCTTCTGGGCGCCGTCGGGCAGGTCGAAGCGGGTGAGCTTGCCGTCCTTGCCACGCAGGTAGAGTTCGTTGGTGTAGAAGGTGAGGCCGCGGTAGACGAAGTCACGCTCCCAGCCGGGGGTGTCGTCGCGGTAGGCGCCCACGGAGATGTCGCTGGCCTGGCCCTCGAACACCAGCTTGGCCTCCGACATCGGCGTGCCGCGCTTCCACTCCTTGGCCACGCGCGGGTAGCCGGAGCTGGTCATCGAGCCCGGGCCGAAGTCGGTGCCCACGTACACGGTGTCGATGTCGATCCAGCCCATCTGGCCCTTGGCCTCGGGCCGGCTGAAGCCGCCCTCGACGAAGGCCTTGTCGGAGACGTCGAACTCGCGGGTCACGGTGGCGTCGGCGCCGCCGCGGGAGAGGTCGACCAGGCAGCGGTCGTAGTCGGGGCGCAGGCATTCGGCGCCGGCCCAGACCCAGTTCACGCCCTCGGCCTTGCCGAGCGCGTCGATATCGAGCAGCACTTCCCACTGCGGCTCGTCCTTGCGGTATTCCTCGAGCGTGGTGCGGCGCCAGACGCCCTGCGGGTTCTGCTTGTCGCGCCAGAAGTTGTAGTAGTAGTTCCCCATCTTGCCGACGTAGGGAATGCGCGCGTCGGAATCGAGGATGGCCAGCAGGTCGCTGCGCACGGCCTCGAAGCCCGGGTCCTTGGCCAGCTGGTTCTCGGAAACGGCGTTGCGGGCGCGCACCCAGTCCAGGGCCTGCGTGCCCTCGACGTCCTCGAGCCACAGGTAGGGGTCTTCGATCATGGCGGCAGGCTCGGCGGCGAAGGCGGAAGCGGAAAAGACGCCGGCGACAAGCCAGGCAAGGGCGGAACGACGCATACGGTGGATTCCCCGGGACGTGGAACAAGCCCCGGACGCTAGCACGGGCCCTTGTTAAGCCGCCGTAGGCCCAAAGTCATGGCTCAAGAAACGGGGTCAGGTTAACTTCCCCGGGGAAGTGAACCAGACCCCCTTTCATGGGCGGAGCGCCAGCCGGGAGTGCCGGCGTAGTAGGAGTTGGGCAGGGCGGCCACGCGGCGGTAGCCGGCGGCTTCGTAAAGGGCCACCGCAGCGGCGTTGTCCTGGCGCACCTCCAGGCGCAGGCCGGTGCAGCCGGCGGCGCGGGCCTGGGCTTCGGCGTCGGCCAGCAGCCGGCGGCCCAGGCCGCGGCCGCGGGCGGCCGGGTCCACCGCGATCGAATACAGCCGGGCCCAGGCGCTGCCGCGGCGCAGCAGCAGCAGGTGGTAACCCAGCAACCCGCCCTCGCCCACGGCCACCCGCAGCCGGGCCCGCGGGTTGGCCAGGTGGTGGCGGAACTGGCGGGCGGAAAGGCGGTCGCCGGGGAAGCGCGCCTCCAGCGCCAGCAGGGCGGGCAGGTCGGCGGCGCGTGCGGCGCGCAGGCGGGGTTCGGCGGTCATGGCGGCAGTCTATCCAAGCGCGCGGGGAAGGCTCATGCTGCGCGCCAACGCCCCCGCCCTGCCGCCATGAGCCGCCTCGTCATCGTCGTTGAGAAGCCCTCGGACTGGGGCTCGTACTACCCGTCGGACAACGTCGTGGCGGCGGCCGACTACCTGCGCGGCGACGTCGGCGCCGAGGGCGAGCGCACCCAGGTGATCAACCTGTGCCGCAGCTACAAGTACATGGGCACCGGGTACTACGTTTCGCTGCTGGCGGAAGCGCGCGGGCACAAGGTGATCCCCAGCGTGCGCACCATCAACGACCTGCGCCGGCGTTCGCTGTACGGCGTGGACATCGAGGACCTGAACGCGCAGCTGGGCAAGTTCCTGCCCGAGGGCTCGCGCGACGCCAGCGATTTCGGCCTGCTGGTGTACTTCGGGCGCACGCACTACGCGCCGCTCGAGGACCTGGCCCAGCAGGTGTTCGAAACCTTCCCCTGCCCGGTGCTGCGCATCGAGTTCGAGCGCCAGCGGGTGTGGCAGATCGCCGCCATCAAGCCGGCCAGCCTGCACACGCTCACCGACGACCAGGAAGACGCCTTCGCCGAGGCCCTGGACGCCTTCAGCAAGAAGCTCTGGCGAAAGCCGCGGGCGCGCCGCAAGTACCGCTACGACCTGGCCATGCTGCAGGACCCGGCCGAACAGATGCCGCCCTCGAACAAGAAGGCGCTCAAGCAGTTCATCGAGGCCGGCAAGGCGCTGGACATCGAGGTGGACCCGGTGGGCAAGCGCGACTTCGCGCGGCTGGCCGAGTACGACGCACTGTTCATCCGCGAGACCACCGCCATCAACAACCACACCTACCGCTTCGCGCACCGCGCCGAGCGCGAGGACATGGTGGTGATCGACGACCCGGTTTCCATCCTCCGCTGCACCAACAAGATCTACCTGCACGACCGCCTGCGCAGCCGCAAGCTGGCCACGCCGCGCACCGAGATCGTGTTCCGCGACGACGCCCGCAAGCTCGAGGCCCTGCCCGACCTGCTGGGCCTGCCGATCGTGCTGAAGATCCCGGACGGCAGCTTCTCGCGCGGCATCCACAAGGTGGAGACCGTGGAGCAGCTCAAGGCCGCGGCCGAACAGCTGTTCCAGCACACGGCGCTGCTGCTGGCGCAGGAATACCTGTACACCGAATTCGACTGGCGCATCGGCGTGCTCGACGGCGAGCCGCTGTACGCCTGCCAGTACTTCATGTCGCGCGGGCACTGGCAGATCTACGACCACGCGCCCAAGGGCGCCGGCAAGCCGGGCGCGGTGCGCTCGGGCGGCTTCAAGACCCTGCCCATCCGCGAAGCGCCGTCGGAAGTGGTGCGGTTGGCCTTGCGCGCCAGCAATGCCATCGGCAACGGCCTGTACGGCGTGGACCTGAAGGTGGCCGGCGACCGCGCGGTGGTGATCGAGGTGAACGACAACCCCAGCATCGACGCCGGCGTCGAGGACGCCTACCTGGGCGAGGACCTGTACCTGCGCATCATGTCGGAGTTCCTCAGGCGGCTCGAGCGAAAGCGCCTCGGCGTGCGCGACTAGATGAAATAGGGGTCAGAGTACTATTTTCGACCGCCTGCTCAGCAACACGGGGATGGCGAGGGGAAATAGTACTCTGACCCCTATTTCCCGGGCCAAAACGCTGGCGGCGGGGGGGGGGGGGGGGGGGGGGGGGGGGGCCCCCCCCCCCCCCCCCCCCCCCCCC
>NZ_JAYSEG010000050.1:0-13099 GCF_041913985.1 Arenimonas sp.
GAAGAGCTTCGCGGCTGAAGCCGCTCCTACGGGAGGCGCTTATTTCACGCGTTTGCCGTGCTTGATGACGAGGTCGATGTCCTGCAGCAGGGCCACCTGCCGCAGCGCGTCGCCGCGCACGGCCACGATGTCGGCGTACTTGCCTTCGGTGACGGTGCCGTACTTGTCGTCGACGCGCATGGCCACGGCCGGCCAGTAGGTGGCGGCGCGGATGGCGTCCACCGCCGGCACGCCGAACTGGTTCACCCACACGTCCAGCTCGTTCCAGGTGCTCTGGCTGTGGAACTTCATCGGGATGCCCGAGTCGGTGCCCACCAGCATCAGCACGCCGGCCTGGCGCAGCTGGTCGAACTTGCGGCGCAGCGTGGGCTGGCGCTGCGGGGTCTGCTGGAAGTAGCTGATGCGCTCCGGGTGCTCGAGCGACTTGCGGATGTCGGCGACGATCTCGGGCGGCAGGCCGCGGTGCCAGGAGTCGTTGTCGATGAACTCGTGGTTGCGCACCGTGTACGGGAAGTTGTAGAGCCCCTCGACCGTGGGCGTCCAGAACAGCGGGCCCAGCGCCATGTTGGCGGTGCGCTCCTTCAGCGCCTCCATCACGTCGGGCGGGAACTCGGGCGCGGCGGCGAAGCCGGTGTGCTCGAAGCCGTCGACGCCGTGGCGCAGGCCGCGACGCACTTCCTCGGGGCGGTGCGCGTGCGCGATCACCGGCAGCTGGTGCTTGTGCGCCTCGTCGACGATGGCGGCGATCTCGGCCTCGGCCATCTGGTCCTGGTCGATGAGCTTGATCACGTCCACGCCGGCCTCGGCCAGGCGGCGCACCTTGGCGCGCGCGTCGGCGGGCGAATCCACGCCCCAGCGGAAGGCCTCGGTGCCCGGGTAGGGCTTCTTCTGGATGAAGGGGCCGGACATGTACATCGTCGGGCCCGGGATCTTGCCGGCGTTGATGGCGTCGCGCACCGCCAGGCTGTCCTCGAGCGGGCCGCCCAGGTCGCGGGCGCTGGTGATGCCGGCCATCAGCAGCTGCTCGGCCGAGGCCGGCATGATCACGTCGCGCTGCTTGTCGAGGTAGTGCTTGTCCCAGTAGTCGTAGTCGGCGTGGCCGTTGATCATCAGGTGCACGTGCATGTCCCACAGGCCGGGCATGACGGTCATGCCTTCGGTGGAAATGATTTCCGCGTCGGCCGGCACCGGCAGGTCGCCGACGCTGCCCACCGCCACGATGCGCTTGCCGTCGACGAGGATCACGCTGTCGCGGATCGGCTCGCGCAGCGTGCCGTCGACCAGCGTGCCACCCACCAGCGCCAGTTTCCCGGCGTTCGCCACGGGCGCCAGCGCCAGCATCACCGCCGCCGCCAGGCACAGTTTCTTCAACGTCATGTCTTGACCCTCCCCTGAGTTGACCCGATGGTAGCGTGGTGGCGGCCCGCCGCGAGGGCCGCAGGGAGAAACCGTGATGGCCGTCCGATACCTGATCCGCCTTCCCGACCCGGCCGCCGCGCGCGGCGAGGACCCGGCCCTGGCCTTCCGCTCCGACGGCGCCGAGGGCCTGGCCGCCGAGCTCGAGGCGGCGCTGCGCACGCCGGCCCTGTTCGAACGCTGGCGCGCGCTGCAGGACGACCCCGACGAGGTGGACGAGAGCCTGGGCGCCACCGACCCCGACGCCCGCGTCACCGGCGGGCAGAAGGACCTGGCGATCGAGCTCGAGGCCAGCACCTCGCTGCCGGGCAGCGTGTTCCGGCAGCGCATGAAGCTGCTGGCCGGCAGCCACTGGGAGCTGCGCGACGTGCGTTTCGGCTAGCCGGTGTTCTGCACGCCGGCGGCGATGCCGTTCACGGTGGTCACCAGCGCATGGAACAGCGCGTCCTCGGGCCGGCCGGCGGCGCGCCAGCGGGCCAGCAGGTCCACCTGCAGCAGGCTCAGCGGGTCGACGTAGGGATTGCGCAGGCGGATCGACTGGCGCAGGCGGAAGTCGCCCTCCAGCAGCTGGCTCGTGCCCTTGATCGAGAGGATGGCGGCGCGCGTGCGCTCGAACTCGGCGGCGATGCCGGGGAAGAAGTGCGCGTGCGCGTCACCGGCAAGCCGTGAGTAGCGCTCGAAGATGCCCAGGTCGGATTTCGCCAGCACCATCTCCACGTCGTCCACGAGGGTGGCGAAGAAGGGCCAGTCGCGCGCCATCTCGGCCACGGCATCGTGGCCGAAGCGCTCGATGCCCTGCGCCAGACCGGTGCCCACGCCCAGCCAGGCGGTGAGCCCGCAGCGGTTCTGCGACCAGGCGAACACCCATGGGATGGCGCGCAGCGAGGACACGCCGCCGGCGTTGCCGCGCTTGCTGGGGCGCGAGCCGATGCGCAGGCGTTCGATGACGTCGATGGGCGTGGCGGCGCGGAAGTAGTCGACGAAGCCTTCGCGCTCGTACACCAGGCCGCGGTAGTGCGCGCGCGCCGCGGCGGCGATGGCCGCGGCCATCTCGCGCCAGACGGCTTCGCGCGGCTCGGGCTTGCGCGGGCGCAGGGTGGCGCGCAGAACGGCGCCGGTGGCCTGCTCGAGGTTGCGCAGCGCCAGCGCGCGGATGCCATACTTGCGGTGGATCACCTCGCCCTGCTCGGTGAGGCGCAGGTAGCCGTCCACCGAACCGCGCGGCGCGGCCACCACGGCGCGGCCGGTCTTGCCGCCGCCGCGCGAGAGCGAACCACCGCGGCCGTGGAAGAAGGCGATGCGCACGCCGGCCTCGGCGGCCAGCGCGGTGAGCTGCACCTGGGTCTGCTGCAGCGCCCAGCGCGAGGCCACCAGGCCGCCGTCCTTGGCGCTGTCGGAATAACCCAGCATCACCACCTGGCGGTCGCCGCGCTCGCGCAGGTGTTCGCGGTAGACCGGGTCGGCGAACAGCGAGCGCAGCGTGGCGGCGGCGGAATCGAGGTCGTCCACGGTTTCGAACAGCGGCGCCACGTCGAGCGGCACGGCGCCGTTGGCGTCCAGGCAGCCGGCCTGCCGCGCCAGCGCCAGCACCGCCAGCGCGTCGGCGGCGCTGCGGCTCATGCTGATGATGTAGGCGCCGATGGCGCGCGCGCCATAGCGCGGCAGCGCGCCGGCGATGGTGCGGAACACCGCCAGCACGCGCGCGGCGTCGGCGGCATCCGGGTTCGGCGCCGGGTCGGTACCGGCCACCAGGTCGCGCAGGCGCTGGGCCCGCTCGGGCCAGGGGCGCGCGGGGAAGTCGGGGTCGTCGAGCAGCGCGGCCAGCGCGGCGTCGTGCTGGCTGCTTTCCTGGCGCAGGTCGAGCGCGGCCAGGTGGAAGCCGAAGGCCTGCACGCGGCGCAGCAGGCGGCGCACGGCGAAGCCGCCGGCGTGTTCGCCACGGTGGCTCGCGAGGCTGGTTTCCACGAGGCGCAGGTCGGCGAGGAATTCGCCGGCGTCGGCATAGGCGCCGGGTGCGTCTTCGGCGGTGGCCTCGATGCGCGCGGCCAGCAGGGTGAGGAAGCGCCGGTAGGGCATGTCGGCGTGGCGCGCCTTGATGGCTTCGGCGGCCCCGGGGAAGCGGTGCGCGTAGTCGTCGGCGCGCGTGCGCAGGGCCGGGGCGATGCCGACGCGGCCTTCGGTCTGGCTGAGCACGTCGGCCAGCTTGGCCAGTTCGCGCCGGTAATTACCCAGCACCAGCGCGCGCTGGCCGGCCAGCGTGGCGGCGATGGTGTCGGCGCCCACGTTCGGGTTGCCGTCCATGTCGCCGCCCACCCAGGAACCGAAGCCCAGCAGCGGCGGCAGTTCCCCGGGGGCGCTGCCGTACACGCTGCGCAGCGCGTCCTCGAACACTTCGTGGAACACCGGCAGCACGCGGTAGAGCACGTCGGAAAGGTAATACGCCACGTGCTCGAACTCGTCGGCGACGGTGGGCTTTTCCGGCGGCGTCTCGTCGGTCTGCCAGCTGGCGGTGAGCGCCAGGCGCATGCGCTCGACGTCGGCGCGGCGCTCCTGCGGGGTGAGGCCGCGGTCGATGTCCTCGACCAGGCAGCGCACCACCTCGCTCTCCTTCTCGAGCAGGGCGCGGCGCACGGCCTCGGTGGGGTGCGCGGTGAACACCGGCTCGATGCGCAGGCGCGGCAGCAGCGCGGCCACGTCCTGCACCGGCACGCCTTCGTCGCGCAGGGCGCGCAGGGAGTCTTCGAGGCCGCCGGGCTGGGGCGCTTCGCCCAGGCGTTGGTAATCGCGGCGGCGGCGGATGCGGTGCACGCGCTCGGCCAGGTTCACCGCCTGGAAATAGCTGGCGAAGGCGCGCACCAGCAGTTCGGCCTGGTCCAGGGGCAGGCCCTGCAGGCGCGTCGAGACCGCCTCGATGGGCGCGCCGGCCTCGCGCCGGCGGATGGAGGCCACGCGCAGCGCCTCGACCTCGGCCAGGAAGGCGGGCGAGACCTGCTCGGCCAGGATTTCGCCCACCAGCGCGCCAAGGCGCTTGACGTCGTCGCGCAGCAGCGCGTCGGTGGGCGGAAGGTCGATGTCGCGCAGCGGTTCGTTTTCGTCGGCCATCCGCCAAGCTTACCCTCAGCCCTGCGGAACCACCTGGCAGGTGCCTTCGGGCGAGCAGCGGGCGGTGGAGTCGCAGTCGTTGCTGGTGGTGCAGCGGTCGCGGCACAGGCCGCTGGTCTGGTTGCAGGTGTAGGCGCCGCAGGACTCGCTGGCGCCGGCGGTGTTTCGGCTCTCCGACGACGAGGCGCAGTAGGCGCGCACTTCGCTGCCGCCCAGCGTGGTCATGTCGTTGATGCGCGCCTGCAGGCGGGCGTTTTCCTCGCTGAGCTCGCGGTTCTTCTCGCGCAGGCGGGCGATGACGGCGTCCTTGTCCACTTCCGCGGCCTGCACCGGCGCGACGGGTTCGACGGGGCGGCGCAGCACGGCCGCCTGCTGGGCACTGGCCAGCGGGGCAAGCAGGGAAAACACGACGGCGAACAGCACGATCCTGGTGTCCATGGCGGGTCTCCGGGCGGCCGGGGCGGCCGCGCGGACATCCTACGCCCGGCTCAGGCGCCGCAACACTTCTTGTACTTCTTCCCGCTGCCGCAGGGGCAGGGATCGTTGCGCTCGGGGGTGGCGGCGCGGCGCACCGGCTCGCGCGGGGTCAGCGACTCGATCCGGTGCACGTGCAGGTCGTGCAGCATGTCGGGCAGGCTGGCGTGGATCTCGAGGCGCTCGCGGTAGCTCAGCGGCACCGGCGCGCCGCCCTCGGTTTCCGGCGGGTAGCTGCCGGTGGCCAGGGCCTCGATGTAGTCCTCGACCTCGCCGATCCAGTCGTCCTTGGCGATCCATTCGTCCCATTCGGCGTCGCGCAGGGCCATGCCGTCGAGGAAACCGCCGGCCCAGGCGGCGCCGATATCCACGTCGTCGCCATGTTCGGCCTCGGGGTCGTCGGGCAGCCACCAGAACAGGGCGCCGTCCACCGTGAGTTCGTCGCCGGGCGTGCGCACGCGGCGCTGGGCGGTTTCCCAGGCCAGCATCAGCAGGGTCGTGGCCGCGGCCTCGTCGGCCGGGCCCTCCCAGCGCGGCGGGGCCTTGCCCCAGACCTGCGGCAGCCATTCTTCCGGCGCCACCGTGCCCGGGCTCACCGCCAGCGCGGTGAGGTAGCCGTCGAGCTGCTCCAGGCCGTAGCCGCCGAGGGGCACGGCGCGCTGCTCGAGCAGGCGGTCGAGTTCGTCGATGCGCGCGTCGTCGGCGCGGAACCAGTCGGCTTTGGCGGTGGCCATCAGTACGCGAACTCCCTGAACACCGGGTCCACCGAGCCGCCCCAGGCGCCGTGGTAGAGCGCCAGCTTGCGCTCGGCCGGGGTTTCGTTGGCCAGGGCGAACTCGATGAGCGGCTCCAGGAACACCGCCTCGGTGGCGCCGGTGGCGTTGCGTCGGTTGCGCCGCGCCAGGCCCTGGCCGGAGATCTTCAGCGCCTCGAGCGCCAGCTCGCGCACGGTGGCGCCGCGGAAGGGCAGCTTGAGCGCGTGTTTCGGCACGCCGTCGCGCAGCGCGTGGCGCTCCTCGCGGCTGAAGTCCTTCACCAGGTCCCAGGCGGCGTCGAGCGCCTCGCCGTCGTACAGCAGGCCCACCCAGAACGCCGGCAGCGCGCACAGGCGGTTCCAGGGGCCGCCGTCGGCGCCGCGCATTTCCAGGTATTTCTTCAGCCGCACTTCCGGGAAGGCGGTGGTCATGTGGTCGGCCCAGTCGCGCATCGTCGGCCGCTGGCCCGGCAGTTCCGCGAGCTCGCCGCGCATGAACTTGCGGAAGCTGCGGCCGCTGAGGTCGATGTATTCGCCGCCGCGGTAGCTGAAGTACATGGGCACGTCGAGCAGGTAGTCGACGTAACGCTCGAAGCCGAAGCCGTCCTCGAACACGAAGTCGAGCATGCCGGTGCGGTCGGGGTCGGTGTCGGTCCAGATGTGCGAGCGGTAGCTGAGGTAGCCGTTGGGCTTGCCCTCGGTGAAGGGCGAATCGGCGAACAGCGCCGTGGCGATGGGCTGCAGCGCCAGCGAGACGCGGAACTTCTTCACCATGTCCGCTTCGTCGCGGAAGTCCAGGTTCACCTGCACCGTGCAGGTGCGCGTCATCATGTCCAGGCCGAGCTGGCCGCGCTTGGGCATGTATTCGCGCATGATCTTGTAGCGGCCCTTGGGCATCCACGGCATTTCGTCGCGGCGCCACTTGGGCTGGAAACCCATGCCCAGGAAACCGATGCCGAGCTCGTCGCCCACCGTCTTCACCTCGCGCAGGTGCGCCATGGTTTCGCAGCAGGTCTGGTGGATGTTTTCGAGCATGGCGCCGGAGAGTTCCAGCTGGCCCGCGGGTTCCAGCGTCACCGAGGCGCCGGCCTTGGTCAGGGCGATCAGCTTGCCCTTCTCTTCGTAGGGCTCCCAGCCGAAGCGGGTGAGCCCGCGCAGCAGGGCCTCGATGCCGCGGTCGCCGTCCCAGGTGGGCGGGCGCAGGTCGTCGAGGCGGAAGCCGAACTTCTCGTGCTCGGTGCCGATGGTCCATTCGGCCTCGGGCCGGCCGCCCGAAGCCAGGTATTCGACCAGCTCGCGGCGGTCGGCCAGCGGGGTTTCCTTGGTATTGCTCGGTCCGGACACGGGGCGCGCCTTGAGGGGGTGGAAGCGATGTGCGGCCGCTGGCCTACAATCGCAAGGATGCGAATCCTAACCCGCGCCGCGGTCACCAGCGTCCTGATGGCGGGGATTCTCTGTTCCGGCCCGTCCGGCGCGCAGGTGCTCGAACGCGGCAACGGCCCCGAGCCCTCCACGCTCGACCCGCACCGCTGCCCGGAGGTGGCCTGCGGCAACGTGCTGCGCGACCTGTTCGAAGGCCTGGTGGCCGAGGACGGCGGCGGCCGCCTGGTGCCCGGCCTGGCCGAACGCTGGGAGGTCTCGCCCGACGGCCGCACCTGGACCTTCCACCTGCGGGAAGGCGCACGCTGGTCGAACGGCCAGGCGCTCGACGCCGCCCAGGTGCTGGCCAGCCTGCGCCGCGCCTTCGCGCCGGCCACCGCCGCGCCCTTCGCCGGCCACCTCGACGCGATCGAACACGCCGGCGCCGTGCAGCGCGGCGAACGTCCGCCGGAGCAACTGGGCGTGTCGGCGCCCGACGCGCGCACGCTGGTGTTCCGCCTCACCCGCAGCGCCGACCTGCCGCGCCTGCTCACCCTGCCCATCGCCTACCCGTTGTACCTGCCGGCGCTGGCTGAATTCGGCGCGCAGCACACCCGCCCGGGCCGGCTGGTGTCGAACGGCGCCTACCGGCTGGCGGCGTGGCAGCCGCAGGCCACGATCACGCTCGAACGCAACCCGCACTTCCGCGAACCGGCGCCGATCCCGCGCGTGCGCTTCCACGTGACCGAGGACGCCGGCAGCGAACTGCGCCGCTTCGAGGCCGGCGGCCTGCACCTCACCGAAACCGTGCCGCCGCAGCCGCTGCCGCGCCTGCGCGAACGCTTCGGTGGCCAGCTGCGCATCAGCCCCTACCTCGGCAGCTTCTGGCTGGGCTACAACCTCACGCGGCCGCCGTTCAAGGACCAGCCCGCGCTGCGCGAGGCGCTGTCGCTGGCGGTGGACCGCGACATCCTCACCCGCCACGTCACCGGGCTGGGCGAACGGCCGGCCTTCGGGCTGGTGCCGCCGGGCACGGCCGACTACGCGCCGCCGCTGCCGGCGATGGCACGCGCCACGCAGGCGCAGCGCGAGGCGCGGGCTCGCGAACTGTACGCCCGGGCAGGTTACTCGCCCGAACGGCCGCTGCAGGTGGAGCTGCGCTACAACACCTCCACCCCGCACCGGCGCCTGGCGCTGGCGGTGGCGGCGATGTGGCGCGAGGTGCTGGGCGCGCGCGTCACGCTGCGCAACGAGGAGTGGAAGGTGTTCGTGGGCACGCGCCGGCAGCGGGTGGTGACGCAGGTGTTCCGCGGCGGCTGGATCGCCGACGTGGACGACGCGCGCAACTTCCTCGACAACTTCCGCGCCGGCAGCGCCTCGAACTGGACCGGCTACGCCGACCCGCGCTTCGACGCCCTGCTCGACGCCGCCGACGCCGCGCCTACGCTGGCCGCGCGGCAACGGCACCTTCGCGACGCCGAGGCGCGCCTGCTCGACGCGCACGCGATCGTGCCGCTGTATTTCTACACCTCCAAGCACCTGGTGCGGCCCGAGGTGCGCGGCTTCGAGGCCAATGCGCTCGACCGCCACCCCAGCCGCTTCCTGTCGCTGGAGCCGGCGCCATGAAGGCCTGGCTGGGCCGCGGCCTGGAAGCGCTGCTGACGCTGTGGCTGCTGGCCACGCTGTGCTTCGTGCTGCTGCGCGCGGCGCCGGGCGGCCCCTTCGACGCCGAGAAGGCCGCGCCGCCGGAAGTGGAGGCGGCGCTGGCGGCGCAGTACCGGCTCGACCTGCCGCTGCCGTCGCAGTACGCGCACTGGATCGGCGACGTGCTGCGCGGCGAACTGGGGCCTTCGTTCCAATACCCCGACTACACGGTCAACGAACTGCTGGCGGCCAGCCTGCCCATTTCGCTGCTGAACGGCGGGCTCGCGCTGGCGCTGGCGCTGCTGCTGGGCGTGCCGCTGGGCACGTGGGCGGCGCTGCGCGCGGGGCGCTGGACCGACCGCGTGCTGATGTTCGGCGCGGGCCTGGGACTGTCGGTGCCGAAGTTCGTGGTGGCGCCGCTGCTGGTGCTGGTGTTCGCGGTGGCCCTGCGGTGGCTGCCGGCCGGCGGCTGGGACGGCAGCTGGCGCAGCGCGGTGCTGCCGGTGGTGGCGCTGGCGCTGCCCAACCTCGCCTACTGCGCGCGACTCACCCGGGCCTCGCTGCTGGACGTGCTGGGCGCCGACTACCTGCGCGCGGCGCGCGGCCGCGGCCTGTCGGAGGCGCGGCTGCTGTTCGCCCACGCCCTGCGCCCGGGCCTGCTGCCGGTGGTGGCCTGGCTGAGCCCGGCGCTGATCAACGTGGTGAGCGGCTCGGCCGTGGTCGAGCAGGTGTTCGGCATCCCGGGCGTGGGCCGCTACTTCGTGCAGGGCGCCCTCAACCGCGACTACACCCTGGTGCTCGGCGTGGTGCTCGTCATCGGCGCCGCCATCGTGCTCATCAACGCCCTCGTGGACGCCCTGCGCGCCGCCATGGATCCCCGGCTTCGGGACGCTTAGATTTCCAGCCAGCCGGAAATAACGGCACGCGCCTCGTCGACGCCCAGCTTGGCGTCGGCCGAGAACACCTGGGCGGTGGCGCGGTCGCCGAGTTCCTTGCGGACCTTGAGCAGGATGTTGCCCTGCTCGCCGCGGCCAAGCTTGTCGGCCTTGGTCAGCAGGCAGTGCGCCGGCAGGCCGCGGGCGGCGGCGTAGTCGAGCATCTGCAGGTCGTACTCGCGCAGCGGGTGGCGGATGTCCATCACCACCACCAGGCCGGCCAGCGAGGCGCGCTCGTGGAAGTAGCGGTTGATGGTGCTCTTCCAGGCCTCGCGCATGGCCTCGGGCACCTTGGCGTAGCCGTAGCCCGGCAGGTCCACCAGGTAGCGGCCCTCGGCCACCTCGAAGTAGTTCAGGGCCTGGGTGCGGCCCGGGGTCTTGGAGACCCGGGCCAGGCCGTTCTGGTTGGTGAGCGCGTTCAGGGCGCTGGACTTGCCGGCGTTCGAGCGGCCGGCGAACACCACCTCCCGGCCGTCGTCGGGCGGAAGCTGGCGCAGGGAATGGACGGAATTGATGTATTTGGCGCGGGCCAGGGGGTTCGACATCGGACAGGCCGGGGCGGGAAAGGCGCCCAGCATGGCCTGCCCGGGCCGCCCTGACCAGCCTTGCGGCCCGCCGGACCCAGGCTGAATTGACCGTTCACGGCGGCGGCTGGGATAATCCGCGCCTTCCTGCGCGCCCGTCGCGCAAGGCCCCGTCCCTTTGATTTCCAGCGTTCCGGAGCAGCCCATGAAGTTCACGCGCATCCTTGGTGTCGCCATCGCCCTGGCAGCGTCCGCGGCCGTGGCCCAGGAGGCCGCCACCGTGACGCCCGCCCCCGAGCAGGCCGCGGCCCCGGTCGCGACGCTCGAGGCCGACAACGCCGTCGCCACCCACGGCGACGCCACGGCCGGCGCCGGCAAGGCCGCCGCCTGCGCCGCCTGCCACGGCCTCGACGGCAACTCCGCCGACCCGCTGAACCCGAAGCTGGCCGGCCAGCACGAGCGCTTCATCGCCCGCCAGCTCGCCCTGTTCAAGTCGGGCGAGCGCGACAACGCCATCATGCTGGGCATGTCCGCCACGCTCAGCGCCCAGGACATGCGCGACATCGGCGCCTACTTCGCCACCCAGAAGGTGCTGCCGGGCGTCGCCGACGACAGCGTGATCGCCGAGGGCCCGAACGCCGGCCGCAAGTTCTACGCCGTGGGCGAGCAGATCTTCCGCAGCGGCAAGGCCGACGGCTCCGTGCCGGCCTGCGCCGCCTGCCACGGCCCGGCCGGCGCCGGCAACCCGGGTGCGGCCTGGCCGGCCATCGGTGGCCAGCACGCCACCTACCTGGCCAACACGCTCACCGCCTTCCGCAACGGCACCGTCTGGGGCAAGGGCGCCAACGCCAACGCCATCATGTCGGCCGTGGCCGCCAACCTCACCGACGAAGAGATCCAGGCCCTCGCCACCTACCTGGAAGGCCTGCACAACGTCGCCGACGCCCCGTCCGAAGAGGCGGTGGCGGCTTCGGGCCAGCCGCAGGGCTGAGCCCCGCGCGGCGGCCGCCGGCCGTCGCGTTGAACCTTGCCCGCCGGCCGTGGTCAGGTGGGTCACCCGTTCCCTGGAGCCTTAGCCGATGAAGCGCCTGCTGCCCCTGCTGCTCGTCCTGTCCTTCGCCGCCTGCGCCCAGAAGCCGGCCGACACCGCGCCCGCCGCGCAGCCGGAAGCCCCGGCCGCCGCGCCCGCGGAAGCCGCGCCCGCCGCGGAAACGCCGGCCCCGGCCGCCGAAGCCACCGAGGCCGCGCCTGCGGAGGCCACCGACGCCGCACCGGCCGAAACCGCTGCCGAAACCCCGGCTCCGGAAGCCCCGGCCGCGCCCGAGGCGCCCGCCGCCCCGGTGGCCCCGGCCCCGGCGCTTGACCCGGCCAAGGCCCCGCGCGAAGGCGTCGACTACGAAGTCATGGCCGAGCCGCAGCCCACCTTCGGCCAGGGCGGCATCGAAGTCGCCGAGGTCTTCGCCTACACCTGCATCCACTGCGCCAACCTGCAGCCGGTGCTGAACCAGTGGAAGCCCAACATCGCCGGCGACGTGCGCTTCGTGTACGTGCCGGGCGTGTTCGGCGGCATCAGCGACAACTTCGCCCGCGGCTACTACGCCGCCGAGGCCATGGGCCTGGTCGAGAAGACCCACGACGCGCTGTTCCGCGCGGTGCTGATCGAGCGCAGCTTCCAGACCGCCTCGGTCGAGGAAATCGCCGACTGGTACGCCAAGCAGGGCGCCAACCGCGACACCTTCCTCTCGACCATGCAGAGCTTCGCCGTCACCGCCAAGCTCAACCGCGCCCGCCAGTTCGCCCTGCGCAACGGCGTGCAGTCGACCCCGACCATGATCGTCAACGGCAAGTACCGCGCCGTCGCCACCGGCGACCGCGGCATGCAGGGCCTGCTCGACACCGTCGACTACCTGGTGGCCAAGGAGCGCGCGGCAGCCGGCCAGTAAGCCGCTTTCGCCGCCGCTGAACGAGGGGCCGCCGATGCGGCCCCTTTTTTTCGCCCGCCCTTGTCCCCGCCGCCGGCTGGCCGCACCATCCTTCCATGGCCCAAGCCCCGACCCAGACGCTGCGCCTGCTGAGCGCCAACATCCAGGCCGGCTCCAGCACGCGCGCCTACCGCGACTACGTGACCCGCAGCTGGTCGCACGTGCTGCCCAACGGCAAGCGCATCAACCTCGACAGCCTGGCCGAGCTGGCCAGCAACTACGACCTGGTGGGCCTGCAGGAGTCCGACCCCGGCAGCCTGCGCTCCGGCTTCACCAACCAGGCCGACTACCTGGCCGAGCGCGCGCACTTCCCGTTCTGGAGCCACCAGCCGAACCGCCGCATCTCGCGCATCGCCGGCAGCGGCAATGCCCTGCTCAGCCGGCTGCAGCCCACCGACCTGCTCGACTACGCCCTGCCCGGCCGCATCGCCGGCCGCGGCGTGCTGCTGGCCACCTTCGGCGAGGGCGACGCGGCCTGGCGGCTGGCCATCACCCACCTCTCGCTGGGTGCGAAGTCGCGCCAGCTGCAGCTGGGCTTCCTGGCCGAACTGCTGGCCGATTCGCCGCGGCTGGTGCTGATGGGCGACTTCAACTGCGACTTCGACGCGCCGGAAATGCGCGCGCTCTACCGCGGCACCTCGCTCGAGCCGCCGCCGCACCGCATCGCCACCTTCCCCAGCTGGGCGCCGCAGCGCTGCCTGGACCACGTGCTGGTGGGCGGCTTCGAGGTGCTCGACTACAAGGCCGTGCCCGCCGCCGGCTCCGACCACATGGCAGTGGGCGTGGAGCTGGTGCCCAAGTGAAAGGCGCTTCTTCCAGGCAAAGGATGGCTTGGGCGGTTTTTCGCTGACCATCGAACTGGCGCCGGCCCCACCGCGAAGGCGAGGGTCGATTCCCGCTCAGTGGAGC
>NZ_JAYSEG010000051.1:0-11742 GCF_041913985.1 Arenimonas sp.
GTGATCACCGGCCTGATCAAGGCCAACATCCCGACCCGCATCGCCTTCCAGGTGAGCTCGAAGATCGACTCGCGCACCATCCTTGACCAGTCCGGCGCGGAAACGCTGCTGGGCAACGGCGACATGCTCTACCTGCCGCCCGGTACCGCCATGCCCGAGCGCGTGCACGGCGCCTTCGTCAGCGACGACGAGGTGCACCGCGTGGTGGCCCACCTGCGCCAGAACAGCTCCGGCCCCGACTACATCGAGGGCGTGCTGGAGGAAGTGCAGTCCATGGGCGACGGCGTGGTCATCGGCCCCACCGGCCTGCCGGAGTCCGGCGGCGGCGCGGGCGACGAGTCCGACCCGCTGTACGACGAGGCGGTGAAGGTGGTCACCGAAACCCGCCGCGCCTCCATTTCCGGCGTGCAGCGGCGCCTGAAGATCGGCTACAACCGCGCCGCCCGCCTGATCGAGGCCATGGAAGCCGCCGGCATCGTCACGCCGCCCGAACACAACGGCGACCGCCAGGTCATCGCCCCGCCGCCGCCGCGCTGAGCCGCGCACAAGCGCGGTTCAGGCGCCGCCGGCAAGACTTGAATCCACCTCTCCACGCCCCGGTTCCCGCCCATGCGCCTGTTCCTGCTTTCCTGCCTCCTGCTCGCCGCCCCGCTGGCCCACGCCGGCGCCCGCGAGAAGCTCGACGCCTTCAGCGGCGGCGTGCAGGGCCTGTCGGCGCAGTTCCAGCAGCGTGTGTACGACCCCGAGGGCCGGCAGTCGGAATCGTCCAGCGGCTCGGTGGCGCTGAAGGCGCCGCGGCAGTTCCGCTGGGAATACACGCAGCCCTTCCCGCAGCTGATCGTCGCCGACGGCGACCACATCTGGATCCACGACCCCGACCTGGAACAGGTCAACGTACGCAACCAGAGCTACGAGGAGCAGGTGAGCCCGCTGGCGGTGCTGATCGACCCGGCCGAGCTCGACCGCCAGTTCACCGTGAAGGACGGCGGCGCCGGCCAGGGTCTGGAATGGCTGGAACTGATCCCGCGCAAGCCCGACGACGCGCCGTTCGAGCGCGCCCGGCTGGGCTTCGACGCCGCCGGCCTGGCCATCATGGAAATGCACGACGGCCTGGGCCAGCGCACCGAAGTGCGCTTCACCGGCTGGAAGCGCAACCCGGCCTTCGCGGCGGGCACCTTCACCTTCACCCCGCCGCCGGGCACCGACGTGGTCGGTGACGTCTCCGAGGGCGCCGAGGTCATTCCCCTCGCCGAGTGAGCGGGGGGATTAGAATGCGGGCGTGACCCGCAAGAAACCCGCCAGCGACTCCCTGTTCCAGCCGCCCGAGGGCCTCAAGCCGCTGGCCGAGCGCATGCGCCCGGCCACGCTGGACGACATGGTGGGCCAGCGCCGGCTGCTGGCGCCGGGCAGCGCGCTGCGGCGCGCGGTGGAAGCCGGCAACGTGCACTCGATGATCCTCTGGGGCCCGCCCGGCTGCGGCAAGACCACGCTGGCCCTGCTGCTGGCCCGTTACGCCGAGGCCGAGTTCGTCGCCATCTCCGCCGTGCTGTCGGGCCTGCCCGAGGTGCGCCAGGTGCTGGCCGCGGCCGGCGAGCGCTTCGCCCAGGGCCGGCGCACCGTGCTGTTCGTGGACGAGGTGCACCGCTTCAACAAGGCCCAGCAGGACGCCTTCCTGCCGCACATCGAGCGCGGCAGCATCCTGTTCGTCGGCGCCACCACGGAAAACCCCAGCTTCGAGCTCAACTCGGCGCTGCTTTCGCGCTGCCGCGTGCACGTGCTGGAAGCGGTGTCGGTGGACGACATCGTCGAGGCCCTGCGCCGCGCCCTGGCCGATGAAACCCGCGGACTGGGCGGGCAGGGCGTGCGCGTCGCCGACGAACGCCTGCGCGACATCGCCGGCGCCGCCGACGGCGACGTGCGGCGCGCGCTGACCCTGCTGGAGATCGCCGCCGAGCTGGCCGCCGACGAAGGCGGCGAAGTCACCGAGGCCACCCTGGCCCAGGTGCTGGCCGACCGCACGCGCCGTTTCGACAAGCAGGGCGAGCAGTTCTACGACCAGATCTCGGCCCTGCACAAATCCATGCGCAGCTCGAACCCCGACGCCGCGCTGTACTGGTTCACGCGCATGCTCGACGGTGGCTGCGACCCGGTGTACCTGGCGCGGCGGCTCACCCGCATGGCGGTGGAAGACGTCGGCCTGGCCGACCCGCGGGCCCTGCAGATGGCCATCGAGGCCTGGGAAGCCTACGAGCGCCTGGGCAGCCCCGAGGGCGAGCTGGCGCTGGCGCAGCTGGTGATCTACCTGGCCAGCACCGCCAAGTCGAACGCCGCCTACACCGCCTTCAAGGCGGCCCAGGCCGACGTGCGCGAATCGGGCACGCTCGAGGTGCCCATGCACCTGCGCAACGCGCCGACCAAGCTGATGAAGCAGCTCGGCTACGGCACCGGCTACCAGTACGACCACGACGCCCCGGGCGGCGTGGCGCTCGACCAGACCGGTTTCCCGGACGCCCTGGGCGAGCGCGTGTACTACGAACCGATGGAGCGGGGCATGGAAATCAAGCTCAAGGAAAAGCTCGACCGCCTGCGCGCCGCCCGCGCCGGCGCGCGCAAGCCCTGAGTCAGGGCGCCACGTCGGTGCGCAGCACCGGGTAGAGGTTGTAGCGCTCGTCCCACGAGGCGTGCCGGCGGTAGAAGAACTCCAGCCGCGCCTGCGGGTCGGCGGCGAAGGCCGGGTCGTCCTGCAGCCGCCTGGCGAAGGCCTCGGCCAGCGCCGGGTCTTCGGCCAGCATCTTGCGGGCCACGTCCTCGGCCACGTAGTCCTCCATGTATTCCTTGCGCTCGAAGGCGTTGTTGAATTCGCCCCAGGCCAGCAGGGAATCCGGCGCCTTCGGTTCCAGCAGTGCCATCACCACCCGGGCGCGGGGCTGGCGCAGCGGTACGTAGAGCGAACCGGCCGGCACGGCGCGGGTTTCCTTCGCCCACTCGCCGGTGACGGCCAGGGTCTGGTGGCTTTCGAGCGAGCCCGCGGAGAGTTGGGCCGTCTCGGCGCGGAAGGCTTCGACCTCGCGCTCACCGCCCGCGGCGATCTCCCGGAATTCCACGCCGTGCAGGCGCAGTTTCGCGCCCACGAAGGCGGCGTGTTCGGCGGGCACCAGGTAGCCGGCGCCCGGCGCGGCCACGGTGATGCTCGGCTGCACGTCGTCGCGCAGCGGGATACGCCAGATTTGCGGGGTGGATTCGTCGTAGCGGGTCATCAGCGCGCCCGACACTTCCGAAGGCGTGCGGGTGTAGGCGTAGCCGCGGAAGTCGATCAGGCGCTCATTCGGGCCGGCCGTGTAGGCCAGTGGTTGCGGTGCGCCATCGGGCCGGCCGGCGCGGACGTCGGCTTCGCGGGCCAGCCGCTGCCAGGCCTGGCCGTTCGCGGCGAGGCGCTCGAGCACCGACACCACCGTGTTGCGGGTGATGCGCACGCGATGCGGGTATTCGCGCCAGGAATGGGTTTCCACCAGCATGCCCAGCCGGTTGCGCAGCCAGAAATAGCCGGTGGAAAAGCGCGGCGGCGCCACGCCGTCGGCGAAGCCCGAGCTCGGGTCGTCGCCCACCACGAACGAGGGGTAGAAGGGCAGCGGCAAAGAGCCCTGCTTTTCCAGGTCGGCGATGACGCCGTCGCGCCAGGCGCGGCCGGCCTCGCGCAGGGCCGGGTCGCCGGCGTGCACGGGTTCGACCTGGATGGAGATGTCGTGTTCGAACTGGGCGCCGTCGGTGGCGTGCAGGTCCACCACGGCCAGCGGTTCCCAGGCCTGCACCAGGCCGAGCATGGCCTGCATTTCCGGCGAGTCGGCCTTGAGGTAGTCGCGGTTTAGGTTGTAGTTCTGCGCCGTGGTGCGCCAGCCCATTTCCACCGGGCCGCGCTGGTTGGGGCGGTTCCAGGCGCCGAAACGCTCGTGGCCGTCCACGTTGAACACCGGCACGAACACCAGCACGAGCTTGTCGAGCGCACCCTTGGCGGCCTTGCCTTCCAGCACCTCGCGCAGTGCCAGGAAACCGGCGTCCTTGCCGTCGATCTCGCCGGCGTGGATGCCGCCCTGCACCAGCACCACTGGCAGGTCCTGCGCGCGGGCGGCGGCGGGGTCGAGCGCGCCGCGGGTCGAGGCCACCAGCGCCTTCATGGGCCGGCCCTGGGGCGTGGTGCCGAAGTCCAGGCAGCGCACCGCGGCCGGGTAGGCCTTGGCGAAGTTATCGCAGAGCTTCACCACCTCGTCGTAGCGGCCGGTGCGGGTGAAGCCCGAGGCCTCGGACACCGTGCCCAGCCCGGGCGTGGCGGCGAAGGCCGGAGCGGCGGCGACGAGCAGCAGGCAGAGCAGGATGCGCATGGCGGGATTTCGTGCGGGAGACAGGCAGGCAGGGTAACCGCTGCGGCGCCGGCGACAGAAGCGCGCGCCATGCGCGCGATTGCCGTTAGCATGGCGGCATGCAAGAACGACCGGGCCCGCGATGAACTGGAACCTGCTCTGGCTGGTGATGGCCGGTGGCGCGCTGGGCGCTGGCACCAGGCACCTGATCGGCGGCTGGCTGCTTCGCCAGCTGGGCAACGGCCTGCCCTGGGGCACGCTGGCGGTGAACCTGCTGGGCAGCTTCGCCGCGGGCTTCCTGCTGGTGTGGCTGGAAGGCCGCGGCCCCAGCGTGCTTTACCTGCGCGCCTTCCTCATCGTCGGCGTTCTCGGCGGCCTCACCACCTATTCGGCGCTTATGCTCGAATGCCTGATGTACGCGCGCGGCGCGAAGCTGGGCGCGATGGCGGGTTACCTCGGCCTGACGCTGGCGGGCGGCTTCGCGCTGGTGTGGGCCGGCGCACGGCTGGCCGAGGCCATCCGCCCCGCGTGAAGCGCGCTCAGAAGCGCTCGGTCACCGGCAGGTAACGCCACTGCCCGGCCGGCATTTTCGCCAGGCCAATCCGGCCCAGCCGCAGGCGGCGCACGGCGGTGGCGCGCAGGCCCACTTCGTTGCACAGGTGCTGCAGCAGGCCCGGGCGCACGCCCTTGATGGCGAAGCGCAGGCGCTGTTCGTTCTGCCAGCTCACCTTGAACGGCGCCACCGGCCAGCCGTCGAACTGCGTGCCGCCGGTGAGGCGGTTCCAGCCGTAGGGCGCCAGTTCGCCTTCGACGTCGACGATGAATTCCTGCTCGAGCTTCGCGGCGTCTTCCTGCAGGCGGCGCAGCACGCGGCCGTCCTGGCTGAACACCATCAGGCCGCTGGCCTCGGTTTCCAGCAGCATGGCCGGCTGCAGGCGCGGGAAGTGGCGCTTGAGCAGGCGCCAGCCGGAGGCGTCCTCGGGCCAGCGGTTTTCCGGCACCAGAAGAGACAGCGCCGGGTTCGGGCCGTCGCCCGCGTCGAAGCCCGCCGGCTTGTGCAGCAGCATCGTGGCCGGCTCGGCCGGGTCGGGGCGGGCGCCGGGCAGCAGGGCCACCGTCTCGTCGGCGACCTTGTGCTGCGGCTCCTCGACCACCACGCCGTCCACCGTCACCCAGCCGCCCTGCACGTACAGCTCGGCCTCGCTGCGGGAGCAGCCGGTGAGTTCGACGACGCGCTTGGCCAGCCGGACGGCTTCGGTCATGGGGGTTCCAGGGCAGGGGAGGCGGGCGAGCATGCGCAGCGCCGCCGGGGATTGCCAGCCCGGGCGGGCGGGGTCCGCGGGCGGGGGATTTTCGTTGCACGCGCAGCCGGGCGGGCGCGATAATGCATCGCCCCGTTTCATTTCTGGAATGACCCCATGCTCGACCCGAACCTGCTCCGCGGCCAGCTCGCCGAGACCGCCGCGACCCTGAAGCAGACCCGAGGCTACGACCTCGACGTGGCTTCCCTCGAGCGCCTCGAGTCCGAACGCAAGGCCATCCAGACCCGCACGCAGGAGCTGCAGAACCTGCGCAACACGCGTTCCAAGGCCATCGGCATGGCCAAGGCCAAGGGCGAGGACACCACTGCGCTGATGGCCGAGGTGGCCGGCCTGGCCGACGAGCTAAAGGCCTCGGAAGCCCGGCTCGAGCAGATCCGCGCCGAGCTCGAGCGCATCACGCTCACGGTGCCGAACCTGCCGCACGCCTCGGTGCCGCAGGGCGCCGATGAAACCCAGAACCAGGAAATCCACCGCTGGGGCACGCCGCGCCAGTTCGACTTCGCTGTGAAGGACCACGTGGAGCTGGGCGAGCGCGACGGCTGGCTCGACGGCGACGCCGGCGCCAAGCTCAGCGGCGCCCGTTTCACCGTGCTGCGCGGCCCGCTGGCGCGCCTGCACCGCGCCCTGGCCCAGTTCATGCTCGACCTGCACACCGGCGAGCACGGCTACCTGGAAGCCAACGTGCCGCTGATCGTCAACGCCGACAGCATGCAGGGCACCGGCCAGCTGCCGAAGTTCGAGGAAGACCTGTTCGCCACCGAAGTGGGCGAGAGCCACCGCTACCTGATCCCCACCAGCGAAGTGCCGCTCACCAACCTGGTGCGCGACAGCATCGTCGAGGACGCCCAGCTGCCGGTGCGCCTGAGCGCGCACTCGATGTGCTTCCGCGCCGAGGCCGGCAGCCACGGCCGCGACACCCGCGGCATGATCCGCCAGCACCAGTTCGAGAAGGTGGAGCTGGTGTCGATTTCGCGGCCGGAGGAGTCCGACGCCGAGCACGAGCGCATGACCCGCTGCGCGGAGGTGGTGCTGGAGAAGCTCGGCTTGCCTTACCGCAAGGTGCTGCTGTGCACCGGCGACATGGGCTTCTCGGCCCGCAAGACCTATGACCTCGAAGTGTGGCTGCCCAGCCAGGGCACCTACCGCGAGATCAGCAGCTGCTCGAACTGCGGCGATTTCCAGGCCCGCCGCATGCAGGCGCGCTGGCGCAACCCGGCCACCGGCAAGCCCGAGCCGGTGCACACCCTCAACGGTTCGGGCGTGGCCGTGGGCCGCGCGCTGATCGCCGTGATGGAAAACTACCAGCAGGCCGACGGCAGCATCGAAGTGCCGGCCGCGCTGCGGCCCTACATGGGCAACCAGGAGCGCATCGGATGAACCACCCGGACCTCAACGACCTGCAGTTCTACGCCATGGTGGTCGAACACGGCGGCTTCGCCGCGGCCGAGCGCGCCCTGGGCGTGCCCAAGTCGCGGCTGAGCCGGCGCATCGCCCAGCTTGAAAGCGACCTCGGCGTGCGCCTGCTGCAGCGCTCCACCCGCAAGTTCGCCGTCACCGACGTGGGCCAGAGCGTCTACCGCCACGCCCAGACCATGCTCGCCGAGGCCCAGGCCGCGCGCGAGGCGGTGGACCGCGTCAGCGCCGCCCCGCGCGGCGTGATCAAGGTGAGCTGCCCGGTGGCGCTGGCGCAGGAGCTGCTGGCGCCGCTGCTGCCGGAATTCATGAAGAAGCACCCGCAGGTGCGCATCCAGCTGCACGTGAGCAACCGCCGGGTGGATGTGATCCAGGAAGGCTTCGACGTGGCCCTGCGCGTGCGCAGCCAGCTCACCGACGACGGCGAGATGGTGGCCCGCAGCTTCGGCCAGCTGCGCGAACTGCTGGTGGCCAGCCCGAAGTACCTCGACCGCACCGGCCGCCCGGCCACGCCGGCCGACCTGGCGGGGCACACCACGCTGAGCATGAGCGAGGACGACTCGCGCCAGCGCTGGACCCTGCATGGCCCCGACGGCCACGTGCAGAAGGTGGACCTGACGCCGGCGCTGATGGCGCAGGATTTCCCGCTGCTGCTGGCCGCCGCGCGCGACGGCCTGGGCGTGGTGCTGCTGCCGGAGCTGAGCTGCGCCGAGGCCATCCGCAAGGGCGAGCTCGAGGTGGTGCTGCCGGAGTGGAACCTGCCGCAGGGCATCTGCCACGCCATCTATCCTTCGCGCCGCGGCCTGCTGCCGGCGGTGCGCGTGTTCATCGACTTCCTGGCCGACCGCCTGCCGGCGCTCATCCAGGACAGCAAGCTCAAGTGCGGCACGCCGGGCGGCCCGGGTTGCCCGCCGTCGCCCTGAGCGCAGCGGTTTGATCTTCAGGAAGAGTGGCCGAGCGGTTTAAGGCACCGGTCTTGAAAACCGGCGAAGGGTCAAACCTTCCGTGGGTTCGAATCCCACCTCTTCCGCCACAAGTTGATATAAAACAGTGGCTTACGGCACAAGTTAGACTAAGCCCAACATTCTAGCCAACGTTCACCGCCGTTCGGGAGACCGACATGAGCAAGACGTACACCCTCGTCGACGGCCGGAAGGCTACCGCTGGTGATGGCGACGGCAGATTCCTTGCCGTTGATGGAGTTCCCCCGATGCGGCTTGTTCAAAGGGACAGCTGGAAGTTGGGCCGTAGGTGGGCGTCGTGATGAAGACCAGGCGAATCGAAGTCACCGACGAGGCCGGGGCCAGGACGCAAGTGCTCGAGCGCATTTCTCAGATCGATACCGGCAGCTTTGACGGCCCGGGATCGAAAGTCGGTCTCTCCACCTTTCATGGCCCGGATGGAGAGACCCTCAATTCCGATGGGGATGCCTTCGTCGGGATTCATTCGGGCAAGCGTTACAAGCGCGCATAAGCGAGATTCGGCTGCTGAGCCTTGGCTACAGTCTCACGCCATGAAAAGGCCTGGCGTCAGCATCGCGCCATGTCCGACAAGCCCAAACCCATCGAGCCCCGGGATTGCCCCGGGGTCACTCCGACCAGCTGGCCGATGCCACCGCCGTCCTACAACCCGGGGCCGCCTATCGTGGTCACGGTGCCGCCCAGGAAGCCCAGGCGGCGCCGGAAGTAGCTCAGAAGCGCCGCGCCACCGCTCGCTGGCCGGCGCGGAACATGTCGGCCCTGATCTGGTCCTGGGAGCGGCGGTCCACCTTGCCCTGGACATGGAAGGCAATGTTCTGCGTCACGCCGCCACGAATCGCTGCGGTCTCCCGTGCGGGCGTCACCATGCCGGCGCCCATGGGCCGCACCAGCTCCGGGCCTTCCTCGCCTACCAGATAGGCCTTGCCGGGGTACATGGGCCCGCCGTCGGCGCGCGGGCCACCGAAGGCGCTGAAGATGCTCCCCAGGAAGTCTCCGAAGCCGCCGCCGCCCTTGCTGCCCATGGCGCCGAACAGCTGGTCCGTCCACTGCTGCGCCATCATCCGGGCCAGCTGGGCAATGAAGGTATCGGCCAGGTCGGTGATCGCTTCCTTGCCGCCCTTGCGGAAGCTCAGCACCGCGGCGAGGTTGTCTTCGAAGGCCGAGCGCAGGTCGTCCAGGTTGCGGATCAGGCCCTCATTGGCGATGGCGTCCTCGAGTTCCTTCTGCGCCCTGATCTGCTCCTCGGTGGCCGCCACGTCGCGCAGACGGGCCTGCTCGAGGAGATCGAGCGAGGCGGCCAGTTCCTCCTGGCTGAGGCCGGCCAGCTCCGCCAGCGCGATGAGTTCATCCTCGCGGCGGATGTAGTCGAGTTGCACCTGGGCGAGTGGGCCCTCGAGCTCGGCCCGGAGGTTCTCGGTGGTGAGCAGGAAATCGGCCTGGGCGCGGTTGGCCTGGGCGATCTGGTCCTCCATATCCCGGGCGGCCTGCTCGGCGGCGCGGGCGGCCTCAGCCGCGGCCCGGTCGGCTTCACTGCGGCGGTTGCCGCCATCTTCGCCGAAGCCGGGGCCCGCGTTGATCACGACGGTCTCGCCATCGCGCATCGGCGTGCCGCGCGGTCGGCCACGGCCCGGGGCCGGCGGGTCGATCCACTGCACGACGCCGCCCGGCTCATTGGGCCCGGGGTCGATCCCGAGCTGCTGCCGGGCGCGCAGGGCCAGCTGGTGGTTGGCCTCGGCGAGCCGATCATTCTCGGCAAGGAGCTGGTCGATGTTCGCCTTGTAGGTGGTGCCCCCCATCGGGTCGAGCAGGAGGTTTTTCACCTCGCCCAGGATGGCCAGGCGGTTGCTCATCATCTCGATGCTGTTGCCGGCGCCCTTGGCGATGTTGCCGATGCCGCGGATCGCGTCGGCCAGGTCGCGCGCCACCTCGACCATGCCGCCGCCCTCGCGGATGGCGTCAGTGAGCGAGTTGGTCAGCTCGATGATGTCGGGCAGGAGTTCGGTGGCCAGCGTCAGCGCCAGGCCGTCGGCCACGCTGCGCAGGTCGCTGAGGCGGTCGTTCAACTCCTCGGCGTCCTTGCCGGCGCCGGTGGACAGTTCCAGCCCCAGCCGGCGCGCGCGCTCCTCGAGTTCGGCGATGCCCTCGGCCCCGGTGTTGAGCAGCGGGATCAGGTTCGAACCGGAGCGCCCGAAGGCCTCCATGGCGATGGCCGACTTGTCGGCGCCGTCGGGGAGCTTGGCCAGTTCGCCGGCAATCTCGCGGAAGACCTCGCCGGTGTCGCGCAGGGTGCCATCGGCATTCTGGAACTCGATGCCCAGGCGCTTGAACAGGTCGATGTTGCGCTCGGCGCCTTGGGCGGCATCGGCCTGGAACCGGGTCAGGCGGCCCAGGCCGGCCTGCAGTTCGCTCAGCTCCACGTCGGCCAGCTTGGCCGCGTACCCGAGGGTCGAGAGGGATTCGGTGGTGACGCCGATCTTCTGGGCGGTCTTGCTCAGCTCGTCGGCCTGGTCGACGGCGCGCTTCACGCCGGCCCCGATGGTCACCATGGCGCCCACCACGGCGGTGGCGGCGACGGCCATGCCCTTCTGGATGTTCTCGCCCATGCGCTGCAGCCGGCGCTCGATGGCCTTGGCGCGCTTGTCGCCCTCGCGCTCGGCTTGCGTCATGCCCTTGGTGAAGCCGCCGACCTTGGCGACCAAGTCCACCGTGAGCGTCCCCAGACTCCTCGCTGATGCCATGCTCAGCCTCGCTTGATCGTGTTGTGGTGGTACAGGAAGGCCCGGACGTTCTCCGGGTCGTTGCTCGCGTAGAGGAAGCTCCCGCGGGCGTCAAAGAGGGCGAGCTGGCCGCACCATCGCCGCGCCTGTTCCTGGTCGCGTGCCTCGCGCAGCTTCAGGCCCTCGCGCGCGGTCATGCTCTTGAGCTGCTCGGTGTTGATCGTCATGCGGGTCGGCTCCTAGTTCGGCCGGCCTTCGGCCAGCACCTGCACTTCGATTCGCTCGACGGCGCCGCCCGGGAAGGTCAGGACCAGCGTGACGCGCTCGGGCGTGTTGGCCTCGGCGTTCACCTCGAGCGGGATGGCGTCGTGACGGCGGCAGGCGGCGGCAACCTCGGAGCGCGCCTGCTCACGGATCGCCGCCGCCGCCATGCGCGGCCACTCAGGAGGGCAAATCAGCAGCCGCGCCCCTCCAAACTCGTCGTGATCAGCTGCCACGGGCATCCCTCCCGGCCTTCACCATGAGCTGCCAGTCGCCGCTACTGCCCGGCACCGCGCGCGTGGGCCGCACCGCGTGCCAGGCGCTTCCCTGGTGCGTCACGATGTGGCCGCGCTCGTAGTCGCCCGAGGGCTGGTAGACACCGACGTACTTGATGCCGTGGGCCTCCAGGGCCTCCACGCGGTCCACCAGGTCCGAGAGGCGCAGCAGGGTGGCGTGGGCCTCCTTGCTGGCCGCCAGGGCCTGCAGGAGCGCCACCGATGCCAGATCGTCCTTCGATGCCTTCTTGAGCAGCGTCCGGTGGTCTTCGGTGGCGAGCTTCAGGCTCGCCTTCATGATCTGCTCGGCGTCGATGCCGCCCTTGGTGCTCTTCTTGAGGCCTGCCATGTCGGGCCCCGAGTTAGAAGTTCGCGCCGGTGAGCACCACCACCGCGTTGGAGCGGGCCCGCTTCCAGTT
>NZ_JAYSEG010000052.1:0-11318 GCF_041913985.1 Arenimonas sp.
TATCTCCCGCGCCACGCGCGGGAGATAAGTGAACCTGACCCCCTTTCTTAGTCGGCGCGCACGCGCCAGGCTTCGGTGAGCGAGATCAGGCCCTGGCGGGCCAGGTTCACGGCGGCCTGGGTCAGCGGCACCATGCCTTCCTCGATGGCCGCGGCGTGGATCTCGTCGGCCTCGGCGCCCGGCACGATCAGCGACTGGATGCGCGGCGTCACCACCATGAATTCGTACACGGCGCGGCGCTTGTACACGCCCAGGCCCTCGCAGTGCGAGCAGCCGCGGCCGGCGTGGAACACCTCGTTCGCGCCCACGCCCAGCACCGCGCGGATGTGCGGGTCCACGTCCTCCACGTCCTTGCAGTGCTCGCAGGTGAGCCGCACCAGCCGCTGCGACATAATCGCCAGCAGCGAGGCGCGCAGCAGGTAGGCCTCCACGCCCAGGTCGAGCAGGCGCGTCACCGTGGTGGCGGCGGTGTTGGTGTGCAGCGTGCTCAGCAGCAGGTGGCCGGTGAGCGCGCTCTCGACGGCGATGTTGGCGGTTTCCTGGTCGCGGATCTCGCCCACCATGATCACGTCGGGGTCGTGGCGCAGGAAGTTGCGCATGGCGCTGGCGAAGGTGAACTGCGCCGCGCGGTTGACCTGCATCTGCTGGATCTCGTCGATGTAGAACTCGACCGGGTCCTCGATGGTGAGGATGTTGATGCGCTGCTTGCGCAGCTCCAGCAGCATCGCGTACAGCGTGGTGGACTTGCCGCAGCCGGTGGGGCCGGTGGTCAGGAACATGCCGTGGCTTCGGCTCATCACGTCGTCGATGCGGCGGCGGTCCTCGGGCGTCAGGCCCAGCTGGTCGAGGTCCCACAGGCTTTCCATGGTGTCGAGCAGGCGCACCACCACGGATTCGCCATACACCGCCGGCAGCACCGAGATGCGCAGGTCGATCTCGCGGCCGTCGTCGAGGACGAAGGTGGTGCGGCCGTCCTGCGGCTTGCGGTGCTCGGCCAGGTTCATCGAGCCCAGCACCTTGATGCGGCTGGTCACGGCCGGGTGCAGGCTGCGCATGATGCGGCGCACCGGCACCATCTCGTCGTCGATGCGGTAGAGCACGTCGGTGCCGTTCTCGCCCGGGCGCAGGTGGATGTCGGAGGCGCGGCGCGCCACGGCCTCGGCGATCAGGCCGTGCACGATGCGCACCACCGGCTTCTCGCGCGACAGGCGCTGGGCCTCCTGCTCGCTGGTTTCGACGGTGGCGCCGGTGGGGTCCACGCCGAGCTGGCGGGCCACGTCCCGGTCCTCCACCTGGTCGTAGTGGCGGGCGATGGCGTTGCGGATGTCGCGCGGGGTCGCCAGCAGGGCCTGCACGCGCTGCCGGGACAGGAAGTCCAGGGTGCTCAGGGTTTCGTCGTTGCCCGGGTCCTCCATGGCCACGGCCACGTTGCCGCCGCGCACCAGCAGGGGCACCACCCGCAGGCGGCGGGCCACCTCGGGGCGGATCAGGGCGGTGGCGGTGGCGTCGGGGGCCAGGTTCTCCAGCCGCACCAGGGGCACGCCCAGGGTCCTGGCCTGCCGGTAGTGCGCCTCGGTGCAGTCGTCGCCCAGGGCCAGCCAGTCCTCCAGCGCCAGCGAGCCGTTGTCGCGGTTCCAGGGGTTGCCGGCCGGGGCCACGTCCAGCCAGCTGGCCAGGGCGGCGGGGTCGGCGATCAGGTTCGGGGACAGGGGCTTGGCGTTGGCGGACATGGCAGGCCTCTTGGCAGACTCCCCCCAGTATGGCCCAGCCGGAGGCCGCCGCCTTGACCAGGGTCGGTTTCCGGGCGGTGGTTCGCAGGTCCGGGGCGGCCCCGCTGCGCTAGAATCGGGCAGACCCGTCGTACGGAAACGCCCATGCGCTGCCTCAGCTTCCTGCTCGCCCTGCTGCTGACCCTGCCGGCCACCGCCCAGGACCGCCACGCCGACGAACATTCCTACGCCCAGCCCGACCAGGTGCGCATCCGCGACCTGGGCCTGGACCTGGCCGTGGACTTCGACAAGCACCAGCTCGCCGGCACCGCCACCCTGCAGCTGGAGTGGGCCAACGAGGCCGCGCGCGAACTCGTGCTCGACACCCGCGACCTGGCCATTTCCAAGGTCGAGGCCCGCAGCGGCAAGCGCAAGTGGCGCGAAGTGGAGTTCGCGCTGGCGCAGCGCGACGAGCGCTTCGGCAGCAAGCTCACCATCACGCTGCCGCGCCAGTACGAGCAGGTGCGCATCGCCTACGCCACCTCGCCGCAGGCCTCGGGCCTGCAGTGGCTGGCGCCATCGATGACCTCGGGCGGCAAGACCCCCTTCATGTTCAGCCAGTCGCAGGCCATCCACGCCCGCAGCTGGGTGCCGCTGCAGGACACGCCCTCGGTGCGCTTCACCTACACCGCGCGCATCCGCACCCCGGCCGACGTGATGGCGCTCATGAGCGCCGACAACGACCCGGCCGCGCCGCGCGACGGCGACTACACCTTCGCCATGCCGCAGGCCATCCCGAGCTACCTGATGGCCATCGCCGCCGGCGACCTGGTGTTCAAGCCCATTTCCGGCCGCGCCGGCGTCTGGGCCGAGCCGCAGGTGGTGGACAAGGCGGTGAAGGAGTTCGAGGACACCGAGAAGATGATCGCGGTGACCGAATCCCTGTACGGCCCCTACCGCTGGGGCCGCTACGACCTGCTGATCCTGCCGCCCTCGTTCCCGTTCGGCGGCATGGAGAACCCGCGCCTGAGCTTCATCACGCCCACCGTGATCGCCGGCGACCAGTCGCTGGTCTCGCTCATCGCGCACGAGCTGGCGCATTCGTGGTCGGGCAACCTGGTCACCAACGCCAGCTGGAAGGACATGTGGCTCAACGAGGGCTTCACCAGCTACGTCGAGAACCGCATCGTCGAGGCGCTGTACGGCAAGGAGCGCGCCGACATGGAGTTCGTCATCAGCCGCAACGGGCTGAAGGCGGAAATGGCTCAGATCCCGGCCGAACAGCAGGTGCTGATGCTGCCGGCGCGCGTGGGCTCCGACCCGGAGGACGCGCTGGGTGCGATCGCCTACGACAAGGGCGCCTGGTTCCTGCAGTTCCTGGAGCTGCGCTTCGGCCGCGAGGCCTTCGACCCGTTCCTGCGCGCCTGGTTCGACGGCCACGCCTTCCAGAGCGCCACCAGCGAAGAGTTCCTGGCCTTCCTGAAGGCCGAGCTGATGGCGAAGAACCCCGCGGCCGTGACCGAGGCCGAGGTGATGGCCTGGATGACCGCGCCGGGCATCCCCGACTTCGCGCCGGCCACCGAATCGCCGCGCTTCGCCGCCGTGGACGCCGCCCGCGCCGACTGGCTGGAAGACCGCAAGGCCGCGCGCGACCTCAAGACCTCGGCCTGGACCACGCAGGAGTGGGTGTATTTCCTCGAGGGCATGCCGGAAACGCTGGCGCCCGAGCGGCTGGTCGAGCTTGACCAGGCCTTCCGCTTCACCGGCACCGGCAACGGCGAGATCGCCCAGCGCTGGTACCCGCTGAGCGAGCGCAGCCAGTACTTCGAGGCGCGGCCGGCGATGAGCCTGTTCCTGCGCAAGATCGGCCGCCGCAAGCTGATCATGCCGACCTACGAAGCCCTGGCCGCCACCGCCGACGGCCTGGCCTTCGCCAGCCAGATCTACCTGATGGCCAAGCCGGGCTACCACCCGATCACCAGCGCCTCGGTCGAGGCGCTGCTGGCCAAGGCCAAGGCGGCTCCGGCGCAGTGACGCCATGACGCCCCCGAGCGCGGCCAGCCCGCGCCGGCTGCTGCTGGTGGGCGCCCTGGGCGCCGCGCTGGGTGCCGTCGGTTACGCCGCCACCGCGCCCGAGCGCGTGCTGCAGGCGGAGTTCGCGCGCCAGCGCTGGCTGGCGGGCGCGGAGCGGGTCGAATTCGAAGCCGCCGGCCACACCTGGTCGGCCGTGGTGGCCGGCCGGCGCGACCGGCCGCTGGTGGTGCTGGTGCACGGCTTCACCGGCAGCAAGGAGAACTGGCTGCCGCTGATGCGCGAACTGGCGCGCGAACACCGCGTGCTGGCCGTGGACCTGCCCGGCTGGGGCGAAAGCGACCGCCACCACGACGCCGACTACGGCCCGGTGGCGCAGGCCGCGCGCCTGGCCGAACTGCTGGCGGCGCTGCCGCAGGCGCCCGAACTGGTGGTGGGGCATTCGATGGGCGGGCAGATCGTGGGCCTGATGGCCGCGCGCCACCCGGAAAGCGCGCCGCGCATCGTGCTGATGTCGTCGGCCGGCGTGCGCTTCGAGGAAAACGCCTTCGCCAACGCGGTGCTGGCGGGGCAGAACCCGTTCCAGGTGACCAACCGGCGCGAGCTCAAGCGCTACCTCGGCATCGTGTTCGCCGAGCCGCCGTTCGTGCCCTGGCCGGCCAGCGAGGCGCTGGTGCGCCGCCGCCGCGCCGACGCCGGCTTCGAGCAGCGGGTGCTCGACGGCATCGGCCGCGGCCCGGACGCGTTCGCGCTGGAAGCCGAGCTGGGCAACATCGCCGCGCCCACGCTGCTGCTGTGGTGCCGCGACGACAAGGTGATCGACATCAGCGCCGCGGAGGTGTTCGCCGCCGGCCTGCGCGACAGCCGCTCGGTCATCCTCAGCGGCTGCGGGCACATGCCCATGATGGCCCAGCCCCGCCAGGTGGCCCAGGCCCTCGCCGACTTCCTGTGAAAAGAATAGGGGTCAGAGTACTAATTCGCCTGCAGGCGAATTAGTACTCTGACCCCTATTCTTTTGCTTCGCGAAAGAGAAGGCCGCCCGGAGGCGGCCTTCTGGTTTTCGCGCTGGCTGCGCTTACTGCGCGGCGGCCCCGGCGCGGGAGGCGTCGCGGGCGGCCTTGAAGGCGTTGCCCTCGACGTAGTTCGGCCAGGCCTCGTTGCCGGCCAGCTCGCGGCCGACGCCGTACAGCGCCTGCAGGTCCTGCACCACGCCGCGCAGGTCCCAGTTCGGATCGAACTCGTCCGCGGGCTTGTGGTAGGCCACGTTGGTGTAGTGCGACTGCACCTCGCGGCCGTACTCCACGCCCTTCTCGACGTGGTCGATGCCGCCCTTGGCGTACAGCGCCGGCACGCCGAACTTGGCGAAGCTGAAGTGGTCGGAGCGGAAGAAGAAGCCCTTCTCCACGCCGTCCTCTTCCACCAGCACGCGGCCCTGGGCGTCGGCGATGGGCTTGAGCACGTCGTCGAGCTCGCTGTTGCCGAGGCCGATGACCACGAAGTCCTTGGTCGGGCCGACCACGCTCATGGCGTCCAGGTTCACCACCGCCACCGTGTCCTTGAGCGGGATGACCGGGTTGGCGGCGTAGTACTTCGAGCCCAGCAGGCCCGACTCTTCCAGCGTCACCAGCAGGAACACCAGGCTGCGCGCCGGCTTCGGGTCCTGCACGGTGAAGGCTTCGGCGATCTCGAGCACGCCGGCCACGCCGGTGGCGTTGTCGATGGCGCCGTTGTACACGTGGTCCTCGCCCTCGGCGCCGGCCGCGGCCTTGTCACCGCCGTGGGTCAGGCTGTGGTCGCCCAGGTGGTCCCAGTGCGCGGTGTAGACGATGGCCTCGTCCGGGCGCTCGGTGCCGGGCAGCTTGGCCAGGATGTTGCGCGAGCTGGCCTGGCTGATGCTCGAGTTGAGCTTGGCGGTGAAGGTGGCGCCACCCAGCGGCACGGCCTTGAAGCCGGGCTTGTTGGCCGCGGCGCGCATGGCTTCGAGGTCGAGGCCGGCGTCGGCGAACAGCTTGGCGGCCACCTCGCCGGTGATCCAGCCCTGCAGCGGCAGGCGCGGCTCGGGGTCGGCGCTGGTGGGCAGGTCGTACTGCGCGCCCGACCAGCTGTTCTTCACCACGTCCCAGCCGTAACCGGCGCCGGCGTCGTCGTGGATGATCAGCGCGGCAGAGGCGCCCTGGCGCGCGGCTTCCTCGAACTTGTAGGTCCAGCGGCCGTAGTAGGTCATCTTCTTGCCGCTGAAGAGCGACTCGTCGCCGGCGTGGAAGCCCGGGTCGTTGACCAGGATCACCACCGTCTTGCCGGCCACGTCCAGGCCCGCGTAGTCGTTCCAGCCGGCCTCGGGCGCGTTCACGCCGTAGCCGACGAACACCATCTCGCTGCCCTTCACGAACACTTCCTGCTGCGCGGTGCGGGTGCCCAGCGCCATCTGGTCGCCGAAGGCCAGCGGGGTCTCGGCGCCGCCGAGCGTGATGGCGGCGGTGGAGGTGGCCTCGTCGGCGGTGGTCACCACCATCGGCACTTCCTGGAACCAGCTGTCGCCGTTGCCGGGCTGCAGGCCCAGGCGCTGGAACTGCGCCACCAGGTAGTCGGCGGTCTTCTGCTCGCCGTCGGTGCCCGGGGCGCGGCCGCCGAACTCGTCGGAGGACAGCACCTTCACGTGGGCGGCGAAGTCTTCGGCGGAAATCTCGGGGCCGAAGCCGTGCTCGGCGGCGGCGGGGGCCGGGGCGGCGGAGTCGGCCGTGGCGGCCGGCTCCGGCGCCTTGCTGCAGGCCGCGAGGGCCAGCGCGGCGGCGGCAAATAGCAGGGTATGTCTCATCCGCGGGGTCTCCAGGTGAACGGAAACCCCGATTCTAGCCCCAAACGAACCAGGTTCATTTTATTGAACCAGGTACGCGAACCAGGTTGGATAAAATCAACCTGGTTCGCCGGGTTCAGTTTTCGGGGCGGGGGGCGTCGGGGGAGGCGAGCATGCGGGGGGCGGTGCCGGTCTGCTTGCCGACCTTGGCCGAGGGGTGCACGTACAGCTCCACCTCGCGCTCGAACAGCAGTTCGCCTTCGACCACCGAGCCTTCGCCGATCACGATGCGCGGCAGGCGGTTGCTGTTGCTGCGCCACCAGCTGCCGCTCGGCTTCTCCACCCGCAGGTCGCCGCGCACGGTGGCGACGGTGAGGGTGATGTCGCCGTTGGTGGTGGTGACGTCGCCGCCGACCTCGGCGCGCGTGAGCGAAATGGCGCCGTTGACGTTGCTGGCGTCGCCGCCGATCACGGAACCCTGGCTGGCCTTGATGCCGCCGTTCACCACGTCCACGTCGTCGTCCACCTTCGCCTCGCGGCCCAGGCGGATGCCGCCGTTCACCGCCTCGGCGCTGCGCACGCGGGCGCCCTCGTCGAGCGAAATGCCGCCGTTCACGGTTTCCACGCCGCCCACCTGGGCGTTGCGCTCGATGGTGATGCCGCCATTCACCGTTTCGGCGCTCTGCACCGTGGCGCCCTCGCGGATGGTGATGCCGCCGTTGACGGTCTCGAGCGAGCCATAGGACTGGCCGGACTGGGCGGTGATGCCGCCAAAGACCTTGTCGATGTCCTGCTGGGCCAGGGCCGGGCCGCCGGCCAGGGCCAGGGACAGGGCGATCAGGGAAACGAGGGGACGGACGCGCATGGGTGGGCTCCTTGGTAAGTACCGGTGGGATGCCGGGAACGGGGCCCGGGTTTAAAGCCCCGACGGGCCTACTATCCGCGCCGGGGCTACAATTCGCCCGTGCCACTCGTCCCGGAGCCCGCCTTGCCAGCCCAGACCCGCCCCAAGCCCCTGCTGCTGCTGATCCTCGACGGCTGGGGCCACCGCGACGACCCCGCCGACAACGCCCTGGCCCAGGCCCGGCTGCCCAACTGGCGCCGCCTGCTGGCCGAGTGCCCGCACACGCTGGTGCACACCGAGGGCAAGTTCGTCGGCCTGCCGGACGGCCAGATGGGCAATTCCGAGGTCGGCCACATGAACATCGGCGCCGGCCGCATCGTCTACCAGGACCTGACCCGCGTGGACGCGGCCATCGAAGACGGCAGCTTCTTCGCCAACCCCGAGCTCGTCGCCGCCTGCCGCGCCGCCCGGGCCGCCGGCGGCACCCTGCACGTGATGGGCCTGCTTTCGCCGGGCGGCGTGCACAGCCACGAGGCGCACCTGTTCGCCATGCTCGAACTCGCCCGCCGCGAAGGCGTGCCCGACATCGCCGTGCACGCCTTCCTGGACGGCCGCGACATGCCGCCACGCTCGGCCGAGCCCAGCCTGGCCGCGCTGGAGAAGATCTGCGCCGACGGCGGCGACGTGCGCATCGCCACCGTGACCGGCCGCTACTGGGCCATGGACCGCGACCAGCGCTGGGACCGCGTCGAGCGCGCCTGGAAGGCCATCGTCGAGGCCGAGGCCGACGACACCGCCTCCGACGCGCTCACCGCGCTGCACGCCGCCTACGGCCGCGACGAGAACGACGAATTCGTGCAGCCCACCGTCATCCGCGGCCACCACCCCATGCGCGACGGCGATGCCGTGGTGTTCATGAACTTCCGCGCCGACCGCGCCCGCCAGCTCAGCGCCGCCTTCGTGCAGCCGGGTTTCAGCGGCTTCGCGCGCCGCGTGCCGGCGCTGTCGCGCTTCACCTGCCTCACCGAGTACGACGCCAAACTGCCCGCGCCCGTGGCCTTCGGCCCCGAAGACCTGCGCAACACCCTGGGCGAGGTGCTGGCCGCCAACGGCCTGAGCCAGCTGCGCATCGCCGAAACCGAGAAATACGCCCACGTCACCTTCTTCATGAGCGGCGGCAAGGAAGCGGTGGTGCCGGGCGAAGAGCGTGCGCTGATTCCCTCGCCCAAGGTCGCCACCTACGACCTGCAGCCGGAAATGAGCCTGCCCCAGCTCACCACGCGCCTCACCGACGACATCCGCGCCAGGAAACACGACGTCATCCTGTGCAACATCGCCAACCCCGACATGGTGGGCCACAGCGGCATCCTGGCCGCCGCCATCCAGGCCGCCGAGGCGGTGGACCACGCACTGGGCGCCATCCGCGCCGCGCTGCAGGAAGTGGGCGGCGAAATGATCGTCACCGCCGACCACGGCAACGTCGAGATGATGCGCGACCCGGAAACCGGCCAGCCGCACACCTCGCACACCGTCGGCCCGGTGCCTTTCGTGTACTGCGGCCGCGCCGCCACGCTGCGCGCCGGCGGCGCCCTGCGCGACATCGCGCCGACGATGCTGGCGCTGCTGGGCCTGCCCAAGCCGCCGGAGATGACCGGCCAGTCGCTGGTGAGCCTGGCTTGATCCGCCGGCTCGGCACCTTCGTGCTGGCGCTGTGGCTGGCGGCCGCGCCGGCCGCCGCCCAGGACGCCGACCGCGCGAAGAAGGAAGCCGCGGCCGAGCAGCGGCTGTCCACGCTGCGCCAGCAGATCAGGGCCATCACCGCCGAGCAGCGCGAAGGCGAGGGCGAACGCGCCGCCGCCAGCCGCGATCTGCGCGCCGCCGACGCCAAGGTCAACGAGTCGGTGCGCGCGCTGCGCCGCACCGAGGCCGCCATCGCCACCTCCGAAATCGAGCTGCAGCGCCTGCAGGAACAGCAGGCCACGCTCGAAGCCGGCCTGTCGCAACAGCGCGAGGCCCTGGCCACGCTGGTGCGTTCGGCCTACGCGCTGGGCCGGCACGAACAGCTCAAGCTGCTGCTGGCCCAGGACCGCATGGCCGACCTGGCCCGCGTGCTGGCCTACCACCGCTACTTCCAGGCCGACCGGCAGCAGCGCATCACCGGCCTGATCTCCGAGCTGCGCGAGCTGGCCGCGGTGGCCACGCAGATAGACGACCAGCGCCAGGTGCTGGAAGCCGCGCGCAGCCGGCAGCAGGCCGACCTGGCCGAGCTGGAGAAACAGCGCGGCGAACGCGCCGCGGTGCTGGCCACGCTCGAGGCCAGCTTCAAGGACCGCGCCGCGCGCCTGGCTGCGCTGGGCCGTGACGAGAAAGCCGTGCTGCGCCTGCTGGAGCAACTGCGCGACGCCGTGGCCGACATCCCGCGCCTGGTCGACGACACCCGGCCCTTCGCCAGCCGCCGCGGCCAGCTCGGCCGCCCGCTGGCCGGCACCGTGCTGGCGGCCTTCGGCGGCCGCCTGCCCGATGGCCGCGGCAGCGACGGCCTGCTCATCGCCGGCACCGCCGGCGCGGAAGTGCGCGCCGTGGCCCCCGGCCGGGTGGCGTTCTCCGATTGGCTCAAGGGTTACGGCCTGCTCACCATCGTCGACCACGGCGACGGCTGGATGAGCCTGTACGCCTTCAACGACGCATTGCTGAAGGACGTGGGCGACTGGGTGCGCGCCGGCGATCCGCTGGCCACCGTCGGCAGCTCCGGCGGCCAGGGTCGCCCCGCGCTTTACTTCGAGCTGCGCCGCAACGGCCAGCCGCAGGACCCCAAGCCCTGGCTCCGCTGAGCCGTATACACGTCGAGACTTTTTCTCATCCCGGGGCGCCGGCGACCACGCATCCTGTAGGCTTTCGCCTCTCAAACAGGGGGAAGCCATGCGAATCACTTTGACGGCGATGCTGCTGCTCGCGGCCGGCCAGGCGGCGGCCCAGCCGTACGCCTACGTTTCGAACTCCGCAACGAACGACGTGGCGGTGATCGACGATGCCACCGGCTCGGTCGTCGCCACCATCCCGGTGGGTGCCGGCGCCTGGGGCGTTGCCGTCTCGCCGGACGGGTCCCGGGTCTATGTGCCGAATACGAACTCGGCCAACGTGTCGGTGATCGACACCAGCACGAACACGGTGGCCGCGACGATCCCCGTTGAATTCAGCATCATGGGTGCGGTGGTTTCGCCGGACGGCAGCGAACTGTATGTCGCCAGCATCGGCACTGGCACGGTTTCCGTCATCGACACCGCCAGCAACACGGTGGTCGACACCATCGGCGGCCTGGGCAACTCCTATTTCCTTGATGTCACGCCCGACGGCAGCCAGCTGCTGGTCGCCGACTATTCGGGTGGCAACGTCTTCGTCATCGACACCGCCACGCGGGCGGTCGTCGACACCTATGCCACCGGCAACGGCCCGTTCGTCGTGAACATCACCCCGGACGGCACGAAAGCCTATGCCACCAGCGGCAGTGGCAACGTGGCGGTGGCCATCGACCTGGGCACCGGCACCATGACGCCCATCGCGGGCACGGGTGCCAACGGCGACGTGGCCTTCCTGCCCGACGGCTCGCGCGCCTACTTCACCAACTGGAACACGGGCGGCGTGCTGGTGGTCGATACGGCCACCGACACCGTCATCCAGACGATCCCCACCGTGGCCAATGTCATCGGTGCCTCCACCACGCCCGACGGCACGCGCGTCTACGTCACCAACCGCAACACGGGCGAGGTCTACGTCATCGACACCGCCACCAATACGGTGGTCGACACGCTGGCCGTGGGTGGACAGCCCTATGCCATCGGCAACATGTTCAGCCCGACCGGCGGCACTTCGCCCGGCGTTCGCCTCGACGCCTCGCCGGCCGCGCCGCGCATCTACGCCGAGGAAATCGTCGCCTCGCCGG
>NZ_JAYSEG010000053.1:0-9113 GCF_041913985.1 Arenimonas sp.
CCCCCCCACCCCCACCAAAACCCCCCCCCCCCCCCCCCCCCCCGTGTGGTGCGGCCCCCCCCGCCCAGGGGCGGGCCCACAACGGGCGGGCGGCGCCCCCCCGCTCCTACACAGGACCCGGGCGGCGGCGTTGCGGCCGCCGCCCTTGCTTTGAATCAGCGCGGGCCGGCCGCCACCACCTGGGCCAGGCGGCGCACGGCCACCGACAGCGTCGGGTAGTCGAGGCCGCGCAGGTTGCGCATGTCGGCCAGCATCGCCAGCGTCACCTTCAGCACGGTGTCGTCGCGCTCCAGCCACTGGTCCACGCGCGCCTGCGGCTGGGCGCCGCGGCCGCCGGAGGCCAGCACCTGCCCCACCAGGGCACGCTGCTGGGCCTGCAGTTCGTCGCGCAGCACGCCGCGGGCCTGGGCGTGCCAGCGGCCCTCCACCGGCAGCGCTTCCACGGCGTCCATCAGCCACTTGGTGTGCAGGGCGTCGGACAGGCTGAAGTAGGTGGCGGCCACTTCGGCCACCGGCAGGCCCTGCTCGGTCGCCACTTCGACGATGTCGAGCGAATAGGCCAGGAACGGCAGGCTGGCGAAGGCCTTGGCCATTTCCTCCGGGAAGCCGCGCTCGCGCCAGGTGGCCAGGTCGGCCGCCAGCTGGGCGCGGGCGTCGGCCGGCAGCACGTCGGCCAGCGAGCGGCGCAGCTCGGCCACGCCGCCGGCGTAGCGCTCGACCTTCTCGGCGATGTTGAGCGACTCGCCCGGGCGGTTGAGCAGCCTGCGCGTGAGGTTGCGCTGCAGGTGCCAGATGCTGCCCAGGGCCTCGAGCTGCGCGTCCTCGCCCACCTTCAGGTCGAGCGCGTCGATGCCGGCCCACAGCGCGCGGGCGTCGAGCACCTCGCGGCTGATGGTGAAGGCCTTGGCGATCTGCGCGGCCGACTGGCCGGTGTCTTCCTGCATGCGCAGCAGGAAGGTGGCGCCCATGCGGTTGACGGTGGAGTTGGTGACCGCCGTGGCGATGATCTCGCGGCGCAGGCGGTGGTTCTCCATGTCGGCCGCGAAGCGCTCCTGCAGCGCGTTCGGGAAGTAGCGCACCAGCTCCTTGGAGAGGTACGGGTCTTCCGGCACGTCGGAATCGAGCATCTGGTTGAAGACCACGATCTTGTCGTAGCTCAGCAGCACCGACAGCTCGGGGCGGGTGAGGCCCTGGCCGCGGGCCTTGCGCTCGTTGATCTCGGCGTCGCTGGGCAGGAACTCGATGGCGCGGTCGAGCAGGCCCTGGCCCTCGAGCACGCGGATGAAGTGGCCGAACGAGCCCAGGCGGGACACGCTCATCTTCTCCATCAGGCTGATGGCCTGGTTCTGGCGGTAGTTGTCGTTGAGCACCAGCTCGGCGACCTCGTCGGTCATGCTGGCCAGCAGCTCGTTGCGCTGCGGGGTGCTGAGCTCGCCGCGCTGCACCGGGGCCGAGAGCAGGATCTTGATGTTCACCTCGTGGTCGGAGGTGTCCACGCCGGCCGAGTTGTCGATGAAGTCGGTGTTCACCAGCACGCCGCTCATGGCGGCCTCGATGCGGCCGCGCTGGGTGAAGCCCAGGTTGCCGCCCTCGCCCACCGCCTTGCAGCGCAGCTCGTTGCCGTTCACGCGCAGGCCGTTGTTGGCGCGGTCGCCGGCGTCGGCGTGGCTTTCCGTGGAGGCCTTGACGTAGGTGCCGATGCCGCCGTTCCACAGCAGGTCGACCGGCGCCTTGAGGATGGCGTTCATCAGCTCCATCGGGCTGAGCTGCTCGACGCCCTCGGCCAGGCCCAGGGCCTCGCGCACCTGCGGGGTGATGGCGATGGACTTGAGCGAACGCGCGTACACGCCGCCGCCCTCGGAGATGAGCGACTTGTCGTAGTCGTCCCAGCTCGAGCGCGGCACCTTGAACATGCGCTCGCGCTCGGCGTAGCTGCGCGCCGCGTCGGGGTTCGGGTCCAGGAAGATGTGGCGGTGGTCGAACGCGGCCACCAGGCGGATGTGCTTCGACAGCAGCATGCCGTTGCCGAACACGTCGCCGGACATGTCGCCGACGCCCACGCAGGTGAAGTCCTGGCTCTGCGAATCAATGCCCAGCGCGCGGAAGTGCCGCTTCACCGACTCCCAGGCGCCGCGGGCGGTGATGCCCATGCCCTTGTGGTCGTAACCCACCGAGCCGCCCGAGGCGAAGGCGTCGCCCAGCCAGAAGCCGTGCTCGGCCGAGATGCCGTTGGCGATGTCGGAGAAGGTGGCGGTGCCCTTGTCGGCCGCGACCACCAGGTAGGGGTCGTCGCCGTCATGGCGCACCACGTCCTGCGGGTGCACCACCTGGCCGTCGACCAGGTTGTCGGTGATGTCGAGCAGGCCGTTGATGAAGCGCTTGTAGCAGGCGATGCCCTCGGCCAGCTGGGCGTCGCGGTCGCCGCCCACCGGCGGGCGCTTCACCACGAAGCCGCCCTTCGAGCCCACCGGCACGATGACGGTGTTCTTCACCATCTGCGCCTTCACCAGGCCCAGCACCTCGGTGCGGAAATCCTCGCGGCGGTCGGACCAGCGCAGGCCGCCGCGCGCCACCGGGCCGAAGCGCAGGTGCACGCCCTCGACGTACGGCGAATACACGAAGATCTCGCGGTAGGGAACCGGCTTGGGCAGCTCCGGCACCTTCGAGGGGTCGAACTTGAAGGAGATGTAGTCGCGGTACGCACCGCCGCGGCGCTGGTAGAAGTTGGTGCGCAGCGTGGCCTTGATCAGGGCCATGTAGCGACGCAGGATGCGGTCGTCGTCGATGCTCGACACCAGGGTGTCGAGCAGGATGTCGAGCGCGTCGGTGATGGCGTCGGCCTGGGCGTCGCGGTCGAGCGCGCGGGCGGAAGCCACTTCCTGCGGGATGGTGTCGAGCGCGGCGCGGCGCTCCTTCGGCAGCAGCCAGGCGATCTGGTCGTGCAGGGCCTGCTGGCCGGCGGCGTCGAGCGGGGTTTCGCGGCCCGGCTCGAAACGGGCGGCGAACAGTTCGTACAGCAGGCGCGCGATCACCGGGTAACGCTGCAGCGTCTCCTCCATGTACGGCTGGGAGAACGGGATGCCGGTCTGCAGCGCGTACTTGGTGTAGCCGCGCAGCATGGCCACGTCGCGCCACTCGAGGCGGGCGCTGAGCAGCAGCTGGTTGAAGCCGTCGTTCTCGGCCTCGCCGCCCCAGATGGCCGCGAAGGCCTCCTGGAAGGGCACGCGCGCGGCCTCCACGTCCACTTCGCCGCGGGCCTCGACCTCGAAGTCCTGCAGCGAGATGCGGCCGTCCTCGGCGTCGATCACGTACGGGTGCTCGGTGAGCACGCGCAGGCCGAGGTTCTCCATCACCGGCAGCACGTCGGACAGGGCGACGTCGCTGGCGCGGCGCAGCAGCTTCAGGCGCAGCTGGTCGCCGGCGCGGGCGAAGGTGATGCGCTGGTCGCCCTCGGCGGCCAGGCGCGAGGCCTCGAGCACGTCGCCGGCGGCGGCCTCGGGCGTGACCGCCTCGAGGTAGCCGGCGGGCAGCGCGCGTCCGAAGCGCTGGGCCAGGCGCAGGCCCTGCTCTTCGCCGTGCTCGCGCACCAGGATCTCGCGCAGCTCGTCGTGCCAGTCGCGCACGATGCGGGCCAGCTCGGCCTCGAGCGCGGCCTGGTCGAACTCCACGCTGGCGCCGGCCTTCGGGCGGATCACCAGGTGCAGCTGGGCCAGCGGCGACTCGCCGATCTGCACTGCGTGGTCGAGCCGCTCGCCCTGCAGCGCCTGCATCAGCAGCGCCTCGATGCGGTGGCGGATGCCGGTGTTGAAGCGGTCGCGCGGGATGTAGACCAGCGCGGAGAAGTAGCGGCCGTAGCGGTCGCGGCGCAGGAACAGGCGGGTGCGGGCGCGCTCCTGCAGGCCCAGGATGCCCATCGCGGTGCGCTGCAGTTCCTCGGTGCTGGACTGGAACAGCTCCTCGCGCGGCAGCGTTTCCAGGATGTGGCGCAGGGCCTTGCCGCTGTGGCTGTTGAGGGACAGGCCGGAGGCGGCCATGACCGATTCGTGGCGCTCGCGCACCAGCGGGATTTCCCAGGGGCGGCGGTTGTAGGCGCTGGAGGTGTACAGGCCGAGGAAACGCTGTTCGCGCACGGCGCGGCCGGTTTCGTCGAACTGCAGCACGCCGATGTAGTCCATGTAGCCCGGGCGGTGCACGGTGGCGCGGGCATTGGTCTTGGTCAGGATCAGCGGGTCGAGCGAAGCGCCCGGCGGCAGGTCGGCCGCGGCCAGGCCGGTGACCGGGCGCGCCTGCGCCTGGCTGTCCTTGCCCTTGAGCAGGCCCAGGCCACTGCCGGCCACGGGGCGCAGTTCCCGGCCCACCACTTCGTATTCGCGGTAGCCGAGGAAGGTGAAGTGGTTGTCGGCGGCCCAACGCAGGAAGGCCTGGGTCTCGGCGCGGGCGGCGCCGTTCGCCGGCAGCAGGCGGGTGTCGAACTCGTCGGCGATGCGCAGCATGGTTTCGCGCATCGGTTGCCAGTCGGCCACGGCGGCGCGCACGTCGGCCAGCGCGGCCAGGATGGTCTGCTCGATCCCGGCCATCGCGCCGGCGTCGGCCTGGCGGTCGATCTCGAGGTACATCAGCGATTCGGCCGCGCCCTCGCCCACCGCCTGCAGCGCGCCGGCGGCGTCGCGGCGCACGTTCATCACCGGGTGCGCGATCTGGTGCAGGGTGATGTTGAACTGCGCCAGCGCCATGCGCACCGAGTCGACCAGGAACGGCATGTCGTCGTTCACGATGCGCACGGTCGTGTGGGTGCTCTCGAAGCCGTGGCTGGCCAGGGCCGGGTTGGCCACCTCGATCTTGGGCGTGCCGGCGCTGCGCTGGCGCGTGAAGGCCAGGAACGACACCGCGATGGCGGCCCAGTCGGCGGCCGGCCGCGACAGCAGCTCGTCCTCCGGGACCCGCGCGAAGAAGCTTCGGGCGAACGTCTCCAGCAGGGCCTTGTCGGGCGCGGACGAGCCGGCCGGAAGGGCGGAAACGATGGCGTCGAGGGTCTCGGCGGAAGCCAGGGCGTGGGCGTTCATTGCTGCGTTCTCGCAGGGCATGGATAAAGTGTGAAATTGTAGCCCCCACCCCGCCCCACGGCCAGCCAACGGGGCCGCCAAAAAGAAGCCCCGCTTCAGCGGGGCTTCGGATACGCCGGGGTACGGGCTTGGCTCAGCGCAGGCCGGTCTCGTTGCGGGCGATGACGAGACGCTGGATTTCGCTGGTGCCCTCGTAGATCTCGGTGATCTTGGCATCGCGGAAATAGCGCTCGAGCGGCATTTCCTTCGAATAGCCCATGCCGCCGTGGATCTGCAGCGCCTGGTGGGTGATGAACATCGCGGCCTCGGACGCGGTGAGCTTGGCCACCGAGGCCTCGGTGCTGAAGCGGCCACCGGTCTTGTCGGCTTCGGCCTTGGCCCAGGCGGCGCGCAGGGTCAGGATCTCCGCGGCGTCCAGGCGGCACTTCATGTCGGCGATCTTGGCCTGGATCATCTGGAACGAGCCGATCGGCTGGCCGAAGCTCTTGCGCTCCTTCACGTAGGCCACGGCGGCCTTGTAGGCGGCCTTGGCCAGGCCCACGGCCTGCGAGGCGATGCCGATGCGGCCGGCGTCGAGCACGCCCATGGCGATCTTGAAGCCCTCGCCTTCCTGGCCCACCACCTCGTCGGCCGTGGCCACGTAGTCCTGGAACTCGATTTCGCAGGTGGCCGAGGCGCGGATGCCGAGCTTGGGCTCGGTCTTGCCGCGGTGGAAGCCGGGCTTGGCGGTGTCGACCATGAAGGCCGTGATGCCCTTGGCGCCCTTGGACGGGTCGGTGACCGCGAACAGGATGATGTACTTGGCGACCGGGCCGGAGGTGATCCAGCTCTTCTTGCCGTTGATGACGAAGCTGCCGTCGGCCTGCTTCACGGCCTTGCAGCGCATGGCGGTGGCGTCGGAGCCCGACTGCGGCTCGGTCAGCGCGAAGGCGCCGATTTCCTTGCCTTCGGCGATGGCGCGCACGTACTTCTGCTTCTGCGCCTCGGTGCCGAACTTCAGGATGCCGTTGCAGAACAGCGAATTGTTCACCGACACGATGGTCGAGTGGGCGCAGTCCGCCTCGGCGATCTCGATCATGGCCAGCACGTAGCTGATGGGGTCCATGCCGGCGCCGCCGTACTCGGCCGGCACCTCGATGCCCATCAGGCCGTTCTCGCCGAGGGTGCGGATGTTCTCGAGCGGGAATTCGCCGGTCTGGTCGTGGTGCTCGGCGCTCGGCGCGATCTTCTCCTGCGCGATGCGGCGGGCCACGTCCTGGATCATCAGCTGTTCTTCGGTGAATCGGAAATCCACGGGACACCCTCAAGGTTTCAGTACGGGGAAGTACGCGATTGTAGCGTCTGCGGCCGCCACGGGCAGGTCCACGCGGCGTGAAGCAGGCGTGGCGCGGCTTGACGCCCCCGGCGGGCACGCCTAACCTCCGCATATCTTTGAATCCGGATGAAAGGATAAAGCATGGACCTCGAAGCCTGGTCGGCCTGCCTCAAGGTCCTGTCCGACCCGACCCGGGTGCGCCTGCTGGCCCTGCTCGAGCGCGAGGAGCTGACGGTGGCCGAGCTCGCCGGCATCACCCGGCTGGCCCAGCCGCGCGTCTCCACCCACCTGGCCAAGCTCAAGGAAGCCGACCTGGTGCGCGACCGCCGCGCCGGCGTCTCCGCCTACTACCGCTTCAACGGCGACACCCTGGACCCGGGCGAGGCGCGCCTGTGGGAAGCCCTGCGCGACAGCACCGACGACCCGCTGCTGCGCCAGGACGCCGAACGCCTGCCCGCCGTGCTGGCCACCCGCGCCGCCGACCAGAACTGGGCCGATTCCGTGGCCGGCGACATGGAGCGCCATTATTCGCCCGGCCGCACCTGGGAAGCCCTGGCGCGCTCCACCCTGCCCCTGCTCGAGCCCGGCGACGTGCTCGACGTGGCCTCCGGCGACGGCGTGCTGGCCGAACTGCTGGCCCCGCACGCGCGCCGCTACGTCTGCGTCGACTCCAGCGCCCGCGTGGTGGGCGCCGCCCGCGAGCGCCTGCGCAAGTACCGCCACGTGGAAGTGCTGGAGGGCGACATGCAGGCCCTGGACTTCCCCGCCGCGCAGTTCGACCTGGTGCTGCTGATGCACGCGCTCACCTACGCCGAGCGCCCGGCCCAGGCCATCGCCGAGGCCGCGCGCGTGCTGCGCCGCGGCGGCCGGCTGGTGGCCACCTGCCTGGGCAAGCACGAGCACCGTGCCGCGGTGACGCCTTACGGCCACGTCAACCTGGGCTTCACCGTGAAGGAGCTGCGCCGCCACGCCGAGAAGGCCGGCCTGGAAGTGACCGTGTGCGAACCGGTGACGCGCGAGAAGCGCCCGCCGCACTTCGAAGTGCTCACCCTGCTGGCGCGCAAGCCTTGAAGACCCTGCCCTGGCACAACCCGCCCCGCACCGCGCGCCTGCTGCAGGCGCTGGGCGAACGCATCCTGGTGCTCGACGGCGCCATGGGCACCATGATCCAGCGCCACGCGCTGGGCGAGGCCGACTACCGCGGCGAGCGCTTCGCGGCCGGCTTCGACGGCCTGCGTTTTTCCGAGGGCCACGCGCATGGCCCGGGCTGCGGCTGCGAGGGCCACGACCTCAAGGGCAACAACGACCTGCTCACGCTCACCCGGCCCGACGTGATCCGCGGCATCCACGCGGCCTACCTGTCCGCCGGCGCCGACATCCTCGAGACCAACACCTTCAATTCCACCGCGGTGTCGCAGGCCGATTACCGGCTCGAGCACCTGGTGCCCGAACTCAACCGCGAGGCGGCGCGCCTGGCCCGCGCCTGCTGCGACGAGGCCGAGGCGGCCGACCCGGGCAAGCCGCGCTTCGTCGCCGGCGTGCTGGGCCCGACCAGCCGCACCGCGTCCATCAGCCCCAGGGTCGAGGACGCCGGCTACCGCAACATCGATTTCGACACCCTGGTCACGAACTACCTCGAGGCCGCCGCGGCCCTGGTCGAGGGTGGCGCGGACATCCTGCTGGTGGAGACGGTGTTCGACACGCTCAACGCCAAGGCGGCGCTGTTCGCCATCGAGGAATTGTTCGAGCGCCTGGGCGCGCGCCTGCCGGTGATGGTGTCGGGCACGATCACCGACCGCAGCGGCCGCACCCTGTCGGGCCAGACCGCCGAGGCCTTCTGGTACTCGCTGCGGCACGCCCGCCCGATCTCCATCGGCCTGAACTGCGCGCTGGGCGCACGCGACCTGCGCGCGCACATCGACATCCTCTCGCAGGTGGCCGACACCCACGTCAGCTGCCACCCGAACGCCGGCCTGCCCAACGCCTTCGGCGGCTACGACGAGGGCCCCGAGGAAACCGCCGGCGTGCTGCGCGAATTCGCCGAGGCCGGCCTGCTCAACCTGGTGGGCGGCTGCTGCGGCACCACGCCCGGGCACATCGCCGCCATCGCCCGCGCGGTGGCCGGGCTGCCGCCGCGCGCCCTGCCCCGCCTGCCCGCGCACACCCGCCTGGCGGGGCTGGAGCCCTTCGTCATCACGTCGGAGACGAACTTCGTCAACGTCGGCGAGCGCACCAACGTCACCGGCTCCATCCAGTTCAAGAAGCTCATCCTCGAGGGCCGCTACGACGAGGCCCTGGCCGTGGCCCGCCAGCAGGTGGAGAACGGCGCGCAGGTGATCGACGTCAACATGGACGAGGGCCTGCTCGACGCCGAGGCCGCCATGGTGCGCTTCCTGAACCTGATCGCCGCCGAACCCGACATCGCCCGCGTGCCGGTGATGATCGACAGCTCGAAGTGGAGCGTGATCGAGGCCGGCCTGAAGTGCGTGCAGGGCAAGGCCATCGTCAATTCCATCTCGATGAAGGAAGGCGAGGCCGCGTTCCTGGAACAGGCCGCCCGCGTGCGCCGCCACGGCGCCGCGGTGGTGGTGATGGCCTTCGACGAGGCCGGCCAGGCCGACACGCTCGAGCGCAAGGTGGAGATCTGCGCGCGCGCCCACCGGCTGCTGGTCGAACAGGCGGGCTTCCCGCCCGAGGACATCATCTTCGACCCCAACATCTTCGCCATCGCCACC
>NZ_JAYSEG010000054.1:0-8032 GCF_041913985.1 Arenimonas sp.
ATGGTAGTGTGGCCTAAGCCATGCAAGAGTAGGTCATCGCCAGGGGCTTTTCCCCAGAAGGCCGGTCCCAAAAGGACCGGCCTTCGCTTTTGTGAACACCGCGTTGAAAGCGCAAACCCTCGCCTTCCGGCGGGGGTTTTTTGTTTCCGGTCGGGCGGGGTGGGCTGGCCGGGCGCGGCAGCCTCTGGTAATTCTGTCGGTCTTGCCGATCGAACGGGTGCCCCGAGTGACCCCTCGCTTCCTGCTGCTGCTCGCGCTGGTGCCGGCCACGGCCTTAGGCGCCGTCACGTTCCCCGAAGGGCCGCTGCGATCGGACCCGGCGAAGGCCGCGGCCGCATTGGATGGCGAACGGCGCTATCCCCTCAGCGTTTCGACCGGCGAACTTTCCCAAGTCCCTGCGTCAGGCCGGGTTCTGCTGCCGGGTACCGCGGGGCGGGCGGTGCTTGCCACGGACATTCGCGTCGAACGGCGGCCGGACGGCCTGCTCGCCTGGGTCGCCAAGGTCGACACCGAACACGGCCCCCAGTCCGCGGTGATCGTCTTCGGCGAGTCCGCGAGTTTCGGCCTCATCCCCCAGCGTAGTGGCGAGCCGTTGCGCATCGAGACGCAGGCAGGAAGGGCCTGGTTGGTGGAGGGTCGATCTTCCCTGGCACAGCCCGGTGGCGCCGATTTCGCGCTGCCGCCCCTGCCTGACGCCGCCGCAAAGTCGCTGCGTGCAAGGCAGGATGCGATGAAGTCGGCCGGCATCGAACAAGTGGATGTCGTCGTGATGTACAACGGCGAACTCGTTGCCGTGATGGGCTCCAACGAGGCGGTGCTCACACGCATCGCCTATCTCGAGACAATCACCAACCAGGCCTATGTCGACAGCGACGTGGGCCTGCGGGTCCGCGTCGTGGCGGCGCAGCTGGTGGACTATTCCTTGCGCAACGACAACAGCGAGGCGCTCGACGAAATCAGCGGCAGCGTATCGCTGCCCATCCGCGTGGAGGCCCTGAGGCTGCGCGAGCAGTACGGCGCCGACCTGGTCAAGCTGATGCGAAATTTCGACCGCAGCACCCAGAACAGCTGCGGCGTCGGCTGGATCGGCGGATTCCACGGCGCCCCTTTCACCCAGCAATACGGCTTCTCGGTGACCAGCGACCGCGGCTTCCGCAACGACAACTGCGGTGAGTGGACCTTCGCGCACGAGCTCGGCCACAACATGGGCTCGCACCACGACACCGAGACCTCCGAAGGCGACTATGGCGCCTACACCTACTCCCGGGGCTTCCGCCGGACGGTCGACGAGGCCGCCGGCTTCGCCACCGTGATGGCCTACACCCAGCCACCGCAGGTCCGCATCGGGCGGTTCTCCAATCCCCGCATCACGTCCTGCCTGTCGCTGCCCTGCGGCGATGCCAACGAGGCCGACAATGCTCGCGGCCTCACCGAGGCAGCCGCCGCCATCGCCGCGATCACGCCGGGCGTGCCGGCCGACTCCCGCCCCACGGTCCGCATCGACGACGCCAGCATCACCGAAGGAAACAGCGGCCGCCGCGCCCTGCGCTTCACGATCACGCTCAGCGCCTCGTCGCACCCGGGCGTCACGCTGCAGCTGGCAACGGCGGATGGCTCCGCCGGCAGGGCCGACTATGTCGGCACCACCGCCACCCTGCTCATTCCCGCCGGCCAGGCCCAGGCGAGCTTCGACGTCGATGTGCGCGGCGACACCCTCGCCGAGCGCGACGAAGTCTTCGCGATCAATATCATCTCGGCAAGCAACGCCCGCGTCGTGGACGGCCAGGGTGTCGGCACCATCCTCAACGACGAGCCCTTGCCCGTGTTGAACGTCGCCGACGTTTCGGTGACCGAAGGCGATGCCGGCACGGCGCAGGCCACGTTTACCGCCACGCTGAGCCAGCCATCGGCCACGGCCGTCACCTTCGACGCCAAGAGCACCAATTTCGCCCCGGCGCCCGACACGGCCACGGCGGACGTGGACTTCGCCGTCGTGTTCCTCAAGGGACTGCGGATAGAGCCGGGCCAGACGTCGGTGCAGTTCAGCGTTCCCGTCTACGGCGACGCCGAGGTCGAGCAGGATGAGCGTTTCCTGCTGATGATCAGCAACGTGACCGGCGCCAGCACCGACGACATCTTCGGCTGGGGCACCATCCTGGACGACGATGGCGAGGGCGGTGCCCCGCCCGTGCTTTCCATCGCCGACGCCAGCGTGCAGGAAGGCAACAGCGGCACCCGCGAGCTGGTGTTCCCAGTCGCGCTAAGCGCCGCATCCGCCAGCGACGTGAGCTTCATCCTCTCCACCCAGGACGGCACGGCGACGGCAGGCAGCGACTACACGGCGCCCGCGGGCAACGTCGTGGTCATCCCGGCGGGCCAGGTTACGACCACCACGTCGGTGGCGGTCATCGGCGACACGGTCGACGAAGCCGACGAATTCTTCCTCGCCCGCCTTGCCAACATCACCGGCGCCAGCGGTGGCGTCACCACCGCCAACGGCCGGATCGTCGACGACGACGGCACCGCGGGCACCCCGCCGCTGGTCGCCCGCGACGATCGCTTCGTGATCCGCGAGGCCGGCGGCGCCGTGCGATTGAACGTGCTCGCCAACGACGTCGCCACGGCCGCGCGACTGGCCGGCGGCAGCCTGGTGCTGTTCACGACCGTGCCGGGCGGAGCCGTGGTGGTCGACACGGCGGGCACCGCGTCCACCGCCGCCGACGACGCGCTGGTCTACACGCCGCGCGCTGGGGAAACAGGCGATGACGCCTTCGGCTACCGCCTGTGCGAAGGCTCGGGACGCTGCACCGAGGGCCTGGTGCAGGTCGTGCGCCGGCCGATGCCGGACATCGCCATCGAGACACGCACCGGCGAGGGGTTCACCGACGTCGAACTCGCCGGACTGCCGGCCTTGCCCGACGCACGCATCCAGGCCATGAACGGCAGTCGCCTCGCCATCGCTGCCATGGACCTGGCGAAGGACCCCACCCCGGAATCCCCGTGGGACCTTGGCAACACAGGCACCGATTTCGTGCTCGGGACGCTGGAGGCCAGCATCGACTTCAGCGCTGGGGGCGTCGGAAGCCAGGTCGACACCCGGCGCCGGGTGCTGGTCGATGCCCGATCCACCTCGGGCGGCGACGTCGACCTGTACCTCGGCGTGGACGACAACGAAAACGGCCGCCCGGAACCGGAGGAGGTGCGTTGCACCAGCGCCATGTCCGTGGACGTCGAACGCTGCGAGCTGGCGGTTACGGTGCCCGCCAACGACACCATCGGCTATTGGGCCATGCTGCACACCCGCTCCGGGGCGACGCAGCTGGCCAAGGTGGAGCGTTTCGAATTCCAGCTCGAGTCCGCAGACGGCGGCCGGATCACGGCCTCCGGGCCGGGACACCTCGCAGCCGGCGAAGCGTTCCCCGCCCGGTTGTCCTGGCTGGTCCCCGATTACCTGCCCGGTGAGCCGGCGGCAGCCTACCTTTCCGTACAGGCGGGTCCCGATGCCGCGCGTCGCCTGGTGCCGGTCCGCGTGGACCGGGTCGACCCGGTTGCGGGGCCCACGCCCCTGTGGTCCGGCGCCTACTTCGCGCTGCCCGCCGGCGCCGCCGCGGACCGTGTGTACATCGATGTGCCCGAAGGCGCCACCGGCCTGACGATCCGCTCCACCAGCAGCGCGGCGCTGGACCTCTACCTGGCCAAGGCGCCGAGCCCGGACGGTGCGCTGGTGCCGGCGGCCCCGCCACGCAACCAGGCCCAGCGTTCCTGGCAGGGCCTGACCGGCCTGCGCATCCTGTCGGTGCCCGGCGGCGAACTGAGCCCGGGCCGCTGGTACCTCACGCCCGTGAACCCGGGCGCCGGCTTCCAGCGCCCGAACCTCAGCGTGACGGTCGAAGGCTCGCCTCGCCTGCCCACGCCGGGCTCGTACTACAACCCCGATCGCGGCGGCCACGGCCTGTTCGTCTACCCGGCGGGAAACCAGTGGGCTGGCCTCTGGTACACCTACCTGCAGGACGGCACGCCCACCTGGTACTACCTGCAGAACTCGGCGCCGCAGCCGGGCGAAACGCGCTGGTACAGCGCCATCATGCGGGCCGCCTGGAACGGCGCCGCCAACGTGCTGACCAGCGTGGGCTTCGCCTCCCTGACCGCCACCGGGGAAGGCGAGGTGCTCTACACCTATGTCCTTGACGGCGAGTCCGGCTCCGAGCGCATGGTGGTGTTCGGCGCTGGCTGCCCCACGCTGGCCGGGGCGCCCGTGGACGCCAGTTCGCACTGGTTCGACCCCGCCCGCGCTGGCACCGGCTACAGCGTGCAGATGTTCCCCGACTACGAGTTCTACGCGGCCTTCGTCTACGACGCCCGCGGCGTACCGCGCTTCCTGACCGCCGAAAGTCCCCGTTTCGCCGGGGCCGACGCGGTGCTCCCGCTCGAGCAGCTCACTGGCTTCTGCCCGCTGTGCGAGCGCACCGGGGCGCCCGCCCGGGCCGACATCGGCACCCTGAGGCGCCGCTTCGGGGCTGGCGGGCTGGTGGGCATGGAGCTCGACGGGGTGTTCGTCGGCGGGGTGCCCGGGACCTGGACCGGCAACGATGCCGTGCAATTGCTCGGTGGCCCCGGCACGACCCAGGGATGTCCCGTACAATAGGCGGCGCAGGGGCCTGAAAAATACCGGATTTGTCGCTTGTGGCCCTTGAGAAGGGCCGCTGCGGCCGCGTATAATTTTGGCCCCACGCCCGGGGGCTTTCCCTTGGGCCCGTTTGGATCCACCCGTGTCCCGAACCCCTGTTGCCGGAACCCGCCTGGCGCGCCACACCGTGCTGGCCCAAGTGGTGACCGGGGCGGTCGTCGCAGGCATCGCCGGGCTGCTGTCCGGGCCGAAGGCCGGGTTGGCGGCGGGCATCGGGGCGGCTGCGGTCGTGCTGGGCTCGGTCCTGATGGGCCAGGCGCTGCTCGGCGGCGGGGTCCAGTCGGCAACGGGCGCCCTCGGGCGGCTGCTGCTGGGGATGGTGGGAAAGTGGGTGCTGGTCGCCGCCGTGTTCGTGCTGGCGATAGGCATCTTGAAGTTGCCGGCCCTGCCGTTGGTCGCGGGGTTGGCGTTCGCCTTCGCCGCCTCCGCGGTGGCGGCGGTGACGGCACGTTGAATCAACCCAAGGTTGGACGCAATGGCTAGCGAAGCCGAACTCACCCCGACGAGCTACATCCAGCACCACCTCAAGAACCTCACCATCACGGTGGGCGAAGGCGGCTTCTGGACGCTCAATGCCGACACCCTGATCATGGCGCTGCTGATGGGCCTGCTGATGGTGTTCGGCTTCTGGATGGCCACCCGCCGCGCCACCTCGGGCGTGCCGGGCAAGTGGCAGGCCTTCGTCGAGATCGTGCTTGAGTTCGTCGACCAGCAGGCGCGCGACGCCTACCCGGGCCGCAGCAAGCTCGTCACGCCCATCGCCATCACCCTGTTCTGCTGGATCCTGATGATGAACTTCATCAAGATGATCCCGGCCGACTTCTTCGCCATCCCGCTGCACGCCATCGGCGTGAACTACTGGAAGCCGGTGCCGACCGCCGACGTGAACGCCACGCTCGGCATGTCGTTCAGCGTGTTCTTCCTGATGATCTTCTTCGCGCTGCGTGCGAAGGGCCTGGGCGGCTTCGCCCACGAGTTCTTCACCGCGCCGTTCGGCCCGTGGATGTTCCCGGCCAACATCCTGCTCAACATCGTCGAGCTCGTCAGCAAGCCGGTTTCGCTGGCCATGCGACTGTTCGGCAACATGTACGGCGGCGAGATCGTGTTCCTCCTGATCTGGGTGCTCGGCGGCGTGGGTGTCGCCGGCGCCATCGCGGCGGGCGTGTTCGGCCTTGGCTGGATGCTGTTCCACCTGCTCGTGATCCCGCTGCAGGCCTTCATCTTCATGATGCTCTCGATCGTGTACCTGAGCCTCATGGAAGAGCATCACTAAAACCGTTTCAGCTCCAAACCCATCCTTTCCACCAGTAAATCCGCTCGGAGAATCACCATGGAAGCTCTCGCCCTCCTCGCCAACGTGCAGGCCTCGACCATCCTGGCCATCGGCATCATGATCGGCCTCGCCGCGCTGGGCGCCGGCCTGGGCCTGGCCATCATGGCCGGCAAGTTCCTCGAGTCCGCCGCCCGCCAGCCGGAGCTGATCCCGGTCCTGCAGGTCCGCATGTTCATCACCGCCGGCCTGATCGACGCCGCGTTCATCATCACCGTCGCCGTCGGCCTGATGTTCGCCTTCGCGAACCCGCTGATCGGCGAGTTCGTCTCGCGCCTGGGTTAATCCCACGCCCGAACCCGCGCCCGGCGCCTTGCCGGGCCGGGTTGCCGTGCAAGGGTCCGCAAGGGCCCAGGTAGACACCGGATAGAGCGCAGCCATGAACATCAATGCAACCCTGATCGCCCAGGCGCTGGCCTTCGCCGGCCTCATCTGGATCATCGCGACCAAGATCTGGCCGCCGCTGCTGGCTGCCATCGAAGAGCGCCAGAAGAAGATCGCCGAGGGCCTGGCCGCTGCCGACCGCAGCAAGAAGGACCTGGCGCAGGCCGAGGAGAAGGTCAACGAGGTCCTGCGCGAAGCCCGCGCCAAGGCCAACGAGATCATCGCCCAGGCCGAAGCCCGCCGCGCCCAGATCATCGACCTGGCGAAGGACGAGGCCATCACGGAAGCCAAGCGCATCCGCCTGCAGGCCGAAGCCGAGATCGGCGCCGCCGCCACCCGTGCCAAGGAAGAGCTGCGCCACCAGGTCGCCGCCCTCGCCGTGGCCGGTGCCGAGCGCCTGATCCGCAAGGAGATCGACGGCAACGCCCACAAGGCGCTGCTCGACGAGCTCGCCGCCGACATCTGATCCGGACGACGCCATGAGCCAAGCCATCACCCTCGCCCGCCCCTACGCCCGCGCCGCCTTCCAGCTGGCCCAGGCGCAGGGCGCGCTGCCCAAGTGGTCGGGCCTGCTGGGCTTCGCCGCCCGGGTCGCGGCGCACCCGGAGGTCCAGGCCCTCATCGGCCACCCCCGCGTGACCGCCGCCGACCTCGCCAAGCTCGTGCTGCCCAAGGGCGAGGTGGACCCGGCGTTCCAGCGTTTCGTCGACGTCCTGGCGGCCAACCGTCGCCTGGGCCTGCTGCCGGAGATCGCCGGCCTCTACGACCAGCTCCGTGCCGAGGCCGAGCAGGTGGTGAAGGCGACGGTGACCTCGGCCACGGCCCTCGACGCCGCCGCCATCGCGCAGCTCACCGCGTCGCTCAAGCGCCGATTCGGCCGCGAGGTCGAGGTGGCCACCGCCGTCGACCCCGCCCTGATCGGCGGCGCCGTGGTGGACGCGGGCGGCGTGGTCATCGACGGCTCGATCCGCACCAAGCTGGCGCGCCTCGGGGCGGCGCTGGCGAACTGATCCGATTTTCCTTTGAACCAAGCGCCGGCCCCGGCCGGACGACCCAGGGACATACCCATGCAGACGCTCAACCCGTCCGAAATCAGTGAACTGATCAAGGCCCGCATCGAATCGGTCGCCCTGTCGGCCGAGGCCCGCAACGAAGGCACCGTCACCTCGGTGTCCGACGGCATCGTGCGCATCCACGGCCTGGCCGACGTGATGCAGGGCGAGATGATCGAGCTGCCGAACGCCACCTTCGCGCTGGCGCTGAACCTCGAGCGCGACTCGGTCGGCGCCGTGGTGCTGGGTGACTACGAGCACCTGCGCGAAGGCGACGTCGCCAAGACCACCACCCGCATCCTCGAAGTGCCGGTCGGCCCCGAGCTGCTGGGCCGCGTCGTCAACGCCCTGGGCGAGCCGATCGACGGCAAGGGCGCCCTGAACGCCAAGCTGACCTCGCCGGTCGAGCGCGTGGCCCCGGGCGTCATCTGGCGCCAGTCGGTGGCCCAGCCGGTGCAGACCGGCTACAAGTCGGTCGACAGCATGATCCCCATCGGCCGCGGCCAGCGCGAGCTGGTGATCGGCGACCGCCAGACCGGCAAGACCGCCCTGGCGATCGACGCGATCATCAACCAGAAG
>NZ_JAYSEG010000055.1:0-6552 GCF_041913985.1 Arenimonas sp.
CCTGATCGGCGCGCCCCCGGGCTACGTCGGCTTCGACCAGGGCGGCCTGCTGACGGAAAAGATCGTCAAGACCCCGCACTGCGTGCTGCTGCTCGACGAAATCGAGAAGGCGCACCCGGACGTGTTCAACATCCTGCTGCAGGTGATGGACCGCGGCGTGCTCACCGACACCAACGGCCGCGAGGCGAACTTCCGCAACGTGGTGCTGGTGATGACCACGAACGCTGGCGCCACCCAGGCGGCGCGCCGCACCATGGGCTTCGTCGAGCAGAACCACACGTCCGATGCCATGGAAGTGATCCGCAAGGCGTTCACGCCGGAATTCCGCAACCGCCTGGACGGCATCATCCAGTTCGGCTCGCTCGGCATGGACCACATCCTGCGCGTGGTGGACAAGTTCCTGATCGAGCTCGAGTCGCAGCTGCACGAGAAGCACGTGAGCCTGTCGGCCACGCCGGATGCCCGCCAGTGGCTGGCCCAGAACGGCTTCGACCCGCAGATGGGCGCGCGGCCGATGGCGCGGCTGCTGCAGGACAGGATCAAGCGGCCGCTGGCGGACGAACTGCTGTTCGGCAAGCTGGTCGGCGGCGGCAAGGTCGCCGTGGACGTGCGCGACGGCGAACTGGTGGTCGAGGCCCAGGCCGAGCCGGAGAGGCTCCTTCCCGCGACGGTCTGAACCGTCCCGGCTCGAAGGCAAAGGGCCCACCCGTGGCCCGGGATGTCAGCCCGGGCCGCTTTATCGCCTCGGTCCCCGGGAGAGGATTCCGGTGGCGGACAGAAGGCCAAGCAGCAGCATGAAGCTCGCTGTGAACACCAGGGCTTGGCTCGACGAACCGACAGCGTGGGTCAGCGGCCCGATCAGGTCGAACCGCTGCAGGAGCCAGCGCAGCCCGTCGTTGAACGGGAACAGGACCGCCGCGAGCAGCATGGGCCAGGCATTGCGCCGGTCCTTGAACAGGAAAATCACGCCCACGGCGAGGCAGGCCGACTGGCCGGTGATCGCGGCGGTCTGGAAGCGATGGAAGGTCTCGGGGCCCTCGATCCGGAACATTGGCACCAGTGACGTGAGGGCGAAGAACAGCGAAATCCCGAGGAACTGGACCCCGGTGGCCAGCAGGAAGTAACCATGCAACTTCCGGCGCGCCTTGAAATGGAAGGCGAGCCAGAGCAGGAGGGCCAGTTCCAGCGTCGTCATGACGTTCTGGACGATCATGAAGTCGCCGCGACCCGAGGCCAGCCCCTTTTGGGCGGAATGCACCGAAAGCAGTGCCGCGCTGGCGACCATCAGAGGGCCCATCAGCAAAATGGCCAGGCCGAGCTTGCGGTGGGCGCGGAAGCTCCCGGTCGAGACCAGGCGCAGTTGGCAGGCCAGCAGCAACAGCCAGGCGAAGATCGTCGTGGCGTGCAGGTGGTGGTGCCCGGTGGGTTGGGCACCTGGTGCAAAGTAGGTGTTCCACAGGCCAGCCGCGGCAAGGCACGCGACGACCGCCAGGAACGCCTGTTCGAGCAGGTAAGGTTGGCTTCGCTTCATCCCGGGACCCTGGCCACCGCGGCGGGCGGTGAGTTCAGAGACGGCAACGGGTTCCCGCGGGCTGGCAGGCCAGTGCCTGCGTGGGAGGCCCGGCAAACAAAACGGCGGCCCGTGGCCGCCGTTCATGTCTGCCGCCTGCCGCTTATTTCATGCGGTAGGTGATGCGACCCTTGGTCAGGTCGTAAGGCGTCATCTCGACCTTGACCTTGTCGCCGGTCAGGATGCGGATGTAGTTCTTGCGCATGCGGCCGGAAATGTGGGCCGTGATCACGTGGCCGTTCTCGAGCTTGACCCGGAACATGGTGTTCGGAAGGGTCTCGAGCACCGTGCCTTCGAATTCAATGGAATCGTCTTTGGACATTCTTGGTTTCGCTGGACGGGAAAGCCGCCCTTGGAAGCCGCGCATTCTGCCATGTCCTTGCCGCGCTTGCAAAAATTTGGTTAATCGGTGCTGACCCCCGCCAGCGCGGCTGCCGGGAACGGCGCCACCCGGGCGGCCCAGGAGCCTGCCGCCGCGGGCTCGGCGGCCAGCTGGCGCACCGCCTGCAGGAAGTCGTCGCGGGGCAGCAGCCGGGCCCCGAGGAACTCAAGGTGCGGGTTGCGCACCTGGGCGTCGAGCAGGGGCCAGCCCCAGCCGGCCAGCAGCTGGGCCAGGCCGGCCAGCGCCACCTTCGAGCCGCCCGATTCGGCGCTGAACATGCTCTCGCCGAAGAACATCCGGCCCACCGCCACGCCGTAGATGCCGCCCACCAGGCGTTCGCCCGCGAACACCTCGACGCTGTGCGCGTGTCCCAGCCGGTGCAGTTCGCGGTAGGCCGCCGCCATCGCCGGGGTGATCCAGGTGCCGTCCTGTCCGGGGCGCGGGGTGTGCGCGCAGGCGGCGATGACGGCGTCGAAGGCGGTGTCGGCGCGCACCTGCCAGGGCGAACGGCGCAGTTCGCGGCGGAAGCGCGAGGACAGGCGGACCTGCGCGGTGTCGAACACCATGCGCGGGTCCGGGCACCACCACAGGATCGGTTCGCCCTCGGAGAACCAGGGGAAGATGCCGTGCCGGTAGGCGTTGAGCAGCCGCGTGGGCGACAGGTCGCCGCCCATGGCCAGCAGGCCGTTGGGTTCGCGCAGCGCCCGCCAGGCCGGCGGGAACGGCGCCTCCGGGTCAGGGCCCAGCAGCGGCAGCCGGATCGTCATCGCGGTAGGGACTGTGCGCCAGCACGGCGTCGCGGTAGCGGCGGGCGCCGGCGCGTTCCTGCGCGCACCAGCCGCGCAGCGCCTCGGCGAAATCGGCGGCGGCCACGTGGTGGTGGCTGCGGGTGAGCACCGGCAGGAAACCACGCGCCACCTTGTGTTCGCCCTGCGCGCCGGGTTCGAAGACCTGCAGGCCCTCGCGCAGGCAGTAGTCGATGCCCTGGTGGTAGCAGGTTTCGAAATGCAGCCCGGGTGCGGCCTCGTGGGCGCCCCAGTAGCGGCCGTAGAGCGTGTCGCCGCCGCGCAGGCAGAGCGCGCCGGCCACGGTGTCGTCGCCGCGTTCGGCCAGGAACAGCACCAGTTGCCGGGGCAGGGCCGTGGCCAGGTGGCGGAAGAAGTCCAGGGTCAGGGCCGGGTGGTTGCCGTAGTCGGCGAAGGTGCGGCAGTAGAAGTAGTGCATGGCCTCGAGGTCGGCCTCGCCGGCCTCGTCGCCGTGCACGGTGCGGAAGCGGAAGCCGGCCCGCGCCACCTTCTCGCGCTCCTGCCGCAGGTTCTTGCGCTTCTTGGGCTGAAGCGCGGCCAGGAAGGCGTCGAAGTCGGCCCAGCCGCGGTTGCGCCAGTGGAACTGCACGTCCTCGCGCGCCAGCCAGCTGTCGTCGAAGGCCGCGTCCTCGGCTTCCGGGTGGAAGTTCACGTGCAGCGAGGACAGGCCGTCGCGCTGGCACTGCGCCACCATCGCGGCCGCCAGCGCGGCGCGGTCGGCCGCGTCCCGCGCGAGCAGGCGCGGGCCGGTGACGGGCGAGTAGGGCACCGCCACCAGCCATTTCGGGAAGTAGGCGCGGCCGAACCGGGCGTGGGCCTGGGCCCAGGCCTGGTCGAACACGAACTCGCCGTGCGAGTTGGCCTTGAGGTAGGCCGGCGCCGCGGCCACCAGCTCGCCGTCTCGCCAGAGCGAGGCGTGCCGCGGGGTCCAGCCCCAGGCCGGGCGCAGGCAGCCGTGCCGCTCCAGCCCGGCCAGGAAGGCGTGCGCCAGGAAGGGGTTGGCGCTGCCGTGCAGTGCGTCCCAGGCCAGGGCCGGGATCTCGTCGAGGCGCTCGTGGAGCTTGAGTTGCATGTGGGAGGGCCTTCAGGCCCGATGGGCCCGGTCAGGCCTGAAGGCCTTCCAACAGGTCATTCCTTGTCGAGGAACTTCTCGGCGTCGAGGGCCGCCATGCAGCCGAAGCCGGCCGAGGTGATGGCCTGGCGGTAGACCTGGTCGGCCACGTCGCCGGCGGCGAACACGCCCGGCACCGAGGTGGCGGTGGCATTGCCTTCCAGGCCCGACCTGATGGTCAGGTAGCCGTTGCGCATGGCCAGTTGGCCCTCGAACAGCGAGGTGTTCGGCGTGTGGCCGATGGCCACGAAGAAGCCCTGCACGGCGATCTGGCGGGTCGTTTCGTCCTTGGTGGAGCGCAGGCGCATGCCGGTGACGCCGGAATCGTCGCCCAGCACCTCGTCCACCGTGTGGTCCCAGACCAGCTCCACCTTGCCGGCCGCGGCCTTGGCGAAGAGCTTGTCCTGCATGATCTTTTCCGAGCGCAGCTTGTCGCGGCGGTGCACCAGGTAGACCTTGCGGGCGATATTCGACAGGTACAGCGCCTCCTCGACGGCGGTGTTGCCGCCGCCGATCACCGCCACGTCCTGGTCGCGGAAGAAGAAGCCGTCGCAGGTGGCGCAGGCCGACACGCCCTTGCCCATGAACTTCTGTTCGCTCTCCAGGCCCAGGTACTTGGCGCTGGCGCCGGTGGCGATGATGAGCGCGTCGCAGGTGTATTCGCCGCTGTCGCCGACGAGGCGGAAGGGCCGGCGCGAGAGGTCGGCGGTGTGGATGTGGTCGAAGATGATCTCGGTCTCGAAGCGCTCGGCGTGGGCCTGCATGCGCGCCATCAGGTCCGGGCCCATCAGGCCGTGGGCGTCGCCCGGCCAGTTGTCCACCTCGGTGGTGGTCATCAGCTGCCCGCCCTGCTGCAGGCCCGTCACCAGCACCGGCTTGAGGTTGGCGCGGGCGGCATAGACGGCGGCCGAATAACCGGCGGGGCCGGAACCGAGGATGAGCAGGCGGCTGTGCTTGGGGGCGGTCATGTATGATTCTTCTGGTTCGTGGGGTGGTGTCGCGAAGGCCATGTAGCTTGTAGGCCACGGCGGGCCAAATCAAGGCGAACCGGGGTTTCCCAGCGTTGCGGCGGCGTGTCAGGGGGCAGTGGGCGCCGCTGCGTGAACTGCTGTATAAACAGGCATCTATCACGACCTTCTGAGGCAGTTCCTCTCGGTGGCGCGCACTCCCGATCGAAGCACCAACGCCGGCATGGACCGCCGCCAGAAGCTCTGGCGCGAACTCGCGCTCGTCGCGCTGTCGCCGCTGCTGCTCTACCTGCTGGCCAGCCTGCTCAGCTACCACACCGACGACCCGGGCTGGTCGCGCACCGGCACCGTGGCCGGCCCGCTGCACAACGTGGGCGGCCTGGTGGGCGCCTACCTGGCCGACCTGGCCTTCTGGTTCTTCGGCTACGTGGCCTACACCGTGCCGGTGGTGCTGGGCGGCATCGCCTGGATCGCGCTGTTCGGCCTGGACTCGGACGGCGACGGCCGGGTGGACTTCGGCCCGGCCCTGCGCCTGGTCGGCATCGTCGGTTTCCTGGTGTCGGCCTGCGGCCTGGTGCACGTGCTGGGCGGCTCGGCGCCGAACCTGCCGGCCGAATCGGGCGGCATCCTGGGCCAGCTGGTGGGCACCTCGATGCGCAAGGTGTTCGGCGGCATGGGCGGGCACCTGTTCCTGCTGGCGGTGCTGCTGATGTCGGTCACCCTGGCCACCGGCCTGAGCTGGTTCGCGCTGATGGACTGGATCGGCGGCAAGGTGCTGGCGCTGTTCGGCCGCCTGGGCGAGGGCACCCGCCAGGCCGCGGAGTGGCAGCGCGCCCGCGCCATGCGCGAAGAGCGCGAGGAAGTGCGCAAGGTCGAGACCATCAAGCGCGCCAAGCGCGAGCCGGTGAAGATCGAGCCGCCACCCAAGCCGGTCATCGAAAAATCCGAACGCGCCCAGCGCGAGCAGCAGATCCCGCTGTTCAACGCTTCGGGCGGCGAAGGCCTGCCGCCGCTGTCGCTGCTCGACGACCCGAAGGAGCAGCCCAAGGGCTATTCCGAGGAAACCCTGGAAACGCTCTCGCGCCAGATCGAGTTCAAGCTCAAGGACTTCCGCGTGGAAGTGCAGGTGGTCGGCGCCTATCCGGGTCCGGTCATCACCCGCTTCGAGATGGAGCCGGCGCCGGGCGTTAAGGGCAGCCAGATCAGCTCGCTCGACAAGGACATCGCCCGCGGCCTGAGCGTGAAGTCGGTGCGCGTGGTCGACGTCATCCCCGGCAAGTCGGTGGTGGGCCTTGAAATCCCCAACTCGCACCGCGAAACCATCTACCTCAGCGAAATCCTGCGTTCGAAGGAATACGACAAGCTGGCCTCGCCGCTGGCGATGGCGCTGGGCAAGGACATCGCCGGCCGCCCGGTGGTGGTCGACCTGGCCCGCATGCCGCACCTGCTGGTGGCCGGCACCACCGGTTCGGGCAAGTCGGTGGGTGTGAACGCCATGGTCCTGAGCCTGCTCTACAAGAGCAGCGCCAAGGACGTGCGCATGCTGATGATCGACCCGAAGATGCTCGAGCTGTCGGTCTACCAGAACATCCCGCACCTGCTGGCGCCGGTGGTCACCGACATGAAGGAGGCCGCCAACGGCCTGCGCTGGTGCGTGGCCGAGATGGAGCGCCGCTACAAGCTGATGAGCGCGGTGGGCGTGCGCAACCTGGCCG
>NZ_JAYSEG010000056.1:0-6306 GCF_041913985.1 Arenimonas sp.
TTCACTTATTGGCGGCTATCGCCGCCAATAAGTGAACCTGACCCCGTTTCTTTGGTACCGGTGATAGGACTCGAACCTACACGCCATCGCTGGCAAGGGATTTTGAGTCCCCCGCGTCTACCATTCCGCCACACCGGCACGTGGGCGCGGCGATTATAGCCTAGGCGGCCTCGTCCAGCCCCAGCTGGCGGGCGGCGCGGGCGTACCAGTCGCCCTGCTCCGGGTGGAACATCGAGCAGCAGGTGAGCGCGCGCTTGTAGATGTGCAGCGACACCGCCACCGCATCGGCGCTGGGGTTGCGGATGGTGTGGTACTCGTGCGGCGGGATCAGGCTGCCGGCCGAGCCGACGCCGGCGATGTTGGTGCCCACGGGCTCGAAGCGGAAGCGTTCGCCGTCCTGCTCGCGCAGCTCGTACTGGGTGATTTCCAGCTGGCCGTGCCAGACGCCTTCGACGCACCACAGGCCGGAATGGTCGTGGATGGGCGTGCCCTGCCCCGGGCCCCAGGTCATGGCGACCACGCTGTAGCCGCTTTCCTCGCAGCGGTAGAGCTCGCGGCGGGCGTAGTGGTCAGCCACCGGCTCGAGCACGCAGGGCGGCAGCTGCACCGCCTGGGTGCGGATGAGCTCGGCCAGGCCGTTGCGGATGCGGGTGGTGGTTTCGCGCTCGCAGCCGGTGGCGACGGCGGCGTCGATCATCGCGAACAGCTGGCCACAGCCGGGGAAATCGAGGGCCTGCATGGCGGCACCGTGTGTCGGGAACGTGAAACCAGTCTACCAGCGTCGCCGCGTGGCGGTTTGCGGGCGGTCAATCGCGGGCCCAGGGCCACCAGCCGCGGCCGCTGCGGGCGTAGCGGTCGGCCGCCTGCTCGAAGCGGTTGCGGTGGCTGATGCCGCCGCAGGCGAAGTACAGCGGCAGGAACAGCGGCCCCAGCGCCAGCGCCTGGTAGACATGGGCACGCTCGTGGTCGCCCAGCCGCACGGTTTCGTCGCGGCCGCCGCGGGCGGCGCAGGCGTAGGTGACCGTGCTTTCGTCCAGCGACTGGCCGGTATGCAGGATCACGTTGCCCAGGGTCAGGGCCCCGCCCGGGCCCCAGGGGTAGCGGTGGAACACCAGTGCCGCGTCCGACCAGCGCGGGCGCGCGCCGAAGGGCAGCGCCGCCAGCCCCGCCAGCAGGCCGGCCAGGCTCAGCGGGCTGGCCCAGGCCACGCCCAGCAACACCAGCGGCGCCAGCAGCCATCTCATGGCCGCGATGCTAACACCGTCACCTTGTCCGCCCGCGGGGCGTCTGACAGGCTAGGCCGCATTCCGAAGGACCAGCACCGATGCCCATGCAGGACAGCCCCGAGACCGACGCGTCGCCGACCGCCCTGCCCAAGCGCACCACGCCCACCTGGGAAATGGAGCTGCTGCTGTCGGGCGCCACGGTGTTCGCGATGTTCCAGGCAACGCAGGCCATGACCGCCTGGGGCAGCGGCCTGATCCCGCGCCTGGCCGAGAACCCGCGCATGATCTTCGCCGTGCTGTTCACCTACGGCAACGGTGCCCTGACCCTGCTGACGATGACCTTCGCGCTGCACCTGCTGCTGCGCGCCTGGTGGGTGGCGCTGGTGGGCGTGGATTCGGTCTATCCGGGCGGCCCGCGCTTCGAGCGCCTGCGCGGCGGGCCGATCCACCGCGCGCTGATGATGCGGCGCTGGAAGCCGATCCCCGAGCGCGTCGAGGCCACCGACAACCTGGCCACCACGGTGTTCGCGCTGGGCATTTCGCTGGCGATGATCCTGGTGCCAATCTCGGTGCTGGTGTCGCTGCTTTTCCTGGTGGCGATGGGGGTGGGCTGGCTGCTCCAGCGTCCCGACGACACCAGTACCCTCTTCGCCCTGCTGTCGGTGGCGACCTTCCTGCCGCTGATGGCCGCCGCCATGGTCGACAAGCGGCGCGGCGACAAGCTGGCGCCCGACAGCTGGCTGCGCCGCGCCTGCGAAAAGACCTTGGAGTTCTACTCGCGCGTCGGCATGGGCCGCGATTCGAACCCGATGGTCGCGGTGTTCCAAACCCACGTCGGCGAGAAGAAGGGCATGCTGGTGGTGTTCGCGGTGATGCTCGCCGGCATGCTCGGCAGCACCGCGGGCCTGGCGCTCACGCGCAACCAGTTCGGCCTGGGCAGCTATGCCGCCTTCCCCTACCCGCAGCGCGGCATGGCCGACAGCGTGGACGGCCGCAACTACGCCTCGATGCACGAACCGGGCATGGTGCCGGCGGTGCCCTTCGTGCCGGCGCCGGTGGCCAAGGGCGACTACCTGGCGCTGGTGGTGCCCTACGTGCCGGCGCTGCACGGCGAGCTGTTCGCGGGCTGCGGCGGCAACGCCGCGTCGAAGGCGCTCGATGCCGACGAACGCGAACGCCGCCGCGAACTGCTGGCCTGCGTGGCCAAGGGTTTCACCGTCACCCTCGACGGCCAGCCCGCGCCGGCGCCGCAGTGGTACGCCGACCCGCGCCGCGACCTGCGCGGTTTGCTCTACATGCTGCCGGTGGCCTCGCTCGCGCCGGGCCGGCACGAGCTGGCGGTGATGCCGCCGGAGCCCGGCGACGAGAGGGCGAAGGACGAAGACGTGACCCTGCCCTGGGTCATTCCCTTCTGGCGCTGATCAGGCTTCGCGCGCCGGGTCGCCCAGCGCCAGCGAACCGAGCAGCACGCCGGCCTGGGTGCGGTTGCGCACGCCCAGCTTCTCGAAGATGGCGCTCATGTGCGCCTTCACCGTGCGCTCCTGGATGCCGAGTTCGTCGGCGATCTGCTTGTTGAGCCGGCCCTCGGCCACGCGCGTGAGCACCTTGAACTGCTGCGGGCTGAGCGTGGCGAGCCGGGCCGCGGTTTCGCGGTCGCCGGGGTCGGGCGAGGCGCCGGCCACGGCTTCGCGCAGCGTCGGCGGCAGCCATTCCTCGCAGGCCAGCACGGCGCGCAGGCCGGCCTGCAGTTCGGCCAGGTCGGCGCGTTTGGTCAGGTAGCCGGCGGCGCCGTAGGCCAGGGCGCGACGGATGGTGGCCGGGTCTTCATGCGCCGAGATCATGGCCACGGCCACGCCGGGGTGCTCGGCGCGCAGCGAGGCCAGGCCCACCAGGCCGTGGCTGCCGGGCATGTGCAGGTCGAGCAGCACCAGGTCGGTGTCGGGGTGTTCGGCCAGCGCGGCCTGCACGCCCGGCAGGTCCTCGGCCTCGCCGATCACCGCCTCGGGCAGCACGCCGCGCACCGCCTGCGTCAGCGCGAGGCGGTACAGCGGGTGGTCGTCGGCGATCAGCAACCGTGTCATGCAGCGACTCTACGTGAACCAAACGAACCAGGTTCATTTTTCGCCGCCGGGGCAGCCGGTCCTGGGCCATCTTGCCGGGGCGGAAAATGAACCTGGTTCGCCTCGCTACTGCGAGGTCCAGCCGCCGTCGACGGGGATGGCGGCGCCGGTGAGGTTGTGGGCTTCGGGGCGGCACAGGAAGAGCACGGTGGCGGCGATGTCCTCGGGCAGCGACATGCGGCCGCTGGGCTGCTTCTCGGCCAGCAGCGCGCGCACGCCGGCGTCGCGGTCGCCGCCATGCGCGGCGGCGCGGGCGGCGATCTGCGGCTCGATCAGCGGCGTTTCCACCCAGCCCGGGCAGACGCAGTTCACCGTCACGCCGCCGCTGGCGCGGCTGCCGGCGCCCGCGGCTTCCAGCGCGGCCACCTTGCTCAGGCCCACCAGGCCGAACTTGCTGGCCACGTAGGGCGACTTGTTCACCGACGCCACCAGCCCGTGCACCGAGGCGATGTTCACCACCCGCCCGAACCCACGCGCGGCCATGCCCGGCATCGCCAGCCGCATGGTGTGGAAGGCGGCGCTGAGGTTGATGGCGATCAGCTTGTCCCAGGTGGCGGCCGGCATCTCGCCGATCGGCGCGGTGTGCTGCACGCCGGCGCAGTTCACCAGCACGTCCACCGGGCCCCAGTCGGCCAGCGACTGCATCATGGTTTCCACGGCGGTGGCGTCCGAGAGGTCGGCGCCGAAGTGGCGGGCCTCCGGCGCCCCCGCTTCGCGCACCGCGGCGAGCGCGGCGACCACCTGCTCCTCGCTGCCCAGGCCGTTCACCGCCACGCGCGCCCCGGCTGCGCCCAGCGCCCGGGCAATGGCCAAGCCGATGCCCGAGGTGGAGCCCGTGACCAGCGCCGTGCGGCCGCGCAGGAAGGTGTCGCCCATGGCCTTGATCCTTGTTTCGTAAACGATTCCCCACCCTAGCAGGCGCGTGTTTCCGGCGCGTCGTACCAAGGTACGATGCCGGCCGCCGGCGCCATTGCTAAGGTCTGGCCATGAACCGATCCCCCGCCCTGCTTCCGCTCGCCGGCCTCGCCGCCGCCCTCCTGCTGGCCGGCTGCGCCGGCGTCGCGCCCCGCGCGCCCGACCTCGAAGCGGGCCTCGACCTGAAAACCTACCGCGACGGCGACGACCTGCTCACCGCCGGCCTCGGCGAAGCGGGCCTGCGCAGCGCGGTGCCACCCGCCTTCGCCAACCCCGACGCGCCGACCGCCACGGAACTCCGCCGCCGCGCGGTATGGACGAACTGGCGTGGCATCGCCGACCTCGCGCCCGGTGGCGGCTATGGCGAGGTCTACGGCCAGCTGGCGCCGGTGCCCGGCCGCGAATACCACGCGCTGGCGCGCCTGCCCGGCCGCAAGCAGCCGCACCGCGTGATGGTGCAGCTGCCCGACGCCTTCGACGCGCAGGCGCGCTGCGTGGTGGTCACGGCCTCGTCCGGCTCGCGCGGCATCTACGGCGCCATCGCCCTGGCCGGCGCCTGGGGCCTGCCGCGCGGCTGCGCGGTGGCCTACACCGACAAGGGCGCCGGCACCGGCTACGTGGACACCACCGACGGCCGCGGCTTCGCGCTGAATGGCCAGCTGGCGTCCGACGGCGCACCGGTGGAATTCAACGTGCCGCGCGCCGCGCCCGGCGATGGCATCGCGCCCATCGCGGTCAAGCACGCGCATTCGGGCGACAACCCCGAGGCCGACTGGGGCCGCCACGTCGAGCAGGCCGCGGCCGTGGCGCTGCAGGTGCTCGAGCTCGCGCACCCCGAGGCCGGCCCGTGGACGAACGAATCCACCCGCGTGATCGCCGTCGGCGTCTCCAACGGCGGCGGCGCGGTGCTGCGCGCGGCCGAACTGCCGGGCAGCACCTTCGACGCCGTCGTCGCGGTCTCGCCCAACGTGCTGGCCGGCGACCAGGGCCGCGCGCTCTACGACTACTCCACCGACGCCGCGCTGTGGATGCCCTGCGCGCTCAACGCCGCCGCCTACGACGGCGTGCTGCTGGCCCGCCCGGGTGGCGCGAAGTCACCCGCCGGCGCCAACCGCTGCGCCTCGCTCAAGGCCGCCGGCCTGCTGTCCGCCGACGACGCCCAGGCCCAGGCCGAAGCCGCGCGCGAACACCTGCTCGCCGGCGGCTGGACCGACGCGACCGTCGCCGCCGGCGTGCTCAGCAGCAACTTCGATCTCTGGCGCGCGGTGAACGTCACCTACGCCTCCGCCTATGCGCGTACCGGCCCGGCCGACATGCCCTGCGGTTATTCCTTCGCCGCCATGGGCGCCGACGGCGTGGCGCGCGCGCCCACCGCCGCGGAACGCGCCGCGTGGTGGAGCGACGCCAGCGGCATCCCGCCGGGCAGCGGCGTTGGCCTGCGCGACGCCATGGCCAGCGGCAACGACCCCAGCCTGCCGGGCAACACCTGCCTGCGCGCGCTCTGGGACGACGCCAAGGGCGCCGTGCGCGCCGGCATCGAGGCCACCCGCGCCGCGCCGCCGCGCGCCGGCCTGCCGGTGATCGTGGTGCACGGCACCGACGACGGCCTGGTGCCGGAAGCCTTCAGCGGCGGCGCCTATGCGCGCTGGGCCGAGGCGCAGGGCCGCCCGGTGAGCTACTGGCGGGTGCACAACGCGCAGCACTTCGACGCCTTCCTGGGCCTGCCGGTGCTGGGCATGCGCTACCTGCCGATGCTGCCCTACGGCTACCGCGCGCTGGATGCGGCGTGGAAGCACGTGGCCGAAGGCGCGCCGCTGCCCGGCGACGCCGACATCGCCACCACGCCGCGTGCGTTCAAGGACGGCGCGCTGGCGCCGCTGTCGCGCGAGAACCTCGGCGCCCTGCCCTGAGCCGCCGGGCCGGATCGCGCTACACGCGGCTCCTGTAGGAGCGGGGGGGGGGGGGGGGGCGCGCCCCGCGGGGGGGGCCGCGGGGGCCCCCGCCCGCCGCCGGGGGGGGGGGGGGGGGAGGCGGGGCCGACCACC
>NZ_JAYSEG010000057.1:0-6003 GCF_041913985.1 Arenimonas sp.
TCGTCGTAGCGCCGGGCCTCGTGGTCCTCGTTGTTGAAGTACTTCACCGTCTCGTAGTTGAGCAGCGAGTCCACCGCGCGGGCGCTGGCGCGGGTGTCGGCCTCGACCGCGGCGCGGTAGAAGCGCGTGCGCCACTCGGTGACGCGGAAGGTCCAGGCCACGTAGGCCGCGATGGTGCCGAGCGTGATGGCGGCGAAGGTCCAGTCGTACTGCCACACCAGCACCGCCGTCACCAGCGTGATCTCGAGCAGGGTGGGAAGGATGGTGTAGATGGTCCAGTCGAGCAGGTCGGAGATGGCGGTGCCGCCGCGCTCGACGTCGCGCGCCACGCCGCCGGTGCGCCGGTTGAGGTGGAAGCGCAGGCTCAGCGCGTGCAGGTGCCGGAACACGCGCAGCATCACCGTGCGCGAGCTGCGCGCCATCACGCGGGCGAAGACGATGGTGCGCAGCTCGGTGAACAGCGTCACCGACAGCCGCGCGGCGCCGTAGGCCACCAGCAGGCCCAGCGGCAGCACCAGCAGGCTGGGCGCCACGTCCAGGCTGTCCACCAGCTCCTTGAGCACCAGCGGCACGCCCAGGTTGGCGAACTTGGCGGTGGCCAGGCAGGCCAGGGCCAGCAGGATGCGGCCGGTGTAGGGCTTGAGGAAGGGCAGCAGTTCGCGCAGCACGGCGGCGACGCTGCGCTCGGGCACGGGCGGGGAATCGGAAGCGGCGGGGGCGGCGTCGGTCATGGTGTGCAGGTGGCGTCATTCGTGGCGCCATTCAAGGCGCGGCCAGCGGGGCCGGCGTATGCTGGCACGGTTTTCCCCCGCGTGGCCCCCATGATCCACCACCTGCAAATCTCCCGCGCCCGGCTGGCCTTGATCCTGGGCGGCCTGGCCATGTTCGGCCCGTTCTCCATCGACACGGTGTTCCCGGCCTTCCCGGTGATGGCCGGCGACCTGGGCGTGGGCAAAGTGGCCATGCAGCAGACGATCAGCGTGTACCTGATCGGCTACGCGGCCATGTCGCTGTTCCACGGCCCCATTTCCGACGCGGTGGGCCGCAGGAAGGTGCTGCTGGCCGGCATCGTGCTCTTCACGCTGGCTTCGGTGGGCGCGGCGCTGGCCACCGACATGGCCACCATGCTGGCCTACCGGGCGGTGCAGGGCCTGTCCGCCGGCGTGGGCCTGATCGTGGGGCGCGCGGTGGTGCGCGACTGCCTGCAGGGCGACGACGCCCAGCGCCTGATGAGCCAGATCTCGATGATCTTCGGCGTCGCGCCGGCCATCGCGCCGGTGATCGGCGGCTGGATCCTGGGTTATTCCAACTGGCACGGCATCTTCTGGTTCCTGGCGGCGTTCGGCGCCCTGCTGCTGGCGCTCACCGCCTGGGGCCTGCCCGAGAGCCACCCGCCGGAAAACCGCGTGCCGCTGCACCCGGTGACGCTGGCGCGCGACTACGGTTCCATGCTGTCGAACCGCAAGTTCCGCCTGCTGGCGCTGGCCGGCACCGCGAACTTCGGCGCGCTGTTCCTGTACATCGCCTCGGCGCCGGATTTCGTGATGGGGCTGCTGGGCCTGGGCGTGCAGGATTTCGTCTGGTTCTTCGCGCCCACCATCGGCGGCATGATGCTGGGCGCGTTCGTCAGCGGAAAGGCGGCGGGCCGCGTGCCGGGCCGGCGGCTGGTGGAGTGGGGCTTCGCCTGCTGCGGCGTGGCCGCGGCCTACAACCTGGGTTACAACGCGCTCACCGACGCGCCCACGCTGCCCTGGGCGGTGCTGCCCACGGCGCTGGGCGCGTTCGGCATCGCCCTGGTGTTCCCCATCGTCACGCTGGCGCTGCTGGACATGTACCCGCGCCAGCGCGGCGGCGCGTCGTCGATGCAGGCCTTCGTGGGCCTGCTGTCGAACGCCGCCATCGCCGGCCTGCTGTCGCCGCTGGTGAGCCACGACGGGCTGCTGATGGCGGTGACGTCCGCGGCATTCACCCTGGTGGCCTGGGGGCTGTGGCGCTGGTACGTGGTGCACAGCGCCCGCGTGGGCTAGACGCGCGGGTCGAGCGTGTAAACCAGGAATTCGTCGTCGCGGCGCCAGCCCAGCGATTCGTACAGGCGCTGGGCCGCGGTGTTGGTGCGCGCGGTCTGCAGGAACATTTCCACCGCGCCGGTCTCGGCGCCAAGGCGGCGCGCGGCTTCCATCAGCGCCTGCGCCACGCCGCCGCCGCGGCCTTCCGGGGCCACGAACAGGTCGTTGAGGATCCAGCTGCGCGCCTGCGACAGGCTCGACCAGGCCGGGTAGAGCTGCACGAAGCCCAGGTGGGTTTCGCCGCGCCGGGCCAGGAACACCACCGATTCGTTCGCCCGCAGCCGGGCGCTGAGGAAGCCGCGTACGCGCGCCTCGTCCACGGGCTTGTCGTAGAAACGCAGGTAGCCGGCGAACAGCGGCAGCAGGGCGTCGAGTTCGTGGTGGGTGGCGCGTTGGACCTGCAGTTCTTCCATGGCGCCACGCTACCACCAAAAAACAACGGCCGGCGGGTTGCCCCGCCGGCCGTTGTGGTCTTGCGCGTGGCGCGGGATCAGGACTTGGCCGCTTCCCAGCCGCAGGTCTTGCCCTTGTTCTGCTCCTCGAGCCACGACTGCAGCGGCGCGAAGTATTCCAGCACCGCCGAGGCGTCCATCTGCTCGCCGCCGGTCAGCTCCTTGAGGGTCTGCTGCCAGGGCTGGCTGGCGCCGCGCTGCATCATCGCCCAGTAGCGCTTGCCCGCTTCCGGGTTGTTGGCGAAGTTGCAGGTGTACAGCGGGCCGGTGTGGCCCGACGCGTCGCACAGCGACTTGTAGAACTGGAACTGCAGGACGTGCGACAGGAAGTAGCGCGTGTACGGGGTGTTGCCCGGCACGTGGTACTTGGCGCCGGCGTCGAAGAACTCCTCGCCGCGCGCGCCGCCGGCCGGGGCCACGCCCTGGTACTTGGCCTTCAGCTCCCACCACGCCTGGTTGTACTTGTCCGGGGTGATGGAGCCGTCGAACACGCCCCAGCGCCAGCGGTCGATCATCAGGCCGAAGGGCAGGAAGGCCACCTTGGCCAGGGCCATGCGCATCTGGCCGTTGATCACGGCTTCCTCGCTGACGGCCGGCTTGTCGACCAGGCCGATCGAGGCCAGGTATTCCGGAGTCATCGACAGCACGATGGTGTCGCCGATGGCCTCGTGGAAGCCGTCGTGCGCGCCGTTCTGGAACACCGGGGCCTGGTCCTTGTAGGCCAGGTAGTAATAGATGTGGCCGAGCTCGTGGTAGATGGTGGTGAGCTCTTCCTCGTTGGGCTTGATGCACATCTTGATGCGCACGTCCTCGCCCACGGTGTCCATCGGCCAGGCGCTGGCGTGGCAGACCACGTCGCGGTCGCGCGGCTGCACCAGCTGCGACTCGGTGTAGAACGACTCCGGCAGCGCCGGCATGCCCAGGCCGGTGTAGAAGCTCTCGGCCAGCTTGGTCATGCGGGTGGCCATCTCCAGGTCGGCCTGGCGCTCGATCTCCACCTGCTGCGAGGCGGTGAGCTTGCCCATGCCGCCGGCCTTGGAGACCAGGTCGGCCAGGATGGCGTCGCGCTGCTTCTTCAGCGCGCCGGTCACGTCCAGGCTGCCCACGCCCTCGTAGGGCTGCAGCAGCGGCCAGAGGTTGCCCCAGTCCTGCTGCCAGAGGTTGCCGGTGAGGTGGGCCGGGATCATGCCGTCGATCGAGCCCTGCTCGCCGTACTTCTCCTCGAGCTTGCCGCGGGTGTAGCACTGCAGCTGCTCGTACAGCGGCTGCACCTGGCCCCAGAGGCGGTCGGCCTCGGTCTGGAAGTCGGCCGGGGTCATGTCGTAGCCGGCGCGCCACACTTCACCGGTGTTGGCGAAGCCCATCTCGCGGGCGCCTTCGTTGGTGAGCTCGACGAAGCGCTCGTAGTCCTTGCGCATCGGCTGGGCGATGGTGTGCCAGCCTTCCCAGGCGGCCTTCATCTGCTCGTAGCTGCTGCCCTCGGTGTCGGCGAGGATCTCGCTGACCTGGCCGATGTCCTTGCAGTCCTTGCCGTCCACGCACCACTTGCCGGCGCCGTAGGTGGCGCCCAGGCGACTGGTGATCTCGGTGAGTTCCTTGAGCTTGGCCGGGTCGCGCGGGGCGGGCAGGGACGAGCTGGTCTTGAGCAGGTGGATGGCGCGCGCGGTCGGCGCGGACAGGCCTTCGGCGTCGTAGGTCTTGGCCTGGGCGATGAACTCGTTGTTCTTGGCCAGCCAGCGCTCGTTGGCCAGGGACTCCAGGCGCTGGGTGTCCTTGTTGATGTAGGTGGCGCCCAGCCAGGCGGCCGAGGTCAGTTCGGGCGTGGTGTCCTTGACGGTCTGGTTGACGCGCGCCACGAAGGCGTCGGCGTCCTCGGCCGGGGCGGACGCCTCGGGGGCGGCCTGGTCGGAGGGCTTGCAGCCGGACAGGGCCAGCAGGCCGGCGGTGATGGCGAGCGCCAGCAGGGCGCGTTGGGATTTCACGGGGAATACTCCAGGAAACGGGGCGGGAAAGCGCCCGAAAGGCTAGACCCCCCGGCGCGCCCCGCGCAAGGGCCGTCCCTCAGGGGAGCAGTTGGCGGGCGGCCAGGAAGGCGCGGGCGTCCTCGGCGTCGCCCTCGAACCAGGCGCGGGCCGAGCCCAGGCGGAAGCTGTAGCCCCAGGCGTCCATGTCGGCCATCAGGCGCTCGCGGCCGACGCCGGGCAACTGGTCGGCCAGCAGGATCTGCAGGTAGCAGGTGGCGTCTTCCTCGGGCACCGAATCGGTGGCGTCGGTGTGCACCCGGGCGCGCCGCTCGGGCGGCATCACGATCAGGTGGCAGGCCTCGTGCAGCAGGGAGTGCACGGGCGTGTCGGCGCGGGCGTACACGGTGCTGCCGATGAGCCCGGCCTCGCATTCGCCCCAGTAGCTGCCGGGGATGGGCTCGCCCTCCGGCACGGCCTGCAATTGCAGGCCGTGGGAGGCGAGCAGGGCCGCGGCCGGGCCGAAACCGATCTCGCCCAGCCGCAGGACCATGGTTCAGCCGTTGGCGGCGGCCGGCTTCTCGGGCAGCTGCACCGAGATGTCGAGCAGCTCGGAGTCGCCGTCCTTGTGCAGGTCGACCTTCACCGCGTCGGAGTCGACGTTGATGTACTTGCGGATCACTTCCAGCAGCTCGCGCTGCAGCAGCGGCAGGTAGTCGGGGGCGCCGCGCATCGAGCGCTCCTGCTGGATCAGGATCTGCAGGCGGCTCTTGGCGACGTTGGCGGTGTTCTTGTTGCGCTGGGTGAGGAAATCAAGGATGCCCATGGTTCAACCCCCGAACATCTTGGAGAAGAAACCCTTCTTCTCGACCGTGGTGAAACGCATCGGGCGCTCTTCGCCCAGGATGCGCGCGACGGCGTCGGTGTAGGCCTGGCCGGCCGGCGAGGCCTCGTCCAGGATCACCGGCACGCCGGCATTGGAGCTCTGCAGCACTTCCGGGGACTCCGGGATGACGCCCACCACGTCCAGGCCGAGGATCTCCTGCACGTCGCCGATGGAGAGCATGTCGCCCGCCTCGACGCGCTTGGGGCTGTAGCGGGTGAGCAGCAGGTGCTCCTTCACGCGCTCGCCGGCCTCGGCCTTCTTCGTCTTCGACGCCAGCAGGCCCAGGATGCGGTCGGAGTCGCGCACCGAGCTCACTTCCGGGTTCACCACCACCACGGCGCGGTCGGCGAAGTACATCGCCAGGAACGCGCCCTTCTCGATGCCGGCCGGGGAGTCGCAGACGATGAAGTCGAAGCCCTCGTCGGCCAGGTCCTTGAGCACCTTCTCCACGCCTTCCATCGTCAGCGCGTCCTTGTCGCGGGTCTGCGACGCGGCCAGCACGTGGAGGTTGTCGAAGCGCTTGTCCTTGATCAGGGCCTGCTTGAGGCTGGCCTCGCCGTTGACCACGTTGACGAAGTCGTAAACCACGCGGCGCTCGCAGCCCATGATCAGGTCGAGGTTGCGCAGGCCGACGTCGA
>NZ_JAYSEG010000058.1:0-4752 GCF_041913985.1 Arenimonas sp.
CCCCCTTGTTGTGGGCGGGGATCCCGCCCCCCCCCCCCCCGCCCACTGCGCCGGGGCTCACCCCGCTCCTACAGGGGCGCCAGGTGGCGGACCAGCAGCTGCACGCCGCGGCGGCCGTTCCAGTCGTCGGGCTCGAGCTGGTAGGCCACGTGCACGCGGCCGGCGGGGGCCTGCCCGGTCCAGCCACCGAAATGGATAGCCGACAGCTCCGTGCCGCCGGCCTCGGGCTGCAGCGCGAGCTTGAGGTGGCGCTCGCCCACCCGGCGCCAGGAGGCCACCCGGAACACGCCGTCGAACACCGGCTCGGGAAAACCCTGCCCCCAGGGCCCGGCCAGGCGCAGCTGGTCGGCGAGGTCGCGGGTGTGTTCGGCGGGCGCGAGTTCGCCGTCGCTGGGCAGCTCCGAGCGCAGCAGCTCGGGGCTGAGGCGGCTGGCCACCTCGGCCTCGAGCGCGGCGCGGAACTCGCCGAGGCCGGCGGCGTCCAGGCTCAGGCCCGCCGCCATCGCGTGGCCACCGAAGCGCTCGATCAGCCCGGGATGGCGCGCGTCCACGGCCGCCAGCGCGTCGCGCAGGTGCAGGCCGGAGATGGAGCGCGCCGAGCCCTTGAGCAGCGTGCTGCCCGGCTCCGAGGGTGCCAGCGCCAGCACCGGCCGGTGCAGCCGGTCCTTGAGCCGCGAGGCCACCAGGCCGACCACGCCGGGGTGCCAGGCCTCGTCGTGCAGGCACAGCACCGGCGGCAGTTCGCCCCCGCCCTCGCCCAGCGGCAGGCCCGCCACCAGCGCTTCGGCGGCGTCCACCATCTGTTGCTGCAGGTCCTTGCGCTCGGCGTTGATGCGGTCGAGCACGGCGGCCAGCTCACGGGCGCGCACCGGGTCGTCGCAGAGCAGGCATTCGATGCCCAGCGCCATGTCCTCGAGCCGGCCGGCGGCATTGAGGCGCGGGCCGATGGCGAAGCCGATGTCGGAAGCGGTGAGCGTGGCCGCGTCGCGGCCGGCGAGCTCGATCAGCGCGCGCAGGCCGGGCTGGCCCAGGCCCTGGCGCAGGCGGCGCAGGCCGGCCGACACCAGCAGGCGGTTGTTGAAGTCCAGCGGCACCAGGTCGGCCACGGTGCCGACGGCGACGAGGTCGAGCAGGCACGACAGGTCGGGCTCGGGCCCGGTGAAGCGGCCGGCCTCGCGCTGGTGCCGGCGCAGCGCCAGCAGCAGGTAGAACACCACGCCCACGCCGGCCAGGGCCTTGCTGGGGAAGGCGTCGTCGCCGAGGTTCGGGTCGACGATGACGTCCGCCGGCGGCAGCGTTTCGCCCGGCAGGTGGTGGTCGGTGACCAGCACCTGCCAACCGCTGGCCTTGGCCGCGGCGATGCCGGCATGGCAGGCGATGCCGCTGTCCACGGTGAGCACCAGGTCGGGCGACAGCGCGCGCAGGTGTTCGACCAGGCCCGGCGTGAGGCCGTAGCCGTGGGTCACGCGGTGCGGCACCTGGTGGCTGACGCGGCGGGCGCCGAGCAGGCGCAGGCCGCGCACGGCCACGGCCGTGCCGGTGGCACCGTCGCAGTCGAAGTCACCGACCACGACGATGTGCGCGTCGCGGGCGATGGCGTCGGCGAGCAGCGCCGCCGCCTGCGCCACGCGGCCCAGCGATTCGGGCGGCAGCAGGCGCGCGAGCCTGAGTTCGCCCTGCGCCGGATCCAGCACGCCGCGGGCGGCGTAGATGCGCTGGAGCACGGGCGGCACCGTTTCCGGCCAGGGGCCGTGCGGTGGCACCGCGCGGCGCACGATGCGCAGCGGCGCGGGCGTCACGCCAGCGCCGCCAATGGCCGGCGCCAGAGCCGCCAGCGCTGCCCGGGCCGGAGCGTCCAGGCCGCGCCGTCGGCGAAGTCGAGCCGCACGCCGGCCGCGCCCGAAGCCGGGAGCGATTCGAGCAGGTGGCGCTCCACCTGCGACCAGTCGCGCGCCGCGCGCAGGTCCAGCAGCGTGCCCTCGCCCACCGTTTCCGTGGCCAGCGCAGCCAAAGCGGCCAGCGTGGCCTCGTCGCCGGCGACCTTCGCCACCCGGCCGCGCACGCGGTCGGGCAGCCGGCCGGCGCCCCAGAAGCACAGGCTGTTGGCCGGCACGCGGCCCGCGGCGAGGCGCGCGGCGTTGACCGGATGGTTGTGCAGCAGCACCTGCGCCTCGTTGAGCAGGGCGCGCCAGCGGCGGCCTTCCGGGCCTTCGGGCAGGTGCAGGAACAGGTCGTCGCCCAGCACCGTTTCCGGCGGCGAGAACGCCGGCAGCGCGGCGCCCTGCGGCAGCGACAAGTACCAGCGCGACGGCGACGGCGCGCTGAGCGCGAAGCCGGCGTCGCCGAACAGCGGCCGCAGTTCGGCCAGCAGCGCATCGGTTTCCTCGCGTGACAGGCCCAGGTCGCCGATGGCCATCACGCGGGCCCCGGTCATGTCCGGGCGCACGAAGGCCGGGTCGGCGCGCAGCCAGGCCTGGCCGGCGGCGTCGCCGGCGTCGCGCTGGCGGGTGATGGCGGCTACCGGCCAGCCGCGCGGCAGCAGCTCGAACCAGCGCAGCAGCTGCGCGGATTCACCGGGCTCCGCGTCGGCGCCGCGGTCGCCCCGCGTGAGCGCACGGGCCACGGCGGGCGACAGCGGCTGGCCGGCGAAACGCCGGCGTTCGGGCAACAGCAGGACGACGGCGGGCGCGGCCTCGGCGGCGGGCATCGGGCGGGCCTCAGCCCTCGTAGCGCACGCCGACGATGTCGTAGTCGCGGGCGCCAGCGGGCGCCTGGATGGTGACGGTGTCGCCCTCGTGCTTGCCGATCAGCGCGCGCGCCAGCGGCGAGGAGATCGAGATCAGGCCCTGCTTGATGTCGGCCTCCAGGTCACCCACGATCTGGTAGGTCACCTCGTCGCCGCTGTCGCAGTCGGCCAGCTCGACGGTGGCGCCGAACACCACGCGGCTGCCCGCGTTGAGGCTGGCCACGTCGATCAGCTGGGCGTGCGACAGCACGTACTCCAGCTCCTGGATGCGGCCCTCGATGAAACCCTGCTGTTCGCGGGCGGCGTGGTACTCGGCGTTTTCCTTCAGGTCGCCGTGGGCGCGGGCCTCGGCGATGGCGTTGATCACCGCCGGCCGCTTGACCGACTTGAGGTGCTCGAGCTCTTCCCTGAGGCGCGTGGCGCCCTTGGTGGTCAAGGGGGCTCTCATCCGTGAAGCTCCTTGTGCAGTTCCTGCAGCGACCAGACCCGGGGGTTGTCACGGGTGTCGGTGCCGCGGATCAGGGCGCGCGCGCCCGGGATGGTGGTCGAATAGGTGACGCGGTGCTGCAGCGCCTCGCGCCGGATCGAGAACGAGTCGGCGATGGCCTGCTTGCCCTCGGTCGTGTTCACAATGTAGCTGATCTCGCCGTTCTTGATCAGGTCGACGATGTGCGGGCGGCCTTCGATCACCTTGTTGATGCGCTCGCAGGCGATGCCCTGCCCGGCCAGGAACTTCGCGGTGCCCTCGGTGGCCACCAGCGTGTAGCCGCGCTCGACCAGGTCGTTGGCCACCGGCAGCAGGCGCTTCTTGTCCGGGTCGCGCACCGACAGGAAGGCCTTGCCGGGCATCGGCGCCTTGATGTTGGCGGCTTCCTCGGCGCGACCGAAGGCCTCGGCGAAGGTGCGGCCCACGCCCATCACCTCGCCCGTGGAGCGCATCTCGGGGCCGAGGATGGGGTCGACGTTCTGGAACTTGGCGAAGGGGAAGATCGCTTCCTTGACCGAGTAGTAGTCCGGCACGATTTCCCGGGTGGCGCCCTGCTCCGCCAGCGTCTTGCCGGCCATGCAGCGCGCGGCGATCTTGGCCAGCGGCACGCCGATGGCCTTGGACACGAAAGGCACGGTGCGCGAGGCGCGCGGGTTCACTTCCAGCAGGTAGATGGTGTCGCCGCCGTGTTCGTCCATGTGGATGGCGAACTGGGTGTTCATCAGGCCCACCACTTTCAGCGCGCGGGCGAGCTGGGCGACCTGGTCGCGCAGCTTGTCCTGCACGTGCGCCGGCAGCGAGTACGGCGGCAGCGAGCAGGAGGAGTCGCCCGAGTGCACGCCGGCTTCCTCGATGTGCTCCATGATGCCGCCCACCAGCACGTTGCCCTGGGCGTCGGCGATGATGTCCACGTCCACTTCCACGGCGTTGTCGAGGAAGCGGTCGAGCAGCACCGGCGAATCGTTCGACACCTGCACCGCCTCGCGGATGTAGCGCGAAAGGTCGGCGTCGGAATAGACGATCTCCATGGCGCGGCCGCCCAGCACGTAGCTCGGGCGCACCACCAGCGGGTAGCCGATTTCGTTGGCCAGGGCGATGGCCTGCTCGGCGTTGCGGGCGGTGCGGTTCGGCGGCTGCAGCAGGCCGAGCTCCTCGACCAGCTTCTGGAAGCGCTCGCGGTCCTCGGCCAGGTCGATGCTGTCCGGGCTGGTGCCGATGATGGGCACGCCGGCCGCCTCGAGCGCGCGCGAGAGCTTGAGCGGGGTCTGGCCGCCGTACTGCACGATGACGCCCTTGGGCTTCTCGACCTCGACGATCTCGAGCACGTCCTCGAGCGTCACCGGCTCGAAGTACAGGCGGTCGGAGGTGTCGTAGTCGGTGGACACGGTCTCCGGGTTGCAGTTGACCATGATGGTTTCGTAGCCGTCCTCGCGCAGGGCGAGCGCGGCGTGCACGCAGCAGTAATCGAACTCGATGCCCTGGCCGATGCGGTTGGGGCCGCCGCCGAGCACCATGATCT